>JAQTNA010000048.1:0-15598 GCA_028714035.1 Rhodocyclaceae bacterium
CGACCTCAAGGCCCGCATCCTCAAAGGCATCGCCGAAATGAATGAAGCCCCCGTCGTCTTCCGCTGGAAGAAATTCGATCTGGGTGTGGCGTGATTTGTAATATTTTTATTGAAACGATCTACTAGCCCGCGGGATCACTGACGATTTCCCTTGGCCTTTGTCCCGTCCTGCCCGAGAATCACGGCTTTCGGCCCTGTTCCAGCAGATGAAATTGCGCGCCCCGCCCTTCCTTTTCGCTCTGACGGTATTGTTGTCGGCCCCGCCGGCCTCAGCCGGCAAGACCCTGGACGCCATCCGGCAGCGGGGCGAACTCGTCTGCGGCGTGAGCACCGGCCTGTCGGGCTTCTCCGCTTCCGACAGCAAGGGCCGCTGGAGCGGCCTGGACGTGGACATCTGCAAGGCGGTCGCGGCGGCCGTGCTCGGCGACGGGGAAAAGGTGAAATGGACGCCGCTCAACGCCCAGCAGCGCTTCGCGGCGCTCCAGGCCGGGGAGGTGGATCTGCTCTCCCGCAACACTACCTGGAGCCTGTCCCGGGACGCGAGCCTGGGGCTGCACTTCACCAGCATCGTGTTTCACGACGGCCAGGGCTTCATGGTGAGCCGGAAATCCCGCATCACCTCCGCCACCCAGCTCGCCAACGCAGAAATCTGCGTCCAGGCCGGCACCACGGCGGAGCGGAACCTGAACGACTACGCCCGCAGCCACCGGATGCGCATCCGGCCGGTGGTATTCGACAACTTCGAGGCCTCCATCAAGGCCTTCCTCACCGGCCGTTGCCAGGCCTACACCACGGACGCCTCGAGCCTCGCCGCCGTCCTGCAAAGGGAGACACGCCATCCGGCGGACTACCTCATCCTGCCGGAGCTCATCTCCAAGGAACCCATGGCGCCGGTGGTGCGCCGCGGCGACGACGAATGGTTCGCCATCGTCAAATGGGTGGTAAACGCCCTCATCACCGCCGAGGAGATGGGCCTCACCCGGGCCAATGCCGAAGAGCAGAAGCGCTCCGGCGACCTGGTGGCCCAGCGTTTCCTGGGCACCACCGAGGACACGGGCAAGCCCCTGGGGCTGGATCGGGAATGGGCCTACCGGGCCATCAGGGCGGTGGGCAGTTACGGCGAAATCTATGAGCGCAACCTGGGGACGGGTTCGCCCCTGAAGCTGCCCCGGGGCATGAACCGCCTGTGGAACCAGGGCGGCCTGATCTATGCGCCACCGATCCGCTAAGTGCCGAGCATGAGCGATCAACCCATCGCCCCCAGGCCGCCCCCGCCCAGCCGGATGGACCGCCGGACAGTGCTGCGGCAAGGCTTGATCCTGCTGGCCGTGGCGGTGATCCTGGCCTTGCTCGCTTACCTGGCGGCGGAAAACCTGAGACGCCAGAACATCCCCAGCGGCTTCGGTTTCCTGCTGGAACCGGCCGGCTTCAGCCTGGGCGAGGGTCTCGTCCCCTTCGAGTCGAGCGAGCCCTACCTCAAGGCATTCGTTGCCGGACTGGCCAACACCCTGCGGGTGGCCCTGCCGGCCATATTCCTCTGCGCCCTGCTGGGAACCCTCCTGGGCATCGGCCGGCTCTCAAACAACTTGCTGGTGCGAAGCCTCTGCTCCGCCTACGTGGAGGTCTTCCGCAACATCCCCCTGCTGCTGCAACTCCTGGCCTGGTATTTTGCCCTGGTGGATCTGCTGCCGGCGGCGGCCGAGGCCTGGCGCCTGGGCGACGTTTATCTCAGCAAGAGCGGCCTCGCCTTTCCCGTACCCGCCTGGAGCAGCCTGGGCCTGGTGTGGCAGCATCCGGCGCAAAACGAATTCAACATCGCCGGCGGCGGCAGCCTGACGCCGGAATACCTGGCGCTGCTGATCGGCCTGGTACTCTATTCGGCGGCCTACCTGGCGGAGATCGTCCGCGCCGGTATCGGCTCCGTGCCCCGGGGCCAGACCGAGGCGGCCATGGCCCTGGGCCTCAGCCGGGCACAAGCGCTGCGCAAGGTGGTGCTGCCCCAGGCGCTGCGGGTCATCATCCCGTCCGCCACCAACCTGTTCCTGTCCATCACCAAGAACTCCTCCCTGGGCATCGCCGTGGGCTATCCGGAACTGGTGGCGGTGGCCAATACCTCGCTCAACCAGTCCGGCCGAGCCATCGAGTGCGTGAGCCTGATCATGCTCGTCTACCTGCTCCTGTCCCTGCTGACGGCCTGGGTGATGGCCCGTTACAACCGCCGGGCGGCCTTGCGGGAGCGTTGAGCCATGACCGCCGAGACCACAGTCTTCCCCTTGACCCCGCCCCGCCTGCCGCCGCCGGGCATGATCGGGCTCATTCCCTGGTTGCGGAGCCGGCTCTTCGCCACGCCCTGGAGCGCGCTCGCGACCCTGGTGCTGGCGGGCCTGCTGCTCCGGTTCGGCGCCGCCCTCACGGATTGGGCACTGGTCCATGCCGTCTTCCGGCCCGATGCCGATGCCTGCCGGGCGGTGGGCCACGAGGGCGCCTGCTGGGGCGTGGTGGCGGAAAAATACCGCGCCATCCTGTTCGGCCGCTACCCCTTCGATGAACAATGGCGGCCCGTCGCGGCCACGCTCTCGGTGATGCTCCTCTTGCTGTGGTCCTGCCGTCAGTTTCTGCGCACCGGTTCTGCTCGCCGGCTGCTGGGCGCCTGGTGCCTGGTGCTACCCCTGGCCTTCCTGTTCATGAAGGGCGGATGGCTGGGACTCACGCCGGTGGACACGGCGCGCTGGGGCGGAGTGCCCCTCACGCTCCTGCTCTCCCTCTTCAGCGTGGGCTGCGCCCTGCCCCTGGGACTCCTGCTGGCCCTGGGCCGCCGCTCCCGGCTCCCCATCCTGCGCCTCCTGTGCGGCACCTATGTGGAAGTGGTGCGGGGCGTGCCCCTGGTGCCGGTGCTATTCCTGGCTTCCTTCCTCTTTCCCCTGTTCCTGCCCCGGGGATTCAGCCTGGACGTGCTGCTGCGGGTGCTTTTCGGCCTCACCCTCTTCGCCAGCGCCTTCCTGGCGGAAATCCTGAGGGGCGGCCTCCAGTCCCTGCCGCGGGCACAGACGGAGGCCGCAGAAGCGCTAGGCCTCACCTGGTGGCAGATCCAGCGTCGTGTGGTCCTGCCCCAGGTGCTGCGCGCCACCCTGCCCTCCCTCATGAACAGCTTCATCAGCACCATCAAGGAAACGTCGCTGGTGACCGTGGTGAGCCTCTACGAACTCACGGGTTCCCTGTCCCTGGCGCTCTCCGGCGATCCGAACTGGCGCATGTTCTACCTGGAGGGCTATCTATTCATCGGCGCCCTCTACTGGGGAGCTTGCCACGCCCTCTCCCGCTACAGCCGCAGCCTGGAACGCCGCCTGGCCATGGGCCGCTGACTCCCCACTCCCCACTCCCCACTCCCAATCAACCCATGACTCAGCCCATCATCCGCTTCAGCGGCGTCAACAAGTGGTTCGGCGCCTACCATGCCCTGCGGGACATCCACCTGGAGATCGCGGCCGGGGAGAAGCTGGTGATCTGCGGGCCATCCGGTTCGGGCAAATCCACCCTCATCCGCTGCATCAACGGCCTGGAAAGTTTCGAGGAGGGGCAATTGGAGGTGGACGGTATCCCGCTCGGTGCCGGCGCAAAGGCGCTGGAGCAGGTAAGACGGAGGGTGGGCATGGTGTTCCAGCAGTTCAACCTGTTCCCCCACCTCACGGTGCTGGAAAACCTGACCCTGGCCCCCACCCTGGCCGCGGGACTAACTCAGGCAGAAGCCCGAGGCCGTGCCCTGGCCCAACTGGAGCGAGTACGGATAGGCGAGCAGGCGGACAAATACCCCCTGCAACTCTCCGGCGGCCAACAGCAGCGGGTCGCCATCGCCCGCGCCCTGTGTCTGGAACCCCGGGTGCTGCTGTTCGATGAACCCACCTCGGCCCTGGATCCGGAGATGGTCAAGGAGGTGCTGGACGTGATGGTGGAACTGGCCGGACGGGGCGTCACCATGGTCTGCGTCACCCACGAGATGGGCTTCGCCCGGGCCGTGGCGGACCGGGTCATCTTCATGAACGAAGGGCAACTCGTGGAGGAAGGTACCCCCGAGGCGTTCTTCGGCAAGCCGCAAAACGAACGTACCCGACGCTTCCTGCAGCAGGTGCTGGCACGCTGAAGTCCGGTTTCAGGTCGGGCAAACGGTCCCAGGCATTCGCGGGCGGCGGCATCGGCGCGTGACACCCCCTCGGACACGCGGGAGCTCGCTGCGCCCAAATGTCCTGGACTATCTCTTGGCCGAGGGCTTCCGGCCGGGGGCCGCGGGCGGAATGAATCCGGCCACCCGGCAAAGCATGTTCTCGACCGGCTTGCCGTCGTGGAACCGGGTCACGCTGCACTTGGAGATTTCGCCCCGTCCCGACAAGTCTGACAGGGAGTCGAGCACACTAGGCAGGGAAATCCCCATGGCTGCGGCGATCTCCGAATCCAGGCACTGGCCGTGCTGCTTCAAGTACTGAAGGATTTCGGTGCTGTACATCTCGGGTACTCCCTTCAAGGGGTAGGATGGAACCTCGCGCCTGGCGCCATTCTCACGGTTCCCAACGCCAAGGCCGACACAAGCATGGCCCGAACCCGGAATGGCACAAGGGCCCACGCCTGGAGTCCGCCGCCTACCGGAGCATGGCCTTCAGATCTTTGACAAGAAGGAAAAGGTGATACGGGTCGGTCGGGCTCGGCTCAAATTCCCATGAAGCGTACCACGCCTTGGCCGATTCGTCTTTAGCATGCACCAGCAGACAGAGGATGCCCGCAATATCGGCCGCTTGGGCCGTACGCAACAGCGCATCCTTGAGCAAGGCGCGCCGCAGCCCTTTTTCCCTGATGATTTCGATCCAACGCCAGGCAGGCCACGATCATCAAGGGTACAGGATGACGCGCCAGGCCTTTTGCCACCCACCCTGGAACAGACTCTGGCTCGACGCTACCAACAGCGAGGCTGTAGACGCCGGCCGCGACGCAGGAACTTCAGCACCGCGGGCGGGCAGCGCGTTCAACGTTCGCCGAAAGACTCTCCGAGGGTCTTGGTGACCGGCTTGGTCAGGTAGCTCAGTATGGTATTGCTCCCGGTCTTGATCTCCAGAGTCGCGGTCATACCGGGCTGAATGTCTATCCGCTCGTTGCTGCGGCCCAAGAGATTGCGGCCGCGGGTCTTGACCTGCACCCGGTAATAGGGAATCTCATTACCGCGCACTTCCTCGTTCAGGGTGTCGGCACTGATGTAGGCCACCTCCCCCTTGAGCGTGCCATAAACGGTGTAGTCGTAGGCATCGAGCTTGACCGTCGCGGGCAGGCCGGGTTTGACAAAGGCGATGTCCGCCGGCCGAACCTTGGCCTCTATGATGAGGTCGTCGTCCATGGGTACAACCTGCATCACTTCCTCTCCCGGCTTGGCCACGCCACCCTGAGTGGTCAGGCGCACGTTGCGCACGATGCCGTCCATGGGCGAGCGCAGTTCGGTGTAATCCAACTGCTCCTTGCGCTGGGTCAATACCTGCTTGACGCCGTCCAGATCCTCCTGGGCCTTCGCCAGATCGGTCTGGCTGTCCTGAAGATACTTGTTACGCCGATTGGTAATCTGCCCCTGGATATCCGCCACCTGTCTCTGGAGCTTCAGGATGTCGCTACGGCTCACGTCGCCGCTCTTGACCAGGGGCTGGTTCATGGCCAGTTCTTCCTTGGCCAGACCCAATGCCTTCTCCAGGGCCGCGATTTCCTCGTGGATGGCCGCCTGGCGCCGGTTGAACAGTACCCTCTGGTTTTCCCGCACATCGGGGAATTTATCCAGCGAAGAGGGGAAATTCGGAACACCTCCATACACTTCCGCCGTGAGACGCGCCACCGCGGCCTGTAGCGAAGCCGCCTTGGTGGCACTCTCCTGGTAGGCGGCCTGGGTCTTGGTCCGATCAAAGCGGACGAGGAGTTGACCACGCTTGACACGCGTCCCCTCCTTCACCGGCACTTCCATCAATACCCCCCCGTCCGGCGCCTGGATGATCTGGTTACGGGAACTGGCGATGACCTGGCCCGTGGCACGAGTGATCTGATCAATTTGGGCCCAGTGCGCCCAGAAGAAGAAGGCGATGATGGCAAAGGCACTCACCCGGATCACCACACGCCCCGAGCCCTGCTCACCTGCATCCGACTTGCCTTTGTCCCGCCACTTCATGTGCCTACTCCTTGTTGCGCCTGTGGCCGCCCCGAGAGTTTTGCCAGCACCTGATCCCTCGCCCCGGCCATCAAGAGGCGCCCCTCCTGAAGCACCACCAAATGCGTCATGAGCGGCAGAAGCGCCGTCTTGTGGGTTGAGACCAGCAGGGTAGCACCCTCGGATATGACCTCCCCCAGCAGTGCGGTAATGCGCGCCTCGGTCATGGCATCCATGGAGCCGGTAGGTTCATCCAGCAGCCATATCCTGGGCTTGGCCAGGAGCATCCGGGTCAAAGCGATCAATTGTTTCTGACCGCCGGAGACGCCCCGGCCGCCTTCCGTGATTTCCAGCCCCAGCCCCTTGGGCTGGCCCGCGATCAGTTCCATCAGGCCGGTGCGCCGTGCCGCGGCCAGGATAGGCTCGTCACCCGGATCCGCAAGGCCAAGCAACAAGTTGTCTCTCAGGGTGCCGCTGAAAAGGCGCACGTCCTGGGGTAGATAGCCCACGGTCTCCCGAACCAGCGGCGGGGACAACAGGGCCATGTCCACCCCGCCGAGAAAAACCTTGCCCTCGGTGGGACGGAAGAGCCCGGAGGCCAGTTTGAGCAAGGTGCTCTTGCCGGAACCTATGCTGCCAAGAATGCCGACCCGGTCTCCGGGGGCGATAGCGAGGGTCTCGATCTCCAGAGCCAGCCGATTGGCCGTGCCATAGGAAAAATGCGTGCGATCGAAGCGCAGGCTGCCCTCCAGGGAGGCCGGCGTCAGGGCGTGCTGCTCGTCCTCGCTTTCGCTGGGCAGGGCGATGATCCGGTCCAGGCCCTCGATTGCCGCTCGCGCGTGAGCCCATTGCACCATGACGGCCGGCAACTGGATGATGGGCGACATGGCCCGGTTGCTGACGATGGAGCAGGCCAGGAGCCCGCCCATGCTCAACTGGTTCTCGGTCACGAAATAAGCGCCCAGGGCCACCAGGGCCACGTAGCCCAACTGCTGCATGGCCATGGTCACGTTCTGGGACAGGGCGGAATAGCTGCGTATCTTCTGCTCGGACTCGGAAACCTCCGCCACCAGTTGATTCCAGCGCCCCTGGAGCTTCCATTCCGCGCCATTGGCCTTGAGCGACTCCGCACCGTCTATGGCTTCCACCAGAAGGCCGGCCTTCTTGTTGCTGCCGGAGAGGTTGAGCCTTGTGTGGCGCTGGATCGCACCCTGGAATACGAGGCCCGCGACCAGGGCCACGGGCAGGGCCACCAGCGGCACCAGCACCGTCCAGCCCCCCACCAGTCCGATGATGATGATGAAGAAGATGGCGAACGGCACGTCGGCCAGCACGAAGAGGGAGGTGGAGGTCAGCACCCCCCGTACCAGCTCGAAACCCTTCACCTGGGAGGCCAGGGTGCCCACCGACGGCGGCCTCTTCTCCATGCGTATGGAGAGCGTCCTGCCGAAAAACCACTCGGACAAACCATGGTCAATGGCGGTGCAGGCCCTATCCACGGTGCGGCTGCGCGCTTCCTTGAGCATGAACTCCAGGGCGATGGCCACGCCCACGCCCACGCTGAGCACCCAGAGCGTCTGGAAGCCGTGATTGGGGATCACGCGGTCATACACCTGCATGCTGAAGAGCGAGGTGGCAAGGGTAATCAAATTGACCAGGCCCGTCGCCAGCACCGCCTCCAGGAAGACCGACTTCCTCGCCATGACGGCATTCCAGACCAGTTTCGCGGCGCGCGGTGTCAGCGACTCGGAGGTCTTACGCCGCGGCAAGGAGACGCACGCGGCGCCTTCCAGCCCGGCAAGGGACAGGGGGCTGCCATCGCCGGCCTCGGCCCTCCAGTTGCCGTCGGCGCCTCGCGCCAGGACCAGGAGCCAGCCCAGGTCGGGGCGCCAGGCGGCGAAAGGCAGGTGAGCCGCCTCGGGCGCCGCGATGGGCAGAGGATCGCCGGCCAGGCCGCCGGCACGCCAGCCTTCCGCGAACAGTTCGGGCGCCTGCAAGCCCTCGCCTTCGGCCTCGATGATCCGGCCGACTTCCTCTCCCCGGTCTGGCGGCAAACGCTGTCCCGCCAGGCGCGCGGCCCTCTCCAGCAGGGCGGGCAGGCTAGTGCGCATCGGCGGCACCTTGAAGCGCGAGCCCCCCCGTCACTATCCTGAGCCGTAGCGCGGCCGCCGCCACCTGGGCCAGGGCGTCGGCCTCGGCCATGTCGGACTGGGTTTGTTCCCGCACCGCGTTCATCACGTCTATCCAGGACTTGCGCCCGGTGGTGTATTGACGTGCGTAGGAGTCGAATACCTCCGCCGCAATGGTCCGGGCCTGCCGGGCATTATCCAGGCGCAGCCGGGAAGCCGTCAGTTCGTCCCAGTCCAACATCACCTGCTGTCGCAACTCTCGCAGCGCGGTCTCCCGTGCCAGACGCGCGGCTTCGCGCCGGGCCACGGCGGCATCCACCCCGGAGACGGACGACAGGCCCGCCCCCGGCTGGGCGGTCAGCACCACCATGGCGCGGGTATCCTGCCGGATATACAAGGGATCCCCCAGATCCCTCTGGAGGCGCAGGGAAACCTGGGGCATCAGCGTGGAACGCTTGGAAGCCACGTCCTGGTCGGCCGCCTGCTCCTCCGCGGCCAGGCGTTTGAGGGTCGCGGACTGGGCGACTGCCAAGCCCATGGCCGCCTCCAGGTTGGCCGGAGCACCCCGGTCTTCCAGCGCCCCCGTCACCTTGGGCACCGGGCCGCCCACGAGTTGCCCGAGCTGGGTGCGGGCACTGCTCAGCGACTGGGTTACGGAAGACAGGTCATTGAGCGCCTGAAGCAGCCGCGACTGGGCAAAATCCTTGTCCACCGGCGGACTCACTTCCCGCTCCACCCGGTTGGAGATGAGCTTGAACAACTTCTCGTGGGCCTTCACTCCCGTCACGGCGTGGGCCTGGCGCATCTGCTGACGGCTGGCCTCGCTCCAGGCCGCGGCCACCTTGAGCGCGATGTCCCGCCGCGCCTCGTCCGTCGCCGCCTCGGCCGCATCCAGGCGGGAACCCGCAGCCTCGATGCCGGCGGTGATGCGGCCGCCGGTCCACAGGGGCTGATCCAGGCGCACACTTTGCGTATAGCGGCCATCCGCCTCCACGCTGGGGGTGGGAAAGCGCTGCCACTCCGCGCCCTTTTTCTCTGCACTGGCCGCCGTGACCTGGGAAACCTTGCTCAGAATCGCCGGGTGGGTGGAGAGCGCCGCCTTGAGCGAGGCGTCCAGCGTCCAGGCCTCCTGCGCCAGCGCAGCGACACACCACGCGGCCCCCGACAGGAGGCAGATTGCCTTCACGATCTTGCCATTTTCCGTTTTCATCGAATGAATAGAAGCGTAAGGAATGAGAGAAAGGGGGAAATGTCGGCCCATGGCCGGGGCGTCATGATACATCAAGGGACCGGATGGCCGCCGGCAAGCGTGGAGCGAACGGAAGGCGCCATGGCCGGCTGAAGCCGGCCCCACGCATCACCCACGGCTCAAGGATGATTCACCCAGAACCCCGTGGCTGGGTCCAGGGTCTTGCCCATCGTACCGAAATCCAGGTAACCCTTGCCGCCGATATAGCCGCCCAGGCCACCGCTGTTGTCCAGGGACGGGGCATAGAAGAACCAGCCGGGTGACTGCACGCTGTTGCCGGGATACCAGGCCCAGAGGCTGGTCAAGGTCGTTGCCGCCGGCGGCGTGCCGGGGCCGGGAGGCGTCGCCAGGACATCCAGGATGCCGTTGGCGAAAGCGCGCGGCGTCGGGTTATCGCCCACCGCGATCAGGCTCCAGCCGGTCGCCAAGGGATTGGCGCCCGCGACACCGGAGCCATCCCGAAACCCCGCGGTCGCCAGCGTGCTGCCCGAGCCCAACGACACGGAGAAGGCTTGTTTCGCGTTCACCCAGAAGCCCTCGCCGCTGTTTATGGTCGTCAGGAAAGCGTAACCCTTGCCCGCCGCGTAATTCGCCCCGCCATCGCCCAGGGAAGGCGTGTAGAACGCCCAACCAGGCGTCGCACCGGGTAGCCACTTCCAGACGGTGACGACCTGGTTGGCATCGCCGAACAGGCTGGCCACATCCACCGTGCCGCTGCCGCCGTTGCCCAGGAGGTTCCAGCCCGCAACGAGATTCACCGTGACCAGGAACTGTCCCGTGCCGGAGAGGCTCACCGTGTGCGGGCTGCCGGCGGCATTGTCGCTGACCGTCAGGGCGCCCGTGCGGAGTCCGGTGGCGGTGGGCGTGAAGTTGACTGAAAGCGTACAGAAGGCCCCGGGTGCGAGGCTCGCGCCGCAATCGTGGCTCACGCCGAAATCCCCGCTTGCGCTGATCGAGGCGATGGCGAGGACTGCATTGCCGCTGTTGGCCAGGCTCAGTGTTTGGGAAGCGCTGGTGGTATGCAGCACCTGGGTGTTGAACTGGATGCTGCCGTAGCTCAAACCGACGACGGGCGCCGCGGCGGTGAAACTGGCCGTGACCGATTGCGCCTGGCTCATGGACACCTGGCAAGCACCCGTGCCGAAACAGGCTCCACCCCAGCCGGAAAAGACGTAGCCGGAGTTCGGCGTGGCGCTCAGGCTGACCAGGGTGCCGCCCGTGAAGTCGGCACTGCACGTGGCGCCGCAGTTGATTCCGGAGGGGGCACTGGTCACGGTGCCGCTGCCGCTCGTACCCACCGTCAGGGGAAAGGTGGCCGTGCCGGACAGGGCCACGGTCTGTGGGCCGTTGGCGGCGGTGGTGATGGTAAGCGTGCCGCTGTTCTGGCTGCCCGCCGCCAGGGGGGTGTAGGTGACGTAGATGGTGCAACTGGCCCCCGGGGCCAGGGGCGCAGACTGGCAATCGTTGGTGGTGCTGAAGTAACCGCTGGTCTGGAGGGTGGGGATGGCCAGCGTTCCGGTGCCGGTATTGGTGAAGGTGACCGCCCGGCTGGCGCTGGAGGTATACGCCCTCTGGTTGCCGAAGCCTAGGCTCGCCGGGCTGGCGGAGGCCGTGTAGGTATAGACCGGCGCCGTGCCGATGCCGTAGAGACTGACGCTTTGCGGACTGTCGTTGGCATTGTCGTAGATATAAAGGCTGCCCTGCGAGCTCCCCGGCGAGAGGGGGGCAAAACTCACCTGGATGTTGCAGCTTGCCCCGGCGGCAAGGCTGCCGCCGCAATCTGTTGTCATGGGAAACTGGCCGCTGGGCTGGGTGTACAAGGCCCAGAGATTGAGCGTCTGCGTGCCGATATTGCTCAGCACGACTGTTTGCGGCGAGCCGGTGGTGTTCTGCGTCTGGGTGCCGAAGTTCAGATTGCCCGGAGTGAGGCTGGCGATGGGGCGCAGGAGGTTGGAACTGGTCAGCACCCTGGTCTCTGTGACGCCATTGGTGGTGTTGACGCTCTTGACGCTGCCCAGGTTTGCCACGACCCAGGTGGAGTCCGTTCCATTGACCGAAACATAGCTGCCGCCGATGTAGCCGTAGACGAGTAGCGAGCTGTCTACCCGTAAGGCGGTGAAGGTTCCGGCAGGTACCGTCACCGTCTCGTAGCCGGCGATTGTCGAAGTCCAGTAATAGCTGAGCGGAAAACTACCTATTCCGGCATACGTCAGCGTGTCCGTGCCGGACTGGTAAACCGTTGCCCCGATGCTGGTCTCGGCATCCGCACGCCTGATGGGCGGGTTGAGAGTCTGGGTCGCGCTGGTATAGCCGTAGCCCTGGACGTACACCGATGCGACGTAATCCATGTGTTCGCGGATGCCGGAAGCGTCATTCGTGGCGTAGGTCCGATCTCCGGAAGACTGCTGAACCATCTTTGTCGCCGCGCCGTTGATCCAGTAGGTTCCCGGCTGGACCGTCTGCGTCTCGGCGACACCATCCTTCAGGTAAGCCCAGGAATTGCCGTCGGCCAGGGGCATGTAGGGCGCCGACGAAAAGGTGAACGCCGCAGCGGAGTACAGGAACAGGAAGGGGAGAGTGATCCAGGTGCGCAATGTCATGATGTTGGGCGAGGCGAATCGGGGCGCAAACAGCCGCGAGGCGAATCCTATCACCCTTTGCATTATTCGTGTATATGCCTATGGTATTACACGGGGGCCGGTAACACGGGTGTCGGCGCGCGCCTGGCTACACTCGCCTTACGGGTGGTTCACCCAGAACCCCGTGGTTGCGTCCAGGGTCTTGCCCATCGTACCGAAATCCAGGTAACCCTTGCCGCCGATATAGCCGCCCAGGCCACCGCTGTTGTCCAGGGACGGAGCATAGAACAGCCAGCCGGGTGACTGAACGTCATTGCCGGGATGCCAGGCCCACAGGCTGGTCAGCGTCGTGGCGGCCGGCGGTGTGCCGGGGCCGGGAGGCGTCGCCAGGACATCCAGGATACCGTTGGCGAAGCCGCGCGGTGTCGGGTTGTCGCCCACCGCGATCAGGCTCCAGCCGGTCGCCAAGGGATTGGCGCCCGCGACACCGGAGCCATCCCGAAACCCCGCGGTCGCCAGCGTGCCGCCCGAGCCCAACGACACGGAGAAGGCTTGCTTCGCGTTCACCCAGAAGCCCTCGCCGCTGTTCACCGTAGTGAGGAAGCCGTAACCCTTGCCCGCCGCGTAGGCCGCCCCGCCATCCGCCTGCGTGGGCGTGTAGAAAGCCCAGCCCGGCGCGGTACCCGGCAGCCACTTCCAGACCGTATAGACCTGGCTGGCATCGCCAAACGCGCTCGCCACATCCACCGTACCCGTCGTGCCGTTACCCAGCAGGTTCCAGCCGGCAACCAGGCTCGCGGTCACGGCCCCACTTCCAGCACTGAGCTGCCCAAAGCCGCTCAAACTCACGGTGTGCGGACTTCCGCTGGCGTTGTCAGTGATGGCGAGTGCGCCAGAACGGTTTCCCGTCGCAGTTGGCGTGAAAATGACCGAAATTATGCAATTAGCACCCGCCGCCAAGCTCGTTCCACAAGGATTGTTGCTCACCGCGAAGTCGCCATTGGCCACAATGCTCGTGATGCTCAACGCCGCAGCACCAATATTGGTCAGCGTCACCGTCTGTGCCGCGCTGCTACTACCCTGCGCTTGGCCGGGAAAACTCAGGCTGGGGTTACTCAGATTCGCAATCGGCGTTGTAGCATTGACCGCAATATTCTGTGTTACCTGAGACGCCGCCAGATAGTTGCTATTACCGGCCTGGTTGGCAGTAACCACGCAGGCACCCACCGACACCCCGGTTACGGTAGCCCCGGACACCGTGCAGGTCGTCGGTGTACTGCTGGCGAAGGTGATGGTGCTACCAGACGCCCCACCCGTGGCGCTCACCGTGCCGGTTCCGCCCACTACCATCGTTGGCGCAGTGCCAAAGGAAATGTTCTGGCTGCCCTTGCCGACGCCGATGTTCTGGCTCGCCTGTGCCGCCGCGTTGTAGTTGGCGTTGCCGGCCTGGTTGGCGGTGACTATACAGGTGCCGACCGAGACGCCCGTGACGCTACTGCCAGACACGGTACAGATAGCTGGCGTGCTGCTGGCGTAGCTGATGGCATTACCGGACAGCCCGCCGGTGGCGTTCAGGGTGCCGGTGCCGCCGACAACCACGGTCGGTGCCGCGCCGAAGCTGATGGTCTGGCTGGCGGCCACGGGTGTGACGCTGTTGGAGGCCGCCGAGGCGGCACCGGTGCCGACGGCATTAGTTGCCTTCACCGTGAAGGTATAGGCGGTGCCGTTGATCAGGCCGGTGATGATGTGGGACAGGCCGGTGGAACCGGCATTGCTGTCGACGCCGCCGGCCGGGCTGGACGTGACCGTGTAGCCGGTGATGGCCGAGCCGCCGTTGCTGGCCGGGGCGGTGAAGGTCACGGTAGCCTGGGCATTGCCGGCGCTAGCCGTGCCGATAACCGGGGCACTGGGGGCTACCGCGGCAATGATGATGTTTTGCGTTGCCTGAGGGGCGGCGCTGTAGCTGGCGTTGCCCGCCTGGTTGGCGGCAACCGTACAGGTACCGGCCGTCACCGACGTCACCGTGCTGCCGGACACCGAGCAGATCGTGGGTGTGGTCGAGGTGAACGTGACCGCCAGACCGGAGCTGGCCGTGGCACTGACCGTGGTGGTGCCACCGTAAACGAGGGTCGGTGTTGCGCCGAAGCTGATGGTCTGGCTGGCGGCCACGGGTGTGACGCTGTTGGAGGCCGCGGAGGCGGCACCGGTACCGATGGCGTTGGTCGCCTTTACCGTAAAGGTATAGGCGGTGCCATTGGTCAGGCCGGTGATGATGTGGGACAGGCCGGTGGAACCGGCGTTGCTGTCCACGCCGCCGGCGGGGCTGGAGGTGACCGTGTAGCCGGTGATGGCCGAGCCGCCGTTGCTGGCCGGGGCGGTGAAGGTGACGGTGGCCTGGGCGTTGCCGCGGCTGGCGGTGCCGATGGTCGGCGCGCCGGGAACGAGGGCCGCAATGGTGAGGTTCTGAGTCGCCTGGGGTGCGGCGCTGTAGCTGGCATTGCCCGACTGGTTGGCGGCGATGGTACAAGTGCCGGCGGCCACGGCCGTGACGGTGCTGCCGGAGACGGTACAGACCGTGGGCGTGATGGACGTGAATGCCACGGCCAGCCCGGACGTGGCCGTGGCGCTGACTGTGGTGGTGCCACCGTAGGCGAGGGTGGGCGCGGTCCCGAAGCTGATGGTCTGGCTGGCCGCCAAGGGTGTGACGCTGTTGGATGCCGCCGAAGCCGCACCCGTACCGACGGCATTGGTCGCCTTGACCGTAAAGGTATAGGCCGTGCCATTGGTCAGGCCGGTGATTATGTGGGACAGGCCGGTGGAACCGGCGTTGCTGTCCACGCCGCCGGCGGGGCTGGAGGTGACCGTGTAGCCGGTGATGGCCGAGCCGCCGTTGCTGGTCGGGGCGGTGAAGCTTACAGTGGCCTGGGCATTGCCGGCGGTGGCGCTGCCGATGGTCGGCGCACCGGGTGTGCTGGCTGGCGTGGTGCTGTTGGACGCGGCAGAAGCGGTACCCGTGCCGATGGCGTTGGTCGCCTTCACGGTGAAGGTATAGGCCGTGCCATTGGTCAGGCCGGTGATGACGTGGGACAGGCCGGTGGAGCCGGCATTGCTGTCCACGCCGCCGGCCGGGTTGGAGGTGACCGTGTAGCCGGTGATGGCCGAGCCGCCGTTGCTGGCTGGGGCGGTGAAGGTGACGGTGGCCTGGGCGTTGCCGCCCGTCGCTGTGCCGATGGTCGGCGCACCGGGTATGGTGGCCGGTGTGACGCTGTTCGATGCCGCCGAAGCCGCACCCGTACCGACGGCATTGGTCGCCTTGACCGTGAAGGTATAGGCGGTGCCGTTGGTCAAGCCGGTGATGACGTGGGACAGGCCGGTGGAGCCGGCATTGCTGTCCACGCCGCCGGCCGGGTTGGAGGTGACCGTGTAGCCGGTGATGGCCGAGCCGCCGTTGCTGGCTGGGGCGGTGAAGGTGACG
>JAQTNA010000048.1:15698-28406 GCA_028714035.1 Rhodocyclaceae bacterium
GTGGCCTGGGCGTTGCCGCCCGTCGCTGTGCCGATGGTCGGCGCACCGGGGACGATGGCTGCGATGGTGATGTTTTGCGTCGCCTGAGCGGCTGCGCTGTAGGCCGCATTGCCCGCCTGGCTGGCGGCGATGCTACAGGTGCCGGCGGTGACCGCCGTCACTGTGTTCCCGGAGACTGTGCAGACTGTCGGCGTGGTTGAGGAGAAGGTCACCGCCAGCCCGGACGTGGCCGTGGCGCTCACCGTGGTGGTGCCGCCGTAGAGGAGGGTTGGTGTCGTGGTGAAGCTGATGGTTTGAGTGAGGGTGTAAGTGCTGTTCTGGAAACCGCTACTGCTTAGATCGAAGGTTCCGGAGCCGGCGTTGGCGCCGCTGATTTCCAGGTAATAGATGCCGGTCGCGGCGACGGTGCGCGCCAGGGTGAGGGTCTGGCCGTCGTAGGCGTAGGCGGAATCTATCTGGGTACCGGCGCTGTCACGCAGGTAGGCGTAGATGTTGCCGCCCGTGTTCAAATGGGCGGAAGCCCTGATGCTGAGGGCTGCACCAGCGGTGGCGGTGAAGCGGAACCAGCGGGAGCTCGCTCGCGGCGCCGAGTAATTGCCGTCGGCCAGATAGCTGGCCGTGTATCTGCTGCCGTAATACTCCCGCCTGGAGTCCGTGATGTTGGCGTTGAACCAGGCGTTATAGACTGCGAGGTCGTAGCTGCCGGCATCGGCATTGTTGCCACTGACTTCGAGGTAATACTTGCCGGACGCGGTAGCCGTGAAGCTAAAGCTCAGGCTCTGACCATTGTAGGCCCAGGATGAGTCTATTTGAGTTCCTGTGGCGTCGCGCAAATAGGCAGTGAGGTTGCCATTGGTGACGTGGGCGGTTAGCAGAACGGTGACGCCTTGGCCGGCCACCAGATCCATGGCGTACCAGGCGGAGCCACCTACCACCACGGCCTGGTTCGATGGTTTGTCCCAGACGGGCAAGGAAAGGGCCGTGAGGCGCGTGCTGGCAGCGGCGAGCTGAGACGGTGTAAAACTGTAAGCCTGGTTGGTGGTGGGGTCGGTCCCTAGAGCGAGTTCGCTACTGTCGGACGATCCGTCACCATCGCTGTCACGAAGAGCTGGATTGGTCCTTCGATAATATTCGGCGGCGTTGGACAAGCCGTCACCGTCACTGTCCCCGTCGGACTGCATACTGATACTCGTCGGCCCACTGATTACCACGCTATATGTGAAAGTGTTCGTGCTTCCTGCCGGGCTAAACCAGTTCCCCTCCAATCCGAGCTTGAATACATTTGCCGCTCCCGGCCCGAATGCGTACGAGATGACCGTTGTGGAACCGGGTGATTTGTCATAGGCGTTCGCCAGCGAGTTCTGCGGACGGCCCGTGGAAACTGGCGTGTAGGATGCCGGATACAGATCGTATGAACTACTGCTATTTCCGTTCCCGAGATTGATCGTGATGTCTATCTTTCCTCCCAGAACGAATGCGCTGGCATCAATATTCGCAAAAGTGTAGTTGTGATTGTTGTTGCCAGGGGCAACCAATGTTCCTGAACCGGTCAGAGTGATCAGGTTGGTGATAGACCCACTTGCGGATAGATCGAAGGTTCCGGAGCCGGCGTTGGCGCCGCTGATTTCCAGGAAATAGACGCCGGTGGTGGCGGCGGTGTGCGCCACGGTGAGGGTCTGGCCATCGTAAGCGTAGGCGGAATCTATCTGGGTACCGGCGCTGTCGCGCAGGTAGGCGTAAATGTTGCCGGTGTTCAAATGGGCGGACGCCCTGATGCTGAGGTTTGTTCCGGCTGCGGCGGTGAAGCGGAACCAGCGGGAGTTTCCCTGAGGTACCGGGAAATTGCCGTCGGCCAAATAACTGGCCGTGTATAGGGTGCCATAGTAGTCACGGCTGGAGTCCGTGATGTTGGCATTGAACCAGGCGTTGTAGACCGCGAGGTCGTAGCTGCCGGCATCGGCATTGTTGCCACTGACTTCGACGTAATACTTGCCGGACGTGGTGGCCGTGAAACTGAAGCTCAGGCTCTGGTCATTGTAGGCCCAGGCGGAGTCCAGTTGAATTCCGCTGGCGTCGCGTAAATAGGCATAGAGGTTGCCATTGGTGACGTGGGCGGTTAGCAGAACGGTGACGCCTTGACCCGCCACCAGATCCATGGCGTACCAGGTGGAGCCGCCTACCACCACGGCCTGGTTCGACGGTTTGTCCCAGACGGGCAGTGCAAGGGCCGTGAGACGTGTGCTGGCAGCGGCAAGCTGAGACGGTGTAAAACTGTAAGCCTGGTTGGTGGTGGGGTCTCGGCCCAGGGCCAGTTCGTTCTTGTCTGAGATGCCATCACCATCACTGTCCGCCTTGGACGCGCTGGTGCCTCGATGATATTCGGCTGCGTTCGACAAGCCATCACCATCGGTGTCGGTGTCGGACAGGGCCCCCACGGTGTTGAGGTCGAATGTTCCATACCCGGCATTGGCGCCGCTGATTTCCAGGTAATAGACGCCGGTGGCGGCGACGGTGCCTGACAGGGTGAGAGTCTGGCCGTTGTAGGCATAGGCAGATGCAAGCTGGGTGCCCGCGCTATCCCGCACATAAGCGTAAATGTTGCCCGTGTTCAAATGGGCGGACGCCGTGATACTGAGGGGTGTGCCGGCCGATGCGGTGAAACGGAACCAGCGGGAGTTTCCCTCCGGCACCGGGAAATTACCGTTGGCGAGATAGCCGGCAGTGTAACGGCTGCCGTAATACTCCCGGCTGGCGTCGGTGATGTTGGCGTTGAACCAGGCGTTGTAGACCGCGAGGTCATAGCTGCCGGTGCCGGCATTGCTGCCATTGACTTCGAGGTAATACTTACCAGAGGTGGTGGCGGTAAAGCTGAAGCTCAGGGTTTGACCGTTATAGGCCCAGGCCGAGTCCAACTGAGTTCCCGCGCCATCTCGTAAATACGCGTAGACATTCCCGGTCGCGAGGTGGGCGGTCAGCAGAACGGTTACGCCTTGACCCGCCACCAGATCTACGGTGTACCAGGTGGAACTGCCCACCTGGACGGCTTGGTTCGATGGCTTGTCCCATACCGGCAAGGTCAGGGCCGTGAGACGGCTGCCGGCAGCCGCGAGTTGAGCCGGCGTGAAACTGTAGCTCGTAGCCGGATGCATCGTGTCCCAGAACAACTTGTAGAGACTGGCGGTGTATTCGATTGCACGAGCTTCAAGTACATTTTGCGCCTTTGCCAATTCCTCATCGGGAATGTCGCCACTGTAGTGAACAATTTCGATAATTTCCTTATTTCCGGCGCTATTCGCGGAGGAGTAGTTCACGACAAAGGCGTCAGCCGTATTCCGAACCAATCCGGATATGGTGTCGCTCAACAAGATACGGCCTCGCCAGTTGCTCTCCCAATAATCTCTTCCGCGCACCAGCGGGAATATCGCATTGTCAATGAAGCGGTGCCATGTAACCGTAGTGCTTTCCGGTACGAAATAGGTGGCGCCGAGCACGAGGCTCCCTTGCTTTCGGGTACTTCCTGCCTGGGGGGTAAGCCCAAACGAGGTGCTTCCACCGACATCGTTGCCGTTGTAGCCATCGCCATCGCTATCGAAGTATTGGCCCTGCTGGGCCAAGTTATACATCAGCGTGACCAATTTCTTTTCGTTCGGGTCCGTGGGAGCGGATTCCCATCCTGTGCTTGTCGGGAGGGTCAGGGGAAGGTTGCCGATGCTCGCCATATTTCGTCCGGTCGCAGAGCAACCCGAGCAGGTCTGGTATTGCTTGCCTGCGTCGGGTGTGGCCAGTGGAGAGGTTGTCGCCCGAGCCGTGAATTGTTCGTAGCTTGAATCATCGTATGTGTTCACCGGAAGATTATTTCCGGGATGAGCATCCAGGTGCACGTGAGCGGGCACGGACATGTCGGCGAGGAGGTGGGCGATCCTGCCCAGCCAATAATAGGCGGCCGGTTGGCCACCTGTGCCTTGCTGGTGGGCGGCCACGGCCTTGCGCCAGAGCTCCACCGCCTTCTGGGGTGCGCTGGAAAAAGTCAACAGCCCGTCACCGTAGCGGGTGTCCGGATTCCAGAAATGGTTAAAAGGCGACGAACCGAGAAATCCGTCGAGATCTTCCTCTACGGTTCCTTCGAGCAGGGTGGAGCCCGATCCCAAACCGTCACCGGAGGTCCAACTCGCAGGCACGCTTCCAGGGGTGAAGATGTTGTCCATCAATAGGGCATCCGAGGCACCCCAGGGAGAAAACTTGGGCGACATTTCCGTATAGGCTGGGTGTCCCGCGGGCGGCCAGAGTTTGAATGCCTGGTAGGCGATCCAGGAATGTACGGGCGGGGTGACCTCGTACAGTACGATTGCACCGTCTCTGCCCGGCGCCGTGTTCAGTTTCAGGATTCCCGTATTTTCCAGGGACGGGTAGTCGTCCTGTGTGCCGCGGATGCTCGCCAAAATCGTAAGGCTCGTTGATTCAGCTAGGGAGCCCAGCCATTCAAAGACCACCTCGCCCATCTGCCCGGGAGTCAAGTCCGAGGTGGATTTTGCAGTGCCTATATCCTGCCCGTTAATGGAGAGTCTAATTTCGAGAGCGTGTTCTATGAGGTCGCCACGGTTCTGGAATTGGACGGTAATTCTAACTGGCATACCCGGGGCAAGTCTTTTCTCGGCTATCGCGACACGGTTGATGGCGACATGATGAATACGGCGTGGTTGGGCGACCACTGCTCTGGCGGCATTGACTCGCCCGTGGCCGAATACCGGGTCAAGGCCGGTATCCCCCAGGTCATCCGCCGTCCGGAACAGTATGTCCTGCAACTGACTTGCGTTTAGGGCAGAGTTGGCTGAGAGCACCAGAGCCGCGACGCCAGAAACGTGGGCGGCGGCCACCGACGTTCCGCTCGCGGCGGAGTAAGCCCCGGTCAGGGTGGTACTGAGGATGTTCGTGCCGGGGGCGGAAAGCCGGACGGCG
The DNA here is from genome assembly GCA_028714035.1 of Rhodocyclaceae bacterium. GTDB lineage: Bacteria > Pseudomonadota > Gammaproteobacteria > Burkholderiales > Rhodocyclaceae > JAQTNA01. The sequence goes on from JAQTNA010000048.1 coordinate 20,655, forward strand.
CCGCCGCGGTTTGACTGTCTCCAGGCTGCGTCATTCTCGTCTGTGGCGGCGACGCCGAGGACGTTTGGCAGGGCGGCCGGATAGATGGGGTTCGCGTTACCGTCATTGCCCACCGCTGCGACGATGGTGGTGTTCTTGTACTGGGCGTAGGCGACCGCATCGGCCAGGGTCTGGGAGTAGGAATAGCCGCCAAGGCTGAGGTTGAGAATCCTCGCCCCGTGATCCACGGCCCAGACAATCCCGTCTGCGACATCGGAATAGCGGCCTTCACCGGATGCGCCCATCACCTTGACGGGCATGATAGGACTGCCCCAGGCAATGCCGGCAATGCCCAGGCCGTTGTTGGCTTCGGCCGAGATAATGCCGGAGACATGGGTGCCATGGCCGTTATCGTCGGATGTATCTTTACTGACGTCGAGGATGTTGATGCCGGGGACTAGTTTGTTTCTTAGGTCCGGATGCGCCAGGGCAACACCAGTATCCAGTACGGCAACGACGACATCGGGGCTACCGGACGTGACTTCCCAGGCCTTGTTGGCTTGAATCATCGCCAATGCCCACTGGGATGGCAGTAAGGTGTCGTTGGGGGAGGAGGTGGAGGCACCGAGAGTGGTAGCGATAAAGTTAGGCTCGACAATGGCGATGCCCGGCGCCTTGCCTTGCTGATCCACAAACTCGCCAACCGTAAGCCCTGCGGGAATCCGGACGCGGTAGCTCGTTCGGGCCTGACTACGACTGATGACGCTGCCCCCCAGGCTCTTGAGAATACCGGAAATCCTGTCCTCGTCCTGGCCCGCCGCCAGGCGAATCATGGCCTCGCCCTTGACCACCTCCACGAAGCGATTCAATTTCTTGTCGAAGAACGCTTCCTTGTCCAGGGGTTTCTCGCGATCTCGCAGGCTTTCCGGCTGCCGACTGTTCGTCGCATTGGCGGAGGATTCCATTACGGCTGAGGTCATCCCCGAGGGGGTTCCCTTACCTTTTTCGAGGAGTTGGACTTTGTCAATCTCCCACTCACCCAGCTTTCCCGGTTCGGTACTCTGGCGGTAGGCGACACCCCTGTTAATGATGCCGGCAGCCTGCTGGATTCTTTTCAGCCCATTTTCTAGCGTCAGGTCGTAAAAATGTACGCTGATCGGTTGGCCCCTCAGGCTTGGGGCGGCCATGATGCCGATTCTGGCCTTGGCGCCGATCATGTCGAGCAGGTGTCCCAGAGTAGTGTTGCTTGAATTTACGGTAAGCCGCCCCCCGGAAAAAATCACTACTTGTGGAGCGGAGGCCTGTTGTTTGGTAGGGGGCTGTGTGGCTGCGGCCAGCGAAGCACACTGGAAATTGGGCAGCAATCCGCATAGCAACAGAACCAGGAAAGCGACAGAAAAAAATTTGCTGGCTTTGCCGACTACCGCGGTAACACCTCGCCCAGGAGACCCGCCAACAACATGACCGGCCCTCCTTGCACCCTTCACGACCCACCAAAACATCTTCTTCCCCTGATCCAGGTCTTCCTGCCGGGCCGTGGTGCGCGGCGTTCCGGGAACGGACTCTTCGCGACCACCACAACCCTATCCATTGCGTATGCCGCGCGAGCGCATCCGGCCCGGCACAATCGCGCGATATTACGCCGACAGCCTGATTTCGTCATGGAAATATTCCAAGGTAGTACGAAAGTCATGGACACAAGTGGCCGGGCGGGGTGATGCCATCCGCACCAGCCTCTCTGTGCCGAGATGGACCGCCTTGCGGGCGGATTTGGGTAGAATGGAGCCTCCCAGCCCTAACCAAGGTGCGCCATGAACCAGCCTGCGGAAAACCACAGAATGACCGTCGAGGAGTTTCTCGCCTGGGAGGAAACTCAACCGGAGAAGCATGAGTTGCTGCACGGGGAGGTCTATCCCCACGAGGTGTACGGCATGGTGGGCGCACGGCGAATTCATGTCATGGTCGCCGGAAATTGCTTTGCGGCTCTCAAGGCCCACCTGCGGGGCGGCCCGTGCCAGGCGTTCATCAACGACATGAAGCTGGCAGTATCCGCCGATAGCAGCTTCTATCCGGACATCCTGGTGACCTGCGACCCGGCAGACTTGGGCGCCGACCTGGTGATGCACAGCCCGAAGGTGATCATCGAAGTTCTTTCACCTTCCACGGCAAATTACGACCGGGGTGAGAAATTTTTCGCCTATCGTCGCCTGCCCAGCCTCGTTGAATATGCCCTGATAGACCCCGAGAGCCGGCAAGTGGAGGTTTACCGCCGGGTTGGGGAGGGTGACTGGTTATTGGTGACCAGCGACTCACCCAAGGGACTGATCCTGAACAGCCTGGATTTCCACGCCCCGCCCGAGACGGTGTTTGAGGGGATGTAGCAGGCACCGACTTTCCGGAGAAGCAGGAACTGCCCCCAGTTTCTCGCACCTTCCCGTGCGCGAGGACCGAATGCGAGGGTTGCACGACGCTCTGTACCAGCGTCTCAGCACAATATTGGACAGCCTTCCAGGTCACGCACGTCATATCCGGAGCACACCATCCGGGCATCTATGACTACACCGGCCCCCGAGCGATAAAGCCGTTTTCGTCGTAGCCGATGATCCTAGAAAACTCAGTTGGACGCGCCCGAGTGTGCGTCTGGCGGGTTGTCTGGCAAGGCGCGAACGACGCGCGGGAGCGGCCCCCGCTACGAGGAGCAACACCGCCAGGCGGCCCGCCAGACGCGCAATCGGGTGCGTAGCGCTCTCACCCAATGGGTGAAGCTTATCGAAGGCAGAAAACTTAACCTGATTATCAAGATGACTCAGTGTGCCGTGAAATCCCCTCGCCCCGCGTGCGGGGAGAGGGTTAGGGCGAGGGGGAATTGACCTTCGAGCGCCCCTCACCCCGGCCCTCTCCCCCCTTCCGGGGGGCGAGGGAGGTAATACTGAGCATTCCTTATAATCAGAAAACTTAATATCCATAATGACTTAGATTGGTGGACAAGCGGTCAACTGAGTTTTCCAGGATGATTGCTTAGGCACTCCTGGCATCGAGCATCCGCTACCGATTTCCGGGTCAATGTCGCTTGATCCTTGCCGTTAATGCAGTTTAAGCTGACGAATTGGCTTGTCGGCGCTAGGTGCCCGGGGCGCAATCAAGGATACGAATGACAGGAACAGGCAGAAGTCGCAGGCGGATAGGCCCATCATGGCCAAAGTATCTGCTCGCCTGTCTGCTCGCTACGCTGGTGAGCCTCGGCGCTTTTGCTCAGCCGAACGTGGGCAAGCTGCCGGCCAGCCTCCAGACTTCCCTGGAGACTGGCCTGGATCGCGGCGAGGCCCAGGAAATCCTGGTCGTGTTTGACACGGCGAGCATCGGCGCCCAGGCCAAGGGAATGCGGCAGGCGCGGCACCTGGCCCATGACGACGAGGCCATCGTGCAGTTCAAGGCGCAGCGTTATTCCGAGAAGAAGAAGGTTCTGGAACGCATCCTTGCCCTGGACCGGAAGAACGTTCTTCACGACTACTCCCATCTGCCCATTCAGCACATCCGGGTTGGGTCACGCGCCATGCTGGCCCAGATACTGGCACATCCGGGGGTAAAGGCGGTCACCGTATCTCGCAAGCACAAACTCCAGTTGACGAAGAGCTTGCCGCTCATCGAACAGCCGCAGGCCTTGGTGCTTGGCGCTTCCGGACAGGGAACGAGCGTTGCCGTGCTGGACACCGGTGTGGATTTCACCAACAGCGCCTTCGGCTCCTGCACCAACGCCGGGCCAGGCTGCAAGGTGGTATATGCCCAGGATTTCGCCCCGAACGACTACGAACCAGATGCGGATGCGGGCGCTGCGGGGCATGGCCACGGGACCAACGTAGCCGCCATCGTCCTGGGCGTGGCCCCGAAGGCCAACATCCTGGCCCTGGATGTCTTTCGCACGGATGGCTACGCCTATACAGCGGATATCGTCGCCGCCATCAACTGGGTGATCGCCCATAAGAGCGCCTACAACGCCGTTGCGATGAACATGAGTTTCGGCGACAACAGCTGCGACGGCTTGGTGACAAGTGGCGGATGTTCGGCCCCCATGACCGATCCCGCCAATGCCTTCAAGGCCGCTATTGACGAAGCCCGGAATGCAGGGGTGATTTCCGTGATCGCCTCGGGGAACGACAGTTACACCGGTGCCATAGATGCTCCGGCGGCCGTGGATACTGCGGTCTCGGTGGGTGCCGTCTACGATAGCGGCGCCAACCTCGATCAAGTCGCCGGTTTCGCCAACAGTGCCAGTTTCCTGAGCATGTTGGCGCCTGGTGTCGACATAACGGCCGCGGGCATTACCTATTCCGGCACATCCCAGGCCACGCCCCACGTGGCGGGTGCGGTGGCCGCGCTGCGCTCGCTCTACCCGAACGAAACGGTCAACCAGATCATCGCTCGTCTGAAGAGCGGGGTTCCCGTGACGGACGCGCGCAACGGGATCGTGACGCCGCGCCTGGACATGCTGGGTGCCATGGGTGTGGATATTGCGCCGGACTCGGTATTGCTGACCGATCAGACCGGGGTTGCCCCGGGGGCCAACATCGAGTCAGCCCCCATCACGGTCAGCGGGCTTTCCGGGCCGACGCAGATTTCCATCTCGTCGCCCGGCCAGTTCGCCGTCAATGGCGACGGCTTTGGCAACGTCACGGCCACGGTCGTAAACGGTGACGTGGTGCGTGTTCGGGTGCTGGCCTCCTCCACGGCGGGAGGCACGGCCAGCACGACCCTGTCCATAGGCGCCTTGTCCGATACCTTCAATGTCACCACGGCTTCGGCTGCCGTGCCGGCCGTCCAATTCAGCATGGCCTCCCTGCCCTTCGGCGCCGCATATACCGGCGGTTCCCTGACCCGTAGCGTGACGATCACCAACGGCGGTAACGGAACCTTGAGCGGCATCACTCCGAGCATCGCGCCTGCCGATGCGTTTTCCCTCGGCAGCACGACCTGCTCCAGCACATTGCCTGCGGGAACGAGTTGCACCCTCGACATCGTCTTTTCGCCGTCCGCCACGGGCGCCCAGTCCGCCAATCTGAGCCTGGCTTCCAATGCCCCGAGCAGCCCCTATATCCTGCCCCTGTCGGGCACGGGAACCACACCGGCTGCCCTGAACGTGGCGCTGGACGCATCCGGCAGCTCATTCACCACGGGTGGCGACGCCGGCTGGTTTGGTCAGACCGCCACATCCCATTCCGGTGGCAGTGCTGCCCGGAGCGGGCGCGTGAATGCCAATCAATCGTCCTGGATGGAGACCACGATTACGGGACCGGGCGATGGCAGCTTCTGGTGGAAGGTTTCCTCCGAGTTCAGTTATGACTTCCTGAGCTTCTACGTGGACGGCGTCCAGATGGATACCATCAGCGGCGCTGTGGACTGGACACAGAAGAAGTTTTCAGTCGGTTCCGGCTCCCACGTGTTGCGCTGGACCTATGCCAAGGACCAGTTCTACAGTTCCGGTGCCGATGCCGGTTGGGTAGACGGTTTCAGCTTTACCGGCGGCCAGGCCGCGATTTCACTTTCCTCCACCCCCCTGTCCTTCGGCAGTGTCGCGGTCGGCTCATCCGCATCCATGACGGAGGTGCTGACCAACAACGGGACGGTGGACCTGATGCCCGCCAGCACGTCCGTCTCGGGTGAAGGATTTTCCGTGACGGCGGACACCTGTTCCGGCGCCTCCATCGCACCGGGGGCTGCTTGTTCCATAGGCGTGCGGTACACGCCGGCAGATCCCGGCGCCGCCTCCGGCACGCTCTCCATCTCCAGTAATGCGCCCGGTTCCCCCCTGGCGATCCCGCTCGACGCGTCGGGAACGGCCCTGTCGAGCCTCGGGAGCGCGCTGGACAACACGACCCTCAGTTTCACCACCAGCCCTTCTGCCCCCTGGTTTGCCCAGGATTCCGTGACGCGTGTAGCGGGTAACAACGCGGCGCAGAGCGGCCAGTCCGGCAACCTGGACACCAGCTGGCTGGAGACCACCGTCACCGGCCCCGGCACGCTGAGTTTCTATTGGAAGACATCTTCCGCGGGAAACACGGATTCCCTGGTGGTCATGGTGGACGGGCAACCGGCGGAGATGATCAGTGGCGAGAACGACTGGGAGCAGCGCAGCCTGGATATCGGTGGCGGCAGCCACACCATCCGCTGGGCTTACATCAAGACTTCCCGCTATGCCTATGGGGCCGACGCCGCGTGGCTGGACCAGGTTTCATTCACGCCACTGGGTGCGCCGGCGATTGCCAATCTGGCCTTGGCGCTGGATACGCCGAGCATGGGCTGGCAATCCGCCAACATCCCCGGCAATACGAGCGCCTGGGTCGGCCAAAATACGAGTACCTATTCAGGGGACTCCGCCGCGGTCAGCCCCCAGATCACGCCTGGCCTGAGCAGCACCTTGCGCACCCTGGTGACGGGGCCGGGAACGCTGAACTTCTACTGGAGAGTGTCCTCGGACTTCAACAAGAACAATCTCTGCGTTCAGGTCGGTGCGGCCAAGGATTGCAACAACGGTGTGACCACCTGGGAGGCACACAGCCTGAGCATTCCGGCCGGTTTATGGCCCGTGGATTTCCTGTATACATCCGCCAACGGCAGCGACCAGGGCTATGTGGACTTCGTGGCATACACCCGTGCAGATGTGGCCTTGCCGACGGCGCTGGATAATTCCGACCTGGTGTTCGAGACGGTGCCGACCGTGCCCTGGTACGGTGAGACGGCGGTTACGGCCGTGGGCACCAGCGCCGTCCAGACTCCACCAGTGCTGGATAACCAGCGCTCCTGGATCAAGACCTCTGTCACGGGGCCCGGCACCCTTTCCTTCCGCTGGAAGGTCTCCTCTGAAGCGACCTTTGACTTCCTGCGCTTCTACGTAGACGGGGTGGAAAGTCCGACGGTTCAGGGCATCAGCGGCGAAGCCGGCTGGGTTCAGGCCTCCGTCAATATCGGGTCGGGGACGCACCGAGTCGGATGGCAGTACGAGAAGGATAACTACACGCCAGGCGGCCAGGATACCGCCTGGCTGGATGGGGTCACCTTCGGCGCGCCACTTTCCAGCCAATCCATCACTTTCGGCGATCCCCCCAGCCTGGTCTATGGCGGCACGGCCACGGTCAGCGCCACGGCCACCTCGAACCTGCCGGTGAGCTTCAGTTCCACCACGCCCACCGTCTGCTCCGTCTCCGGTACCACCGTCACGGCCCTGGCCGTGGGCAGCTGCACCGTCGCCGCCAACCAGGCCGGCAACGCCAGCTATGCCGCCGCGCCCCAGGTGACGCAGAACCTCAGCGTCGGCCAGGCCAGCCAGAGCATCAGCTTCGGCTCCGCCCCGAGCCTGGTCTATGGCGGCACAGGCACGGTGAGCGCCACGGCCACCTCGAACCTGCCGGTGAGCTTCAGTTCCACCACGCCCACGGTCTGCTCCGTCTCCGGTACCACCGTCACGGCCCTGGCCGTGGGCAGCTGCACCGTCGCCGCCAACCAGGCCGGCAACGCCAGCTATGCCGCCGCGCCCCAGGTGACGCAGAACCTCAGCGTCGGCCAGGCCAGCCAGAGCATCAGCTTCGGCTCGGCGCCCAGCCTGGTCTATGGCGGCACGGCCACGGTCAGCGCCACGGCCACCTCGAACCTGCCGGTGAGCTTCAGTTCCACCACGCCCACCATCTGCTCCGTCTCCGGCACCAGCGTCACGGCCCTGGCCGTGGGCAGCTGCACCGTCGCCGCCAACCAGGCCGGCAACGCCAGCTATGCCGCCGCGCC
>JAQTNA010000049.1 GCA_028714035.1 Rhodocyclaceae bacterium
GTCCGGCAACCGGGCAAAGGAGTTATCGAAGGGCAGGTCTTCGAGGGCGAGCGGCGCCGGGGCGGCGTGCCGAAAGTCGGGAGCATTCATGTCGGGGTTCCATCTTGTCTTTTTTATGTGTGCCTAGTCTCCACCGGGAGGGCCCGGCTGGCAAGGCCTGTGCGCGCTTTCCTCCGGTCCTCCGGGGCATCCTCCGCCGCGCCGGTGGGCGGGGCGCGATTTCCATCCCTATGTGACAGGCGTCACAGTACTTTTGGGCGCGCGCTCGCAGAATGGGGGGCATCGGAAAATCCACAAGGTGACGCCATGTATCCTCTGCATAAAACCCTGCCCAAGAGCGAACTGGAAGCCGCGGCGCGCCGCATCCCCCTCCTGCATCTTCTGCCGGCCCTGTCCCCGAACGAGGAGTTGGACGTGGAGTGGGACGATGCGGGAAATCTGACCGTCGCATCCGGTGTGACCATCACGGAAAGGGATTTCGATGAGGTGGCGGACCTGGCCTGAGTCCATCGTCCCGCCCGCCACATGAATCGCCATTCGTAGCGTGTTCTCCGTAGCCACGCGACCGAAAACCGTATAGCCTAGCCGGCCATGTCGCCCCGGAGCGGAAATTTCGGCTGGGGGCGGGAACTCGATACGGGAGGTCAGCGATGCGCGCCAAATTCGGTATTTTCCTGGGACTCTTCATCCCGGCTTTCGCCTGGGCCATTTCGCTCTCCGATTTCACCGACAGCCAGGCCACGGACGGCCTGCGCCAGACCCTGACCCAGAGCGCCACCCAGGCGGTGGCCAGCCTGGGGAAGAAGGACGGCTTCCTGGGCAACCCCCAGGTCAGGATTCCCCTGCCGGAAAACCTGGCCAAGGTGGAAAGTCTGCTGCGCACGCTGGGCATGGGCGCCCAGGCCGACGAACTGGTCACGACCATGAACCGGGCCGCGGAGAGCGCCGTGTCCGAGGCCAGGCCGCTCCTCGTGGATGCGGTGAAGAAGATGAGCGTGAAGGACGCCAAGAACATCCTCACCGGTGGCGACGACGCGGCCACCCAGTATTTCAAGACCAGTACCGGGGATCCGTTGCGCCAGAAGTTCCGCCCCATCGCGGTCAAGGCCGTGGGCAAGCTGGGCCTGGCGCAGCGCTACAATGCCCTGGCGGACAAGGCCGGAAAGTTCGGGTTGCACGAACAGAGCGTGGAGGACTATGTCACCGACAAGTCCCTGGACGGCCTCTGGCTCATCATTGCCCAGCAGGAAAAGGCCTTGCGCCAGGATCCGGTCGGCGCCGCCGGAAGTCTGGCGCGCAAGATACTGGGCGTAATCAAGTGAACCAGAGGCTAGAGACTAGGATCCTGGAGAGGCTAGGGTCTGGTATCCGCGCGCTTCGCGCGCGCAAATTTCTCTCTAGCCCCTCTGACTTTCTAGTCTCTAGTCCCTATCCTCTAGTGCCATGCTGCCATCCCTCCTGAAATTCGCGTCCTTGCTGCCCGGCGCAATCATGATCCTGGGTGGCCTTTACGGCACCGTGAATTTCCTGCCCAGGGTCTACCGAACCCCGGACGATTCGCTGGCGCAGACGGTCCTGGCGACATCGGCCGCCGCCGTGCTTTGGGGCTTCTTCCAGCTATGGACCAGCTATCAGGCCTTCCATCGCGTACACGATGACGAAGAGGAGTGACCCCGTCCCGCCCGGCGGTCCGGCCTGCCGGCTGCGGGTTCTTTTTTCCCTTGACTGACCGGGCAAACACAAATAGAATCCCGGGTCTTTGTACGTGGCGAGACATGCCGCGTCCGGAATGATCACGTGATCGCGTCGTACCCGCGGTAGGCCGGAAGCTTGCCGAGGACTTTTTGGAACATCAAGAATATGCCGACAATCAATCAGTTGGTGCGCAAGCCGCGCCAGGCTCCGGTCACCAAGAGCAAGGTGCCGGCCCTCGAAAGCTGCCCGCAGAAGCGTGGCGTGTGCACCCGTGTCTACACTACCACTCCGAAGAAGCCGAACTCCGCTTTGCGTAAGGTCGCCAAGGTGCGCCTGACCAACGGTTTCGAGGTTATCTCCTACATCGGCGGTGAAGGCCACAACCTGCAAGAACACTCCGTGGTGCTGATCCGCGGTGGCCGGGTCAAGGACTTGCCCGGTGTGCGTTACCACATCGTGCGCGGCTCCCTGGATACCCAGGGCGTCAAGGATCGGAAGCAGTCCCGTTCCAAGTACGGTTCCAAGCGTCCGAAGAAGGCCTGATCGGCTTTGTCGGACTCCGAAGGTGGCTTGCGGGTGTCTGCCCGCGGTGCGCCTTAGTAAGTGGCCGTCCCCATGGGCGGCCGCGGGTTTCCGGAGGGTGGCTTGCCGCCGCGATGGACGCTCAACTGAATTGTGATAGAAAGAGGTAGATATGCCCCGTCGTAGAGAAGTACCCAAGCGTGAGATTCTGCCGGATCCCAAGTTCGGCAACCAGGATGTGTCCAAGTTCGTGAATGTGCTCATGACCGGCGGCAAGAAGGCCGTGGCCGAGCGCATCATCTACGGCGCCTTCGAACTGATCACCTCCAAGAGCGGCAAGAACCCTCTGGAAGTGTTCAACCAGGCCCTGTCGAACGTGAAGCCCATCGTGGAAGTGAAGAGCCGCCGTGTCGGTGGCGCCAACTACCAGGTGCCCGTGGAGGTTCGTCCCTCCCGCCGTATGGCCCTGTCCATGCGTTGGCTGCGTGATGCCGCTCGCAAGCGTTCCGAGAAGTCCATGGGCCAGCGTCTGGCCAGCGAACTGCTGGAAGCCGCCGAGGGCCGTGGTTCCGCCATGAAGAAGCGTGAAGAAGTCCACCGCATGGCCGAGGCGAACAAGGCGTTTGCCCACTACAGGTTCTAATCCAAGATTCTCGTCGAACTCGTCGCCCCCGTCGAACTCGAATCGAAAAACCTATTTTTCAATGACTTGGCGCCTTAGGCGCCAAGGCACTTTATAGACAGCAGGTAAAAAGTGGCCCGAAAGACTCCCATCGAGCGCTACCGCAATATCGGTATCAGCGCCCACATCGACGCCGGCAAGACCACCACCACCGAGCGCATCCTTTACTACACCGGTGTCAATCACAAGATCGGTGAAGTGCATGATGGTGCCGCCACCATGGACTGGATGGAGCAGGAGCAGGAGCGCGGCATCACCATCACGTCCGCTGCCACCACCTGTTTCTGGAAGGGCATGGACTCTTCCTGGCCCGAGCACCGCATCAACATCATTGATACCCCCGGCCACGTGGACTTCACCATTGAGGTGGAGCGTTCCATGCGTGTGCTGGATGGCGCCTGCATGGTGTATTGCGCCGTGGGTGGCGTGCAGCCCCAGTCCGAGACCGTGTGGCGCCAGGCCAACAAGTACGGCGTGCCGCGCCTGGCCTTCGTGAACAAGATGGACCGCTCCGGCGCCAACTTCTTCAAGGTCGTGGAGCAGATGAAGACCCGCCTCAAGGCCAACCCCGTGCCCATCGTCATCCCGATCGGCGCCGAGGATACCTTCGAAGGCGTGGTGGACCTGATCAAGATGAAGGCCATCTACTGGGACGAAGCCTCCCAGGGCATGAAGTTCGATTATCGGGACATCCCGGACAGCCTGATGGACGAAGCGACCACCTGGCGCGAGTCCATGATCGAGGCGGCCGCCGAGGCCTCCGAGGATCTGATGAACAAGTACCTGGAAGAGGGTGATCTGTCCGAAGAGGACATCATGCTCGGCCTGCGCACCCGTACCATCGCCAGCGAAATCCAGCCCATGCTGTGCGGCACCGCCTTCAAGAACAAGGGTGTGCAGCGCATGCTGGACGCCGTGATCCAGTTGATGCCCTCCCCGGTGGATATTCCCCCGGTCAAGGGTTCCGACCCGGATGATCCCGAGAAGGAAGACTCCCGTCCGGCTGCCGACGACGCACCCTTCTCCGCCCTGGCCTTCAAGATCATGACCGACCCCTTCGTCGGCCAGCTGACCTTCATTCGCGTCTATTCCGGCGTGCTGAAGTCCGGCGATACCATCATCAACCCGATCAAGGGCAAGAAGGAACGCATCGGCCGTCTGCTTCAGATGCACGCCAACAACCGGGAAGAAATCAAGGAAGTGTGCGCCGGCGACATCGCCGCCGTGGTGGGCCTGAAGGAAGCCATCACCGGCGATACCCTGTGCGACCTGCACAAGCCCATCGTCCTGATCCGCATGGAATTCCCCGAGCCCGTGATTCACGTGGCCGTGGAACCCAAGACCAAGGCCGACCAGGAGAAGATGGGCATCGCCCTGAACCGCCTGGCCCAGGAAGACCCGTCCTTCCGCGTGCGCACCGACGAAGAGTCCAGCCAGACCATCATCTCCGGCATGGGCGAGCTGCACCTGGAAATTCTGGTGGACCGCATGCGCCGCGAGTTCAACGTGGAAGCCAACGTGGGCGCGCCCCAGGTGGCCTACCGCGAGTGCATCAAGAAGGAAGTGGAAGTCGAAGGCAAGTTCGTCAAGCAGTCCGGCGGTCGCGGCCAGTACGGCCACGTCTGGATCAAGATGGGTCCGAACGAAGCCGGCAAGGGCTACGAGTTCATTGACGCCATCAAGGGCGGCACCGTGCCCCGCGAGTACATCCCCGCGGTGGACAAGGGCCTGCAGGATGCCGTCGGTTCCGGCGTGCTGGCCGGCTTCCCGGTGGTGGACGTGAAGTTCACCCTGTTCGATGGTTCCTACCACGACGTGGATTCCAACGAAAACGCCTTCCGCATGGCGGCCTCCATGGCTTTCAAGGAAGGCATGCGCAAGGCCCAGCCGACGCTGCTGGAGCCGATGATGGCGGTGGAAGTGGAGACGCCCGAAGACTTCATGGGCAACGTCATGGGTGACCTGTCCGGCCGTCGCGGCATCGTGCAGGGCATGGAAGACCTGGCCGGCGGCATCAAGGCGGTGAAGGCGGAAGTTCCGCTCTCCGAGATGTTCGGCTATTCCACGCAGCTGCGCTCCCTGACCCAGGGCCGTGCCACCTACACCATGGAATTCAAACATTACACCGAGGCCCCGAAGAACGTGGCCGAGGCGATCATCAACAAGAAATAATTTTTTGATCTTTGGGGAAATACCAAAATGGCAAAGGCAAAATTCGAGCGGACGAAACCGCACGTAAACGTGGGTACGATTGGTCACGTGGACCATGGCAAGACGACGCTGACGGCGGCGATCACGTCGGTGCTGTGCGCGAAGTTTGGTGGCGAGGCCAAGGCCTACGACCAGATTGACGCGGCGCCGGAAGAAAAGGCGCGCGGCATCACCATCAATACCGCCCACGTCGAGTACGAGACGGCCAACCGTCACTACGCCCACGTGGATTGCCCGGGCCACGCCGACTACGTGAAGAACATGATCACGGGTGCCGCGCAGATGGACGGCGCGATCCTGGTCTGTTCCGCCGCTGACGGCCCCATGCCCCAGACGCGCGAGCACATCCTGCTGTCCCGTCAGGTGGGCGTGCCCTACATCATCGTCTACCTGAACAAGGCTGACCTGGTGGACGACGCCGAGCTGCTGGAACTGGTGGAAATGGAAGTGCGCGAGCTGCTTTCCAAGTACGACTTCCCGGGCGACGACGTGCCCATCATCACCGGTTCCGCCCGCATGGCGCTGGACGGTGACAAGGGTCCGATGGGCGAAGGCTCGATCCTGAAGCTGGCCGAAGCGCTGGACAGCTACATCCCGACGCCCGAGCGTGCCGTGGATGGCGCGTTCCTGATGCCGGTGGAAGACGTGTTCTCCATCTCCGGTCGCGGCACGGTGGTGACCGGCCGTATCGAGCGCGGCATCGTCAAGGTGGGCGAAGAAATCGAAATCGTCGGTATCAAGCCCACGGTGAAGACCACCTGTACCGGCGTGGAAATGTTCCGCAAGTTGCTGGACCAGGGTCAGGCCGGCGACAACGTGGGCGTGCTGCTGCGCGGCACGAAGCGCGAGGACGTGGAGCGGGGCCAGGTTCTGGCCAAGCCCGGTTCGATCACGCCGCACACCCACTTCACGGCCGAGGTGTATGTCCTGTCCAAGGACGAAGGCGGTCGTCACACCCCGTTCTTCAACGGCTATCGTCCCCAGTTCTATTTCCGGACGACGGACGTGACCGGTTCCATCGCCCTGCCGGAAGGCACGGAGATGGTGATGCCGGGCGACAACGTGTCCATCGTCGTCAAGCTGATCGCCCCGATCGCCATGGAAGAAGGTCTGCGCTTCGCCATTCGCGAAGGCGGCCGTACCGTCGGCGCCGGCGTGGTCGCGAAGGTGATCGAATAAGCAGTTGTCAGGTGACAGTTGGCGGTTGTCAGTAAATCTTCCGCGCCTACGGCGCGCATGAAAAGCTGGCAACTGATAACTGATGGCAGAAAAGGCCGGTGCGCAAGCGCCGGCTTTTTTTGTCGCCGGGTGGTCGAGTTGATGTCCCGCTTCAAGCCGATCCCGGGGCATGGCAACGGAAGGCCTGAGTCGGGCCTTTAGGACGTGGCAGCAGTACTCCTGGGGGCAGTTGGCGTGGCTTGCTGTGGCCGGGTGCCCCGCATTTGTCCCACGGGAAAAGAAAAGGGGTTAGGCTTGTGGCCCAACCCCTCGATATGACTGGTGGTGATGGGGGGACTTGAACCCTCGACCTACGGATTATGAATCCGTCGCTCTAACCAGCTGAGCTACATCACCCTGCGAAGCAGGCCGGGGATACGGGGGAAGCCCGGATTCCGAAGCACTGGTTACGCCAAGCCCGGCATTATCCTGAAATGAGGAGACCCTTGTCAAGCGCGGCAGGGTTGGCGACAATGCGCACCATGAATCATTCCAGCAAATACGACATCCTGATCGTGGGCGCTGGCCTCGCCGGGGCCAGCCTGGCGGTCGCGCTCTCGGGTAGCCGCTATCGCATCGCGCTGGTGGAGGGGCGGTCTCCCGCGGGGGACACCGCGCCCTGGGATGCGCGCATCTACGCCGTCAGCCCGGCCAATGTCCGCTTCCTTGAACAAATCGGCGCCTGGAAACACCTGGATGGGAGCCGCATGGCCCCCGTCTACGACATGGAGGTGTGTGGCGACCGGGGCGGGAAACTGAATTTTTCCGCCTTCGACAGTGGGGTGGAGGAGCTGGCCTGGATACTGGAGGGGCGGCTGATGCAGCGGGAACTCTGGGAAACGGTGAAACGCCAGGCCAACCTGGACCTGTTCTGTCCCGCCCGGCCCGAGGCATTGCAGTTCCTTGAAGACGGCGCGCGCCTGGAACTGGAGGATGGCCGGGGCATCGAGGCGTCCCTCGTGGTGGCGGCGGATGGGGCGGACTCCTGGGTGAGGAACGCCTCCGGCATCCAGGCCCGGTGGACCCCGTACCACGAGAAGGGCGTGGTGGCGAATTTTGCCTGCGAGCTGCCCCATCGCAACACGGCCTGTCAGTGGTTCCTGGACTCGGGCGTCCTGGCGTGGCTGCCCCTGCCGGGAAACCTCATGTCCATGGTTTGGTCCACGCCTTTCGAGCATGCGGACGAACTGGTGGCCCTGCCGGCGCAAGCGCTGTGCGAGCGGGTGGCGGCTGCCGGAGATCACCGCCTCGGGAAACTGGAACTGGTGACTCCGGCCGCGGGCTTCGCCTTGCGGCTGATGCGCCCCGGGCGCACCGTGGCCCCGCGCCTGGCCTTGATCGGCGATGCGGCCCATGCCATCCACCCCCTTTCCGGCCATGGCATCAACCTGGGCTTTCAGGACGCCCGGGTGCTGGCCGAGGTGCTGCGCGACCTGCCTGCCCACCGGGACTGCGGAGACGAAAGGGAACTGCGGCGCTACCAGCGCGCCCGGGCAGAGGAAACTTTCTTGTTGCAGGCCGCGACCCATTCCCTGCGCCGCCTGTTCCAGCCGACCGATCGTGTACTCGGCAGCCTGCGCAACGCGGGCATGAGCCTGACCAATCATTTGCACCCGCTCAAGGATTTGATGGTGCGCTACGCCCTGGGCTAGGCCTACCCCCCGCCGGCCCCTTTTACTGGAGAAAACATGCCTTACCAAGCCCGACTCGCCCATGCCCTCATTCCGACCCTGCTCGTGGCCGGCCTTTTTTCCCTCCCCGCCCAGGCCAGCGAGGAGAGCGTGAAGAAGGCCATGGAGGCCAAGCTCGGCGGTCATGTGGATAGCGTCAGCAAGACCGCCTACATGGGGGGGCTGTACGAGGTCATCGCCGGAGGCCATGTCCTCTATACGGACGAGACCGTCTCGGCTTTCATCGAAGGCTCCCTGTTCGACGCCAAGAGCATGAAGAACGTCACGGGCCAGAGCCTGAAGAAGTACTATGCCCAGCAGTATGGCAAGCTGCCGTTCGATCATGCCGTCAAGGTCGTGCGCGGCAACGGCAAGCGTGCCATGGTGACCTTCGAGGATCCCAACTGCGGCTATTGCAAGAAGCTGGCCGGTGAAATCGGCAAGATGGACAACATCACGGTCTACACCTTCCTGCTGCCCATCCTGTCCGCGGATTCGGAAGAGAAGTCGAGGAACATCTGGTGTTCCGCCGACCGGGCCAAGGCCTGGACGGCCTGGATGGTGGACGGCGTCAAGCCTGCCGCGGCCAAGGCGGACTGCGCCTGGTCCCGGAACGACATGATGGCGCTGGGCCAGAAATTCTCGGTGCAGGGCACCCCCGCCATACTGTTCGCCGACGGCGAACTCATGCCCGGCTACCTGCCCGCGGCGGAACTGGACAAGCGCCTGGGTAAACCCACGCGCTGAACGTAACACCCATAAAACATAAAACCACAAAGGAGACACAGCGAAATGACTCAGGACGAACTCAAACAGGCGGCGGCGAAGGCCGCCATCCAGTATCTGGTGGACGGCGCCATCATCGGCGTCGGCACGGGCTCCACGGTGAATTTCTTCATCGAGGAACTGGCCAAGGTCAAGGACCGGGTGGCCGCCGCCGTATCCAGTTCCGAGGCATCCACCCAGCGCATGCGGGCCCACGGCATCCGGGTGCTGGATTTGAACGAGGTGGATGCCATGCCCGTTTACGTGGATGGTGCCGACGAGTTCGATCCGGGCCTTGCCATGATCAAGGGCGGCGGCGGTGCGCTGACCCGGGAAAAGATCGTGGCGGCGGTGGCGGGCAAGTTCGTGTGCATGGCCGATGTGACGAAGCGCGTGCCCGTGCTGGGCAAGTTTCCCCTGCCGGTGGAAGTGATTCCCATGGCCCGGGCTTATGTGGCGCGGGAACTGGCCAAACTGGGCGGCACGCCGAAGCTGAGGGAAGGCTTCATCACCGATAACGGCAACGTGATCCTGGACGTGCACGGCATGGCGATCACCGACCCGGTGGCCATGGAGGCGAAGATCAACGGCATCGTGGGCGTGGTGACCAACGGCCTGTTCGCCGCCCGCGGCGCAGACGTGGTGCTGCTGGCCACGCCCGACGGCATCGAAACCCTCTCCCGCTGAAACCTTTTCCGGGTTCGTGGGAAGGCCCGGAAAGGCCCGCGAACATTGGGCTCGCGCGGTATTTGTGATTTTTGACTTGAAACTGTCACATCCGGCTGTTACCTTGCACGGTTCCGGAATTCCAGGCCGAAGGGGGCGAAAATGAAACAACACCTGATCAAACAGTACGACGCCGAACTGGAGGCGATACGCTCCCGCGTCCTGCAGATGGGCGGAATGGTGGAACAGCAGGTGGTCAAGGCTCTGGACGGCCTGGAGAGCGGCGATGCCCTGGCCATCGAGCAGGTCATCAACGGCGACTCGAAGGTGAACGACTACGAGGTGGAGATTGACGAGTCCTGCGTCCATGTCATCGCCCGGCGCCAGCCGGCCGCGGCCGATCTGCGCATGGTCATGACCGTGATCAAGACCATCACCGACCTGGAGCGCATCGGCGACGAGGCCAAGAACATCGCCAAGAAGGCCAGGACGCTGCACGCCTCGGACAGCCATTTCCACCCGCAGGTGCGTCTGCGTCCGGCGGCCGACCTGGCCCTGGACATGCTCAGGAAGTCTCTGGATTCCTTCGCCCGGGTGGACATCAGCGGTGCCGGCGACGTGGTGCGCCAGGATTCCCAGGTGGATGCCGAGTTCAAGGGCATCATGCGCCAGCTCATCACCTTCATGATGGAAGACCCGCGCACCATCTCCCATGCCCTGGACCTGCTGTTCATGGCCAAGGCCATCGAGCGCATCGGCGACCACGCCAAGAACATCTCCGAGTACCTGGTCTACATGGTCAAGGGCCGGGACGTGCGCCACGTGGGCGTGGAGGCGCTGGAGCGGGAAATCCAGCAGGTGGATTGAACGTTTCTGTCGCGCCCATGAAGAAAGCCCGGCAGTGCCGGGCTTTCTTCATTCTGAAACCGATCCGGGGAGGATCAGAGCTTCACGGCCTTCAGGGCAGCCTTGGCGGCTTCGCCGGCGGCCTTGACGGAGGCGTCGGCGGCGTTGTTCAGGTTGGCCTCGGTCATGGCCTTGACCTGGTTCGCGGCCTGGGTCAGGGTGGCGAAGGCGGAGTTGGCAGCCTCGACGGTGCGCTTCAGGGTATCCACGGCCACTTCGGAACCGGCGGGAGCGGACTTCGTGACCTGGGCCACGGCGGCGGAAACGCCCTTCTGCACTTCGACCAGATCGGCTTCCATCAGCTTGGACACTTCGTCCTGGGTGGTGGTGGAAATGTCATACACGGCGCGGGAGTAGGCCACGGCCTTTTCCACGGCGGGCTGAAGCAGGGAAGCCTGGAGCTCGGCGACTTCCTTCTGGTTCTTGGCGCCCAGGAGAGCCTTGGCGGTGGCCAGGTTGTCTTCCAGCAGCTTGCGGCTCGTGTCCAGGTTCAGGGCGGCCAGGCGCTCGGCGCTGACGATGGCGGCGTTGGCCAGGTTCAGGATGGCTTCGATGCGGGATTCGGCGCCGGCGGTCAGGTTCTGGGTGTTCAGCATGGTGATTCTCCTTGGATGGTTGAGTGTGTGGCCCCGCCATTCATCGCCTTCGGTCCGTTTGGCGTTGTTGCGGTGCAACATGAGTCGCATTAAAGCACAGCCAAAACCGGTACGCAAGAACTATTTGGTGCAGTGCACAAAATAGTTCTTCCTCCCCCGGTGAGGCACGGGAAGCCGGGTCGTCGCGCCGGGGCCGGCCCGAATAGCAGCGTGTAATATTTCTCCGGTAGCGGCCGGTGGCAGGCACGGCTACAATCAGGCGCACTTTTTCCTCCGAGGGGCGCCGCCATGGAAGTGGAACTGAAGCTCGCCTTGCCCGCATCCGCCAGGCGAGCCTTCCTGCGCCAACCCGTGCTTGCCGCAGCCCTCGCCAAGCATCCGGCGCGGCGGGTGTTCAGCATCTATTTCGATACCCCGGACCTGGACCTGCGCGCCCGGGGCATCGCCTTGCGCCTGCGTCGGCTCGGGCGCCAATGGCTGCAAACCGTGAAATGCGCCGGCGTGGTGGAAGGCGGGCTGGCCAGCCGGCCCGAGTGGGAACAGCCCTACGACGGCCGCGCCTTCGATTTTTCCCAGGTGGATCAGGCCGATGTCCGGAAATTCCTGGAGAAGGCCCGGAGGAAGGGGCTGCTCTCTCCGGTTTTCGAGACCGATTTTCGGCGCCGGACCTGGCACTTCGAGCCTCTTGCCGGCAGCCGGCTGGAACTGGCCTTCGATGAGGGCGTGATCCGTTCCGGCGAGCGCAGCCTGCCCTTGTGCGAACTGGAGATCGAGATACAGGAGGGCGATACCGGCCCCCTGCTGCACCTGGCCCAGGACCTCGCCGCCAGCCTGCCACTGCGGCCGGATGCCCGCAGCAAGGCCGAGCGGGGCTACCGCCTGTTTTCCGCCCTTCCGCCGGCCCCGGTTCATGCGCTGCCAGCCCGGCTTGCGCCGGATGAGGGCACCCGGGGCAGCTTTCGCAAGATCGCCCTGGCCTGCCTGTCCCAGATGCAGGGCAACGAGGAGGGCGTACTCGCCAGCGAAGACCCTGAATTCATACACCAGATGCGGGTGGGCTTGCGCCGGTTGCGCTCGGCCCTGCGTACCTTCGGCCCGGCCCTGGCGCCGGAGTTCGTCGCCGGCTTCGATGCGCCGCTGCGTGCGCTGGCGCGCAAGCTGGGGGCCGCCCGGGACCGGGATGTGTTGGTGGACGACGTGATCCGGCCCGTCATGGCGGCGTTTCCCGGCGATGCCCGCCTGGAATGGCTCGCCGCCCTGGCAGGCAAGGACAGGCTGGCGGCACGTGAGGGGGCTCGTGCCGCCGTGGCGGACCCCGGCTATGGCCGCCTGATCCTGGATCTGGTGGCGGCGCTGCACCGTCCGGATTTCGATCAGGCGCTGGATTCCCTCGCCGCCTTCGCCGGCCTCAGTCTCAAGGATGCACGGCGCCGGGTCGGCCGCCGTGCCGCCCGAGCCATCGGCCTCGATCCGCTGGCGCTCCATTCCGCGCGCATCGCGGTCAAGCATTTGCGCTATTCCCTGGAGTTTCTCTCCGTGCTCTACCGGCGGGATCGGGTGCGCGTGGAATTGTCCCGGCTCACGGCACTGCAATCGGACCTGGGCCACATCAACGACCTGGCCAATGCCCGGCGCCTGCTGCTGGCCCTCGCCGACACGCCTTCCCCGCACCTGTGCGAAGCCCTGGCGCTGCTCGAAGGCTGGCACCGGGGGCGCATGGAGCACCTCCTGGCCGGCCTGCCGCGGCGACTTGCGGCACTGGCCGGCAAGCGGGCGCCGCAGTCACAGCCATGAAACGAAAGTGCCTTATGCTCCGCGCTTCAAAACGAACGGAAGAAATAGAGATGGACCTGATCCTGTGGCGCCATGCCCAGGCGGCGGATGGCGAGCCCGATGCCTCCCGCCCTTTGACCTCCCGTGGCGAGAAGGAGGCCCAGCTGGTGGCCCGCTGGCTGCGCCAGCACCTGCCCAAGAAGACCCGCATCCTCGCCAGCCCGAGCCTGCGCACCCGGCAGACGGCCGAGGCGCTGGAACTGCCTTTCGAGACCTCGGCCATGCTGGCTCCTGGCGCCGGGGTGGCGGAACACCTGGCGGCCGCCGGCTGGCCGGAAGGGGAGGGCGGCCGTTGTGCCACCGTTCTCGTCGGGCACCAGCCGGCCCTGGGGCGCCTGGCGGCGCTCCTGCTCTCGGGCGCGGAAGCCGACTGGACCATCAAGAAGGGCGCGGTTTGGTGGTTCACCAACCGCGTGCGCGACGGCGAGACCCAGACCGTATTGAAAGCCGTCATCGGGCCGGACATGCTGGGCTGAGGAGCCTCGGAGGTGGGGCCGCCTGAAATAATTGGCGCGACCCCCTTGTCGCTTGGCGCTCGGGAGCCGCATCCGGTAGTATTGCCTTCCCAGCTCCCCGGTGGATTTTCCCTTTCATGGCGAAAGCCTGCTCGTCCTTCTTCGCCCTGTTCAAGCACCGCTACCTCATCGGTCAGCTGGTGCGGCGCGACGTGCTGCTCAAGTATCGCGGCTCCTTCCTGGGCATAGGCTGGTCCTTCCTCTATCCGCTCCTGCTCCTGGCCGTATTCTCCCTGGTGTTCGGCCGTTTCATGGGCGGAACCTGGCCGCGCTACGGTGAAGCGCCTCAGGCGCTGGTCATCTATTGCGGGCTGGTGGTGTTCACGCCCTTTGCCGAAATCCTCGGTTCCGCCCCGCGCCTGCTCCTGGGCTACCAGAACTACGTCAAGAAGATCATCTTCCCCACGGAAATCCTGCCGGTCATGCAGGTGTTTTCCGCGAGCGTCCACGCCCTGGCCAACGCCGCCATCCTGTTTGCCGCCACCGTGCTGATCTGCGGCTTTCAGCCGACCCAGCTCTTGTTGCCCCTCATGCTCCTGCCGCCCCTGCTCCTGGCCCTGGGCGTTGCCTGGCTCCTGGCCGCGGCCGGCGTCTTCGTGCGCGACCTGGTGCATGTCATGCCGGTGTTTTCCCAGGTGCTCATGTTCCTGTCGCCGGTGGTGTACCCGGCCGAACTCGTGCCCCATCAATTCCGCTGGCTGGTGCTGGTGAATCCGCTCGCACCCATGATCGAGAACGTGCGCGCGACGCTCCTGTCGGGTTCCGGCCCGGATTGGATCGCCTGGTGCGTCACCCTGACAGTGGGCATGGCCGCCGCGACCTTGGGCCTGACGTTCTTCCTGCGGGGCAAGGAGGAGTTCGCCGATGTCCTCTGACATCGCCATCCGCGCGACCGACCTGGGCAAGACCTACCGCATGTACGCCCACCCCCTGAATCGCCTGCGGCAACTCGTGTTTCCGGGCGGGCGCAAGCATTACACCGAATTCCATGCCCTCCAGGACGTGAATTTCGAGATCAGGAAGGGCGAAACCGTCGGCATCATCGGCCGAAACGGCTCGGGCAAGAGCACCCTGCTGCAACTCATCTGCGGCATCCTGAAGCCCACCACCGGCAGCGTGGAAGTGAACGGCCGCGTCTCCGCCCTGCTGGAACTGGGCGCCGGCTTCCACCCCGAATTCACCGGCCGGGAGAACGTGTACATGCAGGGCGCCATCATGGGCCTGACCCGCGCCGAGATGGATGCGAGATTCGACGACATCGCCGCCTTCGCCGACATCGGCGAGTTCATCGAACAACCGGTCAAGACCTACTCCAGCGGCATGTTCGTGAGGTTGGCGTTTGCGGTGGCGGTGAGCGTGGAGCCCGACATACTCGTCGTGGATGAGGCGTTGGCGGTGGGGGATGCGGGGTTTCAGGCCAAGTGTTTTAGAAGAATGGAACGGCTACAAGCGGCGGCAACGACTATTTTGCTTGTATCTCATGCCACGGAACAAATGAGGCGCTTGTCAAATTCAGTGATGATGCTTAATCTAGGGCGCATGGTGGAGTACGGGCTTACAGGGGATGTGATTAATCATTATCTTGATTCATCTTCCAAAACGGGGGCGGGTGCGCCGAGTCGAGACCAACGCCGGGAAAATATTGATTTGAGTGATTTCAACTTTGATGATGCCAAGGACCGATTCGCGCAACGCCCTGCGTACAATTCCGATGAATTTCGCTGGGGAGACCGCTCAGCAGAATTTCTGGATTTTTCCCTGCGAGCCGATGGCAAGGACCATGTCTGGCGTATAGAAAGTGGATCTGTGGAACTATGTGTATTGATGAAAATTTTATTCAATCGCGATGTGAGTCGCCCCGTGTTTGGAATGGTAATTCGATCAAAAGAAGGTGTAATGCTTTTTGGCGTTAATTCCACCGGTCTTGACGAAATAGCCGTGCCCAGGAAGAAGTCTGAGCTTGTCTGCATCCAGTTTGCGGTGACGCCTCACCTTGGGCCGGGCGACTATTTTGTTTCCGTTGGGGTGGTTGATGCTACTGATCACGCCATGGTTCCATTGGATAGGCGCTATGACTCGATTTGTCTGAAGGTGACCGGAGCGACACCCCAACTCGGGGTGGTGGACATGGAACCATCCATACGCGTATTGTCGTCCGGAATATTATGTGTGATTTGAAGCGAGGATGCGCCCGTGCGAGAGTTCCTTTCGAAACCACTTTCATTTTTGCGGGATTCCTCACATTCTCTGGATGAGCTTGGTGATTTATATCATGATTTTTCACTGTTTGGATTTTCAAACCGGCAGATGCCCGGCTTCTTTGAAACCAATCAGAAAGCCAAAGCCCCAATTATTGGAGCTTATATTCAGTGGGCGGTCGCAAAATGTAAGGATCTCATCGGTGATGAGGTGTCATTTATCGAACTGTTTTGCGCGGATGGCTACTACGCAATGCTTGCCCGACATTTTGGCGCCACGTCCGCGGTAGGGCTGGACAACGATCAGAATGGCTATTTCCAGAAATCAATGCTGATTGCGGAAAGGTTGAAAATATCCAACATCCGGTTCGTTAAATTGGATGTCAATGAAATGGATGCCATGGGGTGCTTTGATATCGTTGCCAATCTCGGCGGGTTGTATCATGTAGCGAACCCTGTTGAGATACTCAGGAAGTCCTATAGTCTGGCAAAGAAATACCTGATTGTGCAGACCGTCGTTTCGATGGCCAATAGCGAGCCCGACTATTTTGAGATTCCCGCACCCGGTTGGACGTGGGGGTCACGATTCAGCAGGGCGTCGTTTGATCAGTTGATCGTAAGCCTGGGGTATGATGTTGTGGATAGCCATTTTAATGTGCTTGAAGGCAACGACCGGCCGGAAGACCGTGGCAGCGTGTATTATTTGATAAGAGTTTCGTAGCACAATCATCGCGGACGAGGCGGCGCCAGGGGCAAAATTTCAAATATTAACGATCCATGGAGCATTTGCTGCTGTTTTCCATGCAATGTCGTTGGTAATATGGGTGGCAACTAATTATCGAACTGTCGCAAAGAATGGTAGCCGTTGTGATCAATGTCGCACCAAGCCTGTTGTCCCACTGATATGACCGGACATGCCTATTGTCTCGATCCGGTGTCATTGGTGTGGGCTAGATCGGAATATGCTGGCATCGCCTACTCGGACAGCGATGCAGTCGAGGAGCGTTTGCTGGCAACGCTCAGGGTGTGCGCCGACGTAAGTGCTGTCTCGGAGGAACTTCAGGGACTCATCAGCGACTGGCCCAGCGAGTATCATCTTAGCAACGTTCGCCACAATCTATTGCGCCCTTTCGACATTGGCCCCGGCCAGCGCGTACTGGAACTCGGCTGTGGCTGCGGAGCGATGACGCGCTACCTGGGCGAAACAGGTGCGGCCGTCGTGGCGGTAGAAGGTAGCCTAAGACGGGCAGAAATTGCGGCAGAGCGCTGCCGCGATCTGGATAATGTTTCGGTCTGGGTGGACAACCTCGCCGAGTTTGAGACCGAACATCGCTTCGATATCGTCACGCTGATAGGTGTGTTGGAATATTCGCGCTGTTTTATCGCTGGCGATGACCCCGTCGCGGCTTGCCTGAAAGCAGCGCTAAGGCATCTCAAGCCGGAAGGACGGCTCATTCTGTCCATCGAAAATCAGCTTGGCTTGAAATATTTCAATGGAGCCCCGGAAGACCACCTCGGTGAGCGCTACCTGGGTATCGAAGACCGCTATGGACAAAACACCCCGGTTACCTTCGGCCGGCGGGCGCTAAAGGAAAAATTGGCGTCATCGGGGTTCGAGTCAAGCCGTTTCTACTATCCCTTCCCCGACTACAAACTGCCGGAAGTAATATTGGCCGAGGAGGCATTTGACACCCCGGGATTTCGCCCCGCCGACCTGCTCGCCAGATTGGCCAACCAGCCACGGAACCAAGGGTGGCAGGCGTTTCGAGAGAATCGCGTATGGCCCGTATTGCATCGAAATGGAATTCTTGGGGAATTGGCGAATTCCTTTCTGGTCGAGGCGTGGCTTGCACCCCAGCATGCTTCGGCCCCGGTCGTTCTCGCGGAAACCTATTCCAGCAGAAGGAACCCCTGTTACCAGAGCCGAACTCGATTCCTGAATCATGAGGAAGGGATCATTGTTTCCAAGGAGCCGTTGCATCCAGAGGCGCCGAGATGCATGGAAACGCCAGTGACACAGCATCTCCCCCCACCCGGAAAGTACTTTCCGGCATATTCCCATGCACAAGCATTTCATGCCCTGGTGGCGCGCCACGCCGAATTTTCGGAGTATGAAGCCTGGGCGCGCCATTGGCTTGACTGTCTGATGTCCATCAGCACCACCGGCGGGTTAGCGTGCGAGGCGGTGGACGCCATCCCGGGAAACCTTCTTGTTTGCGAAGACGTTAGCCTTTTTATAGACCTGGAATGGCACTGGCACGGCGCGCCTGCTCTTCACTGGATACTGCTTCGCGGCCTTATTGATACCCTGCAAAGGGGATGCTCCGCGCCGAATGCCACCCTGGCTTCCATGACGCTTCGAAATTTCGCCAAGACCTTATTTCATCCACTCGGCGTCGAGTTTCGAAATGAGAATTTTGACAGCGCCACGGAATGGGAACTCACCTTGCGCGCTTCGGTCGAGCCAGTCACCGAACAGCATGCTGACCACCTGCGCCGAATATGGGATATTTGTCTCGATGAATTAACCGCCTATCCATCAGCGGAACGGGCCATGCGGGGATACGAACGCCAGCTTGAGCTGCACCGGGCCGATATAGCCGCCGCCCAAGCCGAAATAACTCGAATCAAGCACACGGTCTCTTGGCGGATAACCAAACCATTACGGGGTGTCTGGAACCTGGCATCGAGAATGTTTTCCTAGCCCCGCAATTTCGGCCCGGTCGGAAAGCCTCTATCCAGGCTAACCTCTGAGAAAGACCATCACGTGCGAACACCGGCAAAGCAACGGAGCCTATTACGGCCTGCACAGGCCGCCCGTACCCTTCTGAACGACACTCGCCATTACATCGCGGATCATGGCGGTGGCTGGAAGGGGGTGAGGCGACTCGTGTTCATTCTGGGCCGAACCCTGTTTCGGCTTGGCCCAAAAGGTCTATGGACCACGATCCATGAAAGCTGCTTCCCTTCCAGAGGCGGAAGTGGGTTTTCCGATCAAAGACAGGCGAACGACCGCACACACGCTTCATCCAGTGCCGAAACCCCCCGCCACACCGCATCGGTGGACATCATTGTCTGTGTCCATAACGCCCTGACGGACTCCAGCGCCTGCCTCGCTTCTGTCCAACGCCATACTACCGCACCGTACAAGCTGATTCTGGTGGATGACGGCAGCGACGAGCCGACGGCCCGTTTTCTCAGCGCTTTTTCCGGGCGACACCAAGCGACCTTGCTCCGGAACGATATGGCGAAAGGCTATACCAGGGCGGCAAACCAGGGGCTCCGTACCTCCACCGCCGAGTACGTCGTCTTGCTGAACAGCGATACGGTGGTTAGCCAAGGCTGGATTGACAGGATGATTCATTGCGCCCGATCCGACGAAACCATAGGCATCGTCGGCCCCTTGAGCAATACCGCGTCATGGCAGTCCATTCCTGACTATGAATCGGATGGAGACTGGGCGGACAACCCCCTGCCCAACGGTGTAGACATTGACGCCATGGCGAACTGGGTGGGACGACACTCAAAGTACCTTTATCCGCGCATGCCGTTCCTGAACGGGTTTTGCCTTCTGCTGCGCAGATCAGTCATCGAAACCATCGGCTACTTCGATGAGGAAAACTTCCCCTACGGATACGGGGAGGAAAATGACTTCTGTCTACGCGCCCGCGCCGCCGGGTTTTTCCTAGCCTTGGCGGATGACACCTACGTCTTCCATGCCCAATCCAGGAGTTACAGCCATGAGCGCCGCAAGAAACTGTCGGAGGCAGGGGGCATATCCCTGCAACGCTTGCATGGCCAAGCAATCATTGACGAAGGTGTTCGCTATTGTCGAAGCAGCCCCGTTCTTGATGGCATCCGTGCCCGCGCCCGGCACATGCCGGAACGGGAAGCCGCCATCGCCGAACTCAGAAGATTCGCCGGCAAGCGCGTGCTATTTGTACTTCCGGCGGACGAGGTGGGAGGCGGTTCCAATGTGGTTCTGTTTGAAGCCAAGGCCATGCAGGCTGCGGGAATACAGGTTGGCATCCTGAATCTGAAACGAAATCTTGTCCGGTTCGAGAATCGTTATTCGGACTGCGGCATTCCATTGTATTACACGCCGAGCCTGCGAAACTTTCACGCCATCGCCGACGATTTCGATGCGCTCGTGGCCACCGCGAACCAATCCGTCGCTCCGCTGGCTGCATTCATTCCAACAAACAAGATTCTGGGATATTACGTTCAGGACTACGAACCATTCTTTTTCCCCGACGGCAGCAAGGAACGAGATATTGCCTTCAAGTCTTACACGGACGTTCCAGGAATCCGGTTATTCACCAAGACCGAATGGACCAGGAGGACCGTCCTGAGCAACACCGGTAAAGATGCGGTGGTCGTGGGCCCGAGTGTCAATGTAGACCTTTTCTACCCGCGGCCCCGGAAAAGGGGGCCAGGACGGGGCGTCAGGGTCTGCGCCATGATTCGCCCGGAAAGCCTATACCGAAACCCGTTGCTCACCATGAAGGTGTTGGGCAATGTTTTCCGCCTGCTGCCGGAGGGCGAAGTGGCAATATCCATTTTCGGCACCCGTCCCGACAACTCGGCTTACCTGTCCCTCCCCAGAGACTTTCCCCACGACTGCCTGGGCATCCTTCCTCCCCGTGAAATGGCCGACACGCTTAGCGAATGCGACATATTTGCGGATTTCTCCAGCTATCAGGCGATGGGGCTTACCGCCCTGGAGGCCATGGCCTGCGGCGCCGCAGGCCTGGTGCCGAAGAGGGGAGGAACAGACAGTTATGCCCGGCACGAACTGAATGCGCTGGTGGTGGACAGTTCGTCCGAGGAGGAATGCACCGCCAGCCTTCTGCGCCTGGTCAGGGATCGAAAGCTGCGGGGACAACTGCAATACCATGGGCTTGTCACCGCGGCGGGGCTTTTCCCGGAAAGAGCGGCGGCAAACATACTGAACACCTTGTTTCTCGCCCCGTCCGCGAGTTCCTGATCGTATCAGGCCGGTCGCAAATTCGGACTTCCCGGCGGCCAGGAATCGCGCCCGACTTTCTGTGCCACCACCAGAATGTGAAACGGTTGAACTTCCTCGGCAGCCAGGACTTGCATGTCCAGGTTCCTGAGCAGGCTGACGGCGAGTTGGGCATCGAATACGTGGTGGTGCAGACACCGGTTCTCGGCGTTTCGCCGGGAGCGGGCTTCGAAGGCAGCCCGGTCGCCGGCTTCCGGATCGCGGGCCAGGTCATGCAGAGCGAGAATCTCGGGCAGATGGGTGAGGTCATCCTCGGTCATTGCTGCCTCTAAGTCGTCCAGCAGGTGCTCCAGGGTGGTGACCGGGCGCCGATAATCGAAAGTCCTTTTCCTGTCCGGCAGGATCAACACCAGAACGCCCCGGTTTTTCAATAATCGCAGCCATTCTGACAAAGCCCGTATGGGGTTTGCCGTGTGTTCCAGTACGTGGGAGGCGAGCACGAAATCGTAGGCGTTGGAAGGGAGGCGTTCCAGGTCGGTGGCCTCGGCCACATACTGCCGGCCAGTGGGCTTGGCTGGATCGAAGCGGAAGGTGTTGCCTTCCTCGATGTGCCCTTCCCAGACGGTGCCGTGGCTGAAGTTGCAGTTATCCAAGTGCGCGACGACCGGATAGAGCGGAAAAAAGCCGCGTCTGCCGAAAGCCGGGCTGGGGCCGCCGATTTCCAGGCCGGTTTTCCCCTGAAACAGGGGGGCGCAGCGGCGAAACGCTTTGGCACGCCCGGCCAGCAGGCTGCGTAGACGCAAGTCGATGGCCCGGACCAGGCCGCGGATACCCAGCTGTTGAAATATGCGCTTGAGTCTTGTCAGCATGGAATTCAGACTTGTTGATGGAGGAACAGGGGTCAGTCGCGGAGCCTCAGCCTTTCATGTGGGCATGGCCCCATTTGTCTGTCCATGGCATCCCGCACGCCGGCAAGGAAAGCCCGAATTTTGTCCAGTCGATTCTGCTCCAAGACGCCCATGAGCAGGAATCCCAGGAGCAGGCGTATCAGGCGGCGTGCACACCAGTCCGGTTCTTCACGCCAGTATTCCAGGATGGTGACCAGGGAATTCCGGGTGATGTAATACTTGCGCAAGGGTGAGTGATTGGGCAGCGTCCCCAGGAAGGGCAGCCGGACGCCGCCTTCTTCGCCCACGCTATGATCCATGACAGGTTTGCGGCTGATGAGAACCTGATACCCGTGGCGCCTGGCCCTGAGACAAAACTCGTGATCGAGTTGGTCAATGAAGTAGTCCTCGCGAAAACCGCCTATGGCGATCGCGGCTTCCACCGATACCAGGCTGCCGGAGGTGATGACGGTCTTCCTGACTTCATAAGGCACGACGCCTTCGCGGTTTGCGGCCAGGCGGCCGTTCCTCGGGTCAAGGTAGTTGCCGCCAACCACCATCGGCTGCTTATCCAACGAAAGGGCGATGCCCGTAAGGGTTTCCACCAGGTTGGGATAGATATGGGAGTCCTGATCCAGCGTAACCAGCCACAGGAAGCCCCGATGATGCGCCCAGGCCAGACCCTGATTCAGGGCGGCGGCGACTCCCAGGTTTTCGGGATTTGCCATCAGCTCCACCCCGGCCGGATTCGCCTCGGCCAGACTCATGAGCCGCGGATCACGGTAAGCCTCCGGGGTGTTGTCCACGATGAGAACAGCCTGGAATTGAGGAAGGATGGCACTTATCCGCTGCGCCAGTCCATCGTCCGGGTGATAGGCAACGATAACCGCACCCGTTCCAGGTGGTGCGACCTCTGTGCCAGCCATCTTGTCCACGATGCTCGACGGTAGACGTAGGTCAGGTTTCGCCAGAAACCTGACGCTTCAGACGGGCGCGACGGGTGTCAGGTTGCGGCGCAAGCTGACCTACTACGACGGCCGTTATTTGCTCGATCTTCATAGCAGTACGCCTTGTCTTGCAATCTCGAAAATGGGCATTTCCGGGCTATTTGGACTCTTCACCAGCAGGTCCACCTTGGTACCACAAAGGCCGGCAGCCTGGCTTCTCCGGGTGGGAACCGAAAAGGAGAATGCCACCGCAAGGAGACTCTATGCGCTGAACCTGGCGAATGCTTGCGAGTTCGTGGGGGGGGAGAGACGATTGGGTGTCTGGAGGTGCCGACTGTTGTGCATTATCGGGAAAACAGTGTGGGCGGCGCAAGCGGGCCTGTGAGGAGATCAGGCTTCCGGGAGAATGAACTGATACCCCTGTTCTTCCAAACTGGTCAGTATGCTATCCAACGCTTCAGCCGTTAGCTTGCCGGAATGCATAAGTAATATCGCTCCATCGTGTGCCTCCTTCAGGGTGAAGTCGCGAATGTCAGCTATTGTCCTCTGCCATGTATCAGCCGAGTTGGCCTCCCACATCACAATTTGTGCGCCGCTGTTCTCCACTTCTGCCTGGACTTGTGGCGACATGTCTCCGAAGGGAGGGCGAAACCACGTGACCTTGGTGCCGGTAGCTGCCTCCAATGTTTGTCGGCAATCCGCAATTTCATGCAGACGGGTTGTATTGTCCAGTCTTGGGAGGTGCTGATGGGTAACCGTATGATTCCCGACCTTGTGCCCGGCCGCTAATGCGGCACGGATATCATCCATAGCTTCCCGGCTGTTAATGTTCCTGCAAATCAGAAAAAATACTACGCGAGCATGATGCTTATCAAGTGCCTTGAGGATATTCTGATTTACCGAATGTTCGGCAGGGCCATCGTCAAAAGTTAGTGCGATATATTTTCGCCGGTGCAAACCATCTTTGATCTGCCTCAGCAGCGTATCGTTCATGGGCTGGATGCGGCCCGGATGGGAGCGATCAATAACAAACCGCGGAGGCATGGATTTTATTCCAAGCAGCCAAAGAGTACCGAAAAGAACTGCCACGGCCAGCAGCAAATATTTGATTTGCGCCATGCTGAATCTGGGCATGGGCACTTCTGCCCTCGCGATGGCTAAAGCTCGGTCTCGGATTCGAAGCAAGCTGTTCGGATTCGGTTGGGGCATGGTCTGGGTTCTTTCAGGGCGGGATGAAGAACTACCTTGTGCTCGGGTTGAGGCACGTCTCGAAGGGAAAGCTCGCCTGCCAACTGACCCGCAAGCCTTCTGTCAGGAGTGTGGCGGGTGCCCATTCGAGAACCTCACGCGCACGCGTGATGTCCAGCACCACGGCTCGGACGTCGCTCTGGCGTGGTGCATGGTGGATAAGCTCGATGGGATACCCGGTTACAGCTTGAGCCAGGACAACGACTTCATTCAGGCTGTGGCTCCTGCCGCTACCGATATTGTAGGTGCCCGGTCGTTCCGGGTGAGACAGTGCGGCCCCGATGGCCGCGGTCACGTCGTCGATGTATATAAAATCACGGACGGCCTTGCCGTCGCCCCAGATCTCCAGCGGTCGGCCGGATCGGGCGCAGTCGAGCACCGTGCGAATGAAGCCAAAGCCGGGTTTTTCCGGCTGGGAAGGGCCATAGGCGTTGGCGACCCGCAACACGGTCACGGGGCCGGAACGGTACGCGGCAAGCAGCGCTTCCATGGCCGCCTTGCCCGCGGCGTGCCAGGACAGGGGGGAAAGAGGTGCGTCCTCGGCTACGGGTAGCTGGGTCGGATTGCCGTAGATGGCGCCGCCGGAGGACAGGAACACCAGTTGTGTCTCGGGCCGCGACCGCAGGGCTTCCAGGAGGTGCAGGGATAGCTCCAGGTTTTCCCTTTCCATGAGCGGGTGCAGGCGGGAACTGCCGGGAGTGGTGGAACAGGCCAGATGCACCACCGCCGCGCAACCGGCCAGACGGGATTCCAGGTCTGCGCCGCGTCCCGCGACGATGACTTCCCAACCCTCGGCGGCCAGGCGGGGAGCCAGGGCCGATCCGATGAAGCCGGCGCCGCCCAGGAGCAGGACGCGGCCGCTCATGGCCGACTCCCGCCCAGAACCTCCCTATAGGCCGCTACATAGCGTGCCGCACAATCCGACCAGTCGCCGATCTCGGTCTTGACCCAGGCGCGGGCGGCTTGGCCCAGGTGCCGCCTTTGGGAAACCTTGTCAAAGAAGCGCAGGCCTTCGTCCAGGGTAGCGGGGGAGTCGGTGAGCCAGCCGGTCTTGCGGTGGCGCAGGAGATCCCGGTGGGCGGGGATGTCGGAAGCGATGATGGGCAGGGCGGCGGCCATGGCGTCCAGCATGATCTGGGGCCGGCCCTCGTCGTGGGTGGAGAGGCTGATGAGTCCGGCCGCCCTGGGGAACCAGTCCTTGGCGAGAGCCTCCGGGTGGGTGGCGCCCCGGTAATCCACCCAGGCGGGAAGGGCCACTTGTTCCTGCATGGGGCCGAACAGGATCAGGGGCCGCTCCGGCCCGAAGCGGCCTTCGCCCCAGGTGAGGAGGTGGCCCAGCTTGGCCTGGGTCACCCGGCTCACCACCAGCCAGGGGACGGGCTCTGTCGAGGGCATCGGCTCCACCGCGAACCAGCGTTGGTGTACGCCGAAGGGGATGGCCTTCACCAGGGCCAGGTCGCCGAACAGCCGCCGGAGTTCCGGCACCATCCAGTCGGCATTGGGGGCGAGAAGCGCCGGGCGATTCCTCAAGGCGGCGCGCAGCAGTGCCGCCATGGCGGGAAGCCGCAGCAGGCCGAAGTCGGTGCCCAATACGGTGATGACGGCGGGTTTGCCCTTGGGCAAGGGCAGGGCGTTTTGCAACCAGTTCACATGGGCCACGTCCCAGTCCTCGCGCCGATAGACGCTGCGCAACCGGCGGAGCAGCCCCGCCGCCTTGAGGAGCCCTCCCAGCGGCCGGGTGCGAAGGGCATGGGCGATGCCGCCCTGGCTCGCCAGTTTGTCCAGCCAGCGGCGGTCGGAAGGGCTGGCGGCGTCGGCAACACCGGACACCGGCTCGCCCGGCGGCATCCAACAGGAGAGATGTAGGTCTTTGCGCGCCGCCAGGGCCGATACCATGTCGGCAATGAAGCGTCCACGCCAGTCGGCGGCGGCGCGGGGGTAGGAGGTGCTGGTCAGGAGAACGCGCACCTCAGGGTTCCTCCGGAGAGAGATTTACCCTGTTCCGGTCGAGCAGGGCAGAGCGGCGAAACCTGTTCCCTGGCACGGTTGCCAAAGGGGGTTAGGTGGCGATCTTGAGGAGAATGCCGATCAAGAGGCCGATTTGGGCGAGCGAGAGACCCACCATCCACTTGATGGTGTCCGCTTTGAGTTCCGCCATTTTGATAAGCATTTCGGTACGCAGTATCTCGATGTCTTTTTTTAGCAGAAGGACATCGGCCTTGGTGGCAAGCTGGTTTTCCAGAGCCTCGGCAAGAACTTCCTGCTGCGCTTGGGCCAGGGCTTCCGCCAGTTGTGACGAGGCTCCGGCAGCTTCCAGCCGTTTGACAAACTTGAGGGTATCGAAGGTGATTGCACTCATGGTGGACGAAAGTATGGGCTACAGCGGCACGGGCGGTCAAGGGCAGGGCGATTGCACGAGTCTTATAGAAGACCGAGGAGGGATTCACGGTATTGGACGTTTGAGGCGGCGCGGAGGCGCTGGACTTTGAGTCCGCCCTTGTGTTTGACGGGGGCGTAGCGGATGAGG
>JAQTNA010000050.1 GCA_028714035.1 Rhodocyclaceae bacterium
CCTCATCCGCTACGCCCCCGTCAAACACAAGGGCGGACTCAAAGTCCAGCGCCTCCGCGCCGCCTCAAACGTCCAATACCGTGAATCCCTCCTCGGTCTTCTATAAGACTCGTGCAATCGCCCTGGCGGGGGAGGGCAGAAGCCTGGGCTGACTACCTGGCCTTGCCGATGTCCTCCGGGTCGGCGGCGTAGTCGCTGCTGTCCGGCGGGCAGGCGAATTCGGCGCCGCGGGCCCAGGGCTGGTCCACATAGGTCTGCCAGCCCACGGCATTGGCCGGGTAGTTTTCCTTGCCGGTGGCGTCGCCGCAGGTCTCGGCCGACACCGATTGACCCGGGCCGATGGCCACCACGGCGCCTGTCTTCAGGGTGCAGGTGGCGACCCAGGCGAGTTCGTTCCAGGTGAGGCAGATCTCGTAGTCCGAGCGGTACCTGGAGACCGGTCCCCGGGGCGGATCGTAGGACCACCAGCCGCCCAGGCGGTTGGTATTGCCCCGGGCGTCCTTTTTCCCGGGGCCGTTCCACATGCGGTAAACGGGAATGTCCTCCGTGATGCGCACCACGATGGCGGCGGACACCCCGCCCCGGCCCGCCGGCTTCACCGCGCTGCCCACGGCGGCCCGCCCGTAATCCGGGTCACCGGCCATGAGTACCTGGGCCTTGCCCGAGAGTTGCGGCGGCAGGGAGAGTTCCGGGCTCTGGCCACTGCTGGCGACAAAAAATACCAGCAGGGCGGCAAAGATGAGGTTCATGGTCGCTCCGTTTCAGTGATCAAGGCCCGGTGTCGGCGCCTGCGGCAGACAGGGAACGTGGTGCGGATGCATCCCTGAAGGTCATCGCTTCGGAAAGCGAGCAATATAGCGCAGCTATTCCCCCGATGGGCGCGTGGGTCGGAACTTGTTTTTACATCGCCGGTTTCAGAGTAGAGCCTTCAAATCCTTGAGCATCAGAAACAGATGGAAAGGATCGCTTGGGCTGGGCTCGAACTCCCAGGATTCATACCACTGTCGGGCGGCATCATCCTTGGCGTGAACCAGCAGGGCACGGATACCCGCGATTTCCGCCGCCTGGGCTGTGCGCAGCAAGGCATCCTTGAGCAGGGCCTGTCCAAGGCCCTTGCCCTGATGCGCCCCGTCTACCGCCAAGCGTGCCAGGATCATCACTGGCACCGGATGTCGAGCCAGACCTTTTCGTACCCGCTCCGGTGTCGCCTCCAACGCCGTGCTGCCCACCGCCAGGGTGTAGAAACCGACTATGTACCCGCCAAGGCAGCAAACGTAGGTCTGGGAACTGTTGGCCTGTTGATTGGCGAGGGCGAAACGTTGCAGAAACCGATTCAGCGCCGGCTCGCCGCAATCAAAGGTATCCAGCAAGTCGGAAGCGGCAAGTTTCCTGACCACCTCGAAGCCATCACCGCTCAATCCAGGACTCCCGGCTCGGAGAGCAATTTCTTCAGGCGCGGCTTGGCGCTCACCGGGCGATCCAGAGCCTGCTGGAAGGCGTCCCACTGCGCTGCATCCAGAACGAAGTGGCGACGATCCGCCAGAGCCTGATTGGCGGCCGTGATGCCCGCGTCCAACAGAAATTCGCTCACATTCTTGTGGCAAGCCCGCGCCGCTTCCTGAAGCAGTTGCTTCACCGAAGCGCTCGCCCGGACATCAATCCGTTCGGTCTTGGACAGATTCAAGGTGGTCATGGCCTTCCCCATATTTACTCATGCCGCCCATGATAGCGTCCGGCTGATGTCGTGACAAGATAGGTATCGGCGGTAGTGGAAAAACCTTGCGCATTCACGGATTCGGAGGATCAAGCGTTCCAGCGGTAATCTCTGTGTATGCTTCTCGACTGCCGTGAGACTGATGATGATTGTCTGGGAATCTCACGCCGTCATGGCATTGGGCTATCATTGCCGCAAATTACATGAATGCCAATACGGCGGGGGGGGGCAGGTGAGCGGCTCAGGAATGACCAAGGTCTATGTGTCCTATGCATGGGGACCGGAGAAGGAGGCCGACCCGGACCGGAAGGTGGTTGACCGGCTTGGGGAGGCACTCAAAGCGGCTGAGCTGGAATTGTTGTGGGATATCAAACGCGCAGGATACGGCAAGTCCATATGGGCCTTCATGGATGAAATTGGTTCGGCTGACAACATCGTGGTGGTGCTGAGCGATGCCTACCTCCATTCGCCAAACTGCCTCTATGAACTCAGGGCCATCTGGAAGAATAACGATGTCCATCGGCGCGTTCATCCCATCGTCCTGCAAGGGACGGCTCTCTATGATCCGTTTGCCTGGGTGAGACATCTCAAGTATTGGGAGGAAAAGGAAGAGGAACTGGATGCAGAGTTGAAAACAATAAGAGGCGCGAAAGCGGGATATACCCGAAGCGCGCTAAATGATTACCATGATTTCCGCGACATGCTCGATGAGCAATTGGCATTGTTTTCGGACATGAACACCCTTTCCGAAGGGGGGCATCTCGATACCGACTTTGCGGAAATCATCGAGCGGATCAAGAGGCAGGAAACGGAATCAGGAACAAGTCTCCGTGTGCTTGAAGGGGAAACACCTGGGCCGCAGCGAATGGAAGCGGAGGCCAATGCTGAATGGGAAGCACGGCTGGAGCGAGAGATTACTGACGTTCTGGCACGTGCGCACGAGTTCCGTAGCAAGATGGCCGAAAAGCTGGGTCTGCACCATTCAAGCGATGCCTCGGCCGTCGCGCGCGGTTTGCTTTGCAGGCATACCCAGGAGGTGGTCGAGCAGGTGTTGGTGCCGGGAACCAGGGAGTTGCTGCGCGAGGGGAATGGGCTGTCTGCCACTAAGGGGCGTACTCTTTGGCACGAGGCCAACGCGGTCTTTTGCTGGCTATGCCTGCGCGTCGCCAACGGCGATGTTCTGGCGTCAGGCGAATCCTTGCCGATGCTTACGAGTTGCGAACTGTTTTCCGTCGAGGCACACGTGGCACGGGCTACGCCCCGTCCGGCGAGCCTGAAATGGACTCCTGGGACACCGGAGGTGCGGGGGCGGGGCGCTGTTTTGGCCGATGGGGAAGGTGGATGGGCTCCCGAAGCGCGATATCACCAACTTCTTGTTCGGCTTTGGAATCTGGTATTTCCTGGTCTGGCCCACGGCAGCAAACAGCCTGGAACGGCCGCCCTTGACCCTCTGACAAAGGGCGAACTGGAAAAACTGAAAGGGGAACTCGCGAGCCTCAAGGACACGGATTTCGCGCGTTTCCGGGCTTACTATCTGGTGCTCAAGGAGTCCGGACGGGATCCCGACCTGGAGCAGGCGCTGAAAAAGTTGGGTTCGGACTTCCCGGGGTTGGCCGTGGTCATCTATCACGCCGGAGCAGGCGAGGCCGCGCTACTTGTTCCGGAATCGCGGTTTGTCGCGGCCGTGCGTCGCTTTCTCGAGATTGAGCAGGAGGTTCTGGCATGAACTTGTCTTCTGATGTTCCTTCCCCCGTAAAGCTTCCGGCCCAAGGCTCCTGGCCGGAGGCGGTGCACGAATTCGATTCCCAATCCTGGTGGGCCATCAAGGCGGCCGTGGCGGCGCAACGGCCTTTGCTGGTGCGAGGTGAACCGGGTACAGGAAAAAGCCAGTTGGCGCGGGCAGCGGCCGTGGTATTGGAGCGCGCCTTCGTCTCGGAAGTGGTTCATGCCCGAAGCGAATCCCAGGATTTGCAGTGGCGCTTTGATGCGGTGGCGCGCCTGGCGGATGCCCAGGCCATCGGCGCGGCGCGGAATGTCGACGAAGCCCGGGACAAGCTCGCGCCCGCAAATTTCCTCAGCCCCGGCGCGCTCTGGTGGGCCTTCGACTGGAACGGCGCCGAGCAGCAGGCGAAGACCTGCAAGAGCAGCGTGGGCCGCTTCATTCCTGATAGCTGGACACCCGAGCAGGGTTGCGTACTGCTGATAGACGAAATAGACAAGGCCGAGGCCGATCTGCCCAACGGCCTCCTGGAAACCCTGGGCAACGGCGGCTTTTCCGTTCCCTGGCTGGAGAATGCGGTGGGGCATGACCCGGCCCAGGAAACGCCGCTGGTCATCATCACCACCAACGAGGAGCGGGAACTGCCGGCCGCCTTTGTGCGCCGCTGCCTAGTGCTGAATCTCAGCCTGCCCAAGGACGAGAACGAATTCAAGGAAAGGCTGGTGGCAAGAGGCGAACTGCATTTCCAAGGGAAGTGTGCCGAGGATGTGCGCCGGGAGGCAGCGCGGCAACTCTGGGAGGATCGGGTCAAGGCGCTGGAGCAAGCCCTGCCACCCCCAGGACAGGCGGAATACCTGGATATGCTGCGGGTGCTCTCCAGGCTGGCCGAAACACCTGAAGGGCAACTGGAAGTTCTCAAGGAAATTGCGCCCTTCGCCCTGAGTAAGCATGTCGGCCTCGACGCCTAGCGCGACCCACGTCCGGAAGTCCTTGAGCCGGGCCGACCTACTGCGGCTTCACGGGCAAGCAGGCGCGGCCGGCTTGAAGGAAAGCGCCGAATTTCTCGGTTACTTTTTCAGTGGCGAAGCGCCTAAGCCCGCGCCTGCGATTGTCGAGTTCCATGCCAGTGCGGAGGTCAAGATTTCAGCTTCGGTTGCCGTCGGGCCGGTGCCGACGGAATCCAGGCAGTCCGCGCTCTCGGGCAAGGAAAGGTACTTCGCCATCACCGAGCGTGAAACCCTGAAGGCATTGCCTGAGCCGGAAGGAGAGGTGCTGCGGGAGGACAGGCGGCGGAAAAAGCCGTTGCCCCACGCCTTGCCCCTGGTTCGCTCGTCTCGCCTGCTGCCTTTCCTGAAGCGGGAACTTTCCTTTCCCTGGGCGGGCAGGGAGCCGGACCTGGGGTGTGTGCTGGAGGCCCTCACCCGTGGCAAGGCACTTCGTCGTCTGCCTTTCCGGGAGCGTTTGGGCTTCGCTGGGCGCATCTGCGTGCTCCTGGACATCCAGCCCGCCACGTGGCCCTATCGTCCCGATTTCAATCGCCTCTGGCAGCATCTCTCCCGCCTGCGCGGCAAGGCGGGAGTGGACGTGCGCCTATTGGCCGGCCCGCCGGATACTCATCCCCGATGGAGCCGGCCTGATGGTGGCCCGGATCGGCGCTGGCAGATGCCGCCGCCGGGAGTGCCGCTCCTCATTCTGTCCGACCTGGGTTGCAACCGGAGCGATCCCATTGCCCAGCACGGGTGGACTTGTTTCGGGCGCGCCCTCTTGGCGGCAGGAGTACGGGCAACCGTCCTCTGCCCGGCGCCGGCCGAACGCTACGAGCCGGTCCTTCAAACCCTTTTCGACGTCGTGCCGTGGGACGAAAGCGTTGGGCGCCTGCGGGCCAGCCAGCGAGGAGAGGCGCGGGTACTGCCGTCCCGGAAAGCCGCCGTCGCCAACCTTCTGGCCCTGGCCTCTCCCTGCATCCAGGTGGAGCCGGCCCTGCTGCGCGCCCTGCGCCACCTGCTCCCCGCCACCGAGGCCGACGCGGGCATCGAGGCTGATGTGTGGCTGCACCCGGATGTGGAGGGCGACATCCTCTGGTATTGGCTGTCCAACCCCGAAGCCATCGCCCGATACCAGGCCGAATTCGGCCGGCTGTACCGGGAGCGGCCGGATTGGGTGAGAAAGGCCGTGCTGCTCATCGGTGCGTACCACGCTTGCCTGCCGGACTCCATGCGCCTCTCCGAATTGCAGCGGTGTGAGCAGTTGGCCCCAGGCGTGCTGAATGAGAAAGCCCGGCAAGAGGTGGACAAGTGGTGCGCCAACATGGCCCTGACATTGCGGGAGTCAGGCCCATCTCTTCCGGCCCTGAAATCCTGGGCGGGCCGGGAGTTGGCGCGGAATACCCCGGCCACCCTGCCGGACAATCCTCTTGCCGCCCCCTTGTTCGCGTGCAT
Source organism: Rhodocyclaceae bacterium (assembly GCA_028714035.1). Lineage (GTDB taxonomy): Bacteria > Pseudomonadota > Gammaproteobacteria > Burkholderiales > Rhodocyclaceae > JAQTNA01. The sequence continues at coordinate 5,873 of JAQTNA010000050.1, forward strand.
CCATGCTGAAGCGCTCATGAGAGGAGAGAGGGTTGAATTACCGGACGGGCTGAATGTGTCGGCGCTCCACGTCTCGTTGAACCGCGCTGGACCTGTCTACAGCGGCTCGCTGGTGCAGGTGGGCAACGAGTTGCGCCTGATGGGGGGTGCTCTCAGTGCCTTGGTGTCGAAACCGTTCCTTGGCGCCCTAGTGGGGGCGGGGGAGATGCTTGCACTCGCCGTTACGAGCGAAGGCAAGAATGAGAGAAATGTCATCTCTGTCTCGGCGGGCTTACCTGCTACCCTGTGCCGCCTCGATCGTCATACCGAGTCGGTGGAAATCGTCAGTGCCCTGGAACGGGTACGAATCGAGGGCATCCGAAAGCCGGACTGGGCCGTATCCATGCGCCAGGATGCCGAGGGACTGTCGGCCATGTTGTCCGACGGCACGAAAGCCTACTGGCGGGAGATGGAAGGCGACCTTCCGGCGGGTTGGGACATCGGTGGCTGGCGAAATCCGGGCAACATCGGCCGGGACCAGTATGGCCTGTACGCGGAATTCGGCGTGGCGGGCGTGACTCAGCGCTGCCGTTGGATACCGGCCGGGATATTCCTCATGGGATCCCGCATTGGCGAGGTAGACAGCAACATAAATGAATCGCCGCAACACAAAGTGAAGCTGTCTGGCTACTGGCTGGCGGACACCGCCTGTACCCAGGCGCTGTGGCGGGCGGTGATGAGCGACAACCCGAGCAGTTTCAAGCGCAATTCGAACCACCCGGTAGATCAGGTATGTTGGTACGACTGCCGGGAGTTCTTCACCCGGCTCAATGTTCTGGTGCGTGGGCTGGCGGCGGGTATTCCTTATGAAGCACAATGGGAGCACGCTTGCCGGGCCGGGACGACCACGGCGTATTCCTTCGGACAGACCTTCGATCACAAACTGGCGAATATCGGTGGTCAGACCATTCCCGTCGCCTCTCTGCCGCCCAACCCCTGGGGGTTGTACGAGATGCACGGCAACGTCTGGGAATGGTGCGCCGACTGGTTTGGCCCCTATGAGGCGGAACCGCAGCCGGATCCGGAGGGGCCGCCCCAGGGTTTTGACCGGGTTCTGCGCGGGGGTTTCTTGTTGTTCCTCGACGCTCAGTACGTGCGCTCCGCGTCCCGCTTTGGCCTCGACCCTGGCTTAAGCTACCGTTCCTCCGGCCTGCGTGTCGCGCCAGGTCAGGCCGGGCAGATTCAAGTTTTGATGGAATTGAAAAATGAATCCTCCGAGTGGTTTAGGAGTCGGATATCTTTATCTAATTACAAAGCCCGGCGCAGGGCAGCGAAGGCGGTTGCGGAAGCATCTCATGACCCAGATTTGAATGTGCAATCGTGGTCATTGAGGCGTTCCATTCTGGAAAAGAACAAAAAGAAGCCGAAGAAATGACGCCTCTCCAGGACGACTCCGCCTTTCCCGACCCCTTCCCCCCTTTCTGGGCTTCGGCCTGGGGAGAGGATGAGTTTGGGCTTTATGCTGAGTTCGAGGTGAAGGACGTGGCTCAGCGCTGCCGCTGGCTGGCGCCGGGGCGGTTCTTGATGGGGACGCCGGAGGACGGACCGGAGCGGCGTGACAACGAAGGGCCGCAGCACGAGGTGACGCTCTCTGGCTTCTGGCTGGCGGATACCGCCTGCACCCAGGCGCTGTGGCTGGCGGTGATGGGCGACAACCCGAGCCATTCGAAAGACCATCCGAACAATCCCGTGGAAACGGTGAGTTGGGACAACTGCCGGGAATTCTTCGCCAAGTTGAACGAGTCTGTGCCCGGACTGGCGGCGGGATTTCCGACAGAAGCCCAATGGGAATACGCCTGCCGGGCCGGAACGACCACGGCGTATTCCTTCGGCCAGGCCTTTGATCCCAAATTGGCGAATATCGGCAACAACACGGTTCCGGTGGCCTCTCTGCCGCCCAATCCCTGGGGCTTATACGAGATGCACGGCAACATCTGGGAATGGTGTGCTGATGGGTATGGACCTTACCAGGCGGAGTCGCAAACGGACCCGGAGAGGCCGCCTCAGGGCCGCGGCCGTGTGCTACGCGGCGGCTCTTGGTTCCACGGCGCTCAGTTCGCGCGCTCCGCGTACCGCTATGGCCGCGATCCCGGCCTCCGCATCCATCTCTTCGGCCTGCGCATTGCCCCAGGTAGGTGGAAACCGAGTCGAGAGTCGTGAGTCGAGAGAGGTGGGACTTGTTCCTACAAGGCACCACGGGGCCGGCAGGTTCAGCCGTTTGACTGGGGTGTCGCGGACTTGATGGCGGCGATGAAGGTTTCGGCCTGGCGCACCATTTCCGCGGCATCTTCAAGGCTCACCGATTCATCCTGGTAATCGGCAACGATGCGGATTTCCTCGGCGCGCTTCAACAGGCGTCCGACTTCCCTGGACACGGCTCCCGTTTTCACAAGATGCAGGCTGAAAGCCGTAATCAGGCCGCTGTGCGTCTTGCCAATGCTCGAGTTGACGGGCGCGCCCGAAGCCAGGAGTGCCGCACGGGCGGCGTCGAACATGGCGTAGTACGCCCGGTTGCAGGCGCCATCCACGTCGCCCAGGTCGAGCAAGGCGTGAGCCGACGCTAAAGCACGCATGGCCTTGGTCAGCAAGGCGTCGGCACCCGATGGGGCACTCACAGCCAAACGCCTTCCCTGGCTACATTGGCCAGCAAGGCGGGGTTGGGGGCGGTTTCGGGATGTTCCCACTGGTCGAGCCAGATGGGTAGCGGGGAAATGTTGATACCCGTCTCCAGCAGGATATCGAACGCAATGTCGGACATGGCCAGCTTGGTGGGCAGAAAACGCTGGTGCTCGCCACGCAGAAGAATCGCGACATCCAGATCGCTGTCGGGACGATGGGATTGCCGTGCGCGGCTTCCGAAGAGGATGGCGCCCGCCATGTCATAGCCGGCGCCGACGCGTTCCGCAAACGCCCTGGCCGCTTGCTCGGTTTCTCGATCTAGTAGAGTGTTTTGCATGGCTTTGGTTTCCCATGCAAATACTACCACTTACGGAGCGAAACCAATTTTTCCGGTGCGGGCAACCACGCTCACAGTGGGCGGGCGACGTTGCGTAATCAGCATGGTGGAAGTCCGTGCCGAATCAGGCGGACGCTTGGGACGTGGTGGGGTATGCCCCAGCCCCTTGCCTTACCCTTTGTCCCGCATCAACCTCTGCTTTTCCCGGTCCCAATCCTTCTTTTTCTCGTCGTCCCGTTTGTCATACTGCTTCTTGCCCTTGGCCAGGCCGATGCTGGCCTTGATGCGGCCCTTGGTGTAGTGGAAATCCAGGGGGATGAGGGCGTAGCCGGCGCGCTCGACCTTGCCGATGAGCTTGTTGATCTCGCCGGCGTGCAAGAGGAGCTTACGGGTGCGGGTGGGGTCCGGGTGGATGTGGGTCGACGCGGTGGGCAGGGGGCTGATGTGGGCGCCGATGAGGTAGAGTTCGGCGCCCTTGATGAGTACGTAGGCCTCCTTGATCTGTACCCGGCCGGCGCGGATGGACTTGACCTCCCAGCCTTCCAGGACGAGTCCCGCCTCGTACTTCTCCTCTATGAAGTAGTCGTGGAAGGCTTTCTTGTTTTCTGCGATGCTCATGGGGGTTGGATGCCTGGGGCGATGGGCGCAATCCGTCGGCGCACAAGGCTTGCCGGGAAGATTGCGCTAGAATTCGTGGATTCTAGCAACAAGCACCGCCCAAACGGGCATGACTTTGAAAAATACGTACTTGCAAATATGAAAGTCACGCCCGTTTCCCTCACCTCCCCGCCCCGCTCCCGTTTTCACGGGCGAGGGGAGCGTAGTGAGTCGCTGGCGCGACTTTGATCGTTATGGCCTCAGTTAGGAAAATAGTCTTCATCGAGCAACCCGCCACCCGCATGTTTGCGCTGGTGGATCGGGTGGAGGACTATCCGTTGTTCCTGCCCTGGTGCGGCGGCACGGAACTTCTGGAACGCACCGACACCAAGACGGCGGCGCGCATCCATATCAATTACCATGGCGCCAAGGCCTCCTTTGCCACCGAGAACGGCAAGGACTATCCGAAAAGCATGAGCATCAGGCTGACGGAAGGGCCTTTCCGCCAGATGGACGGGGGCTGGGTGTTCACCCCCCTGGGCGAGCATGCCTGCAAGATAGAGTTCCATCTCAACTACGAATTCTCGGCCAAGCTCCTGGAAAAGGTGCTGGGCCCCGTGTTCAACCATATCGCCAATACCTTCGTGGATTCCTTCCTGAAGCGGGCGGAGCAGGTAAACTGAAATGGCCGAAAACAAGCCTACCACCATCAATGTCGAGGTCGTCTATGCCCTGGCCGAGCGCCAGGAACTGGTCAGGGTGAAACTACCGGAGGGGGCGACGGTGACGACGGCCGTCGAGGCGTCCGGCCTCCTGCAGAAGTACCCCCAGATCGATTTGGCGAAGAACAAGCTGGGCATCTTCGGCAAGTTGGCCAAGGCGGACGCGGTGGTTCGGGACCGGGATCGGGTGGAAATCTACCGGCCCCTGATCGCCGACCCCAAGGAAGTGCGCAAACAGCGCGCCGCCGAGGGCAAGGTGATGAAGAAGGGTGGGGGAGCGGCCGCCGCCGAGGAGTAGGTCGGGATTCATCCCGACAAGTTGTGCAGGGCGCCCATGTCGGGCTGAAGCCCGACCTACATGCTAGCCCCTGTCTTCAGGGGCAATTTCGGAGGGACTGGCGGGTGCGTTCTATTTCCGCCTGCCGCTGGCTGTCGTCCATGGGGATGGCCTCACCCTTGTCGTTGAAACGGCTGACACGCTGGCCGGTCTCCAGGGCTCGCAACTGGTTGCGGGCGCTCTGGCAGTCCGCGGCTTTTCGTTCCGCCTCGATCTTCTCCTTCGCGGCCTTGTCGCCGGCTTCCTGGGTCTCGGCGCGGCGCCGACGGAATTCCAGCTCCCTGTCGGCCTGGCTGCGCTTCGCGCCTGGTTTGGCGTCGGCGGGTTTGGTTTCGGTGGCGGCATCCGCTGCTGCACTCGGCGCGGCGCCGCGCAGCTTCTTCACCTCTTCCTTGCCCGTGGGGGGCTGGTCTGAGAAATGCACCCTTCCGTCCGCGTCCTTCCAGGTGTAGATGTCCGCGGCCATTGCTGACAGGGCGGCAAGGGCGAGGAGGGTGCCGATGATCAAGTGCTTCATTGCCGGTTCTCCTGGATGCAGACGACCGGTTTGCCTCACCCGGTCGGGGTCCGTATAATACGCGTTTGCATTCAAGGACAACAGACATGCGAGTGATTCAGAAGGCGTATACGTTCGACGATGTGCTCCTCGTCCCCGCCCACTCGACCATATTGCCGCGCGACGTGACGCTCGCGACGCGCGTTACGCGAGATATCGCCGTAAATATTCCCCTGATTTCCGCCGCCATGGACACGGTGACGGAGTCGCGCCTGGCCATCGCCCTGGCGCAGGAGGGCGGCATCGGCATCATTCACAAGAATCTTCAGCCCAAGGAACAGGCCCGGGAAGTCTCGAAGGTCAAGCGCTTCGAGTCTGGCGTGCTGAAGGATCCCATCACCATCCCGCCCACCATGACGGTGCGCGAGGTGATGAACCTGACCCGCAGCTACAAGTTCTCCGGCCTGCCGGTGGTGGAGGGCAACCGGGTGGTGGGCATCGTCACTAACCGGGATCTGCGCTTCGAGACCCGCCTGGACCAGCCGGTTGCCAACATCATGACGCCCCGGGAGCGCCTGGTGACGGTGCCCGAAGGTACGTCCACCGACGAAGCCAAGGCCCTGATGCACAAGCATCGCCTGGAGCGGGTGCTGGTGGTGAATGAGGACTTCGATCTGCGCGGCCTGATCACCGTGAAGGACATCCTCAAGTCCACCGAACATCCCCTGGCCTGCAAGGATTCCCTGGGCCGGCTGCGCGTCGGCGCCGCCATCGGCGTCGGTGCCGGCACGGAAGAGCGGGCGGAACTGCTGGCCGAAGCCGGCGTGGACATCCTGGTGGTGGATACGGCCCACGGCCATTCCCAGGGCGTGCTGGATCGGGTGCGGTGGGTGAAGAAGAACCTGCCCATGGTCCAGGTCATCGGCGGCAACATCGCCACGGGCGACGCGGCGCGCGCCCTGGTGGATCATGGCGCGGACGGCGTGAAGGTGGGTATCGGCCCGGGCTCCATCTGCACCACCCGCATCGTGGCGGGCGTGGGCGTGCCCCAGATCACGGCGGTGGACAACGTCACCAAGGCGCTGGAAGGCACGGGCGTGCCCATGATCGCCGACGGCGGCATCCGCTTCTCCGGCGACATCTCCAAGGCCATCGCGGCAGGCGCCAACACCGTCATGCTCGGCGGCCTGTTCGCCGGCACCGAGGAGGCGCCGGGCGAGACGGTGCTGTTCCAGGGCCGTTCCTACAAGTCCTACCGTGGCATGGGTTCTCTCGGCGCCATGAAGGAAGGCGCTGCCGACCGCTATTTCCAGGAGTCCGACGCCAACGTGGAAAAGCTGGTGCCGGAAGGCGTGGAAGGCCGCGTGCCCTACAAGGGTTCCGTGGTCGCCGTCGTGCACCAGCTCATGGGTGGCCTGCGCTCCAGCATGGGCTATTGCGGCTGCGCCACGATTGACGACATGAGGAATCGTGCCCAGTTCGTGGAGATCACCTCTGCCGGCATGCGCGAGTCCCATGTGCATGACGTGCAGATCACCAAGGAAGCACCCAACTATCACGTCGACTAACCTTCGGCGCGAGAAGAAAGGGCGGCTCTCAGCCGCCCTTTTTCACTGGAGCATACGGCCATGTCCCATCAGAAAATCCTCATCCTCGATTTTGGTTCCCAGGTTTCCCAGCTCATCGCGCGCCGGGTGCGGGAGGAGCAGGTCTATTGCGAACTGCATCCCTTCGATGTGACGCCCGAGTTCATCCGGGAATTCGCGCCCCAGGGCATCATCCTCTCCGGCGGGCCGAACTCGGTCTATGAGGCGGAAGAGTGGCGCGCGCCCCAGGTGGTGTTCGAACTGGGGGTGCCGGTGCTGGGCATCTGCTACGGCATGCAGACCATGGCGGAGCAACTGGGCGGCAAGGTGGAAAGCTCCAGCAAGCGGGAATTCGGCTTCGCGGAAATCCGCGCCCGGGGCCATTCGAGACTGTTCGAAGGTCTTCAGGATGCCACCAACGCCGAAGGCCACGGCCTCCTGGAAGTGTGGATGAGTCACGGCGACAAGGTGACCCGGATGCCCGAGGGCTTCTCGGTCATCGCCGAGAACGAGTCCTGCCCGGTGGCGGCGTTTGCCGACGAGGCGCGCCGTTTCTACGGCGTGCAGTTCCACCCGGAAGTCACCCACACCATCAAGGGCAAGGAGATGTTCGCCCGCTTCGTGCACGACATCTGCGGCTGTGGCCACGACTGGACCATGCCTGGCTACATTGACGAGGCGGTGGCGAAGGTGCGCGCCCAGGTGGGCAAGGACGAGGTGATCCTGGGTCTTTCCGGCGGCGTGGATTCTTCCGTCGTGGCGGCGCTCTTGCATCGCGCCATCGGCGACCAACTCACCTGCGTCTTCGTGGATAACGGTCTTCTGCGCCTGAACGAGGGCGAGCAGGTGATGGCGACCTTTGCCCGCAGCCTGGGTGTGAAGGTGATTCACGTGGATGCCACCGAGCAGTTCATGGGTCACCTGAAGGGTGTGTCCGATCCCGAGCAGAAGCGCAAGATCATCGGCCGTGAGTTCGTGGAGGTGTTCCAGGCCGAGGCCCAGAAACTGCCCAACGCGAGGTGGCTGGCCCAGGGTACCATCTACCCGGACGTGATCGAGTCCGCCGGCGGAAAGACCAAGAAGGCCCACGCCATCAAGTCCCACCACAACGTGGGCGGATTGCCGGAAACACTTAATCTCAAGCTGCTCGAACCCTTGCGCGACCTGTTCAAGGACGAGGTGCGGGAGCTGGGCGTGTCGCTCGGCCTGCCCCACGACATGGTGTATCGCCATCCCTTCCCCGGCCCGGGCCTGGGGGTGCGCATCCTGGGCGAGGTGAAGAAGGAATACGCCGACCTGCTGCGCCGGGCTGATGCCATCTTCATTGACGAACTACGCGCCGCCGACTGGTACGACCGCACCAGCCAGGCCTTCGCGGTGTTCCTGCCGGTGAAGTCCGTGGGCGTCATGGGCGACGGGCGCACCTATGAATATGTGGCGGCGCTCAGGGCCGTGCAGACTCAGGACTTCATGACCGCCCGCTGGGCCGAATTGCCCCACAGCCTCCTGGGCAAGGTCAGCAACCGCATCATCAACGAAGTGCGCGGCATCAACCGGGTGGTGTACGACATTTCCGGCAAGCCGCCCGCCACCATCGAGTGGGAGTGAGGCTTGTTTTTAAGTTGTTGAGTTAAATGTAATTAATGTTTAATAGTAATAATATGGTCTGTATTGTCAATGGTGTTTTTCATGGAATACAGCGAGAGGGTAATCAAAGAACTCGCTGATACCATGTTCCGCTCCGCAGCGTCAGCATGGTATCGACAAGCTGTGATGTAGCCGGTGGCGGTTACCAAATTCCAGGTGGGTGATAGTGATGAGCCCGAGCAATGGGGTGCGAGGGTGCTGCGCCAGTGCCAGGTGGGCGATGTGATCGAACAACTCCTGGTAGGAGGCGGATTTTTCTGATGGCGACAGCTACAGTGGGAGGGAATCTTGCAACCCGTGCCGACGCCAGAGGATACCGGCCACGTTGATCGAACATCTTTCCCGGAAGCGAAGATCGCGCTTTTCCGATCCTTGTTCCGCGTCCGAGATGATGTGTATGCGCGGCGCTTCGAGAGCAAAAAGACAGGCAAGTCCGGGTACGCTCCGGTTTGTGCCAACGAGTGGGCACGCGGAATCTGCGAGAAGCCGCGCGTCAAGTGCGGCGTCTGCCCGCATCGTCGACTACTTCCGCTTACCGACGATGTCATCCGCTGGCACCTGACCGGCTGCGACCCTGATGGCGAGCCCTTTGTTCTTGGGGGCTATCCGCTGTTCCCGGACGAAACCTGCGCCTTCCTGGCTGTCGATTTCGACAAGGCCGAGTGGTGCAAGGACGCGACTGCCTTCCTCGAAACCTGCCACCGCATGAATCTGCCGGCTGCGCTTGAGCGATCGCGCTCCGGACGGGGCGGGCACGTCTGGCTGTTCTTTGAGGAAGCGATACCGGCGGCCCTGGCTCGACGGCTGGGTTCCAACCTGCTGACGGAAACCATGGAACACCGGCCAGACGTGGGACTGGATTCCTACGATCGCCTCTTTCCGAACCAGGACTTCCTGCCGCAAGGTGGATTCGGCAACCTGATCGCCTTGCCGCTGCAAAAGTCGCCGCGCGACCGGGGCAATAGTGTGTTTCTCGATGACGCACTCGAGCCGTGGCCGGATCAATGGGTGTTTCTCTCTCACCTTGGAAGGATAGGACGGTCTCAGATCGAAGGACTGGTCCAGGATGCAGAGCGACGGGGTCGCGTTCTCGGTGTGCGTTTGCCGCCAGCGGATGAAGACGACATCGCGCCGTGGACCGCACCGCCTTCACGCCGTGGCAGGGAGGCCCCGATAGCGGGCGAACTGCCACAGGAGTTGGAGTTGGTACTCGGCAACCAGATCTACGTTGCCAAGGAAGGCTTGCCCCCTGCGCTGCGGAACCGCTTGCTTCGTTTGCCACCATTTGTCGGCGCCCGGCTTTGAGGCAGTGGCGCGCCAGGTCAAGGCTCGGTATTTCCTGGGGCTATCGGCAACGGTGGTCCGCAAGGACGGCCATCAGCCGATCATCTTCATGCAATGCGGACCCGTGCGCCATCGCGTGGATGCGAAACTGCAGGCGGCCAAGCGGCCGTTCGAGCATTTCGTCATGGTGCAGCCGACGGCATTTCAGCCGACGCGGGAGGCATCCCCGGACCGCCGCCTCGAATTCCAATCCCTTTACCAGGAGCTGATCGAGGACGAGCACCGCAACCGCCGCATCTGCGAGGATGTCGTCGAATCGGTGCGCACCGGTCGTTCACCGCTCGTACTGACGGAGCGAAACGATCACCTGGAGCGGCTCAAGCAGATGCTTTCCCCGTACATCCCGTATGTGGTGGCACTGCGTGCCGGGATGGGCAAGAAGCAAAAGAAAGCGATGGCCGAGCGACTCGCGGCCATTCCTCCCACGGAATCCAGGGTGATTCTGGCAACGGGAAAATACGTGGGGGAGGGATACGATGATCCGCGACTCGATACCCTGTTCCTGACGCTGCCCGTGTCATGGCGCGGCACTATCGCCCAATACGCTGGCCGTCTGCATCGGCTTTATGACGGCAAGCGCGAGGTACTCATTCACGATTATGCAGACCTCCACGTTGGCATGTTCGCGCGGATGTTCGATCGGCGTTGCCGAGGATACGAAAGCATCGGCTACACGATTCATTTGCCGGCGAGCGCCACCCCGGGGTGGCCTGTTGATGTACCCCTGCCTTCTGACCCAATCTGGAAACGCGATTACTCGCGCAGTGTCCGCAGGCTTATCCGTGACGGCGTCGACCTTCCTCTGGCAGGCCTGTTCGTTTCCGCGGCCCGAACCATCCCACCGGATGTGGAAGGGACAGAACGGGCGCGCAGTGCGGTGGAAGCGTTCTTGTACCGGCGACTGGAGACGTTGCCCGAAACGAAGGGGCGATTCAGGCTCAATGTCTCGCTACCGATTGCGTTCGACGCGACCGCGAGCCTGGAGGTTGATCTCCTGTGCGAGGATGCACGGGTGGCGGTGGAACTGGATGGTCCGCAGCACCTTGCCGACCCGGTCGCCTATCGGCGGGATCGGAGCAAGGATCGTTTGCTGCAACAGAATGGCTATTTTGTCCTGCGCTTTCTCACCGAGGACGTGGGCAAGGAACTGGACCTTGTGCTCGACAGTGTTCTGCGTACGCTCTCCGGGCGGCGAGCAGCTCTTCAGGCACAGTTACGCCAGGCGCAGATGTGCTAGGATACTGCGCATCTGTGATCGGAATGCAGCATGGTCAAGTTGCCCAAGGAAACCCTGCTTGAGCAGGAGCGTTTTGAACTCAAGCCCAAGTCCGGTGGAGGCATCCTGAACTATGAGGTTTGGGGATATGTCAGCATGGGCAAGACCGTTGTGACCCGATACAACCTGGCCTATATCAACCACGCCATCCATTCTGGAGACAACGGCCGCGTACTGGGATTTGATAATGCTCATGGCTACCATCATCGGCATTACCTGGGCGAGGTCGAGGCAGTTGAGTTTGTGACCTACGAAGCGACTCTGGAAAGATTCCAGCAGGAGTGGTTGACCATCGTGAACCAGATACGAGGAAAGAAATCATGACCAAAGTTGTTGTTCGGAGCGATGACGTGGCGGGCTTCTTTGCCCGTGCCAAGGGAGCGGCACAGCGAGCCGACCGCGGCGAGACCTTTGATGGCACCGTCACGCTCTCATTCGAAGATCCGCAAAAGATGTTCACCGTCCTGTCGGAAGCGCGCCGCCGTCTGATGAGCGAGGTCATGCGCGAACCCAGGACCATCAACGAACTGTCGCATCGCCTGCATCGCAACCGTTCTGCTATCACGAAGGACGTCGGGCTGCTGGAGAAGATGGGATTGGTCGTATCCCAGCGGCAGGCTAACCCTGGCCATGGGATTCAGAAGGTCGTGCGCTCGGTAGCGCCCAGAATCGAGATGGTCGCTACCCTCGGGTGAGGGATAGCCGCATCAACAGGCAAGAGGCGGATAGGGTGCCTGATCACGGAATCCAGAGGCCGCAGGAACGCACGAACAGCAGGATTTTGTCCATGGTATTTTTCATGGCATCGAACGATATGGCCATCATCAAGCATCTGTTTTTATTGCAATAATGTGGTTTATTGATGATCGAGTGGGAATGAAGGTTGAGATGCGCGAGGAGTTGAAAAGGCCCTGTTTCGACAGGGCTTTTTTGTGTCCAGGGGAGGCGGGCAGCGGCTCGCAAGAAGTCACGAGAGGCGTCCGCCAATTTTATTTACAATTCCGGAACAGAGAAATGGTGCAATGCACCATCCTTCCTGATATGATGCGTCTGTCTCCTCCAACTTCCTCCTCCTTTGGAATGTGGATTCAGCCCGCCGGATTCCGGCGGGCTTTTTTTTGCCGATTCCGGGGCCGGTCGTCGAATTCGCGCCTTGCCCGACTACCGCTAAACCGCACACGCGGGCGCGGCCAACCGAGGTTTCCAGGATGATCGAATCCCTCCTTTTTACTGCCGCGCGCATTTCCACCTATGTTCAGCAGCAGCGCCTGACCAACGCCAGCGGTTTCTTCTTCGAGCGCGATGGCCGCCTGTTCCTGGTTACGAGTCGGCATGTGCTGTGCGACGAGGCCAGCCGGCATTTCCCCGATCGCATAGAGATCGAGATACATACCAACCCGAACAATGTCGCCGAATCCACCGGGCTTTGCCTGCCCTTGTACCGCGACGGCGCGAGCGTCTGGCGCCAGGGGCAGGACACGGCGGGCGAGGTGGACGTGGCCGTCATGGAGATCGTCCGCGCCGAACTGCCCTGCGGCGCTGTCTACCGGGCGTTCACGCCAGGGCATCTGCTCGGGTGGTCCGACCAGGTGGAGGTCGGTACGTCATTACTGGTGGTGGGATTTCCCCTGGGTTTCCACGATACCCTGCACCACATGCCGGTGGTGCGCCAGGCGATCGTGGCCTCGTCCTTCGGGCTGCGCTTTCAGGGGGAAGGCTATTTCCTCACCGATGCGCGCACCCACAGGGGCACCAGCGGCGCGCCGGTCGTCATGCGCGTCAGCGGCCTGGACGCCGCGCGCGGCGATCTGCCCTGGATACTGCTGGGGGTGCACTCGGCACGGCTGGACGTGGGCACTCGCGACCTCAACCTGGATGAGGCGCTGGGCTTGAACTGTGCATGGTACGCGGAGATCTTGATGGCACTGACTGAACGTTGAAAGCCGCAAATTCCTCCGCGCGGGCGGTTTTCCTCAAGCCGTCTTCTCCGTGGGGGCCGAAGGCAGCTGTGACAGGGACGCGATGAGGTCGGCGAAGCGTTCGCCCTGCACGACGACGTGGCTGCGCAGCAGTTCGGCCGCCCGGTCGCCCTCGCCGGCGACGATGGCACGGACGACGGCATCGTGTTCGCTGAATGAGACCTTGAGCCGGTCCCGCACGCGCAATTGAAGGCGCCGGTAGGGGCGCAGGCGGCGGTGCAACTGGAGCGCCTGCTCGGCGAGAAACTCGTTGTGGCTGGCGCCATAGATGCTCTGGTGGAATTGCTCGTTGAGCCGGAAATAGGCGTCCGGGTCGCCGGCATTCCTGGCCTGTTCGCAGGCGCCGTGGGCGGCGAGCAGTCTCTCCTGCTCGGCGGGGGACAGGCGCCGCGCCGCGAGCCGGCCGCACATGGCTTCCAGTTCCGCCATCAGTTCGAACATCTCGCACAGACGGCGCGGCTCTATGCTCGCCACCAGGGCGCCGCGCCGCGGCCGCATGACCACCAGGCCGGCGGAGTTCAACTGGATGAGGGCTTCGCGGATCGGCGTCCGGGAAACGCCGAATTCGGTCGCGAGCTCGGTCTCGTCCAGGCGCTGGCCGGGTGGATAGGCACCCGTGGCGATTCTCTCCTCTATCGCGTCCCGAAGTTGCTCGGAGCGCCGCATCTGGCCGCTTCCGTCGTTGCTGCCGTTCATTTCCAGCTCCTCATATTCTCGTCGGCGAACTATACAAAAATTATTGACTTGTGTCCGTAGCGAGTATAGCTTGTATACAAGAAATAACTATCAGAATATAGATCGTACCCTGCAAGTCCGCCCTGCAAGTACGGAGTGGCAGAAAGCTTCCCCGTATGGCAGGGCCGGATCTTTTTCAGCCCTTGAACAGGAGGAAACCCATGAATACCACACGCCGTCAATTCGTCGGAGGCCTGCTGGCCGCCGCGCCGCTCGCTCTCCTAGGCCGCCATGCGTTCGCCGCGGAGGCCAGGAACCTGAAGATTTCCCACCAGTTTCCCGGTGGCACGGTCAACGAGGGGGATTTCCGCGACCGGCTGTGCCGCATGTTCGCCGCCGAGGTGGAAAAGAAGACGGGCGGTGCCTTGAAGAGTACGGTCTATCCCGGCTCCTCGCTGATCAAGACCAACGTGCAGTTCAGCGCGCTCCGGAAGGGGGCGCTGGACATGTCCCTGGTGCCGCTCTCGTACGGCGGCGGCGAGGTGCCCGAGGTGAATATCGGCCTCATGCCGGGTGTGGTGACCTCCTACGAGCAGGGCACGCGCTGGAAGACCTCCGAGGCGGGCAAGGAATTGTCCAACGTGCTGGCCGAGAAGGGCATGCTGGTGGTGAGCTGGATCTGGCAGGCCGGCGGCGTGGCCTGCCGTGCCAAGCCGGTGGTGGAGCCGGAGGATGCCAAGGGACTCAAGATACGCGGCGGCAGCCGGGAAATGGACATGGTGCTGAAGGCGGCCGGCGCCGCGGTGCTGTCCCTGCCCTCGAACGAGATCTATGCGGCGATGCAGACCGGCGCCCTGGATGGGGCCATGACCTCATCCACCAGCCTCATGTCCTTCCGCCTGGAGGAAGTCTCCAAGCACCTGACCACGGGCCGGGGCAAGGCCTACTGGTTCATGTTCGAGCCGCTTTTGATCTCGCGCCAGATCTTCGACGCACTGCCCCGGGACCAGCAGAACGCCATCATGGCGGTGGGTGCCCAGTTGGAGAAGTTCGCCCTGGATTCCGCCAAGGCCGATGACCAGGCGGTGGCCGCCACCTATCAGAAGGCCGGCGCCAAGGTCTATGACCTGTCGGAGGCCACCGTGAAGAAGTGGCAGGCCATCGCCCGCGATACCGCCTGGAAGGATTACGCGGAGAAGAACGAGCGCTGCGCCAAGCTGATCAAGTTGGCGGAGAAGGTATGAGCCACGGCTTCGAAATCGAGGGGTCCGTCAAACCGCCGGAGGTCTCCCTCTCCGGCCCCCTGGGGCCGCTGGCACGTCTGATCGGCTGGATCAACCGCTTCGTCATGGGCTTGGGCATGCTGGCGCTGCTCACCGCCGCCTGCATCCTGACCACCGGCGTCTTCCTGCGCTACTTCCTGCATGTGCCGACGGACTGGCAGGACGAGATGGCGGTGTTCCTGCTGGTGGGGGCGACTTTCCTCTGCGGTGGCTTCGTTCAGTCGCACCGGGGACACATCGGCATCGAGGCGCTCACCGGCCTCCTGCCGCCGGCGGTGAATCGGGTCCGCCTGGTACTGGTGGATATGGCCTCCTTTCTGTTTTGCAGCTTCTTCGCCTGGAAGTCGGTCACGCTCTGCCTGGAAGCGCTGCACGAGGGGCAGACCACCTCGTCCACCTGGGCGCCGCCCCTGGCGATTCCCTATGGCCTGATGGCGGCGGGCATGGTCCTTTTGTCGCTGCAACTGTTGCTGCAAGTCCTGAACGGCTTCCTGAAGAAGGAGGCATCCCTATGAGTACGGGCACTATCGGACTCATGTATGGCATGGGCACGCTGCTGCTCATGTTCTCGGGCATGCCCATCGCCTTCGCCCTGGGCGCCATCGCCTCGGTCTTCATGTATTTCTTCATGCCGGCCTCGTCCCTGGATACCGTCACCCAGAGCGTGTACGAGGAGATGGCCAGCATCACCCTTTTGTCCATCCCGCTCTTCATCCTGAAGGGCGCGGCCATCGGCAAGTCGCGCGCCGGCGCCGACCTCTATTCCGCCATCCACGCCTGGATGTACAAGATTCCCGGCGGGCTGGGCATCGCCAACGTCTTCGCCTGCGCGCTGTTCGCGGCCATGGCCGGCTCCAGTCCGGCCACCTGCTCGGCCATCGGCTCTTCCGGCATCCCCGCCATGCGTTCCCACGGCTATTCGCCGGGTTTCGCGGCGGGCATCATCGCCGCGGGCGGCACCCTGGGCATCCTGCTGCCGCCTTCCATCACCATGATCCTCTACGCGGTGGCCGCCGAGCAGTCCCTGGGGCGCTTGTTCCTGGCCGGGGTCGGGCCGGGCATTCTCTTGGTGCTGCTCTTCTCCGGCTACGCCGCCTTCCGCTTCAAGAAGGAGTACAACGCCGCCCTGGACGCCTACCGCACCCACGGCACCAAATCCGCCTACCTGGAGGAAATGACGCTGTCCCTGGCCGACAAGACGCGCATGCTGCCCCGGGTGCTGCCCTTCGTCATCCTGCTCATCGGCGTCATGGTGGCCCTCTACGGCGGTTATGCCACACCCTCGGAGACCGCCGGCCTGGGCGCGGTCCTGGCCCTGGCCCTGATCGCCGTGGTGTACCGTATGTGGCGGCCGAGCGAGATCAAGCCCATGCTGTCCTCGACCATCAAGGAGTCCACCATGCTGATGTTCATCATCGGCATGTCCCTGCTCTACTCCTACGTGATGAGCTACCTGCACATCAGTCAGTCGGCCGCCGAGTGGATCGTGGCCGCCGAGCTTTCCAAGTGGGTGCTGCTGGCCATGATCCTGCTCATGGTGGTGGTGCTGGGCTTCTTCCTGCCGCCGGTCTCGATCATCCTCATGACCGCGCCCATCGTCCTGCCGCCTCTCAAGGCGGCCGGCTTCGATCTCATCTGGTTCGGCGTGGTCATGACCATCGTCATGGAGATGGGCCTGATTCACCCGCCGGTGGGACTCAACATCTTCGTCATCAAGAACGTGGCGCCGGACATCCCGCTCAAGGACGTGATCTGGGGGGTGATGCCTTTCGTCCTGCTCATGTTCATGGCGGTGATCCTCTGCTGCCTCATCCCCGGCATCGCCACCTGGTTCCCCAACCTCATCATGGGCGCGCCGAAATGAGCGTCTGGAACGCGCATCAGAAGAACCGCGGCGCCCGCAAGGACCGGGCCGCTGCCCTGGGCCTGGAACGGCAGGTTCCGGCCGGGCGCATCGCCGACCTGCTGCACGCGGTGATCGAGCCCGGCGACCGGGTGTGCATGGAGGGCAACAACCAGAAGCAGGCCGACTTCCTGGCCCGCGCCCTGGCGGCGGTGGATGTGGCGCGCATCCACGATCTGCATCTGGTGCAGTCCGTGGTGGCCCTGCCGGAGCACATCGCCCTGTTCGACAAGGGCATCGCCCGGGAGCTGGACTTCTCCTTCTCCGGCCCCCAGGGCACGCGCATGGCGGCCCTGGTGAATGCGGGCAAGATACGCATCAACGCCATCCACACCTACCTGGAGCTGTTCGCCCGCTACTTCGTGGACCTCACGCCCAAGGTCGCCCTGATCGCCGCCGAGGCCGCCGACCGTGACGGCAATCTGTACACGGGGCCGAATACCGAGGATACGCCCGCCATCGTCGAGGCCACGGCCTTCAAGAACGGCATCGTCATCGCCCAGGTGAACGAGTTGCGGGACAGCCTGCCGCGGGTGGACGTTCCCGGCGGTTGGGTGGATTACGTGGTCGTGGCGCCCAAGCCCAATTACATCGAGCCGCTGTTCACCCGCGACCCGGCCCAGATCTCCGAGATCCAGGTGCTCATGGCCATGATGGTCATCAAGGGCATCTACGCGGAATACGGCGTCCGTAGCCTGAACCACGGCATCGGCTTCGATACCGCGGCCATCGAGCTGCTCCTGCCCACCTATGCGGCCGAACTCGGGCTGAAGGGCAAGATTTGCACCCACTGGGCGCTGAATCCGCACCCGGCCCTGATACCGGCCATCGAGGCGGGTTTCGTGGAGTCGGTGCACAGCTTCGGCTCCGAGCTGGGCATGGAGGCCTATATCGCCGCCCGGCCCGACATCTTCTTCACCGGGGCCGATGGTTCCATGCGCTCCAACCGGGCCTTCTGCCAGGCCGCCGGGCATTACGCCTGCGACCTGTTCATCGGCTCCACGCTGCAAATTGATCTCGCGGGCAACAGTTCCACCGCTACCAAGGGCCGCATCGCCGGCTTCGGCGGCGCGCCCAACATGGGTGCGGACGCACGGGGACGACGCCACGAGAGCCCGGCCTGGGTCAAGGCGGGGGAGGAGGCGCGCCAGGGCCGGGACATCATGCCCAGGGGCCGGAAGCTCGTGGTGCAGATGGTGGAAACCTTCCGCGAGCACATGGAACCGGCCTTCGTCGAGCGCCTGGACGCCTGGGAGCTGGGGGCGGCCATGGGCCTGGCCAATCCTCCTGTCATGATCTATGGCGACGACGTGACCCACATCGTCACGGAAGAGGGCATCGCCAACCTGCTCCCGTGCCGGGATGCGGCCGAGCGGGAGCAGGCGATCCGCGGCGTGGCGGGCTATACGGCGGTGGGCCTGGGCCGGGACAAGGCCAAGGTGGAGGAATTGCGTGGGCGGGGCATCATCCGCCGCCCCGAAGACATGGGCGTCTCCCGTCGGCGCGCCAACCGCGACCTCCTGGCGGCGCGCACGGTGAAGGACCTGGTGCTGGCCTCCGGCGGCCTCTACAACCCGCCCAGCCGGTTCCGGAACTGGTGACGAACGGCGAGAACGGTTGTTGTAGGTCGGGCTGAAGCCCGACCTACAAGGAATCTTTGCGCCTTTGCGTTGAGGTTTCGAATTTATTGCTTATTGACAGGCAAACCATGGAGCAACTGACATTTGAACTGGCTAGCACCGGCCAGCCCCTGAAACGCGAGCCGGTGCTGGTGGGCGTGGTCGGCTCGGGCAACTGCGAGGTGCTGATCGAGGGCGCGGGCGAGGCGGGATCATGCCGTTTCACCATCCATACCTCGGCCGTGGGCTTCTCGCCGATCTGGCAGGCGGTGCTGACGGATTTCTCCGAGCGCCGGGCCGCAGGCGGCTTGCGAATCGAGGTGAACGACGTGGGGGCGACGCCGGCCGTGGTCAGCCTGCGCCTGGATCAGGCCCTGGAAGCCTGGGAAGCCAGGGAAGGAGCAGGCGATGCGCCATAGCTATTACGAGGCTTCCGGGCGCGAGCGCCTGAGAGCGGTGGTGGACCCCGGCTCGTTTCGGGAATTCCTGCCGCCCGCCGCCCGGGTGGTGAGTCCGCACCTGCCGCTATTGGATCAGCCGGTCGCCTTTGACGACGGCGTGGCCATAGGCGAGGCGACCCTGGAGGGTGCGCCCATCCTGGTGGCCTCCCAGGAAGGCGGATTCCTGGGCGGTGCCATAGGCGAAGTGCATGGCGCCAAGCTGGTGGGCCTGATAGAGCGGGCCAGGGCCACGCGGCCCGCCGCCGTGCTGTTCCTGTTCGATTCCGGCGGCGTGCGTCTGCACGAGGCCAACGCCGGCCTGATCGCCGT
>JAQTNA010000051.1 GCA_028714035.1 Rhodocyclaceae bacterium
CTGGCCCTGTTCCCCCGCCTGCAGGAACGCCGCAACCAGTTGGCCGGCACCCTGTCGGGCGGCGAGCAGCAGATGCTGGCCATGGCCCGGGCGCTGATGCTCAACCCGGAGGTGGTGCTCCTGGACGAGCCCTCCATGGGCCTGGCGCCCATCCTGGTGGAAGAGGTGTTCAACATCATCCGCCGCCTGAAGTCCGAGGGCATCACCATGCTCCTGGTGGAACAGTTCGCCGCCGCGGCCCTGGACGTGGCGGATTACGGCTACGTCCTGGAAAACGGCAAGATCGCCGTACACGGCTCCGCCGACAAGCTCCAGAGCGACCCGGCGGTGAAAGCCGCCTATCTCGGCGGCGGACATTGATGAGCGATGTCGAATGCGGGGGCACCAATGATTCACCGCAGGGGCACAGAGGCGCGGAGAGAACCAGGGCTTGAAACCCTATCGGTTCGCCCAGCAAGCGTTTCGATTCTGGACTTGAGGTTTTTGTTTTTCCTCTGCGTCTCCGCGTCTCTGCGGTTCAATAGATTTTTCCCGATTTCTTCAATGGATCTGAGGTAGTAGCGGTGAGCAAACCCAGGATACTGGTGACACGGCAGGTCTTTCCCGAGGTACTGGAGCGTCTGCGGCAGCACTTCGAGGTAGACGACAACCAGGACGACGCACTGCTCGGTGCCGAGGGACTGAAAGCCCGACTGGCCGACAAGGACGGCGCGCTGACGGCCCTCACCGAGCCGGTGACGGCGGAGGTGATCGCGGCGGCGCCCCACCTCCGGGCCGTATGCAACATCGCCGTGGGTTACAACAACCTGGACATTCCGGCGCTGACGAAGGCCGGCGTCATGGCAACCAACACGCCGGGGGTGCTGGACGAGACCACGGCGGACCTGGCCTGGGCGCTCCTCATGGCCAGCGCCCGGCGCCTGCCGGCCTCGGAGCGCTGGCTGCGGGACGGCCAGTGGCAGGGCTGGCAACTGATCCAGTGGCTGGGGGCGGATGTGCATGGGGCGACCCTGGGCATCCTGGGCATGGGCCGCATCGGCCAGGCCGTGGCGCGACGCGCCCTGGGCTTCGACATGAAGGTGATCTACCACAACCGCACGCATCTCTCTCCCGAGAAGGAAGCCGAGTACCAGGCGGCCTGGGTGGATAAGGAGACGCTCCTCCGGGAGTCCGATTTCCTGGTGCTGCTCCTGCCCTACTCGGCCCAGACCCATCATACGATCGGCGCGCCGGAGTTGGCCCTGATGAAACCCGGCGCCCACCTGATCAACGTGGCCCGGGGCGGCATCGTGGACGACTCGGCGCTGGTGGCCGCCCTCCGGGAGGGACGACTGGCCGGCGCCGGCATGGATGTCTTTGAAGGCGAGCCGAAGATCCACCCGGGTTTCCTGGGGCTGGACAACGTGGTCCTGACGCCACACATCGGCTCCAGCTCGAAGGCGACGCGCATGGCCATGGCCATGACCGCCGCCGACAACCTGATCGCCGCCCTTTCCGGCCGGCGCCCACCGAACCTGCTCAACCCAGACGCCTATAAGGAATTGCCGTGAGTACTCATTACACCCCCGCTGCCGCCACGCCGGCGGCCCTGATTCAACACTGGATTTCCGACCGCCTGGACAGCGGAGCGGGGGAGCGCCGGGCGCCGGTATTCAACCCCGCCACCGGGCAACAGGCACGGGAAGTCGTGCTGGCCGCGACCTCCGACGTGGACCGCGCGGTGGCGGCCGCCCGGGCCGCCTTCCCCGCCTGGCGCGACACCACGCCCCAGCGCCGCGCCCGCATCCTGTTCCGCTTCAAGGACCTGGTGGAGCGCCACGCGGTGGACATCGCCCGCCTCATCACCCTGGAACACGGCAAGACCCTGCCGGATGCCCTGGGCGAGGTACAGCGTGGGATCGAAGTCATCGAGTTCGCCTGCGGTGCCCCCCATCTGATGAAGGGCCAGCACACGCCGGCCATCGGCGGCGGGATTGACCACTGGAGCCAGCGCCATTCCCTGGGCGTGGTCGCCGGCATCACCCCCTTCAATTTCCCCTTCATGGTGCCCATGTGGATGGCGCCCATGGCGCTGGCCTGCGGCAACAGCTTCGTCTTGAAGCCCTCCGAGCGGGATTCCTCGCCCTCGCTCCTCATGGCGGAACTGCTGAAGGAGGCCGGGCTGCCGGCGGGCGTGTTCGGCGTGGTGCAGGGCGACAAGGAGGCGGTGGACGCGCTGCTCACCCACCCCGACGTGGCCGCCGTCTCCTTCGTCGGCTCCACCCCCATCGCCCAATACATCCAGCAGACCGGGGTAGCCCACGGCAAGCGGGTGCAGGCCCTGGGTGGGGCCAAGAACCACATGGTGGTGATGCCCGACGCCGACCTGGACGGCGCGGCGGACGCCCTGATCGGCGCGGCCTACGGCTCCGCCGGGGAGCGCTGCATGGCCATCTCGGTGGCCGTGGCCGTGGGCCACATCGCCGATGAACTCATCGCCAAGGTCGTGGCCCGGGCGGAGAAGCTGAAGGTCGGTGCCGGCGATGCTCCGGAGACGGACATGGGACCGCTGGTGACCGCCGTCCACAAGGCCAAGGTGACGGGCTACATCGAGGCCGGCGTCAAGGAAGGGGCGAAGCTGGTGCTGGACGGGCGCGGGAACCTGCCGCCGGAATGCAACCAGGGCTTCTTCGTCGGCCCCACGCTCTTCGATCACGTCACGACCGACATGAGCATCTGGCGCGAGGAAATCTTCGGCCCGGTGCTCTCGGTGGTGCGCGTGCCGGATTTCGCCTCCGCCGTGGACCTCATCAACCGCCACACCTTCGCCAACGGCGTCGCCTGCTTCACCCGGGACGGCGCGACGGCCCAGGCCTTCACCCAGCACATCGAGGTGGGCATGGTGGGCATCAACGTACCCATTCCCGTGCCCATGGCCTGGCATTCCTTCGGCGGCTGGAAGGCCAGCCTCTTCGGCGACCACCACATCTACGGCGAGGAAGGCGTGCGCTTCTACACCCGCTACAAGAGCGTGATGCAGCGCTGGCCGGGCATCGAAAGCAAGGGCCCGGAATTCACCATGCCGGTAAACAAATAAGCATTGCTCCCTCGCTCCGCCTGCGGGGAGAGGGCCGGGGTGAGGGGGAAACGGCAGCGACAACGACCGCCCCTCACCCCGGCCCTCTCCCCCTTCCAGGGGGAGAGGGAGATCGAGAGGCTTCAAATGGACGCAATCAAAGACTTCGGTGAGTTCGACTACGTGATCGTCGGTGGCGGCACGGCGGGCTGCGTGCTGGCCAACCGCCTCTCCGCGGACAAGGACGTCAAGGTGCTGCTGCTGGAGGCCGGCGGCAAGGACAACTGGATCTGGATCCACATCCCCGTCGGCTATCTCTACTGCATCGGCAACCCGCGCACGGACTGGTGCTACAAGACCGAACCCGATCCGGGCCTGAACGGCCGCTCCATCCTCTACGCCCGGGGCAAGGTGCTGGGCGGCTCCTCCTCCATCAACGCCATGCTCTACCTGCGGGGCCAGGGCCGGGACTACGACGAGTGGGCGGCCATCACCGGCGACGAGCGGTGGAACTGGCAGAACGTGCTGCCCGTGTTCAAGGGCAGCGAGGACTACTGGAAGGGCGCCGATGAAATGCACGGCGCGGGCGGCGAGTGGCGGGTAGAGAAGCAGCGCCTGCACTGGGACATCCTGGACCGCTTCGCCCAGGCCGCGGACCAGGCCGGCATCCCCTTCACCTCGGACTTCAACCGGGGCGACTGCACCGGCGTCGGCCTCTTCGAGGTGAATCAGAAGAAGGGTGTGCGCTGGAGCACCGCCAAGGCCTTCCTGCGCCCTGCGCAGAACCGGCCCAATCTCAAGGTCGTCACCGGCGCCCTGATAGACAAGGTGGTCATGGAAGGCAAGGAAGCGAAGGGCGTGGAATTCCTGCTGGGCAACACCCGCTACCAGGCCGGCGCCAGGATCGAGACCCTGCTCACGGCCGGCGCCATCGGCTCGCCGGGCATCCTGCAACGCTCCGGCATCGGCCCGGCGGCCCTGCTTCAGGAAATGGGCGTGCCGGTGGTGCTGGACGCGCCCGGGGTCGGCGGCAACCTCCAGGACCACCTGCAACTGCGCACCATCTTCAAGGTGCAGGGCATCAAGACCCTGAACCAGACTGCCAACAGCCTGTGGGGCAAGGCCATGATGGGCCTGGAGTACGCGCTTTTCCGCACCGGCCCCATGACCATGGCGCCAAGCCAGATGGGCGGTTTCACCACCTCATCGCCCGAGATCGCCACCCCGGACCTGGAGTACCACGTCCAGCCCCTGTCCCTGGACAAGTTCGGCGATCCGCTGCACGACTTCCCCGCCTTCACCGCCAGCATCTGCAACCTGCGCCCCACCTCCCGCGGCCGGGTGGACATCCGGGAAGCCCATCCCGCCGTGGCGCCGCGCATCGCCGTGAACTACCTGTCCACCGAGAACGACCGGGCCATCGCCGCCAAGTCCCTGCGCATCACGCGCCACATCCTCTCCCAGCCCGCCCTGGCCGCGCTCCACCCCCGGGAGCACCTGCCGGGCGCCCAGTATCAGACGGACGAGGAACTGGCCCACGCGGCAGGGAACATCGGTACCACCATCTTCCACCCGGTGGGCACCTGCGCCATGGGCCGCGAGGATGATCCCAAGGCCGTGCTCGACTCCGAGATGCGGGTGCGCGGAATTTCCCGGCTGCGAGTCATTGACGCCTCGGTCATGCCCACCATCACCTCCGGCAACACCAACTCCCCGACGCTCATGATCGCCGAGCGGGGCGCGCAACTGGTGAGGGAGGCTCAGTGGCGCGGAGCCTGATTGGGAGGCTATGTGATCAGCAAGCCGCCACATACCTCGCCGCGATAGAACGGGAATTCCGCACCGCCAGAATTCCCGTAATGGCCCCTCATCTCACCCCAGCCTTTCTGCCAGCAACTCCACCCAGTGCCGCACCGGCCTCAACGAACCCGATTGCAGGTGGGTCAGGCAGCCGATGTTGGCCGTGGCGATGATTTCCGGGGCGCCGGTGTTCAGGGCTTCCAGCTTGTTGTCCAGCAACTTCCCGGAAATTTCCGGCTGGAGCACGGAATAGGTGCCGGCGGAACCACAGCACAGGTGGCTGTCGGGCACCGGGGTGAGTTCGAAACCGGCGGCAACCAGCAACTCCTCCACCACGCCCCGTATCTTCATGCCGTGTTGCAGGGTGCAGGGGGAATGGAAGGCGAGCTTGCGCCCGGCCGGGCCGGCCTTCGCCAGCCTGGGCAGCAGGCGCGCCTTCTCCGCGATGACAACCTCCGACACATCCCGGGCCAGGGCACCGATGCGCTCCGCCTTGTCCCGCCATTCCGGGTCGTCCTTCAGCAGATGGCCGTAGTCCTTGACCTGCACGCCGCAGCCCGAGGCCGTGACCACGATGGCTTCGGCACCCGCCTCCACCAGGGGCCACCAGGCGGCGATGTTGCGCCGGGCATCCTCCCGCCCGCCTGCCGCGTCGTCCAGGTGACAGCGCACGGCACCGCAACAACCGGCCTTGTCCGCCTCCACCAGAGAAATCCCGGCCGCATCCAGCACCCGGGCCGTGGCGGCGTTGATGTCCGGCGCCAGGCCCGGCTGCACGCAGCCCGCCAGGGCGATCATGCGCCGTGCCCGGACGGGAATGGGCCAGGCACCCCGCGCCGGCATGTCCGGCAGCTTGGACGCCAGGGCCGAGGGCATGAGCGGCCGGAAGACCTTGCCCAGGGCGGCCGCCGGCGTGAATAGCCCGCGGCGCGGCAGCAAGGTCTTGAGCGCCAGGCGCGTCCAGTAGGCCGTGCCGGTGCGCGGCACCTTCTCCGCCACCATCTCCCGACCGATGTCCAGGAGGCGCGAATACTTCACGCCCGAGGGGCAGGTGGATTCGCAGGAACGGCAGGTGAGGCAGCGATCCAGGTGCAGCCGGGTCTTTTCCGTCACCGGCTGCCCTTCCAGCATCTGCTTGATGAGGTAGATGCGCCCCCGCGGCCCGTCCAGTTCGTCGCCCAACAACTGGTAGGTCGGGCAGGTGGCGGTACAGAAGCCGCAATGCACGCAGGTGCGCAGGATGGCGTCCGCTTCCCGTCCGCGGGGCGTGTTCTTGATATCGGTGGAAAGATTGGTTTGCATTATCGGGGAGTGGGAAGTGGGAAGTAGGGAGTGGGGCGATCCACGAACGATGTGGTGTGCTCAGCCTGTCCTACAAATACATTCTTCCGGGATTGAGAATGCCGGCCGGATCGAAGGCCTGCTTCAGGCGCTTCTGCACGGCGGCCATGGCCGGCGCCAGGGGATGAAATACGCCCACGGCCCGGCGCTGCTCTGCGCTTCCGCCTCGGAACAGGGTCGCATGGCCACCCGCCGCGTCGGCAACCCGGCGTGCGTCCGGCGCCCCGCCCGCCGCCCCTGTTCCCTTTTGCCAGCGCTGGGCACCGCCCCATTCGATCAGGGTCTGGCCCGGAAGATTCAGGGCCGGCGCCGTGGACGGGACGGACAGGCGCCACAGGCCCTCCCCTTCCCCCAGATCGAAGAAGGCGTCCGACTGTTCCCGCAGGCCGGCCCAGAAACCGTCGGCCGGCTCGAACACCTCACCACCCAGGGTGCGCCGCGCCTTGTCCACCGCCGCCCGGGCGCCGGACAGGCGTACCGTGAGCGTGCCGTCGCGCCAGCAGGTGGCGGAGATGGGGATGGGCTGGCCGGCCCAGCGGTTCATGGCGGCGAGCGCCTCCGCCTCGGCCATTTCCAGGCGCAGGCTCTTCTCGGCCACCGGCCGGGGCAGCACCTTGACGGAAATCTCCAGCAACAGCCCCAGGGTGCCCAGGCTGCCGGCCATGAGGCGCGCCACGTCGTAGCCGGCCACGTTCTTCATGACCTGGCCGCCGAAACGCTGGATTTCGCCCCGACCGTCCGCGATGACCGTGCCCAGGACGAAATCCCGCACCGCCCCGACCGCGGCCCGGCGCGGACCGGAGAGTCCCGCGGCGACGCAACCGCCCAGCGTGGCCAGCCGATTTTCCGGCGGAGCCGCCACGACGCTCCCCTCTCCGGCCGCGGGCGGGAGAGGGGCGGGTGAGGTCACGCCAAAATGGGGCGCCTCGAAAGCCAGCATCTGGCCCTGCTCGGCCAGGACCGCCTCGATCTCGGAGAGCGGCGTTCCGGACCGGGCGGTGATGACCAGTTCCGTCGGTTCATAGGACAGGATGCCGGCGTGAGGCCGGGTGTCCAGGACTTCCCCGACTGGTTCCTGGCCGTAGAAATCCTTGCTGCCGCCGCCGCGCAGACAGAGCGCCTTGCCGGAGGCCGCCGCGTCCTTGATGCGTGCCACAAATTCAGTGCCTAGATCCTGCATGTTCAGTCCTCTTTAATATCCGTTCGTTCTTGTAGGTCGGGCTTCAGCCCGACAACGGCATGTCCAGGCGCCTTTGTCGGGCTGAAGCCCGCCCTACAGACCGACAAACCATCAGAACCTCTCCAACTCGGGGAACTTCAGTTCGCCCTTGTGCACGTGCATCTTGCCGTACTCGGCGCAGCGGTGCAGGGTGGGCACGGCCTTGCCGGGATTGAGCAGGCCCTGGGCATCGAAGGCGTGCTTGACCCGGTGGAAGGCCAGGAGCGTGGGCTGATCATACTGGGAGCACATCTGGTTGATCTTCTCCAGGCCCACGCCGTGCTCGCCGGTGATGGAGCCTCCCAGCTTGACGGAAAGTTCCAGGATTTCACCGCCGAAGCCCTCCGCCCGCTCCAGTTCCCCCGGCACGTTGGCATCGAACATGATGAGGGGATGCAGGTTGCCGTCGCCCGCGTGGAAGACGTTGGCGCAGCGTAGACCATACTTGCGTTCCATCTCGGAAATGGCCGTCAGCATCTCCGCCAGGTGCTTCCGGGGGATGGTGCCGTCCATGCAGTAGTAGTCCGGCGAGATGCGGCCCACCGCCGGGAAGGCCGCCTTCCTCCCGGCCCAGAAGCGCAGGCGCTCCGCCTCGGAATTCGACACCCGGATATCGGAGGCACCCGAGCCTTGCAGTACCTTGGACATGGCGGCGATCTCCTCCTCCACCTCCTCCGGCGTGCCGTCCGACTCGCACAGCAGGATGGCTGCCGCCTCCATGTCGTAGCCGGCCATGACGAAGGGCTCCACGGCGGCGGTGGCCGCCTTGTCCATCATCTCCAGGCCGGCCGGGATGATGCCGGCGGCGATGATCGCCGCCACGGCCTCGCCGGCCCGGGAAACGTCGTGGAAGGAGGCCATGATGACCCGGGCCAGTTCCGGCTTGGGCGTGAGTCTCACCGTCACTTCCGTCACCACGGCCAGCATGCCTTCCGAGCCGGTGATGAGGGCCAGGAGATCGTAGCCGGGGGCGTCCAGTGCCGCGTTGCCGATCTCCAGTATCTCGCCCTCGATGGTCACGGCCCGCACCCTGAGCAGGTTGTGCACGGTGAGGCCGTATTTCAGGCAATGCACGCCGCCCGAGTTCTCCGCCACGTTGCCACCTATGGTGCAGGCGATCTGGGACGAGGGGTCCGGCGCGTAATAGAGGCCGTAAGGGGCCGCCGCCTCGGAAATGGCGAGGTTCCTCACCCCCGGCTGGACCACCGCGACCCGGGCATAGGCGTCCACCTTGAGGATCTTCTTGAAGCGGGCGAGGGAAAGCACCACCCCGTCCGCATGGGGCAGAGCCCCCCCGGAGAGCCCGGTGCCCGCGCCCCGCGCCACCACCGGCACCCCATGGGCGTGGCAGATCTTGAGCACCGCCACCACCTGCTCCTCCGTCTCCGGCAAGGCCACCGCCAGGGGCACCCGGCGATAGGCGGACAGCCCGTCGCACTCGTAGGGCAGCAGGTCTTCCCGCGTATGCAGGAAGCAGCGGCCCGGCAGCACCGAGGCGAGGGCCGCGATCACGCCCGCCCGGTCCACGCCGCTGAAATCCATTTCATTTTCGCCATCGTGACTCATGTATTGCTCCAAGAAAGACATTCACCGCAGAGGCGCACAGACGCTGAGAAAGCCAGTAATCAGTCAACATGAAACACCGACTCCGTGGGGCGGACTTCAATCCGCCATGGCCGGCTGACGCCGGCCCCACGAAGTGAACGCTCGGCAACTCATTGCCTTTCCTCCGCGCCTTTGCGCCTCTGCGGTTCAAATATACAAGCTTCTCCGCCCAGGTCGGGGGCCAGGTCCAGGCCGACACGGCGGGCGGCACCGCTCAGGTGAGCGAAGGCCAGGCGGCGCGCCGAGGCGGATTGGCCCGCCGCGATGGCCTGAAACAGACGCCAGTGTTCTTCCTGCGCCCTGGCCGAACTGCCGGCGGCCCGGCAGTCCCCCATCCAGGTCAGACGCCGGGACTCCGAGAAATGCTGCCCCAGGAACTCCACGAAGCGCTGTACCAGGGGATTGTGGGTGGCGGCAGCAATGGCGGCATGGAAGCCGTCATCCGCGTCCGACCCATCGCCGTCCGTACGCAGGGCCTCGTCCATCGAGGACAGATGCGCCCGCATGGCATCCAGGTCCTCCGGGGAGCGGCGCCGTGCCGCCAATTCGGAAACCGTCATCTCCACCAGGGCGCGCAATTCCATCACGTGTGCCAGGGTCTGGCGCGCCTCGTCCGTCTCCGCAATCTTGAAATTCAGGCTCTTGGGCCGTGCGGCGACGAAGGCGCCGGACCCCTGGCGCGACTCGATCAGGCCGTCCGCCTTGAGACGGGCCACCGCCTCCCGGATCACCGCCCGGCTGACATCGAAGTTCGCAGCCAGCAGCTTCTCCGTCGGCAGTTGCTCCCCCGGCGCATAGGCCCCGGAGCGGATACGGCTCTCCAGCTCGGCGCAGACGTTCTCGCTGAGGCGCTGAGGGCGGACGATCTTTTTCAGCTCGGAGGCCATCTATTAATCGGGTTGTCTGACAACTTCTCGGCAATTAGACCATCAGGGAAAGGTAGCGTCAACTACGCACCGCCGCCTGGTTTCCACTAAATTCCCGTGGCGGCTCACATGGCATTAAAGATTCCGCCAGGAAACCCGTAACCAACAAGGACACGCAACTGGTAATTTATCGTGACCCAGACCCCCGCCGACCTGGACATCACCACTTTCCTGGTGTCCTCCATCCATGACATGAAGAACTCCGTGAGTGTCATGACCGCACTGCTGGAAGACGCCGTCAGCCTTCAGAAGGAACATGCCTGTCCCGCATGCAGTCAGATCGGACAAGTGTTCTACGAAGCCCAGCGGGTCAACGACAACCTCATCCAGCTGGTCACCCTGTACAAGATTGACCAGCAGTTCTATCCCTTCGACCCCCAGGAACACGAGATGTCGGCATTCCTGGAAGAAGTGCTGGCCAGGGTCACGCCCCTCGCCGAATACCGGAAGATCGAGGTCCTGCACGAATGCCCTGACGGACTGCAAGGGTATTTCGATCGGGAACTGATCTTCGGTACCATCGTGCAGGCCCTGCACAATGGCCTGCGCTATACCCACAGCAAGATCCTTCTGACCGTGGGCGAGCGGGATGGATTCCTGGAGTTCCGGGTCGAGGATGACGGGTCCGGCTATCCCGAGTCCATGCTCACCGGCGACATTTCGCCCAATCAGGGCATCCGCTTTGCCACCGGCAGCACGGGCCTGGGGCTCTATTTCTCCCAGGTCGTGGCCCGGATTCACCGCAACCGCGGCCGGGTCGGCACCACCCGCCTGGAGAACGGCGGACGCCTGGGCGGCGGCGTATTCATCATGACCTTGCCCTGAGATCGAGGCCCGATATGGCGGTGGACCTTCAAGCACGGGCTGACTTTGCTCCCAAGCGCTTTCTGGTCATTGATGACTTCGATGGCATGCGCAAGATTCTTCAGGAACTCTTGCGTCGTTGCGGCGCGCGCCAGGTAGATACCGCGGCGAACGGCAACGACGCCATCGTGTCTCTGACGCGCAACAAGTACGACATCGTCCTCTGCGACTACAACCTCGGTCGGGGAAAGAACGGTCAGCAGGTACTGGAAGAGGCGCGACAGAAAAACCTGATCGGCGCTGCGACCATCTGGGCCATGATCACCGCGGAGAAGACGACCGACATGGTCATGGGCGCGGCCGAGCACCAACCCGACGACTATCTGATCAAGCCCCTGACCGAGGCCATGCTGGTCTCCCGGCTGAGCCGTCTGGCCGTGCGCAAGTCGGCCCTGGGGGCCATAGAAAGCGCGGTACGCTCCAAGTCCTACCTCAAGGCCATCGAGTTGTGCGACAAACGCTTGAAGGAGGAAGGCGGGAATGACCCCTACGTGGTCCGGCTCCGGTGCGACCTGCTCATGCAATCGGGTAACCATAAGGAAGCTCGGGCCAGCTTCGAGAAGCAGCTGACCGTGCGTGAAACGCCCTGGGCCATGGTGGGTCTGGCCAAGCTATTTTTCGCCGAGGGCGACTACGAGCAGGCACGGACCCTGCTGGAGCGTACCCTGGAAGACAATCGCGCCTACCTGGAAGGCTACGACCTGCTGGCCCGCACCCTCATTCAGCAAGGTCAATGGGAATCCGCCCAGACCGTCCTGGTACGCGCCACCACCCTATCGCCCAACTCCACCAATCGGCAGCAGGCCCTGGGGGAAACCTCGATCCAGTGCAAGGATCTGGACATGGCCGAACAGGCCTATCGCAAGGCCGTCACCCTGGGCGCCAACTCCGACCTGAAGACCGCCAGCCCCTACCTCGGACTGGCCAAGGTTCATACGGAGAAGGGCAACACCAGGGAGGCCCTGGCGATGCTCGGCCGCCTGACCAAGGAAGTGGCCGGCGATGGCGTGAAGATTCAGGCCAAGGCGGCGGAACTGCGCGTACACCAGAAGAGTGGCGACGCCGACGGCATCCAGGCATGCGCCCAGGAACTCGCCGCGCAAATCGGGAAGGGTACCGATGTCCTGCCCGCCGCGGAAAAGCTGGAACTGGCCGAAACCCTGATCAAGCTGGGGAACAAGGAAGTCGGCAGCCAGCTCATCCAGTCGGTGGTGCGCAATCATCACGAGGACGGATCCCTCATGTCCCATGCCCAGGCCATCTTCGATCAGGCTGAGATGGCCGAGGAAGGGGCCACCATCCTGGAGTCCACCCGCAAGCGGGCGGTGGACACCATGGACAAGGGCGTGCGCTTGGCCGCCCAGGGTGACTTGGCGGCGGGCATAGAGGTGTTGCGGGACGCCAGAGCCCTCATGCCCAGCAACCCACGCCTGCTGCTCAACCTGGCCTACCTGCTCATCACCCAGATGGAAAAGGCCGGCTGGCATCACGCCAACGCCGGCGAGGCGCGCAACTGTATCGAGACCGCCCGCAAACACAGCACGGACCAGCAGCGTTGCGGCCAGCTTCAGGCCCGCCTGGAAAAGCTCGGGGCTTAGCGCCGTCAGCCGGCCAGGCGCAGGCCGGTCTTCTTGAGGATGCGGCTGCTGTAAAGAATTTCGTGGCCGCGGCAGGCCTCTCCCAGGAGTTCCCGGATGGCGGCCACCTTGGCTTCCACCTCCTGCCGGTCGCGCCCGTGCACCATGGCGAAGAGGTTGTAGGGCCATGCCGGCAGGGCGCGCGGGCGACGGTAGCAGTGGGTGACGAATTCCAGGCCGCCTACCGCCGGCCCCAGTTCATCCACCCGTTCATCCGCCACATCCCAGACGCTCATGCCGTTGGCGGCATAGCCGATGGCGTAATGGTTGGGCACCGCGCCGATACGCCGGACGACGCCCGTCTCCAGCATGCGGGCCAGCCGCGCCATGACGTCCGTCGCCGCAATCCCCAGTTGCTCGCCGAGGGTGGCATAGGGCCGGGAAACCAGGGGCAGGCCATTCTGGGTGGCGAGCACCAGTTGCCGATCCACCTCGTCCATGACGACCGGCTCCCGGCCATGTCCTCTCGATTCCCGGCTCATGCCTTCAGCCTCATTTCCACGAAATATTCCCGTTCCTTGGGGAAGGCGTGCACCTTGAGGCCGGTGACGGCTTCGATCCGGTCCACCGCCCGGGCGATACCCTCTGGCGTCTCGGTGGCGAGCACGAACCACATGTTGAGCACGTGTTCGCGGCGGTAGTTGTGGGCCACCTCTGGCAGGGCATTGACTTGCTCCGCCACCGCATCGAAGCGCTCCTCCGGCACGGCCAGGGCGGCGAGCACGAAGGCGCCGCCCATGCGCTCCACCTGGAACATGGGGCCGAAGCGGGTCAGAATCTTGTCCTTGAGCATCCGCTCCAGGCGGGCAATCAGTTCCGCCTCGGACAATCCCAGGCCCGCCGCCACCTCCCGGTAGGGTTCCTCGCTCAGGGGGAAACCGCCCTGGAGCGCATTGATGATGGCGCGGTCGGTGTCATCCACAGGCGGCGACCTTCGTGTCCGCGGACGCGGCGTAACGGGCGCCGCACTGCTTGAAGCGCCGCAGGGAGAACAATATTTCGTGCGGGTAGGCATCCAGGCCGTGGCGCCGGGCCAGCGCCACCCGCTGACTTTCCACCTCTTCCCGCTCCCGGCCGTGAATCATGCAGAAGAGGTTGTAGCGCCAGCCCGGCAGTGCCCGCTGACGGCGATAGCACAAGGTGACGGCCGGTTCCGCCGCCAGGAGCGCGCCCAGGGCCGAGACTTCCTCGTCCGGCACATCCCAGACGCACATGGCGTTGGCGCGGTAGCCCAGTTCATGATGACGCACCACCACGCCGAAGCGCTTGATGATGCCGGAATCCCGCATGTCGGCGATCATGGCCAGCGCCACCGCTTCCGACAGGCCCGTTGCTTCCGCCACCCGCGCGAAAGGCCGGGGAACGATGTCCAGCCCGCCCTGGAGTGCCGCCACCAACCGGTCCTGGAACAGGGGCAAGGCGCAGGGGCCGCCTTCCCTCGGCACGTACTCGGCCAGGTGCCTACCGTGCAAGTCGCGCAGCGATTCAAGAGGCTCCCCTCGCCCTCGTGGGGAGAGGGGCGGGGGGGAGAGGGAAAGCGACACGGTTTTCTCGCTGCCGGGCGGCCTTCCAAAACCGTGTCGGTTTGCGCCACCGGAAAGATCGAAGCCCAGATCAATGTGGTATTCGTCCACCAGCGGCAGGGAGATCACCTGGCAACCGGCCTCCCGGCCGATGTCCTCCAGGGCAGTACCCAGGCGCGCCCGGTCCGGCGCCGTGGCCACGAACCACAGGTTGTAGCGATGCTCCCGCAGGTAGTTGTGATTCACCTCCGGCCGGGCGCTGATGAGCGAGGCCACCCGTTCCAGTTGGGCTGCGGGCACGGCCACGGCCGCCAGGGTGCTGGCGCCGATGCG
Organism: Rhodocyclaceae bacterium; assembly: GCA_028714035.1. GTDB lineage: Bacteria > Pseudomonadota > Gammaproteobacteria > Burkholderiales > Rhodocyclaceae > JAQTNA01. The sequence continues at coordinate 14,304 of JAQTNA010000051.1, forward strand.
TCCGGGCGCGAACACCGGGCCGACCCGACTCACCCCTCCCGCCGCCTGCAATCGGGCGAGCGCGGCGATCACCTCTTCTTCCGCCACGCCCAACTGCTGGCCGACGGCGGCGAAGGGTGCGACCACCAGGGGAAAGTCCCGCTGGAAGTCGTTCAGCAAACGGAAGTCGAGGGATGTGCTCATGGCATTAACGCGGACGTCGGCGTAGCCGACTCACGAAGCTCCCCTCGCCCCTTGGGGGAGAGGGGATGGGGGTGAGGGAAACGGGCATGACTTTCATCATCAGGGGCGTCTTTCAAGGTCATGACCGTCAGAAACCGATGCGAGCGGCGCGGTGGGTGAAGAAGATGCCGGAGGGCGCCGGCACGGGCAGCACGGCCTGCTCACGGAAGGTCTCGGTGTCATAGACGATCACCCGGTTGGTGTTGCGGGAGGAAACCCAGACCGACTCGCCGCGCGGCGTGAATTCCATGTGCATCACACCCTGCCCCGGCTCCAGGGTCTGCACCAGCTTGCCGGTGGCGGTGTCCAGCACCTGCACCCAGCCATTGTCGGGAAAGGCGAAATTGATCCAGACCTGGCGCCCGTCCGGACGCGCCATGACGAACACCGGCTGCCCCTTCACCGGGATGCGCCCGGTCTCCTTCCAGGTCTCCGTATCCACCACCAGCACCTCGTGCCGGCCGACGGCGGGCAGATAGGCATGGCGCCCCGCCACCGACCAACCGCGCAGGTGCGGCATCTTGTAGACGGGAAGCTTCTCCTGGCCCTTGCCGTAGCCCTCCAGGATCTTCCGCGCACCCTGTTCCGGATGCCAGAGATCCAGGAGAGCGACGCCATCCTCGCCGAAGAGTCCCGCCAGGTAATGGCGCCCGTCCGGCGTCACCAAACCGTCGTAGGGTTCCTTGCCGATGTTGGGGTATTTCGTGACCAGGGGTTTCTTCGGATCGGACAGATCGGCCACCCAGATTTCCCCGGCGTCGAACAGGGCATAGGCAAAGCGCCTGCCCGGCAGGTCCGCCAGGCCCACCACCCGGGAGCGCTTGCCTTCCGTGCCATAGCTGGCGGGGATGTCCGCCATCAGCTCCAGGGTCTCGGCATCGAAGGCCTTGACCCCGCCCGGTTCGTAGTTCTGCGCCACCACCAGCCGCCCGTCCTGGGAGATGGCGCCGCCGATGGAATTGCCCGCCTGCATCACCCGCTTGACGAGGCTGCCGGTGAGCAGGTCCACCTTGGACAGGCCGCCGTCGCGCCCGAACACGAAGGCGTAACGGGCGTCCCGGGAATAGACGATGGAGGCATGGGACAGGTCGCCCAGCCCCGCCACCTCGCCCAGGGATTTCCGGGCGCTGGTATCCACCACCTGCACCTTGCCCGCCTCCCGCTCGATGACCAGCCCGAGGTCGCCGGTGCCGCGCAGGGGCACGGCAGAGCATCCGGCCAGCATCAGGGCGGCCAGGGCCGGAATAATCAGGGCATTGCGAACTTGAACTCTCATGTTCCTACCTGTCAGGAAAACCCGCCTTCAGGCGGCTCGCGATCCAGGCCGCCTCGGTCTCGTTCATGAAGGGCGACCAGGGCGGCATGGGCGTACCGGGATGCCCGTGAAGAATGGTGAGAACCACGTATTGCTCCGGCTTGTCCTGGAGCGTCTCCGGCAGCAAGGGCGGGCCAAGCCCCCCCTTGAGGGTGAGTCCGTGACAGGAACCGCAATCCTCCCGCACCAGACGCACCAGTTCCCGCTCGCGCACCCCATCCATGGCCCAGGCCATAGCCGTCGCTCCGAGCAGGGCGAACCCCAGCAGCGGAATCATCCACCGCCGCACCCCACCCGATCGCCCCATGCCGTCCTTCGCTTTCATGGGCGAAAGAATGCGGGAGTCGACGCCCCCACGCCTTGATTGCCATCAACCGCAGGAAATCCCCGATCGGAGTAAGGCTTCGTCAGTCTTCCAGATCGAAGCGCACGGTCATGGGAATGGTGAAATCGCGGCCGCGCAGGGATTCCGGCAGGGACGCGTTCAGGGCCGCGCCGAGCAACATGTTCCGCGCCTGTTCGTCCAGCACGGCATGGCCGCTGGACTTCTCCAGGCGCACGAGGCAAGGGCGGCCATCGGCGAAGACCGTGAGACGCAGATCCACCCGCCCCTCCCAGCCCTGGCGCCTTGCCTGGACCGGATAGTTGCGAGCGCCCCGCATGGCCAACCCCACGGCCAGCCGGTAGCGGCGCAGGCCATCCGCATCCAGCCCCGGGGCAGGCGCCTCTTCGCTTCCGCCGGGAACCCCGGACAGGGATGATGCCGAGTCGGCGTGCGCAACGGGTGGCGCCGGCGGCGCCTCAAATTCCCCCGGGACGGTGGGCGGGGCCATGGCTTCTGCGCGCCCGCCGGGATCGGTGAGCACGGGCTGTCGGCGCGGCTCGGCAACCGGGGCCGAACGCTCGTGCTCCGGCGGCGCGGCCCCCGGCTTCAGGTAGGCCAGCAGGGGCCGGGCCTCGCCCTCGGATAGGCGTGAAACATGCCCAGAACCCAGCACCAGGCCGTGCAGCACCAGTGAAAGCAGGAAAGCCCGCGGCAACCCGAACGCTTCCCCGCCATTGCCCCAACCCCGCCGCAAGCCATACCCGCACATGGACGCCCCCATTCCGAATTCATGCCCGGCGCATTTAATGACGGAATTCTAGCGCCGCCGGACCGTCCCTCTCACAAATAGTTGCAATGCGCCTTGAACCCTGGCCGCGCAATCCCATCTATCTGCGATACAAATCGTGCGAGGAACAAAACATGGAATACCAGGAACGCGAACAACTCGGCCAATTCCTGCAAGGACTGGCCCAGGCCAGGGTAGAGCAGAAGGACCGGGAAGCGGAAACCATGATCCGGGAGGCCTGCGCCCGGCAACCGGATGCCGCTTACCTGCTGGTGCAGCGGGCCATGCTCACGGAGCATGCGCTGAATGATGCCCGCAGCGCCATCGCCCGGCTCCAGTCGGAACTGAACGGCGCCCGGTCCGAGCGCCCCTTCTTCCTCGCGGACAACAACGCCTGGGGATCGGCGCCGGTCCAGCCGGCCGCCCCGCGCCAGGCCGTTCCGCAGATGCCGGCACAGGCGCCGGCGTTTCAGGCACCCATGGCCGCGGCCCCTGCGGCCCCTTCCGCCTGGGGCGGCTCCTTCCTGGGCAACGTAGCCTCCACCGCGGTCGGCGTGGCGGCGGGCTCCTTCCTGTTCCAGGGACTGGGAAACCTGTTCGGCGGACATCACGGCGGCGGCTTTTCCGGCGCGTCGGGCGGCAGCCAACCCTTGGCCGACACTCACGAAATTGTCACGGAAGACAACTACGATGGCGGGGTAGCGTCCGCCGACGGCCTGGACGACCTGGGACCAAGCGGAGAGGAATGGGCATGAGAACACAAAGGATCAATCCCATGCAGGAAGAGGATGTGGAAAACTTTCTCGCCGCCGCAAGGCGCTTCTTCGGGTTGTAAACCGGGAGGGGCCATGCGCCCTCGCCAGCGCCCCCTCTGGCGTCCCGTTCAGTCCACGGCCGCCAGCTTCAGTTCTTCGTCTTCGTGGCGTTGCTGTTCTTCCATCACCAGGAGGCCCAGTTCCCGCTTCAGATCGTTGAACTCGGGCGCGGCGGGGTCCCGGGGGCGGACCATGTCCACCCGTTGATCGCGCTTGATGGTGCCAGGGCGGTAGGTCATGACGATGATGCGGTCCGCCAGGTAGAGCGACTCCTCGATGGAATGGGTGACGAACAGCACCGTCTTGCCGAATTCCTTCCAGATGCGCAGCAACTCGTCCTGAAGATTGCGCCGGGTCAGGGCGTCCAGGGCGCCGAAGGGCTCGTCCATGAGCATGATGGGCGAATCCATGGCCAGCACCCGGGCGATGGCCACCCTTTGCCTCATGCCGCCCGAGAGGTCCTTGGGGAAGCGGTCCCGGAAGTCCTTGAGTTTCAGCACCTCCAGCAACTGATCCACCCGGGAAGCGATCTCGGCCTTGCCCAAGCCCCGCACCTCCATGGCGAAGGCAATGTTCTGGGCCACGGTCATCCAGGGAAAGAGGGCGTACTCCTGGAACACCATGCCCCGATCCGGCCCCGGCTGGGTGACGGCCTTGCCATCCACCGTGATGGACCCGCCGGTGGGCAGGGAAAATCCCGCCACCGCATTCAACAGGGTGGACTTGCCGCAACCGGAAGGCCCCAGGAGGCAGACGAACTCGCCTTTTGCGATCTCCAGATGGATGTCCTTCAGCGCCACCACCTCCTTGTCGCCGGTGGGGAAGACCTTTTGCACATTCTCGATGACGATCTGGCTCATCCGAACTCCCTGGTTAAGAACGCAAAAAACTCACCGCAAAAGCCTGCCCCGTACCCGATACGGGGGCGCGAAGGCGCAAAGCGCCACGAAGGAAGGCAAGGCATGTGAGACGCATCAACCGACCGCTCCCTCAAGCGAATTGGATTCCACAGGGCGCAATTCAGCCAGCAGCGTTTCAGGGGCGATGTCCTGTTCATGGGGCCAGGTCACGGCGCCAAACAGAATGCCTACCCGGTTGAAATAGTGCACGTCGCGAAGCTCCCGGAAAACACCGTGATCCAGATAGGGACTCAAGTCAAAAATCCCCTTGCGGCCGTCCTCGATCTCCACATAGATACGGAAGTCAGGCAGCGGTTTGACGGTTTTCACATCCCAGTACATGGCAGCCTCACAGTGGTTCAATTTTATAGGGACTCTCACCACTGGCAGCGAGTTCCCAATCTGCCATCAGTTCGTCGCGATGAAGTTCAATCCACGCCTGAACCAAGCGGAGTTGCTTGCGGGGCAAATCACCCGCGAGGATTTCACCGTCTTCAAGCGCAATGGACGCCTCGAACTCTGCATATTTGGCATGGATATGCGGCAGGTTGTGGTGCTGGTTGTCTATCAAGTACAGGCGGATGATGATGCCGTAGAACATGGAAATGATTGGCATGGCAGTCTTCCTCTTCCGATCTACTTATTCACCACGAGATTTTTGCTCGGGGCAACGTGGAGGTCACCGGCGCTGCGCGGCTTTATCGCGTAGCGTCCCCTGCACCGCAGGGTTAGGGCACAGGTCATTTCGCACCACGCTTTTTTAGACCCGCGACGCTCTCGGCTAAAGCCTGCAACGCCTTCTCGACGACAGCCAAACCCGCATGGGCTTCTGCGTCCACAGAGGCAGCAAGTACGTTTTCTCTCAGGTCCAGTAGCGATTGCTGAGCTACCGCCGGAAGACCGGATTCAGGGGTTGCCAACGACGCGACTTTGAGCAAGTGATACAAGCGATCTTCGCTTATCGTGGCCCGCACGACGTGATGGCGCAAAAGGCCAGTGGCAACAAATAGCAGAAGGATGAACGGAGTCAACATGATGTAACCGAGGGTGTGTTCCGATGCAATCTTCGTAACGTCGGGGGGTGCGGAAGGGACGATGCCTTTGACCTCCGCTACCGAAATTACTGCTGCGGCCGTTTGCATGAGCTGAATGAGATAGCCCGCAAAAATGAGGGCTACGATTAACACCGCCAAGGCGAGACCGGTCATGGCCCACAGGAAAATCCGAGAACGCGCACGATGGAATTTCAGCGCATCTCGAACTTCGGAAATGACTTGGTCAAGCTGATGCATCTACGTTCTCCTGTGCCCCAACGTAGAGCCAACCGGCAGCGGCGGCGCGGCAGATGAACGGAGCGAGAAAGGAGTTCCGCTGTCCGGTTCGGCGATTGGTTGGGCGTTGTTTGCGCCAGAAATGGAACGACCACCCGGCACATGGAGCTTATGCGCGGCTGCGCCAGTAGTTTGGGCGTCGGTTTTGATGACCGACCACAAGAATACGAATGCCTTCGCTTGTGGGCCGATAGACGATGGAGTAGGGAAAGCGCCGGAACGGATAGGTGCGCACCCCGCCGGTGGCCGGTGTGCCAAACCTTGGATTCTTTACCAGCAGCTTCGCTACACGCTCGAATTCATCCAGAAATGCCTTGGCGAGGGCCGCGCCCGCTTGTTTCTCGTAGAACTCGGCGGCCGCGTATAGCTCCTTGTCGGCCTCCGAATGCAGCGAATAGTTCACGGAAATCTGGCACGCAAGCGCGCCATGGCTTCTGAACCTGGAATGAGAGTGGCAGCACCACTCTCGATCTCGGCATCTCGGCGTGCCGCTTCCTGCATCCAGGCATCGAAGATGTCAGGATCGGTGTCCAGGCTGGCGAGAAGTTGCCCCACCAGCCGGGATCGCTCGGCGGCGGGGAGACTTAAAACCTCTGGCTCAAGGACTTCGATCGGGGTTGACATGACTGAACTCCTGTTCACACGGACTGCTTCATAGCCGAAGCTTGCCACAAACGGCAGGGCGAGGACAAGCGACCTCGGTTCCGACCTGTTTCAAGAAGCCAACCTGAATTGGACCGCTTGCTACTTCTTGAGGCGATATTCATTTCCAACCTTCTCAACGCCAATACGGGCAGCAGCGGCTTCTTCTCTTCTTTCCTGCCGCTCTCGTTGGCGTGCTGCCCTCTCGTTGAACGGTACAAGCTCCAATGTAATTTGGGAGAGCCTGGAGTCTACCTCGTGCGTTCGCGGCACAACTGAAGCCAACTGGCTTTGTTCGTCCTTCAAACGTTTGTAGGCGCTCTGCCGCCGCGACTCAACTGCGATATAGATAAGTGCCCCACCCACAAGTACGGCAACCGTCGCGAGAACGCCCCAAACAAGGTAAGTGAAACGGTCGTACACAACAATGGATAGGACTCCAACCGTCATGAATAGGATGAATTGGAAAACACCGTGAAATACTCCGCTCAAGAATGACTTGACGAGCGTTGCCCCAAACAGGAGCACGGCGAGGATCAGAACGAGCAGAACAGTAACCACGTGATCCTCCTAAGCGGCCCAACCTGAAGTAGACAGCACGCCATGTATGCCCGTCTACAGGGCGCCTTGTATGTAAGATAACGAGGCTCCCGGTCAAAAACCGTCTGGTAGCCCGCTGCGAAGTATCACACCCCTCTTCCGGCTCCGCAACAGGACTCTCGCATACATTTTCCTTTGCGGCCCTTTGCACCTTCGCACCCCCGTGTCGGGTACGGGGCAGGCTTTTGTGTTGAGGTTTTGACTTTGGTCCTGCCCCTCAGTGCTCCAGCCCCCGGTGCCAACGCAAGAGGTGGTTGTTGAGGCGGCTCACGGCGGTATCCAGGGCCAGGCCCAGGAGGCCGATGGTGATCATGCCGGCGATGATCTTGTCCGACCACATGAATTCCCGTGCTTCCAGGATGCGGAAACCCAGGCCGTTATTCACCGCGATCATCTCGGAGACGATCACCACGATGAAGGCCGTGCCTATGCCTATCCTCACGCCGGCCAGGATGTAGGGCGTGGCGGCCGGCAGCATGACCCGCGTGAACAGCGTCCATTGGTTCACGCCCAGGTTCCTGGCCGCCCGCAGGTAAATGCCATCCACATGGCGCACGCCGGCGATGGTGTTCATCAGGATGGGGAAGAAGGCGCCGATGGCGATCAGAAAGACGGAAGGCGGATTGCCCAGCCCGAACCAGAGGATGGCAAGCGGAATGTAGGCGATGGGCGGGATGGGCCGCAGCACCTGCACCAGGGGATTCATCAGCGCGTAGATCTTGCGGCTCGCCCCCATGAGCAGCCCCAGGGGCAACGCCAGCACCGCGCCCACCAAAAAGCCCACCACCACCCGGTACAGGCTGCCGATGGCGTCGTCCACCATCTCCCCGGAGAATATCCAGGCCAGCCAGGACTGCTGGGCCGGATCCCAGGGCTGAGCCGGCGAGAGGTAGGCCCACCACTTGATGGCCACGGCGGTAGGCGCGGGCAGCACCACCGCCGAGAAGAACCCGGCCCGGGCCGAGGCCTCCCAGATGGCCACCACCACCAGGGGCACGATGATGCCGGTGAAGAAGGATTTCAGTCTGGCGTTCATGCTAAATATCTCAACGAAAAGACGCAAAGGGCCGCGAAGGAAATCTTACTCATTAATCTGTATAGGGAGAATTTTCCCAACGGCATGTCATCAAGACTTTCGGGGTTCCGGCTTCAGAGGGCAAGCCAACTTTTTGCCTCGCTCAAGGAAGGCCTCGGGGGCGTCCTGGCGAATGATGGTCCTCATCGTTTGCGCCTCAATGCCGACCAGTCCGCGGCGAACCGGTTCTCGATGTCTTCAATATCAACGAACTCCACGGCCTCCACCTCCCCGAAATAAGCAATGTTGAGCACGCGGGGCCCGCGGCCGGGCCTACAGCGGCCACAGACAAACGGCCGCCTAGACTCACTGCGTGAAGTTGAAGGCGCCCGTCAGATCGCCCGCGTTGGCACGCACACCGGTGAGCGGTTCGAGGCCAAAGCGTTTGGTAATCAACTTCAGGATTGAGGTCGTATCGTAAGGCGTCTTGTCGACGTAACCGCGCCTTGCATAAGGCGAGATGATGATCGTCGGAATGCGCGAACCCGGCCCCCAGCGGTCGCCCCAGCCTGGTCCCGATGGCGGCGGCATGTGGTCCCAAAATCCGCCGTTCTCGTCGTATGTGACAATCACTGCCATGTGTTCCCACTGCGGACTCTTCTTCAGGCGAGTCAAGACCCTGTCCATGTGCTCGTCGCCGCTCATCACGTCGGTGTAACTTGGGTGCTCGCTGTAACGACCGGCGGGCTTAAAGAACGAGACCTGAGGCAGGGTTCCGGTATCAATAGCGCTCAGGAATTCTTTTTCGTCCTTGAGGTGGGCCGCGCGATCGGGCGTGCCAGGGGCGAAACGAGCATGGTAGTTGAATGGCTGGTGGTGCGGCTGGAAAATAGGGCTATCCTTGCCACGCGCATAAATCACGTCCCGCTTAGCGGCCGGATCCCTTCGACCATCGGCGAGCGCGGCATCCCAGCCGCCCGCATACCACGCCCAAGTTACGGCTTTCTCAGAAAGGGTGTCGCCAATCGTTTTTGCGGTCTGCGGCGGCACAGGATGTTTCGCCGGGTCAGCGAAATCCAAACCACCGGGCGCAGGCGGAATTCCGCTGGGCTGGTAAGGCGGCTGTGAGGTGTTGACGACGTAACCGTCCGGGGTCACCCGACCGTCAAATACCTCCACCGGGCCATCAAGAACCGACTTCGGTGAACTCGGCTTCCGGACGAGCCTGCCTTCTGCATCGAGTTTCGGGCGAGTCGCGGCAGGCGCACCCGGGTCTACCGGCGTGCAGGCGCAAATCAGCCATTGATGATTGAGAAACGAACCGCCAAACGCACCCATGAAGAAGTGATCCGCAAGGGTGTATTCCTGCGCCCACTTCCACACTTTCATATTCGAGCCGTCGAAGTATCCCATCACCCAGGCACCAACGTCGGCGAGCGCGACAAACCTGTTGTTCTTGCCGTCCGCAATCTGCTCGCGGTTTTGGTAATAAAGGTGCCAAGGACTCAGCAACACCTCGTCGAAGCGGCCATTGATCGGCGGTGCATCAATACGAAACGGGCCGTTCGGCAGTCCCGCCGTCGGGAACTTCGCGACGGCCTTACCCCCCGAGTACGAGGCGGGCAGGTGCGACAAGGGTTTGCCATCGAGGTCGAGTTGCGTCTTTTGCTCGGTGCTCGCCTGCGCGATGCCCTCGGCGCCAGGAAAATTTCCGTATAGATGATCGAAGCTACGGTTCTCGGCGTAGATGACGACGATATGCTGGATGCGATCCAACTCGGATTGGCGAGTGCCGTTTGATGCGCAGCCTGTGACCACGGCGGCCGCGAACGTCAGTGACAACATCCATCTCTTACTCATATGGACCCCCTCGCGTTGGTGGATCTCGACCCGTTGGAGTAAGCGATGACCTGCCCACAGAAGCTGCTTTTTGCAGGTTATTAGTATATAGCCTATAGCCTATGGCCTAGATCTGAATTGGGGACGGTGTAGAGAGCAAGTAATCTGTCCGGGGTTGTAGCACGTGATCTGTCCGGTTTTCATGGCGAGCTGAAGGAGGAGCGCCATGAGACGGACGGACTGGCTACAGGAGACTCGGAAGATGAGGTTCGAA
>JAQTNA010000052.1 GCA_028714035.1 Rhodocyclaceae bacterium
GGACCACCCCCAGAAAAATCCGGAAGTTTCCAGAAAGTTGAAATCGGTGACACCCGTCAATGCCATTTTCTTTTAACCTATCAGAACCTTACAACAGGGTGCCCGGAAATCTCCGGACAGCAGTGATCATTTTTATGTATTTTTCAAAAACAGAACATACAAGGCGCGAAGGCGCGGAGAAAGGCAGGCAAGGTTTTCAACCGGCGGGTGAGATTGCAAACCTCGTCAGGCTCGGATTTTCTCTGCGCCTCCGCGCCTCTGCGGTGAGTTGTCTTTCTGGATTGATTGGATAATCGAATGCAAGTCTTGTTGGCCAATCCCAGGGGGTTCTGCGCGGGGGTGGAGCGGGCCATCGCCATCGTCGAGCGGGCGCTGGACATGTATGGCGCGCCCATCTATGTGCGCCACGAGGTCGTGCATAACCGATTCGTGGTGGATGGCCTGAAGGCGAAGGGCGCGGTGTTCGTCGACGACCTGGATCAGGTTCCCGCCGGCGCCACGGTGATCTTCAGTGCCCACGGCGTGCCCCTGGCGGTGCGCCAGGAGGCCGAGTCGCGGCGCCTCAGGGTGTTCGACGCCACCTGCCCGCTGGTGACCAAGGTGCATGTGGAGGTGGCGCGCATGCGCGCCGCCGGGCTGGAAGTGGTGATGATCGGCCACAAGGGGCATCCCGAGGTGGAAGGCACCATGGGCCAGGTGGACGGCGGCATGCATCTGGTGGAGCGGGCCTCGGACGTGGCCGGCCTCGCGGTCGGAAACCCGGAAAAGCTGGGTTACGTCACCCAGACCACCCTGTCGGTGGACGACGCGGCGGCCATCGTCGCCGCGCTGAAAGTTCGCTTCCCGGCTATCCAGGGGCCGAAGAAGGACGACATCTGCTACGCCACCCAGAACCGCCAGGATGCGGTGCGTGAACTGGCGGGTCGCTGCGGCCTGGTCCTGGTGGTGGGCTCCACCAACAGCTCCAATTCCAACCGCCTGCGGGAGGTGGCGACCCTGCGCGGTGTTGCGGCCTACCTGGTGGACGACGCCAGCCAGATCAATCCCGACTGGCTCCAGGGCGACCCGGTGATCGGCGTCAGCGCCGGGGCCTCCGCGCCCGACATCCTGGTGCGGCAGGTCATCGGACGTCTGCGGGAACTGGGCGCGTCGGAAGTGCGGGAACTGGACGGCATTCCGGAGAACGTCAGCTTTCCCCTGCCGCGGGCACTGATGGTAAGCGGCGAGACGGTTAGCGGTGAGCCGTCGCGCTAACCGCCAACCGCTTACTAGTAGTTAGGTACCTCGCGCCAGGACGTGCGGCGGGCGGGCTGGCTCAGGATGTTGTTGATCTGGAGCGTCGCGCCCACGGAGGTGGACACCAGGCCCACGATACGCCCGTCCGGAAGTTGGACGATGGTCGGTCGACTGGCCATGACGTTGTCGCCGGTCACCGGGTCCAGGATGTTCTGGCTCACGAAGGCCGACCCGCCGACAGACCCGCCCGTCTGGTAGTTGAGCATGTAGAAATAGCTCTTGCCCCCAGGCTGGCAGGGATCTGCTATGGGCTGGTTGCTGGTGAACATCAAGGCACCGAGCACGATCACCGGCGAGGTGATGACGCGCTCTCCCGCCGGCAGATCGAAGACCCAGGGATGCGCCCCGCTTGCAGCCGTCAGGGTGGTTTGCAGGCCGGGGTCAAAACATCGGGTGAGGTTGTTGCTGGTACTCACGGTGCAGAACTGGCTGCCGAACTGGCAGTTGTTGCTGAGGCTGCCATCGGAGTTGGTGCAGTCGCCGTTGATGCGGTAATTCCCGTTGATGGCCGTCATGGCGGCCCGGGCAGTGGATGAAGCGTAGTTGATGGTGCCCGTGTCGGCCAGGGCGTAGATGCTTTGCGCCACGTAATTGGAATCGAGCTTGAAGTTGCTGTTGGTGGGAACGTCCTGGGTACCCAGGTATTGGCCGGTGCCGACGTAAACGACGGGTGTCCCGGCGATCACGGCGATGTTGGGTTCGGCGGTGACGGGCTGGACAAGTCCGTTTACGTCTTTCAGGGCAGCGAATTTCGTCACCGTCCAGGTCGAGATGTCCATACTCAAAGACGGGTTGGAGGGGCCGAATTTCCAGACGTTACCCAGGAGGTCGCCGCCATAGACCGCCTTGACCGTCTGGTCCGTGGCCGGATCCGTGACCTGGGCCGCGATGTAGGCCAGGCCGTTGGGCGTGCCCGAGCTGCCGGCTTTGGACGTGCCCACCGTAGTCGGGATGTCCTTGATACAGCTGCCCGTCTTGGCATCTAGAATATACAGGTGTCCGTTGCCGTCGCCGCCCGTGCTGCTGCCGTTGTCATAACCCGAACTGACCAGGGCCACCCAGCGGATGCCGGTGCCGGATGCCACCTTGACCAGGGCCGGGCGGCCATAGGTGTAGCCCATGTTGCTCCGGGTACTGGTACAGGCGGTGGTGTCGGAACTGCTGTTGGGGAAGGTCCACAACACCTTGGACGCGGCGTCGGCCTCGCTCGTGGCCGTGGGGGTCGTGACATCCAGTGCGTAATAGCCCCGTCCGCCCTTGCCTAGGCCGCCCACCAACAGGGTGTGCCAGTCACCTGCGCCGGAGCCGGAACCGACATTGTTGAAATCCACGTCGCCGAAGGCGGGCGTGGCATTCACGTAATACTGGTGGCTATAGGTTTGGGTCGCGATGTTCTTCAGACTGGGCTGGACGAAGCCCGGCACGTAAGCCCAGTTTTCGGTACCCGGTGTGCCGCCGCTGCTGTTGTCCACCAGGAAGGCGTGCAACATGCCGTCGTTGGCGCCCTGGAATACCACGGGCGTGCGGTTTGCCTTGCCGTCTTTCCAGGCGGCATAGCCGGTGTCCGCGTAGCTGGTCTGGGGCGGTCCGATGACCACGGCTTCCGCATCCACCACGTCGCCCAGCGGGTTCCAGTAGCCTACGGTGCTGCCGTTCTGGTAGCGGCAGCGGTAACCAGTGGTGGCGCCCGAGGCGCAGTTTTCAAGGGCGCTGTTGCCGCGCAGGTAGTCAATGACGTTGGCGGCATCACCGGCATACACGTTGAACTGGCTGGAGAGGCTGGCCCCGCTCAGGCTGGCATAGGAGAAGGGAATGCCCGGGCTGGAACTGCCGTTGCCCTTGTCGGTGGCGATGATGCGGCTGCTGGCGTTGTTGGAGCCGGGCGTCGCGCAGGTGCCGCCGGAAAGGTAGCCCGGGCACAGGATGTTGCGCAACTGGCACTGGGCCGACCAGCCGGCGTTGGTGCTGCCCGTCGGCTGCTGGCAGCTCGCGGCATCGAAGGTGTAGCTGGCGATGATGCCCGTGGTGGGCTGGATGGGGCTGGCCACCAGGTCGCCCCGCCAGCCGGAGGTATTGTAGGAGGACTGGAAGGCGTAACTGGTCCCGGTCTGGGAGACCTGGGTGTTGGCCACCGCCACGGCGGACTCGCTGCCCGAGAGTTGCAGGATGTCGGTGAACAGGGTGGTGAAGGCCTGGTTCAGGGTGGAACTGTCGTAGGCCGAAAGGAATTTCCCGTGGCCTGCCGCCGCCGCGTGGGCCATGTCGTCGGCGTAGGTCTGGTAGCTGGCGCTGCTGTCAAAAGTGGGCACCGGCCAGTCCAGATGGCCGCTGGAACCCGCCTTCAGGACAGGATTGGAGGTGCTGGTGCTCGTGTAGTCGTATTGGCCGCTCGTGCCCAGGCCCACCATGTAGGTGGTGACATGGGGCCAATAGGCACTGTCACTGCCGAAACCGGGCACCCCCAGTTTTCCTCCGCCGGTCGGACTGCCGGTCGTCGGGTCGGTGTGGGGATAATCCACCGGCACGATGCTCGCACCCTTCTGGCGGTTGAATTCCTCGTTCAGGTCGCGCGACCAGTAGTAGAGCGCCAGTTGGGCCATGGAGCTCTGGTTGATGTCCGTTCCGGTAGTGGCTGAGTTATCAACGTAATGCCTGTCCGAGGGGGCCTTGAACGGCGCCGGCCAGGCATTGTCGTTGTAGGCGATGTTCGTGCCGGTGCAGGCTCCCGTATCGTTGCTCTTGCAGGCGGTCTTGTCGTAAAAGAAGCCTGGGCCGGTGGTCTGGCAACTGGTGCTGCCGCAGCCAGGAGGGAAGTACGCAGTCGCTGATGACAGGTAGCCCGGCAGGGCGACCGTCCCGGCATCCACGTCGCAGAGGGAGGCCTTCGAACTATAGGTGTTGCTTCCGCCAACGGTGTAGGGGTCACGGCACGCACCGCTGCCCGATATCCCGGGAACCGCACTGCTCGAATTCTGGGCCACGGCGCCCGAGGCCACGAATACCAGCACGTTGGGTTGGCAGGAGTACATCAGGGGGCCGGTGCGGTTGGTGCTGACCCAGCTGCCGCTGCTGTTCTGGTACTGGATGTACTGGGAGTCGGCCCCCGTGTTCGCGGTCGTGTTGGCGGCCACCTGGGTCATGTACGCCTGGCCGTTCACCGGATTGGTGCCGGAGGGCACGGGCGGATCGCTTGCGGTGCCGGTGAACCAGAGATAGGCGTAATGCAGGCTGCTTACGTAGTCGTATGCATGGCCGGTGGATGCGGTTTGTACTCTCTGCAGGCGGTCGTACCATTCCACCTTGTGGTTTTTGTCGAAGTCGGCGACGGCGGAAAAGTAATTCTGGCTGACAGTGCTGCTGCCGCCCAAAAGGTTTGTTCCGCCACCGGCGAGAATGCTGGCCAGGCCGACCCGGAAATTGTTATTCAGGTTGGCGTTGTCCACCGCATTGGCAAGAGAGGTCTTTACCGCCAGAAGGCGGGTGCGATAGTAGCTGTGCCAGATGGCGAAGTTCTGGATAACGGCCTTGGTCCAGGCGATCTGGAAATTGGCATTATTTCCATGGCCGCAGTTTGCCTGTCCGCCACTCTGTACGAAACCGTTGCAGTTTGCCCCATCTATAACAATGGGATATCTGTTGCCGGATGTGTCGAAATAGTCGGCTGGGCCGGGGTTGGCCCAGATATTTTGACTGCTGGGGTTAAGGGTTGCGCAGGGATTGTTGAAACCGTAATACGTCGTTCCCTTGGTGATCTTGTTGACTTGTGTTAGGTCGCAATAATAGGGGGACACCATGGTCTGGGGGCCGTTCACGGTGGATAGTATGCCAGTGGCGAAGGGACCGTACTGAGTGGTTCCCCGTGTACCGGAGGTGCAGCCCGTTTCATACCAGAGTGTCCAGGTCCTGCTGATGTCCGTTGCGCTATAGTCGTTGGCAATGATCGGGTGGTAAATCCCATTGTAGGCAGCCGTTCCCGATGCCAGGGTGCCTGTGCAGTTGATTCTGTTCGTGGCGCTGGGCATGGTTCCGGCGGGGCAAACGAAGGGCAGACTGTAGCCGCTGGAACATAGGCCAGTGGCGTTAACGTCCACGTCTTGGTTGTAGGTATCCACCGCAAAGCTGGCTAGCGTCGTGACACGGCCGTCCGGTGTCACCACTTCCGTCGGATCGCTGGTGCTAAGGTTGCTTGCAAGGAGCCTGGGGAAATTTTCCGGGGGGATCATGCCGCCATCCAACGGGTAGGGGGCTGTGGAGTAGTTTTTCAGCAGGTTGATCGTGCCCCGGCTGGGGTTGTAACCATCCCGCCAGCCGCATGTGTCCCACGCGGAGATGGTCTGGCCATCTCTGGACTGGAGTGGGACGCCACTGGAATTTATGGTCGTTCCGTCATATTTGGACTTCCATGGGTTGGTGCCATTGGCGGGGGAGGGGCCGTCTATACTGGGGTTGCCCAGGGTGCAACCGTAGAGCGGTGAGGTGGACGGTTGCACGCCGGCAGCCGCCGTGCCGGCGCCACCGCTCTTGGTTATGCCTGTAACATACCAGGCATAGTTGTCCGGGTTGGCTGCCACGTCCTTGGGCAGGGGCAGGTTGCCGTTTGTGCTGTCCACGGCCTTGGGGGTGGCATAGGTGACGCCCGGATTGTAGTAGAGGCGGTTGAAGGCCGAACTCCCCGTGGGACAGGTCACGACTTGGGAACCGCTGACGATGGATGCCTGGCAGTCTGTGGCACGAAAGCGCCAGTCATCATCGCCCCGGCTATAGGCGTTTGAGGGGTAATTGTTGTTGCAGGTGCCGCCGAAGGCACAGTTGAAATAGTATTGAACGTCGGTTTTTTTCGGGCTGCTGCTGTCGTTGATGAGCGAGAGCGCCCGCAGATTGGTTACGAATCGGTCTGGAGAGTAGCTCGTATAGCTATAGTCACCGTTGTCCAGCATCATCAGGATGTTCGGCTTGGCCCGGTTCTTGGTGCGCAGGGGAATGTCCGTGTATACGGTGGAGTCCGCCACGGCCGGCGTGGCGAACAGGACGGCCCAGGCCAGGAGTGTGGCCAAAAACGGGGCCGGCAGCATGCGCGCTAAGGTGTTCATCGTTCTCGTCCCGATCTGGCGCCCTGTGGGGCCGGCCTTAGCCGGCCATCCAAGGTCGGCTGAAGCCGGCCCCACGTGTGACACTTCTTTCGTAAGCGTTTGCATTCACAAACCGTCAGTTCTTCATGAGGATCGCCTGAACCATGGTCGAGGCGTTGTGCGGGCCGGTGACCCGGATGGTGGTGCGAAAGGCCACCTCGTTGGCGGCGCTGACCGAACCCAACTGGGCCGAGCGGGCCTCCTGGGAGTTGCCGCCTGACTGTAGATTCATGCTGAAACAGAAGCGGGTGACGTCGTTCGGCCCTATGTCCGTGGCCATGTGGCTGGCATCGCACAGGCGCTCGATCACGTACTGGTACTGGAAGCCGCTTCCGAGCGCGGCGAAGCTGATGTTGTTCGAGGGGATGTTCGACCAGTCTATGCGCTGGGAGACGCCGTTGGCATTGTCGCAGGTGCCCGTGGACGGGCTGGCGTTGTTCGTGCAATGGGTGGCGGCGTTCTGGTTCGGATCAAAATACCAGGCCCAGTAGGTGCAGTTGGTGTTGCAGGGGGCGGTGCAATGGGTGGTCTGGCCCGCCTCGCAACGCTGGCTGATGTCCCGGCCACTGGGAATGTAGGCCGACTCCAGGGCGCCGAGCGCGCCCTCCAGGCCGATGTCGGCCACGGAAAGCGCCGCCTGGCGGAAGGAGAAGTTGCCGGCGATGAGCCCGGCCGTGTCCATGGAACGCAGGAGGGCGAGGCCGGCGAAGGTCATGGCCAGGAGTGCCACCAGGGAGATGAACAGGGCGGCGCCTCGCTGGCCTTGTGGGGCCGGCCTTCGTAGGTCGGGGTTTATCCCGACATTGGGCTTGATCGTATTCATCATTGCCCCGTGAAACTCCACGAACCGTTCCAAAGGATGTTGCGGATCGGTACGACGGTCAGGTAGGTCTTGTAGCGGTAATGTTGCCACTCGCCGTTGGCGGCCCAGGGGAGGGTTGCGATGTTGATGGCGGGCAGGTTCGTGTCGGTCTGGGTCGTTCCGCCCGAGGGGCAGGGGCCGTTGCCGAAGCCGTCCGTGGTGCAGGCGCTGGTTACCGTCGTGGCTTCCCGGTTCCCGGATCGGGCGACCACCAGGATGCGGATGGCGCGGATGCAGGCCGCATGGGCTTGGTCCAGCGTGTCCGGGGACCAATGGGTGCCCCAGGCGGCATGGTCCGTGCCGACCCAGCCGGCGAGGCTGGCGGTGTTGGCACAGGCGGTGGTGTCCGGAGTGGTGGGGTCGGTGGAGATGCCGTATTGGGCCTTCAGGGCGACGATGCCGTCGGCCATGGGCATGATGGCGGCGGCCGTGGTGCCGGTATTGGGGTTGGCCGCGCCGAACTGACGCATCTGCAAGGAGGTGCCGTTGGGCCCGGCGACCGAATACTCGCGGGCGATCACCACGCCGGGGAAATTGACCCCCTGGGCGCTGGCGCTGTTGTCTCCCAGGTTGTACACCATGGCGGTATTGCCGAAACTCTTGCCGCCATCGCCCGTGGGGAATGTGAAGCCGGAGGGGTTGAAGGAGGATAGGGCGTGGCTCAGGGTCAAGGCGTTCGCATCCACCCCGGTGAGTTCGAACACCGTGCAATTGTGGCTGCCGTCCACGACCAGGGCGAGATCGCCCGTGGAGAAGCCGAAGCTCCGATTCACCGGCAGCGGGTCGTGGTTCGACATGTCTATCGTGCCGTTCAGGGCGGCCGGAATGGAACCCATGAAGCGGGCGCTGCTGCGCACCGTGACGATATCGGAGCCGGGGGCGTACTGAATGACGTTGCTGACCCCCGCACTGGAGGGCTGATTTTCGATGATGACGGGGAAGAGCGGCACCTTGAGCGTGTAGCTGGCGCCGGTCCAGGCGTCGCCCGAGATGCTGGCCATGCGGTTGCTGCCCGTGGGGCTGCCGTTGCCCGTGCAGCCGCCGGTGCCGCTGCCATAGAAGGAACAGACGTTGGTGCAGGCCTGAAGGCTGCTGGAGTTGGTGGACGAGGTGGAGTAGTAGCCGGCGCCGGTGGAGCGGATATCCGTGGCCACGAGCTGCATGGCAAAGAGGCCGTTTTCCTGGGCGCTTGCGCCGCCGGTGATGGTGTTGCGCCCGCCCTGGAAGAGGGACATGGTTTGGGTGATGATGAGCACGGTGACCAGGCCCACGGTGATGCCCACCATGATCTCCACCAGGCTGAAACCAGCCTGGCGGCCACGAGATGCCTGTCGGGCTGAAGCCCGACCCACATGACACCACGTGGGTCGCCCTTCGGGGCGACGATGGGCATCAACTGATCTGGGCAGCGGTGACATATTGATGGAAGCGCGGGGTTGCGGCGGCCTTGTCCTCGGGCAACTGCCAGCAGATGGAAATCGCCACCAGGTAGGTAAAGTTGGTCTGGAGCGAGTTGCCATAGACGGGCTGGACGGGAACGACGGATATGGTGACCAGGCCGGAACTGGCGCCGGGCAGCAGGGGAGAGGCGGGGGCGGTCGGCACCAGTTGCGCCAGCCAGTCCACGACCACCGGATTCGTTGAGGCCGAATTGCCCACGGTACAGGTGGTCGCGCAGCCGCTCGTCGTGTTCGTGCAGTTGTGGCGGAAGGTGGTGATGTTGTTGGCGTTCGCCGTGTTCTTGTCCGCCGTCCACATCTGGCCGATCAACTGGTTCGCCAGATAGGCGGCGTCGGCGCGGTACTTGGCGTCGGAGGCCGTCTTCACCGCCAGGGTCTGCATGCCTATCATGGCCAGCACGCCCACGGCGAAGACCAGGATGGCGACCATGGCCTCGATCAGCGCCATGCCGGCCTGGCTTGTGGCGCCGGATTCGTGCATCCGGAATGCGGGGGTGTGGGGAGGGCGCAAGGCGTTCATGGTCAAGTGGTGCAGTTTCTGGGATCGCCCTGCGTGTTGTTGCCGGGGTCGCACAGCCGCAACTGGCCCCCGGCGCTGATGAGGATGCGCAGGCTGGTCGTGGCGTCGGCCGCGGTGATGTCAATCTGCGGTGCGGTGGCCGTGGCGCTCGCCCGGCCCTGGGAGTCGAAGAGCACCCAGTTGGATGGACTGAAATTGGCCGTGACGGTAACGCCCGCGCCTTCGCCGCAGCTTCTCTGGATCGGGTAGGGCTGGAGCTGGGCGTTCAGTTGTTGATCGAAGGCGGACTGGGTGGCGCCGCCGGTACAGGCGTCGGCATTGGCCGTGGCGGAAATGGAATTCTGATGCACGAGGGGATTCGCCGTCGCGCTGTAGGCCCGGTTCACCATCCAGTTGTTGCCGGAGAGGAGCAGGAATACGGTCGGCTCGTTCCTCTTCAAGGCCTCCATGCGGGCCACCTGCAGGCCGGCCTGGAGATTGTCGGCCACCGCCCTCAGGCGCGTATTGGCGAGAAAGGTGGAAAAGGACGGCAGGGCCAGGCTGAGGAGAACGCCCAGGATGACCATGGCCACCAGCAGTTCCAGGAGGGTCACGCCGGATTGCGGCTTGAGCGCCATGTCAGCAATCCCCGCTCTTCAACAGCCAACAGGAGCGCGGCAGGCCGCTGGCGCCCGGATAGGCGGTGGTCTTCCGGTTGCCGTTGTAGTCAATCGTGTAGGTGTAGCCCGACATGCCCTGGCCGGATATCCCCGTGGCGGTGATCTGGTAGGCCTGGTTGGAGCCGCTGTTCGTGGTATCGCCCGTGACGGTCCAGTTGCAGGCATAACTGAAATACTGGGTGCCCGCCGGCGTCGCGCTGGAGGGGATGGGGCTGGTGGTGCCGCCGCAACCGGTTCCGGAAGAACCGTAGTCCCGGTGATCCTGGTAATACTGTTCCAACTGGACCCGAAGCTGTCCCAGTTCGGACATGGCTTCGCCGATCTTGCCCCGCTGGATGTAGGACGTGTACATGGGATAGGCGATGGTGGACAGGATGGCAATGATCGCCACCACGATCATCATTTCGATGAGCGTGAAGCCCTTCCGGCTTTGATCGTCACAGATGGACACGATTTCCCCTTTTTTCATTGCCGGCAAGGATAGGCGTATGCTCTCGCGCTTGCCAGCATCATCCGATTGACGGCGGGATTTTACCCTTGAACGGCGCCAACGCCCTGGGCGGGCTTTCCCGTCATTGCCTTCCGAGGGGCGAGTGCCGTAGGATGCCATGATCTGGATCAATGGCGCGCTTATCGCCGAATCAAAAACTCTGACTTGTGCGCTGCCCCATGGGCACCGAAAATTAGCAAACTCTAATACGATTGCCCTCACATGCCCCCTTCAGCCCCCCTATCCTGTCCCACGGAGAGCCAGTCTCCGCAGGAAATCAAGACGACCACCTGTTACATGTGCGCCTGCCGCTGCGGCATCCGGGTGCATCTGATCAACGGGCAGGTGCGCTACATTGACGGCAACCCGGATCACCCGCTGAACAAGGGCGTGATCTGCGCCAAGGGCAGCTCCGGCATCATGAAGCAGTATTCCCCGGCGCGCCTCCTTAAGCCCTTGAAGCGCAAACCCGGCGCGGACCGGGGCAAGGGCGACTTCGAGGAAATCTCCTGGGAGGAAGCCTTCTCCACCCTGACGGAGCGCCTGGGGCATTTGCGCGCCACGGATCCCAAGAAGTTCGCCATCTTCACCGGCCGCGACCAGATGCAGGCGCTCACCGGCCTGTTCGCGCGCCAGTTCGGCACGCCCAACTACGCGGCCCACGGTGGCCTGTGCTCGGTGAACATGGCCGCCGGCATGATCTACACCATAGGCGGCTCCTTCTGGGAGTTCGGCGGGCCGGACCTGGAGCGCTCGAAGCTGTTCGTGATGATCGGGACCGCCGAGGACCACCACTCCAACCCGATGAAGATCGCGCTATCCAAGTTCAAGCGCGACGGCGGCCGTTTCATCTCCATCAACCCGGTGCGTACCGGCTATTCGGCCATCGCCGACGAGTGGGTGCCCATCCGGCCCGGCACGGATGGCGCCTTCCTGCTGGCGGTGATCAACGAAATCCTGGCCAAGGGCCTCTACGACCGGGACTTCGTGGTGCAATACACCAACGGCGCCCAATTGGTGAACCTGGACCCCAAGAGCGACGAATACGGCATGTTCGTGCGCACCGAGGTGCCGGCGGAGGAGGGCTGTTACGACCCGCAGAACAAGCTCTGGTGGGACAAGAGCAAGAACAAGGCGGTGGTGACCCACACCGAGGGCGTGGACCCCTTCCTCCTGGGCGAATTCATGCTCCCGGATGGCACGCCCGTCAAACCCTCCTTCCAGTTGCTCCAGGATCGGGTGAAGGACTACACGCCGGAGTGGGCGGCGCAGATCACCGGCATCCCGGCGGACACCATCCGGCGCCTGGCCCACGAGATGGGCGTCACGGCCCGGGACCAGCGGATCGAGCTGCCCATCGCCTGGACCGACGCCTGGGGCCAGGAACACAACTCGGTCATCGGCAATCCCGTTTCCTTCCACGCCATGCGCGGCCTGGCGGCCCATTCCAACGGCTTCCACACCATCCGCGCCCTGGCCATCCTCATGTCCATCCTGGGCACCATTGACCGGCCCGGTGGCTTCCGCCACAAGCCGCCCTTCCCGCGGCCCATTCCGCCCTGCGCGCGCACGCCCAACGACCCGCGGGCGGTGCAGCCGAACAAGCCCCTGGACGGACTGGCCCTGGGCTGGCCGGCGGACCCGGACGACCTGTTCGTCAATGACGACGGCAGCCCGGTGCGCCTGGACAAGGCCTTCTCCTGGGAGTACCCGCTGTCGGTCCATGGCCTGATGCACAACGCCATCACCAATGCCTGGCGCGGCGATCCCTACCCGATTGATACCCTGCTCATCTTCATGGCCAACATGTCGTGGAATTCCACCATGAACGCCCAGGAAGTGAGGAAGATGCTGAACGACAAGAATGAGGACGGCGAATACAAGATTCCCTTCCTGGTCGTGGCGGACGCCTTCCAGTCCGAGATGACGGCCTTCGCCGACCTGGTGCTGCCGGATACCACCTACCTGGAGCGGCATGATGTCATGTCCATGCTCGATCGGCCGATCTCCGAGTTCGATGGCCCGGTGGATTCGGTGCGCGTGCCCATCATGCCCCGTTCCGGCGAGTGCAAGCCCTTCCAGGAGGTGCTGATCGAACTGGGCACGCGGCTCAAGCTGCCCACCTTCGTCACCAAGGACGGCAACCGCAAGTACCGGGACTACCCGGACTTCATCGTGAACTGGGAGCCGGAACCCGGCTCCGGCATCGGCTTTCTGGCCGGCTGGCGCGGCAAGGGCGGCGAGAAGAGCATGGTCGGCGAGCCCAACCCGCAGCAGTGGGAGATGTACAAGCAGAACAACTGCGTCTTCCACCACGAACTGCCCAAGAGCTACCAGTACATGAGGAACTGGAACCAGGGCTACCTGGAGTGGTCGCGCCGGAACCGCATCACGCGCTACGCCGAGCCCATCCTGATCCATCTCTATTCCGACGTGTTGCAGAAGTTCCGCATGGCGGCCCAGGGCAAGGGCATCACCAAGAAGCCCCCGGAGCACCTGAAGAAGCGCCTGGAGACCTATTTCGATCCGCTGCCCTTCTACTACGATCCGCTGGAGGCCCAGGTCACGGACAAGCACAAGTACCCGCTTTCGGCCGTGACCCAGCGGCCCATGGCCATGTATCACTCCTGGGATTCGCAGAACGCCTGGCTGCGGCAGATCCACACCCACAACACCCTGCACGTGAACACCCGCACCGCGCAGGCCCAGGGCATCGCCGACGGCGACTGGATCTGGGTCGAATCCCAGTGGGGCAAGGTGCGCTGCATGGCAACCCACTCGGAGGCGGTTGAGCCGGGCACGGTATGGACCTGGAACGCCATCGGCAAGGCCGCGGGCGCCTGGAACCTGACTCCGGACGCCAACGAGTCGCAGAAGGGCTTTCTGCTCAACCATCTGATTTCAGAGGAATTGCCGGTGCCGCACAGCGATTACCGCATCTCCAACTCCGATCCGGTCACGGGCCAGGCCGCCTGGTACGATGTGCGTGTGCGCATCTACAAGGCCGAGGAGGGCGAACCGCAGCAGTCCTCGCCCCAGTTCGAGCCCCTGACCCCTTATCCCGGCATGAAGACCCGGGCCGGCATCCTGGCCTTCTTCGCCAGCAAGTTCAAGGGAGACGGGAAATGAGCCAGAACACCGCGCGCCAGCTTGCCCTGGTGATTGACCTGAACGTGTGCGTCGGTTGCCACGCCTGCGTCACCTCCTGCAAGGAATGGAACACCTCGGGCGCAGCCGGCCCCATGGGCGACCAGAATCCCTACGCGGCCGATCCGACGGGGACCTTCTTCAACCGGGTGCAGACCTTCGAGGTGGGGGAATTCCCCAATACCGAGACGGTGCATTTCCCCAAGTCCTGCCTGCATTGCGAGGATCCTCCCTGCGTGCCGGTGTGCCCCACGGGCGCGTCGTACAAGCGCAAGGAGGACGGCATCGTCCTCGTGGATTACGACAAGTGCATCGGCTGCAAGTACTGCTCCTGGGCCTGTCCCTACGGCGCGCGGGAGTTCGACGAGCAGGGCAAGGTGATGAAGAAATGCACCCTGTGCGTGGACCGCATCTACGACATGACGATGAACGAGAATGACCGCCGGCCGGCCTGCGTCAAGGCCTGTCCCACCTCGGCCCGGCTCTTCGGCGACATCCATGATCCGGATTCCGCGGTGTCTCAGGCCATCCGGGAGAACGGTGGTTACCAGCTCATGCCCGAATGGAGCACCAACCCGGCCAACCATTACCTGCCGCGCAGGAAGACCCGCCTCAAGATCCACGAGGACGAACTGGTGCGCGCCGACAACCCGATCAAGCGCGACCGCCAGCTCATCCAGCCCTCGAAGTCCGAACCCACCATCGAAGACGCCACCGGATGGTAGCCGGTAGTTGTCAGTTGTCAGGTGGCAGTTGTCAGTAATATTTGCGCGGCGCAAGCGCCGCGGTAACTGGCCTGGCAACTGATAACTGGCAACAGACAACTGAAACCCTGACAACTGAAACCCTGACAACTGACAACTGACAACTGACAACTGACATGCACCCTGCCTTCTCCGTCATCTTTCTCACCACCTTCATCGGCGTCGGCCAGGGATTGTTCCTGGCCCTCGTCACGGCCCAGATCTACTCCCTGTTCGGCCTCCTGCCGGCCCAGGACGGCCACGCCTTCTACGCCCACGGCAGCCTGTTGGCGCTCATCTTCCTGGTGGGCGGACTGATCGCGTCCTTCTTCCACCTGGGGCACCCCGAGCGGGCCTGGCGCTCCGCTACCCAGTGGCGCACTTCCTGGCTGTCGCGCGAGGTCATCGTGCTGCCGGCCTTCATGGGCACGGTCTTCCTCTACGGCGCCTGTCATTTCCTGGGCCTGAAGCCGGTGCTGGTGACCCTGCCCTCCGGTACGCCGGTGGATGCCACCCTGGTGCTGGGTGTCCTGGGTACGGTGCTGGCCTTCGCCCTGTTCGTGTGCACGGGCATGATCTACGCGTGTCTGCGCTTCCTGCGCGAATGGCACTCGCCACTCACCGTGATCAACTACATCCTCCTGGGCGGCGCCTCCGGCTTCACCCTGGCCACGGTGTTCGCCGCCCTTGCCGCCCCGGACCTGGTGCGTTTCTTCGCCGGTTGGGCGCTCATCATCACCTTCCTGGCCCTGGCCGGGCGGGTGGCCTCCCTCATCCGCAATGCCCGCCTGAAGCCGACGTCCACGCCCCAGTCCGCCATCGGCGTGAAGCACCCGAAGGTGGTGCAGAAGTCCCAGGGTTTCATGGGCGGTTCCTTCAACACCCGGGAATATTTCCACGGCAAGACGGCGGGTTTCCTGCGTTCCATCAAATGGTTCTTCCTGGTGATGGCCTTCGTCGTGCCCCTGGTGCTGCTCTCGGTCGGCATGGCCGCTTCCGCCGCGGGGGTGTTGTCCCTGGCTTTCCTGGTGCAATACACGGGCCTCCTGGCCGAGCGCTGGTTCTTCTTCGCCCAGGCCAACCATCCGCAGAACCTGTACTACCGCGCCGTTTCGTAAAAATTCTTCACCGCAAAGGCGCAGAGGACGCAAAGGGCCGCAAAGAAAATCAGAAAGAAGGCACGGATGTCAGCCGCAAGTCGCAAGGCCTGTTCCTGAACGCTTACAGCTTGGCCCTTGATCCTTGTCTTCCTTTGCGAATCTTTGCGTCTTTGCGGTGAGGTTTTGACCTTTGCTTGCACGAACCGATTGATAAGACTTTCCTTATTCTCTAAGATAGCCACTTTCGGTCAGCAGGTTTCTCCGAAAACGAGAACAGCAGCGGGGCACCAAGACCCGTAGTTTCAGCAAATCAACCAACCATCAAGAGGAAGAGACATGAATTTCGACAAAGAACTCGACGCCAAGGGCCTGAACTGCCCGCTGCCCATCCTGCGCACCAAGAAGTCCCTGACCGACATGACTTCCGGCCAGATCCTGAAGATCCTGTCCACCGACCCGGGCTCCGTCAAGGACATGGCCGCCTTCTGCAAGCAGACCGGAAACGAGCTGGTGACCCAGACCGAAGCCGGCGGCGAGTACCAGTTCTACGTCAAGCGCAAGTAAGACCCGAACGGCAAGAGAACGGCCCGGCTCCGAAAGGACCGGGCCGTTCGTGCGTGTGCTGTATCAACGTGTATCAATATTTGTTATTCTTGTATTGAGATTTTTTTCTCGCTGTTGCAGTGCGATATATCTGAAGATAGCGAGATTGTCTTGAACACTGCGCACGGGCGCGAGAGGAAGAGGAGAAACGCATGAGCACGACGGATACCGCCGTAATTGACGAGCTGATCAGGAAACGCCTGGACGAGATGCTGCCCCAGGCCATCGAAGCGAAGCTCACCGAGCGCGAGGAGAACCGCACGCCGTCACTGGCGATCATCGCCACTCGTGGCACCCTGGACTGGGCCTATCCTCCCTTCATCCTCGGTTCCACCGCCGCCGCCCTGGGCTGGGACGTGAGCATCTTCTTCACCTTCTACGGCCTGAATCTGCTGAAGAAGGACGTTTCCGACCTGAAGGTGAGCCCCCTGGGCAACCCGGGCATGCCCATGAAGATGCCTTTCGGCCCCGACTGGTTCAAGGGCATCAACTGGAACATTCCCAACATCATCCAGGCCGGCGTGCCGGGCTTCGAAAACCTGGCCACCACGCTCATGCAGCAGACCATCAAGAACAACGGCGTGGCCGGCATCGCCGAACTGCGCGAGCTCTCCCAGGAAGCGGACGTCAAGTTCCTGGCCTGCCAGATGACCGTGGAACTGTTCGGGTTCCATCACGACGATTTCATTTCCGGCGTGGACTATGTGGGTGCGGCGAGCTTCCTGCCCGTGGCCCAGAAGGCCGACGTCAGCTTGTTCATGTAACACTGCAACACCACCAACATAAAACAGAGAAGGATGGGGAAGAAAATATGAAGAAACTGATCATCAGCGCGGCGGTTGCCGCCACCCTGGCACCTGCTGCCTGGGCGACCAACGGCATGAACATGGAAGGCTACGGCCCGATCGCCACGGCCATGGGCGGCGCCTCTTTCGCCTACGACAACGGCAACGCCGGCATCATCAACAACCCGGCCACCCTGGGCATGATGGCTTCCGGCACCAGCCGCCTGGATATCGCCATCGGCGGCCTGCATCCCGACGTGAATTCCCAGAATCAAGGTTCCTCCGCGACTTCCTTCTTCATGCCGGCTATCGGCTATACGCGCAAGGACGGCAACATTGCCTACGGCGTGGGCATGATGGCGCAGGGCGGCATGGGTACCAAGTATTCCAACAGCTCCATGTATGGCGGCCTGGCCGGCATGAACTTCTATACCCAGACCGGGTATTCTGCCACCGATCCCGGCTTCGAGAACAAGTCCGAAGTCGGTGTCGGCCGGGTGATCTTCCCCCTGGCCTTCAACATCAACGACAATTTCACCGTCGGCGGCAGCGTGGACTTCCTCTGGGCCGGCATGGACATCAAGTGGCTGATTGATGGCGCCCACTTCGGCAGCATGATGGGCACGACGAGTCCCTTCGGTCTGGTCGGCGGCTCCATGAAGACCGCCTTCCAGGGCGCCATGGGCGCGGGCCAGTTCGGCAGCATGGACTACGGCTACTTCAACTTCGATACCAGCAGCCCCATGACCCAGAAGGCCAAGTCCACCGGCTGGGCGGGCAACATCGGCTTCACCTACAAGGTGTCCCCGGCGCTGTCCATCGGCGGTATCTACCACGCCAAGACCAACCTGGGCGACATGAAGACCGGCGCCAACGGTGCCACGGCCACGTTTGCCGTCTCCGGCGGTTCGCTCGGACCCCAAGTCATCCCGGTTGTGGGTGAAGTCATCGTCAAGAACTTCCAGTGGCCGGAAACCTATGGCCTGGGCCTGTCCTACCAGGCGAACGCCGCCTGGCAGATCGCGGCCGACTACAAGCGCATCAACTGGTCCGGCGTGATGAAGGGCTTCAACATGAGCTTCGTCGCTTCCGCGACCCAGCCGAACCCCATCGCGCAAGGTGGCTTCGCCGGCACCGTTCTGGACATGAACTACTACCAGAACTGGGGAGACCAGAACGTGCTCATGCTGGGCGCCGCCTACAAGTATAGCGCCCCCCTGACCCTGCGCTTCGGTGTCAATGTTGCCAACAACCCGGTGCCGAACGCCTTCGTGACGCCCCTGTTCCCGGCGATCGAGCAGAACCACGTGATGGGCGGTTTCGGCTATGCCTACGACAAGCTGTCCGAGCTGAATTTCTCGGCAACCTACGCGCCCAAGGTGACCGTGACCAACAACTGGGCCGCCGCCGGTGGCGCCAACCAGACCATCAGCCACAGCCAGACCAACTGGCAGCTGATGTACAGCCAGCGCTTCTAATTCGACGCTGGTAAGGAAAAGCCGGAAGCACGCTTCCGGCTTTTTTTTCACTTTTCTGTGGGTCGGGCTTTAGCCCGACATGTCGGCCTGAAGGCCGACCCACTCAAGGTTTGCATGATCCAACAGAGGAGACAAACATGAAAAAAACCATTCTCGCCGCCGCGCTTGCCCTGGCTTCCATGGCCGCCCACGCCCTGCAACCCTATGTGGCAGGCGACAAGGTCGCCGGGGGCGACCTCAATGCCGCCATGTCCGCGGCGGAGCAGAAGCTCACGGCCGCCGGCTTCACGGTGATCGGCCGGCATCTGCCCAAGGGCCTGCCCCAGTATGGTTCCGTGGTGGTCACGGACGCCGGGCTGACGGACGCCATGCGCAGCATCGGCGGCAGCGCCGTGATCGGCGCGCCCATCCGCGTCGGCGTGCAGGCGGACGGCACCCTGTCGTACGAGAATCTGGAGTACTGGGAACGCGCTTATCTGAGGAAGGACTACGGCAAGGCGGAGGCCGCCGTGAAGGCCACGTCTGCCAAGCTGGGCAAGACGCTGGGCGCCGGCAAGGCGTTTGGCGGCGATGTCTCCGAGAGCAGCCTGGCCAAGTACCACTACATGATCGGCATGGAATACTTCGATGAAAAGAGCGACCTGAAGGAGTATCCCAGCTTTGAGGCGGCCGTGAAGGCGGTGGAAGCCAACCTGGCCAAGGGCGTGGCGCACACCTCCAAGGTGTACGCCCTGTCCATGCCGGAGAAGAAGATCGCCGTCTTCGGCGTGGCCCTGAACGACCCGGAGACTGGCGAAGGCTGGTGGGCCAAGAAGATCGGCCCCGACCATGTCGCCGGCCTGCCCTGGGAAGTCTTCGTGGTGGACGGCAAGGTCTACGGTCTCTACGGCCGCTACCGCACCGCCCTGGCCTGGCCCGAGCTGGGCATGGGCCAGTTCATGGGCATCTCCAACCATCCGGATACGACCAAGAAGATGCTGGAAGCGGTGGCCGGCGCTCAATAAGTCGGCTTCCGAGCCGACCGGGTGCGCGCGGGCAAGTCTGCGTCCATCCTGTCGGCCCGTCCGCGCCGGTTTTTCGGCGCGCCGAAACGCTACATCCATTACGGTTTGCAGGTCAGGTTCCGCGCGGAACCTGACCTGCTGTCCTTCGCCCTGCGCCAAGCCGGTCCCGCGGCCGGATGGCCTGCGGCGTCATTACCCCGGAAAAGAGACAGAGTATGAATTTCAGGACTTCCCTGGGTTGCGGCGTGATCGCCGCGGCCCTTGCGCCCGCTGCCTGGGCCACCAACGGCATGAACATGGCGGGCTACGGCCCGGTCGCGGCGGCCATGGGCGGCGTTTCCATGGCCTACGACAACGGCGCGGCGGCCGTGATCAACAACCCCACCACCCTGGGCCTGATGGCTCCCGGTAGCAGCCAGGTGAACGTGGCGCTCGGCGCTCTCCTGCCTCAGGCCAGTTCCCTCGGGCAGGATTCGTCCGCGCGCGCCTTCTTCATGCCGGCCTTCGGCTACGTCACCAAGGGCGAACGCCTGGCCTGGGGCCTTGGGGTCTCGGCCCAGGGGGGGATGGGCACGGATTACAGCAGCGCCGCCGTATTCGGCAGCCTGGCGGGCATGAACTTCCCGGGGTCCGCGTCCCCCGGTCCCTACGCCCTGGCGCAGAAGAACCTGGAGAACAAGTCGGAGGTCGGGGTGGGGCGGGTTATCCTGCCTCTCGCCTACAACGCCAGCGACGACCTCACCGTGGGCGGCAGCCTGGACTTCCTCTGGGCCGGCATGGACATTCGCTGGCTCATGGACGGCGCACACTTCGCGGACATGATGACCCCGGGGGGCGGGCATTTCGGCCGGGTCACGGGCAGCATGATGGATGGTTTCCAGACGGCCGCCGGCCTGACGCCGAATCCCACCGGCTGCGGCACCGCCTGCTTCACGGCCCTGGATTACGGCTACCTGGATTTCGCCTCCGGCAGCAAGTTCAACCAGAAGGCCATGGGCACGGGTTGGGCCGCCAACCTGGGTTTCACCTACCGGGTTTCGCCGACCCTGACCGTCGGCGGCGTCTACCACGCCAAGACCAACATCTCCGACATGAAGACCGGCAGCGACAACGCCTCGGTGAGCTTTGCGGTCAAGGGCGGTGTCATGGGCACGACCGTGATCCCGCTCACCGGCCAGGTCATCGTCAGGAACTTCCAGTGGCCGGAGACCTGGGGCCTGGGCCTGTCCTGGCTGGCGTCCGACCGCTGGCAACTGGGTGCCGATTACAAGCGCATCAACTGGGCCGGCGTGCTGACCAACTTCACCATGTCCTTCGTCGCCTCCGGGGCCGCGAGCAACGGCAATTTCGCCAACACGCGGCTGGACATGACCTACTACCAGAACTGGAAGAACCAGAACGTCCTCCAGCTCGGCGCGGCCTACAAGTACAGCGATGTCCTGACCCTGCGCTTCGGCACCAACATCGCCGACAATCCGGTGTCGGATGGCTATGTCTCGCCCCTGTTTCCGGCCGTCATGAAGACGCATTACACCGGGGGCTTCGGCTACAAGCTGTCGAAGACGGATACGGTGGACGCTTCGCTCGTCTATGCGCCCAAGGTGACCGTGACCAACAACTGGTCGGCGGTGGGGGGCAGCAATCAGACCATCACCCTGGGGGCGATGGACGTGCAGATCATGTACGCCCACCGGTTCTGATCGGTCCGACCCCTCGCCCGCGGGCGAGGAGTTTAGTGTCTTACAACCACAGTCTTCACATTTCGTGAGCAAACTTTGATCGAAGCGCGGGTTTTGGGGGATTTACAAGGGGGCTCGCCCCCTTGTTCCAACACTCCGCTTTTCCGGCCTCATTCGAAGCTGCTCCTGTTTGGTTCCGGCTCGGCCGGGTTAGGTCTCAGCCCAGCCTGGCCCTCTGCGCCGTCAGTTTTTCCACCGTGGCGGAAAAGCCCGCCAGGCGCTCCTTCTCCTGGGCCACCACGGCCACGGGGGCGCGGGCGACGAAACTCTCGTTGCCCAGCTTGGCTTCCGCCTTCACGATCTCGCCCTTCAAGCGGGTGATCTCCTTCTCCAGGCGTTCCTTCTCGGCCGCCAGGTCAATCTCGATCTTGAGCATGAGGCGGAACTCGCCCACCATCTGCACCGGGGCGTCGGTCTCCGGGAGCGTCTCGCCCGCCGCCGTGACTTCGGAGAGCTTGGCCAGGGCCGCGAGGTAGGGCGCGAAACTTGCCACCGCCGCGGTATCGCCGGCCACGATCAGGGGTACCTTAAGGGCCGGAGAGAGATTCATCTCGCCCCGCAGGCTGCGGCAGGCGTTCACCATGGTCTTGAGTTCGGCCATCCAGGCGTCGGCGTCCGGGGCGATGCGTGTCAGGTCCGCCTCCGGCCAGGCTTGCAGCATGAGGGACTCCGTGCCATCGCCCTTGGCCCGGCCGGCCATGGGGCCGACCGTCTGCCACAGTTCCTCGGTGATGAAGGGGATGAGCGGGTGGGCCAGGCGCAGCACCGTTTCCAGCACGCGCAGGAGCGTCCTGCGGGTGGCCCGCTGCTGGGCCGGGGTGCCGGTCTGCATCTGCACCTTGGCCAGTTCCAGGTACCAGTCGCAGTATTCGTCCCAGACGAACTCGTAGATGGCCTTGGAGAGCAGATCGAAGCGGTATTCCGCGTAGTGCTTCTCCACCTCGGCCTTGGTGCGCTCCAGGCAGTTCACGATCCAGAAGTCGGCCTCACTGAAACCCAGGTTGGCGCAGCCCATGCCCGGCTCCAACACGTCGGAGCAGACCTTGACGCCGGTGTCCTGGCCCTCGCAGTTCATGAGCACGAAGCGGGTGGCGTTCCACAGCTTGTTGCAGAAGTTGCGGTAACCCTCGCAGCGCTTGAGGTCGAACTTGATGTCCCGGCCGGGACTGGCGAGGCTGGCGAAGGTGAAACGGAGCGCATCCGTGCCAAACGCCGGAATGCCCTCCGGGAACTCCTTCCTCGTCCTCTTCTCGATCTTTTCCGCCTGCCTGGGGTTCATGAGGCCGGTGGTGCGCTTCTTCACCAACTCGTCCACGCCGATGCCGTCTATCAGGTCTATGGGGTCCAGCACGTTGCCCTTGGATTTCGACATCTTCTGGCCTTCCGCGTCCCGGATCAGGCCGTGCACGTACACGTCCTTGAAGGGAATCCTGCCGGTGAGGTGCTTGGTCATCATGACCATGCGCGCCACCCAGAAGAAGATGATGTCGAAACCCGTGACCAGCACGGAGGAGGGCAGGTACAGGTCCAGGGCCGGGTTGGACTTCGCCGGCCATTCGGGGGTCCAGTCCAGCGTCGAGAAGGGCCAGAGCGCCGAGGAATACCAGGTGTCCAGCACGTCCTTGTCCCGGGTGAGGGGGCCGGTGTGGCCGGTCTGGCCGGCGGCAAGCGCCTGGGCTTCCGCCTCGTCGTGGGCGACGTACACGTTGCCCGCCTCGTCGTACCAGGCCGGGATCTGGTGGCCCCACCACAGTTGGCGGGAGATGCACCAGTCCTGGATGTTGTTCAGCCACTGGTTGTAGGTGTTGACCCAGTTCTCCGGCACGAACTTGATCTCGCCGGAGGACACGCATTCCAGGGCCTTCTCGGTGATGGACTTTCCGTCGGCGGCGGGCTTGCTCATGGCGACGAACCACTGGTCCGTGAGCATGGGCTCGATCACCGCGTTGGTGCGGTCGCCCCGGGGCACTTGCAGCTTGTGCGGCTTCACGGAAACCAGGAGGCCCTGGGCCTCCAGTTCGGCCACGGCCTTCTTGCGCGCGTCGTAGCGATCCAGGCCGCGATAGGCTTCCGGCGCCTCGTCGCTCATGGTGGCATCCAGCGCCATGACGCCGATGGGTTGCAGGCCGTGGCGATGGCCCACGGCGTAGTCGTTGAAGTCGTGGGCCGGGGTGATCTTGACGCAGCCGGTGCCGAAGGCCTGGTCCACGTAGGAATCGGCGATGACCGGGATTTCCCGGTCGGTGAGCGGCAGCTTGACCGTGCGGCCGATGAGGTCGGTGTAACGCTCGTCCTCAGGGTTCACCGCCACGGCGACGTCGCCGAATAGGGTCTCCGGCCGGGTGGTGGCCACCACCAGCGAGCCCGAGCCGTCGGCGTAAGGGTAGCGGATCTCCCACATGAAGCCGTCTTCTTCCTCGGACACCACTTCCAGGTCCGACACGGCGGTCATGAGCTTGGGGTCCCAGTTCACCAGGCGCTTGCCCCGGTAGATCAGGCCTTCCTTGTAGAGGCGCACGAAGGTCTCGGTGACGAT
>JAQTNA010000053.1 GCA_028714035.1 Rhodocyclaceae bacterium
GACGGTAGCGCAGCAACAGCGGGTAGCTGAAGCGCGGCTCCACCGAGACGAAATGCAGGCGTTCGCCGAATTGCTCCTGCAAGCGGGCGAGGAAAGTGGCGTCGTCCATGGCCATCAGTTCCGCGGCCTTCTCCGGCGCGGCGGTGAACACCACCGCGTAGCCCTCGCCAGAGGGCAGGAGCGCGAGGGGGCCATCCTCGGTGAAACGTTCATAGGCGATGTTGCCCCGGGCTTCCCGGGTGCGGGCGACGGTGATGACCCCGTGCTGGTGGTAGTCGCGCACCCTCACCTCCGGGCCTTCCGTCAGCCTGCCCTCGGCCCAGGCGACGAGCGAGGTTTCGAGGGTTTCGCGGCCGGCCCCACTGTCCAGGGTAACGCGGACACAGCCGGCGTCGGCGCTGGCCTCTTGCACCAGCACGCCATGGCGGCTCCGCACGCCGGCCGCCCGGCAGGCAGCGTCCAGCGCCCGGGCCAGGGCGCCGGCCTCGATCACGTAGCCCAGGGCCGGCAGGGCGTAATCGCTTGCCCGAAGGACGGTGCGGCCGAAGCCGCCCTTCTGGGAGATGTGTATGGTGCCGATTTCGGTGGGTGGGAGTCCGGACCAGACGCCCAGGCGCTCCAGGGTCTGGCGGGTGCCCGGCGCCAGGGCCAGCACCCGTGGGTCGCGCCCGGCGGCGCCTTCTTCCCGCGCATCCACCAGCAGCGGGTCCATGCCCCCCCGCTTCAGGGCCAGGGCCAGGGCCATGCCCACCGGCCCGCCGCCGACCACCAATACTTGCTCATTCATCCTCAAGAACTCCGTTTGAACCGCAGAGGCGCGGAGGCGCAGAGGAGAAACAACGACTTGCAGCGGTCTTCGCCTTCACCGGTTGGGTGAGTCAAAACAATGGGACAAGTTCTTGTTTTCTCCGCGCCTCTGCGCCTCTGCGGTGAGGTGTCTGTCTTTTCCAGGCTCATGCCCTGTTCTCCGCCATGGCTGCCTCGATCTCCGCCACCGTCCTGGGGGCGGTGGTGAGGACTGCGCAGCCGCTGGGCGTGACCACCAGGTTGTCTTCGATGCGTATGCCGATGTTGCATAGGGCCTCGGGCACGTCGTCAGCCGCACGGATATAGAGGCCCGGCTCCACGGTCAGGACCATACCCGGTTCAAAAAGGCGCCACTCGCCATGGATCTTGTAGTCGCCGGCATCGTGCACGTCCAGGCCCAGCCAGTGCCCGGTGCGGTGCATGTAGAAGCGCTTGTAGGCCTCGCTCTCGATCAGACCGTCCACGGTGCCTTGCAGGAGTTTCAGATCCACCATGCCCTGGGTCAGTACCCGGAGCGCCGCCTGGTGCGGCTCGTCCCAGGAGCGGCCGGGCCGGACCGCCTCGATGGCGGCGCTCTGGGCCGCCAGTACGATTTGGTAGGCGTCCCGCTGCGCCGGGTTGAAGCGGCCATTCACCGGGAAGGTGCGGGTGATGTCCGCCGCGTAACCGTGCATCTCGCAACCGGCGTCTATCAGCAGCAGGTCGCCATCCTGGAGGCGTCGGTCATTGGCCACGTAATGCAGGGTACAGGCGTTCGCCCCGCCGGCGACGATGCTGCCGTAGGCCGGGGCGTGGGCGCCCTGCAGGCGGAACTCGTGCAGGAATTCCGCCTCGATCTCGTATTCGAAGCGGCCCGGCCGGGTGGCCTGCATGGCGCGGCGGTGGGCGTAGCTGGAAACATCGGCCGAGCGGGTCAGCAAGTCCATCTCCGCCCCGTCCTTGATCAGCCGCATCTCGTCCAGCATCTGGCGCACGTCCCGGATGCTTTCCGGCGGACGTACCCCGGTTCGGGCCTTGCCGCGCACGGCGTTCAAGGCGTCAATGACGCGCCAGTCCCAGTCCGGGTCATGGCCCAGGGAATAGAACAGGGTGGGGCGGTCCGCCATCAGTTCCGCCAGCTTCGCTTCCAGTTCGGAGACCGGATGCGCCTCATCGAAGCCGTAGGCTTCCCGGGCGGCCTCCGGTCCCCAGCGGAAACCGTCCCAGATTTCCTTGTCCAGGTTCTTCTCGCGGCAGAACAGGAGCGACTTGGGCTCGGGGCCGGCCAAGAGCACCAGCACCGATTCCGGCTCGGCAAAGCCGGCCAGGTACCAGAAATAGGAATCGAAGCGGTAAGGGTAGTGGCTGTCCCGGTTGCGCAGGCGCTCCGGTGCCGTGGGAATGAGGGCGATGCCTTGCCCCATGGCGGCCATGAGCCGGGCGCGGCGTTCCTGAAAAGGGCGTATGTCCAAGGCGTGATACCGGTCTATTGCTGATTACGACGACGCCCCGCTTTCCAGCCCTTCGAAAATCTCCTCCAGCCGCAGTTCGCAGTGGATGGAGCTTAGGGGAAAACTGGCGCTGTCGGTGTGGTCGTGGAGGGTGAACAGGTCATCCCCGCCCCTGCGGAAAAGCTCCACCAGGCGGGTGTCCGGGTCTACCAACAGGTATTCCTGGAGCGAGGGCAGGCGCCGATACAGCGCGAACTTCAGGCCCCGATCAAAAGCCTTGGTGGATTCCGACAGCACCTCGATGATGAGCGTGGGTGCACGGAAGATGTAGTCGGTCTTGAGATCGGCAGGATCGCAGGTGACGAACACGTCGGGGTAGAGGATGCTTTCCTCGGCCACCTGGACCTTCAGGGCTTCCGTGAATGCCCGGCAGGGTGAGTCCTTCAATTGCTGCTTGAGGCTGGCGAATAAATTGCCGCAGACGATGCCATGCACCCGGCGTACCCCGACCATGGCGAAGATTTCGCCGCGGTACAGCTCGTGCCGACCTTCCTGGCGGTTTTCCCAGTCCAGGTATTCGGAAATGCTCAGTTTGCTTTGCGGCAGGGCCATGGCATCGGCGCTCCAGACAGGTGTAGGCGCATTGTGTAAGACTCGCCCAGGTTTGGCAACTTCCCCGGGCGGGCGGCTGATTTCCCGTAAAATCCAGCCCCATGGATACGCCCCGCCCCATCTACTCCTTCGTCCCGTATCGGACGCCCCTTGCCCTCACCCCCCCGCCCCTCTCCCGTAAAGGGCGAGGGGAGCGCAGTGAGTCGCTGCGCGACTGTCAGGTTACGTCAGCGCCCTTCCTGCCCATGTCGCGGGAGGAAATGGAGGCGCTCGGCTGGGATGCCTGCGACGTGGTGCTGGTCACTGGCGATGCCTACGTGGATCATCCCAGTTTCGGCATGGCTCTCGTCGGACGTCTGCTGGAGGCCCAGGGTTTCCGGGTGGGCATCATTTCCCAGCCGGACTGGCATTCCGCCAAGGCCTTTCGCGCCCTGGGGCGGCCAAGACTGTTCTTCGGCATCACCGCGGGCAACATGGATTCCATGGTGAACCGCTATACGTCCGAGAGGAAGATGCGTTCCGACGACGCCTACACGCCGGGCGGCGAGGGCAACAAGCGGCCGGATCGGGCGCTCCTGGTCTATGCCCAGCGGGCGCGGGAGGCTTACCCGGAAGTGCCGGTGATCCTGGGGGGCATAGAGGCCAGCCTGCGCCGTGTCGCCCATTACGATTACTGGTCGGACAAGGTGCGCCGCTCCGCCCTGCCTGACGCCAAGGGTGATCTCCTGCTCTATGGCAATGCCGAGCGGGCACTGGTGGACGTGGCCTATCGCCTGGCCGCCGGCGAAAAGGTGGACACGATACGGGATCTGCGCGGCACGGCCTTCATGGTTCCCCCCGGCTGGCTGCCTTCGAACGAGTGGCGGGTGCTTGACGAGTCGAGAGTCGAGAGTGGCGAGTCGAGAGCGGCGACGAGGATCGGCGGCGAAGCGGTGGTCGAATTCAGAACCCACACCCAGGACAGGCTGGCGGCGAGGAAGGATGCGCGGGACCATACGGTGCTGCGCCTGCCGTCCTTCGAGGCGGTGTCGGAAGACCCGCTGCTCTACGCCCATGCCTCCCGCAACCTGCACCTGGAATCGAATCCGGGCAACGCCCGTGCCCTGGTGCAGGCCCACGGCACGGGGGCCGGGGAGCGGGATGTGTGGCTCAATCCGCCGCCCATTCCGCTCTCCACCGAGGAGATGGATTACGTCTATGGCCTGCCCTATGCGCGCCAGGCCCATCCGGCCTACGGCGGGGCGAAGATCCCGGCCTGGGAGATGATCCGCTTCTCCATCAACATCATGCGCGGCTGCTTCGGCGGCTGCACCTTCTGTTCCATCACCGAGCACGAGGGGCGCATCATCCAGAGCCGCTCGGAAGCCTCCATCCTCCGGGAAATTAGCGAAATCCGCGACAAGACGCCGGGCTTCACCGGCACCATCTCGGACCTGGGCGGCCCCACGGCCAACATGTACCGCATGGCCTGCAAGGATCCGAAGATCGAGTCCGCCTGCCGGCGCCTGTCCTGCGTCTATCCGGGCATCTGCGAGAACCTGGGTACGGACCACGGACCCCTGATCGCCCTCTATCGCAAGGCGCGCGCCCTGAAGGGGGTGAAACGGGTGCTCATAGGCTCCGGCCTGCGCTACGACCTGGCGGTGCGCTCCCCGGAATACATTCAGGAGCTGGTGAGCCACCACGTGGGCGGCTACCTGAAGATCGCCCCGGAGCATACGGAGGAGGGGCCGCTCTCGAAGATGATGAAGCCGGGCATCGAATCCTATGAGCGTTTCAAGCTCATGTTCGAGAAGGCCAGCCGGGCCGCGGGCAAGGAGCAGTACCTGATACCGTATTTCATCGCGGCTCACCCCGGCACCACGGACGAGGACATGCTGCACCTGGCCCTGTGGCTGAAGAAGAACGGCTTCAAGCTGGACCAGGTGCAGACCTTCCTGCCCACGCCCATGGCCCTGGCCACCACCATGTACCACACGGAGAGGAACCCGCTGAAGAAGCTCTCCCGGGACGGGGAAAAGGTGGAGACCGCCCGCGCCGGCCGCCAGAGGAAGCTGCACAAGGCCTTCCTGCGCTACCACGATCCGGACAACTGGCCCTACCTGCGGGAGGCGCTCAGGCGCATGGGCCGAAACGACCTGGTGGGCACCGGGAAGGAACAACTGGTGCCCCCGCGCCAGCCGCCGGGCTGGCGCTCGCCGGAGGAGAAGAAGGCGGGCATCGGCACCCGAGTGATACCTTCCGGCAAGGCCGGGAAGGCGCCGCCACGGAAACTCCCTCGCCCGCCGTCAGGGGGAAGAGGGCGGGGGTGATGGGCAAAAAGTTGGCACCGCACCATCCGCACAAGCTTCGCTTCCACTTGGAAACCAATCCCGGGTGATGCCAATTTTTGCCAAACTGGCTACAATGCGGCTATGACCACCATGAACATTTCCCTGCCGGATAGCCTGAAGACCTTCGTCGACCAACAGGTCGCCCAGGGGGGCTATGGCTCATCCAGCGAATACGTGCGGGAACTGATACGTACCGATCAGGTTCGGCGCGCCAAGGACCAACTGCGGGAGCTTCTGCGGGAAGGGCTGGCCTCCGGTGAGTGTGAACCCTTGGAAGATGGCTACTGGAGTGGCCTGCGCCAGCGTATCAGCGACGCCCGCCAGCCGTGATACGGCTGCGGCCCCGTGCCCGCCGGGATCTGGACGAGGCGGTGGCTTGGTACTTGTCGCAGTCGGCCTTCGATGCCGCCGATGGTTTCGTTGCCGCCGCCGAGGAAGCCTTTCGCCATCTGGCCTTGCATCCCGGCACCGGTTCCCCCCGTTTTGGCCAGTTGCTGGAATTGCCGGGGCTCAGAACCTGGCAACTGGCAGATTATCCTTACCTGGTTTTCTACTTCGAGCGACCCGACAGGCTGGATGTGGCGCGGGTACTGCACAGCTGCCGGGACATATCCCCGCTGTTGCTGAAGTCGTAGAATGGGACGGAATTTGATGGTCTTTTTGCGTCTTAAGCGTCCTGGCGTTTAGTCTTCTGTCTGCTCAAGCTTACCCATGAAATTTGAACTTCTCGCCACCTCCGGCGCCGCGCGCCGCGGGCGGCTCTCCCTGGCCCACGGCGACGTGGAGACGCCGGCCTTCATGCCGGTGGGCACTTACGGCACGGTCAAGGCCATGTCGCCCCTGGAACTCCGGGAGATCGGTGCCCACATCTGCCTGGGCAACACCTTCCATCTCTGGCTGCGGCCGGGCCTGGAAGTGGTCCGTGCCCACGGTGGCCTGCATCGTTTCATGGGCTGGGATGGCCCCATCCTGACGGATTCCGGTGGTTTCCAGGTTTTTTCCCTGGGCGATCTGCGCAAGATTTCCGAGGAGGGGGTGAAGTTCCAGTCGCCCATCAACGGTGACAAGCTGTTCCTCACCCCTGAGGAGTCCATGCGCATTCAGCACGTGCTCAATTCCGACGTGGTGATGATCTTCGATGAATGCACGCCTTACCCGGCCACGCCCCGGGAGGCCGCCGACTCCATGCGCCTGTCCCTGCGTTGGGCGAAACGCTCGCGGGATGAGCATGACAAACTGGGGAATGCGAATGCCCTCTTCGGTATCGTCCAGGGGGGCATGTATGAGGACTTGCGTGACGAGTCGCTCGCCGGACTCCTGGACATCGGCTTTGATGGCTATGCCATAGGCGGGCTTTCGGTGGGTGAACCGAAGGAGGACATGGCGCGCATCCTGGCCCATACCGCGCCGCGTCTGCCGGCCGAAAAGCCACGCTACCTCATGGGGGTGGGCACGCCGGAAGACCTGGTGCGCTCGGTGTCGGCGGGCATAGACATGTTCGATTGCGTCATGCCCACGCGAAACGCCCGAAACGGCTGGCTGTTCACCCGCTTCGGCGACATCAAGATCAAGAACGCCTGCCACAAGGCGGATCCGCGGCCCCTGGACGAGACCTGCGGCTGTTACGCCTGCCGGAACTTCAGCCGGGCCTACCTGCATCACCTGCACCGGGTGGGGGAAATCCTGGGGGCGCGGCTCAATACCATCCACAATCTTTACTACTACCAGACCCTGATGCGGGAGCTGCGGCAGGCCATCGTCGAGGATCGGCTGGAGGATGCCGTATCGGCCTTTCATCAGGCGCGCGCTTCAGGCCGATAACCCCTGCCCAAACTGATATACTCCGCCGTTTTCAAGCATCCGCGAGAGCCATCATGCTACTGAATTTCCTGATTTCCGACGCCCACGCCCAGACCGCCGCCGCAGCCAACGATCCCACCGGTGGGCTGATGCAGTTCCTGCCCTTCGCCGTCATGATCGCGATCCTCTACTTCATGATGATCCGTCCGCAGATGAAGAAGGCCAAGGATCACCGGGCCCTGATGGAGTCCCTGCAGAAGGGCGACGAGGTCATCACCCAGGGCGGCTTGACCGGCCGCATCGTCAAGGTGGGCGAGAACTACGTTCAGCTGGAAGTGGCCGAAAACACGGTGGTCACCGTGCAGAAGCCCGCCATCGGCGTCGTCCTGCCCAAGGGCACCTTGAAGTCTCTGTGAGCGGAAAGCGGTAAGGGGTGAGCGGAAAGTTCTCCCCCCTTCCTGACCGATCTCCTTCCGTTGCTTACCGCTTACTGCTTACCGCTTATCTGAAATGAATCGCTACCCAATCTGGAAGAACCTGATCGTCGTGTTGACGGTGATCATCGGGTTGCTCTTTACCCTGCCCAACTTCTATGGCGAGGCGCCGGCGGTGCAGGTTTCCAGCGCCAAGACGGCGCTCAAGCTGGATACGGGCAAGCTGGCCCAGCGCGTGGAGGAAGTGCTGAAAGGCGCGGCCCTTTCGAACCAGGGCATGTTTGTCGAGCTCACCAACGTGCGCGTGCGCTTTGCCGACACGGACGCCCAGATCAAGGCCAAGGACGCCATCGAGAAGGCCCTCAACCCGGACCCGACCGATCCCTCCTACGTGGTGGCGCTGAATCTGCTGTCCAGCTCGCCCCGGTGGCTGACTTCCATGCATGCCCTGCCCATGTACCTGGGCCTGGACCTGCGGGGTGGCGTGCACTTCCTGTTGCAGGTGGACATGAAGGGGGCCATCACCAAGCGCCTGGACGCCATGTCCGCCGACCTGCGCACCCTGATGCGGGACAAGACCATTCGCCATTCCGGCATCAACCGGGAAGGCTCGCGCCTGGCCATACGCTTCCGTGACGCGGACAACCGGGACAAGGCCCGGATGGCCATTTCCGATACCCAGCCGGACCTGCTGCTGACGGACGCCCAGGATGGACAGGACTTCAAGCTGATGGGCGAACTCAGCCTGCCGGCTCAGAAGCGCATCCAGGACTTCGCCATCAAGCAGAACATCTCCACGCTGCACAACCGGATCAACGAGCTGGGCGTGGCCGAGCCGGTGATCCAGCAGCAGGGCGCCGACCGCATCGTGGTGCAGCTGCCGGGCGTGCAGGACACGGCCAAGGCCAAGGACATCCTGGGCCGCACCGCCACCCTGGAAGTGCGCATGGTGGATGACGCGCCGGGCCTGCTGGAAAACGCCCTGCGCGGCCAGGTGCCCTTCGGCGACGAGCTGTATACCGAGCGGGGCGGCTCCCCCCTCCTGGTGAAGAAGCAGGTGGTGCTGACCGGCGACCGGCTCACGGACGCCCAGCCCGGCTTCGATGGCCAGAACCACGAGCCGGCGGTGCACCTCAATCTGGATTCGGCGGGCGCCCGCATCTTCCGCGATATCACGCGGGAGAACATCAACAAGCGCATGGCCATCCTGCTCATCGAGAAGGGCAAGGGCGAGGTGGTCACGGCGCCGGTCATCCGCGGCGAGATCGGCGGCGGCCGGGTGCAGATCACGGGCCGCATGAGCACGGAGGAGGCCACCGACGTGGCCCTGCTGCTGCGCGCGGGCTCGCTGGCGGCGCCCATGGACATCATCGAGGAGCGCACCATCGGCCCGTCTCTCGGCGCCGAGAACATCAAGAAGGGCTTCGATTCCACGCTCTATGGCTTCGCCATGGTGAGCGTGTTCATGATCTTCTATTACCTGGTGTTCGGCTTCATCTCCATGCTCTCCCTGGCCTGCAACCTGCTGTTCCTGGTGGCCTTGCTGTCGCTCATGCAGGCGACCCTGACCCTGCCGGGCATGGCGGGTATCGCCCTGACCCTGGGCATGGCCATTGACGCCAACGTGCTGATCAACGAGCGCATCCGGGAAGAGTTGCGCAACGGCTCGTCGCCCCAGGCCGCGATCTCCGCGGGTTACGAGCGGGCCTTCGATACCATCCTGGACTCCAACGTCACCACCTTCATCGCCGGCATCGCGCTCCTGGCCTTTGGTTCCGGGCCGGTGCGGGGCTTCGCGGTGGTCCTGTGCCTGGGCATCCTGACCTCCATCTTCAGCGCCGTGACCGTTTCCCGCGGCATGGTGAACTTCTGGTACGGCCGCCGCAGGAAGCTGGACAAGCTGGCCATCGGGCAAGTGTGGAAGCCCATGTGATTTAAGTCGAGAGTGGAGAGTGGAGAGTCGAGAGTAATAATATCCGCGCCTTCGGCGCGCTTACTCACGGTTTCCGCTCTCGACTCTCGACTCTCGACTCTCGACTAGGAACAAACATGGAATTTTTCCGCATACGCAAAGACATCCCCTTCATGAAGCACGCGCTGGTGTTCAACGTCATCTCGTTGATCACCTTCCTCGCGGCCGTGGGCTTCCTGGTTGGGAAGGGACTGCACTTCTCCGTGGAATTCACGGGCGGCACCCTCATGGAGGTGAGCTACCAGGAGGCGCCGAAGCTCGAACCCATACGCGCCGCCCTGGAGAAGGACGGCTACCCGGACGCCCAGGTGCAGAATTTCGGCACGTCCCGCGACCTGCTCATCCGCCTGCCGGCCAGAAAAGGCCTGGAATCCTCCCGCGTGAGCGAGATGGTCATGGCTTCCCTCAACAGCGCGGGTGG
Source organism: Rhodocyclaceae bacterium (assembly GCA_028714035.1). Taxonomy (GTDB): domain Bacteria; phylum Pseudomonadota; class Gammaproteobacteria; order Burkholderiales; family Rhodocyclaceae; genus JAQTNA01. The sequence continues at coordinate 9,810 of JAQTNA010000053.1, forward strand.
CAAGCCGGAGATGCGCCGGGTGGAATTCGTCGGCCCCCAGGTGGGGCAGGAACTGGCCTCGGACGGTGCCCTGGCCCTGCTCCTGGTGTGCCTGGGCATCATGATCTACCTGGCCATGCGCTTCGAGTGGCGCTTCGCCGTCTCGGCCATCATCGCCAACATGCACGACGTGGTGATCATCCTGGGCTGTTTCGCCGCCTTCCAGTGGGAGTTCTCCCTGCCGGTGCTGGCGGCGGTGCTGGCCATCCTGGGTTACTCGGTGAACGAGTCCGTGGTGGTGTTCGATCGGGTACGGGAAACCTTCAAGAAGAAGCGCGGCCTGACCACGCCGGAAGTGCTGAACCACGCCATCACCAGCACCATGTCCCGGACCATCATCACCCACGGCTGTACCCAGATGATGGTGCTCTCGATGCTCATCTTCGGCGGCGAGACCCTGCACTACTTCGCCGTGGCGCTGACCATCGGCATCCTGTTCGGCATCTATTCCTCCGTGTTGGTGGCGAGCCCCCTGGTCATGTGGCTGGGCGTGTCCCGCGAGCAGTTCATCAAGCCGCAGAAGGTGAAGGAAGAGGCAGTGGTGTAAGCTGTCCTTGCCCCGCAAAAAAGCCGCCTTCGGGCGGCTTTTTTGCGGGCTATCGGGGTTGCCAGTACCTGGCTTCCATCCGATCGCAATAGGCGACCAGATTCACGTGTTCCAGGGCGCGGCGGCGGATCGGAGTATCCAGGTCTACTCGCACCACGTTGGCGAGGAAGCCGTAGGCCACGGCGTCCAGGGAGGTGGGTTCGATGCCCATGAAGAAAGGCTTGTCGCCGAGGAAAGCAGCGACGGCGTCCACGTCGGCGATGCCCATCTTGTGGATTTCCTCCGGGCGGTGGCGACCTATGCCCTGGCCGTGCAGTTCGGCGCGCATGCCGCGCCTGGCCATGATCGGAAGAAGAACCTTTACCGGCCAGGGGAGGGCGCCGAAAAAGGCATCCCGCGTGCGCTGCCAGCCGGCCTCTTCGATCCAGCGGGTGTAGAGGACCGTCCAGTACAGGTGTTCCTCGAACAGTCGCCGCCAGGCCAGGGCGACCGCTTTGGCCTCTGGGGACAGGCCGGCATCCAGATCAATGCCGTACGTCCGCGCCAGGTAGTCCACGATGAGGCCCGAATCGCCGATCAGCTTGCCGCCGTCTTCGATGGCCGGCAGCTTGCCCTTGGGGCCCTTGCGCGGGTTGGGGGTGTAATGGTTTTCGTAGGGGAGCCCTGCCATGCGCAGCCAGGTTTCCAGCTTGAGGCAGAAAGGGCTGGCGTTGGGCAAACCGAGGGCGGGCGGGAACTGGATCAGGCGTATCACGGTGGCCTCCGTGCAAGCGGCGAGGCACTCAGATTAACACGACCAGGCCACTGAAATCCGCGCTACGGCGTTCGCTATCAGCCGGCGAAGAGGTGCTTGACCCTGAGCGAGCCGCCGGTCTGCGCAAGGCCGATCAGGCGATCAATGTTGGGATGCCTGCCCGGATGGGCGCGGGCGTCCTCGGTGTGCTCGCCGTAGAGCTCCAGGCCGCGCCTGGCCGCTTCCGGCGTGATGGCGCCGAAGGTCTGGGCCAGGTGGTTATAGACCGCCACCGAGCCCGCCTGGCCCGGCTTGTTCTCGATGGTGGCGACGACCTCTCCGCTCTCGTCCAGCAGCCTGACGGCCGCCAGATGAGAGATGCCGGGGAGTTGCTTCAGGGTGTCGGTGAACATGAGTTAGTCGAGAGTCGAGAGTGGTGAGTCGAGAGCAAAGTCGGCGCGCCGAAGGCGCGGAAATATCACTCTCGACCCTCGACTCTCCACTCTCGACTTCCTTTCAGATTTTCCTCGCCAGTTCCACCGCCTTGCCGATGTAGCTGGCGGGGGTCATGACCAGGAGGCGGGCCTTGTCGGCCTCGGGGATGGCCAGGCCGGAGATGAATTCCCGCAGCGCTTCCTGGGTGATGCCCTTGCCGCGGGTGAGTTCCTTCAGTTGCTCGTAGGGGTTCTCGATGCCGTGGCGGCGCATGACGGTCTGCACCGGCTCCGCCAGCACTTCCCAGCAGGCATCCAGGTCGGCGGCAAGCGCCGCCGGGTTGGCCTCCAGCTTGCCCAAGCCCTTGAGGCAGGAATCATAGGCCAGGAGACTGTGGCCGAAGCCCACGCCCATGTTCCGCAGAACCGTGGAGTCCGACAGGTCGCGCTGCATGCGGGAGATGGGCAGCTTCTCCGAGAGGTGGCGCAGCACGGCGTTGGCCAGGCCCAGGTTGCCTTCCGAGTTCTCGAAGTCAATGGGATTGACCTTGTGCGGCATGGTGGAGGATCCGATCTCGCCCGCCTTGGTCTTCTGCTTGAAGTAGCCGAGCGAGATGTACATCCAGAGATCCCGGTTGGCATCAATCAGGATGGTGTTGGCGCGGGCCACGCAATCGAACAGTTCCGCCATGCAGTCGTGGGGCTCGATCTGGATGGTGTAGGGGTTGAACTCCAGGCCGAAGGATTCGATGAAGCGGCCGTTGAAGCCCTCCCAGTCCAGCTCGGGGTAGGCGGAGAGGTGGGCGTTGTAGTTGCCGACGGCGCCGTTGAACTTGGCGGTGAGGGAAACGGCCGCGATGCGGGCGCGGGACCGGATCAGGCGGTGCGCGATGTTGGCCATCTCCTTGCCCAGGGTCGTCGGGGTCGCCGGCTGGCCGTGGGTACGGGCGAGCATGGGCAGTTCGGCCAGGTCGTGGGACAAGTTGCGCAGGCGGGCAATGACCTGATCGAGGAAGGGCAGCAGCACCTCGTCCCGGGCTTCCTTCAGCATCAGGGCGTGGGACAGGTTGTTGATGTCTTCCGACGTGCAGGCAAAGTGGATGAACTCGGACGACTTCACGACTTCCGGGTTGCCGGAGAAGCGCTGCTTCAGCCAGTATTCCATGGCCTTCACGTCATGATTGGTGCGCGCCTCGATCTCCTTGACCGCCTGGGCGTCGTCCTCGGAGAAGCGAGCCACGACGGAATCGAGTTCGGACACGGTCTCCGGGGAGAAGGGCGCGAGCTCGGGGATCCCCGGTTCTGAAGCCAGTGCCTTGAGCCAGGACACCTCCACGCGCACGCGGGTCTTGATGAGGCCGTACTCGCTGAAGTGGGCGCGCAGGTTGCCCATCTTTTCGGCATAGCGGCCGTCGAGGGGGGAAAGGGCGATGATGGGAGAGAGTTGCATGTCTGGCCTGCCTGGGTCGGTTACTGTGAAAGCCCCACCGACGACTCGCGATCCGAGTGAGTCTCGTCAGCGTGGGAAACGCGCGATTCTAGCATGGGCATGGTGCCTGGCCATCCGGGGAGCGCATGTCGCGGCCGCCCGTCGGGCTCACGCTCCTTCGCCGTCCTCGATTTGCCAACGCACGCAGGGATCGAGGGCGAGAACGAGCCGTGGCGCGAGTTCTCGCCGCGCCGATGGCGACGGTGTGCCCTCCAGCCAGCTGACGAGCGGGCCTCGGGCATGAAAGTTCCACTCGGTCGGGGCGATGATGACGTAGTGGCCGATGCGGTCGCCCTCCAGCGCGATTTCGTGCATCAGCAGCCCGCGGGCGGTTTCCACCGTGGCCCGTCCGATGCCCGGGGCGATCGCGGCGGAACTGGTGCGTCCCAGACCGCTCGGGTGGCTCAACTCGGACATGCGTGCCCGGATAGAGGCCGCGATGGGCTGAAGGAGACGGGCGCCGGCATGGCGCGCCAGCGGGCCGGTCAGGGCGGGGCGGCCATTCCAGGTCGGTGCCGCGGCGAAATCCGCCTCCAGTCGCGGCCAGAGCGCCAGCGTTTCGGCGGCCGCAAGGGGCGGCAGCAGCGGGATGTCGGGTACCGGTGCCGGTTCGGGCAGCCGGCTCAAGGCCTGCTCCAGGTGCTCCAAGGGCTCGTTCAGGGCGACCGCCACCCAGGTATCGCCGCCTTCCTGGCCGAGGCGGCGCCTTGCCTCGGCCAGCAGTGTCTCCTGTCCCGGCTGGCCGAGTGCCCGGGGCCAGTCCAGCAGCAGCCGCCAGAGATGTTCGCGCCGCGCCTCCAGCAGGACGGCCGGGTCCGTGGCCGGGGCATGGGGCTGTCCGCGCGCCGCGTCCAGGGCGAGCCGTGCCGCCGCGCCCTGGGCCGCGCCGCAGATCGAGTACAGCAGGGGCAGCAGGCGCACTGCCTGGTCGGCCGGCTTGCCGCGCAAGGCGGTAACCGCGGTGGGGCGGGCCAGTTCGATGGCAACCGAGGGTCCGTGTCCGGGCTTCGAACCCAGACGCAGGCGGACGAAGCCGGGATCGAAGGGCGCGGCACTCACGGCGGCTCCCAAAGAGGGCTCAGTCGCCGATCGCCGCCACGGCACCCGGGCTCCGTGTCAGTCGGAGGGCCAGGAGGTAGCTGCCAGCCACCACGGCAATGACCGCGCTGCCGAAAAAGAGATCCTTGCCGTCGCTCCAGGTGCCGACCGTCGGCAGGCACAGCTTCATGACGCCGAAGGCCCCCACCAGCAGGCTGACGCCGGCGACGACCAGGCTCATGACGCGGGAGGCCAGCGCCGCGATCTGGTCGGCACGCAGGATCAGGCGCGAGATCCAGTAGCCGTTTATTCCATCGGTCACCAGCATGCCGAGCATGAACAGGAGGCCGAGCATGAGGGCGTGTTGCCAGCCGCCGAAGCGGGTGGCGGTGAGCGCGAACAGGGCGGCCTGGCTCACGGTGTCGAACGAGAGGGCGAACAGGGCGCCGACCAGGGCCACCCAGCCGGGGCTCGCGGCCCGAGCCAGGCGCCCCAGGAAGCGGCCCTTCAGGCCCACCGGCCGCACGATTTCGCCGGGGTCGGTGCGCAGCACCGCGTGCACGTTGACCATGCCGAGGGCAAGCAGGAAGGCGATGGACACCCAGGCGCCGAAAGTCGCCAGCCACTCCGGCGTCTGCCAGTGCTGCGCCAGGGTGCCGACCGTCAGGGCGATGGCGATGACCACCGCGCCGTGGCCCAGGGAAAACAAGGTTCCGCAATAGCGCGCCAGGCGTGGCCGGCTGCGCGAGTTGAAACGCGTCAGGCCGTCTATCGTCGCCAGGTGGTCGGCGTCGAAGCCGTGCTTGATGCCCAGCAGGAATACCACGAGGCTCAGGGCGAACAGGTCCTGCGGCAGCGCGTCCATGTTACGAGGCCTCCCGGGAGGAGAGAAGTAGGAAGTTTATACGTTTCTTCATACGGCGCAAGCACGTATCGCCTGTCACGTCGCCAGTGGTACCCGCAGCGTGAATAGGGCACCGCCCTCGGCGTGGTTGGCGACCGACAGTTCGCCGCCATGGCGCTCGACGATGCCGTAGCTGATCGCCAGGCCCAGCCCGGTGCCCTTGCCCACCGGCTTGGTGGTGAAGAAGGGATCGAAGATGCGGCCGAGGTTTTCCGGGGCGATGCCGGGGCCATTGTCGCGGAAGGCGACGACGGCCTCGCCCGACTCTATCTGGCCGCTGACCCCCAGTTCCGCCGCGGGCAGGCCGGCGGTGGCGTCCACCGCGTTCTGCACCAGGTTCATCACCACCTGCTGCATTTGCCCGGGCGAGCCGAGTACCTCCATGGGGGCCGTGAGTCGCAGGGTGACGCGGAAACGCTCGGGTGCGGCCTTCTCGACCCAGTGCACCGCCCGCTCGATGACGGGCACGAGATCGAAGCGTTCCCGTACGTCCCGGTCCATGGCCGAGAAGCGTTTCAAGCCATCCACGATGTCCCGGGTGCGCTCCGCGCCCTCCACCGTGCCGTCCACCAGGGAAGGTAGATCGGCGAGGATGCTGTCTATCCTCAAAGCCTTCTTCAAGCGCTCGCACTCGTCCTGCGGCATTCCCGCGTGAAGGGCGTCCAGGTACTCGCCGATACGCCGGGCGTATTTCTTCAGCGCCAGGGTGTTGCCCAGCACGAAGCTGATGGGGTTGTTCAGTTCATGGGCCACGCCTGCCACCAGGCGGCCCAGGGACGCCATCTTTTCCGAATGCAGGAGCTGTTGCTGGGTGTGCTTGAGTTCCTCGTGGGTGCGGCGCAGGGCCTGGTAAGCGCGCTGCAATTCCCCTATCGGCCTCCCCGTCACCACCATGCCGAGCAGCTTGCCGACGGCGGAAACACGGGGCGTACAGTTGAGGGAGACCAGAACCGGCTCGGCCGTGCCCTTGAACCGGGTATCGCAGTCGTGGAGCATCTCCCCGGGATGGCCGGCAAAATGGTGCTGCGCTTGCCGGCGCGAGGCTTCGTCGGCGAACAGATCGAACACCGAGGTGCCCACAAGTTCCTCGGCGGTCTTGCCGATCAGCGTCAGCAGGGACTGATTGACGGTTTCGATGATGCCGGCCCGGCTGCAGACGATGAGCACGTCCGACATGGAGGTCAGGACCGAGGAGATGAACTGCTGGCTATCCTCCAGCGCGGCATTCTTCTCCTCCAGGGCGACCTCGTATTTCAGGAGATCGTTGTAGACCTCGTCCATCTTGTGAATGACGTCGAGCCAGACGTGATCCTCCGCCGCGGCTCCGGCTGCGGCGGCCATGCTTTCCAACGTCGGCTCGGTCTTGTCTCTCATCGGTTCGGTGCTCGCTCGTCTAATGCACAGTGCATACCATGCAGGGGTCGAAACTGCGCACGACATGCTGAATGGCAGCCGGCGTGGTGCCGTCTGCACTCGCTTCGATGCCGGCGAGCGCTTGTTCCAGAGCGCCGGGCTGGTCCCGCGCATCCCGCGGCGAGAAATTCCAGGTGGTCGGGGCGATGATCTGGTAGTTGTGGATGCGGCCGTGGCGTAGGTCGAGCCAGTGGCCCAGGGAACCCCGTGCCGCCTCCACGAGTCCGATGCCGCTGGCTTGTTCGGGAATCTCGCCCACCACGCAGTAAGGCTCGCCGGGCGCGAGTTGCTCCACCCAGCGCTCCATCTCCGGCAGCACGACGGCAATCTCCACCAGGCGCATGGCGACGCGGCTCATGACATTGCCGCCGTGGGCGGCGACCAGGGTGCGCGCCAGCGGATGGCCGGCCACCACCTGGCGCGCCAGCGCGCCGACCTCCACCACTTGGCCATCGTACCGGGGCGCCTTGCACCAGGAATAGGCGCCGGCCTTCGCCCCCAGGGGCAGGGTGGAGCCGGCCGCCGGGGCCTGCGGGGCATCGGCCTCGGCATACCAGGCATGGCTCACATCCTCCCGGATGGCCAAGGGGTCGAGCGGGAGCGGGGCTCCATGCCACAGGCCGGCGGGAAATAGGCGACCGGTCTGCTGCGGAAAGCTGCCGTAACTCATGAACAGGTCCGTGGCACGGCCCAGCCCATGCAGGCCGAGATCCCGGGCGAAGGCGAGGAAGCGGCCGAAATCGCTGCCCGAGTGTGCCTCGCCCCAGGCTTCGAGCCTGTCCTCGTCGGTGAGGGCGGCGACGTTTTCCAGCGCGTCGCCGTAGAGCGTGGCTTCCAGGAAGGATCGGAACTCCCGCAGGATGCAGCGCAGGCGGATCTTCTCCGATCCCTGCAAGGGGCGGGAGGAGCCGCCGGGTTGAAGCGCCAGCGTGTGGGGCCATTTGCCGGCGATCATGCCCATGGTGCGCAGGAAGGCGGCCCGGGCGGGCAGCACCTGCGCCGCCGCGCTGCCCGCCATGGCCTTGAAGCGCGCCTCGGCGGCGGTGAACCAGGGCCGGGCCCGGTATTCGCCCCGGGCGAAATCCGGCATGAAGAACAGGTAGAAATGCGTCAGGTGGTCGGCCAGGTTCTCGGTCGCCAGCATGAGGTTGGAGGCGATGCGGCCGTTGTCGGGGGCTTGCCAGCCGAAGGCGTTTGCCAGCGCCTGGGCCGAGGCGGCCGACTGGGCCACGGAACAGATGCCGCAGATGCGCGGCACGAAGACCAGCGCGTCCAAAGGCGCCTTGCCCAGCAGGATCTGCTCGAAGCCGCGGTAGAGCGGGGCGTTCACATAGGCCGAGCCGACGCGCCCGCCCTGGATGTCGAGGGCGACTTCCAGGTCGCCCTCGACCCGGTTGAAGGGACCGACGATGCGGCGGGTCATGATGGGAAACCTGTCTTGAACCGCAGAGGCGCAGAGGCGCAGAGGAAAACCCTGGTAGATCGGCTTCGGTTGGCGTAAGGGTGAGACGATCTCCTTGGCCTGCCCGTCCCGGCCCAGGAGATGCTCTGAGGACCGGTGACAGGCAGCCGATAGCGGCTTGGGCCGTGGCCAGGCTCTCGTCTTCTCTGCGTCTCTGCGCCTCTGCGGTTGGTCATGCCTTTTCCAGTCCTAACGTTTCGGCCCCTTGCGCACGGAGGGCGCCTTGAGGGTGTGATCGGCGCGGGCGTTTTCCCGCACCCGGGTCGGCGTGGCGGACTTGGACAGGGCGGCCAGCGCCACGAACCAGGCCTTGGGCATGTCGGAAGGCAGGCCGATGGGAATGCCGGCGATCTTGGGCGTCTCGGCAAACGGGTGGCCCGGTTCCTCGAAGCCCGGTTCGGTGCAGCGTATGCAGGGAAATCCGCCGCGCAGGCAGGAGCCGCTGCCGTTCCACAGGCGCAGGTTGCAGTCGGCGTGCGCCTGCGTGCCCTTGCAGCCCAGTTGCTCCATCAGGCAGCCCTGGTCGGAAGGCTTGGCCGCGCTGGCCTTGAACTCGTAGTACTCGTTTCTCGGGCAGGCGTGGTGCACCAGCTGGTCGGCGTAGAAACGCGGCCGGCCGAGGTCGTCCAGGTCGTCCCGGGAAATCCTGTCGCGGGCCAGGCCGATCAGCGTCTCGCTGATCCAGTCCGGGTGCGGTGGGCAGCCGGCGATGTGGATCACCGGCAGGCCGGACACGGCGCGGAAATCGGGGCCCAGGAGCCCTCCGGCGGTGTCGCCGTCATACTGGAGGCCGCAGGCGTCGGTGGGATTGCACCCGGCGGAGGTGATGCCGCCGAAGGCCGCGCAGCTTCCGACCGCCACCACATGCCGCGCCCGGGCCGCCAGTCGTGTCACCCATACGGCCATGGGTACGCCGGTGCCCGACAGCAGGTGGAAGCGGCCGCTGCTCTGGGGGCCGCGCAGCAGGGCGCCCTCGACGCAGAGCACATCGAAGGCGCGCGTGCCGTTGGCACAGGCGGCGATGATGGCGCGGGCCTCCTCGGCGCTCGCTTCCGCCAGGCTCGGGTGCCAGACCATCTCCAGGCCCTCGGCACGCAGCAGTTCATGCAGCGGCGCCATCTCGCTGCCGAGCCAGGACAGGGTGCAGCCGCCGCAGCCGCCGGACTGGAGCCAGAGGATTTTCATTCTTGGGCAAGCCCATGGAACCGCAGAGGCGCGGAGGCGCAGAGGAAAAGCCTGCCTGCCACCAATAGAAAAGCCGGAGCTTGAACTGCTAGGTTGTTGTCGTTCTTGGTTTTCTCAGCGTCCCTGCGCCTCTGCGGTTGGATCGGTTGTTTCATCACGTCATACCTTTTCCAGTCCGATGCGTGCCAGCTTCTGTCTCAGGCCGACCCGCGAGAGACCCAGTTCGGCGGCGGCCTGGGTCTTGTTCCAGCGGTTCCTGACCAGGACTTCCTTGATGATGCGGGCTTCGAGCTGGGCGACGCGCTCCTTGAGGCTGCCGTCCAGCGCCGCCAGCATGCCGAGTTCCCGTTCCTGCTCCTCGCCGGCGGCGGCGCGCAGTACCCGGGGGCTCAGCAGTTCCGCCCCCAGCCATTCGCCCTCGGCCAGGGCCAGCATGCGCAGGATCTCGTTTTGCAGTTCGCGTACGTTGCCGGGCCAGCGGTAGGCGGCCAGGCAGTCCAGGGCCTCGGCGGTGAAGCCCTTGGCGCGCCCATGCTTGTGGTCGGCCTGGGCGCGCTCCAGCAGTCCCTGGGCGATGGGCGCGATGTCCATGGGCCGGTCCCGCAGCGGCGGCGCGAGCAGGGTCATGCCGGCGAGGCGGTAATAGAGGTCCACCCGGAACCGGCCGGCGCGCATGTCGTCTTCCAGGTTGCGGTTGGTGGCCGCGATCACCCGCACGTCCACCGACACCGAGCGGGGACTGCCCACGGGGCGGATCTCCCCTTCCTGCAAGGCGCGCAGCAGCTTGACCTGGAAGGCCGGCGAGGTGTCGCCAATCTCGTCCAGGAAGATGGTGCCGCCGTCCGCCTGCTGGAACAGACCGATGCGATCCTCATAGGCGCCGGTGAAGGCGCCGCGCTTGTGGCCGAAGAGTTCGGCTTCCAGCAACTGGTCGGGCAGCGCGCCGCAGTTCTCCACCACGAAGGCCCGCTCGGATCGGCCGCTGGCGTAGTGGATGGCTCTAGCCAGCAATTCCTTGCCGGTGCCGGATTCCCCGGTGAGCAGGATGGAGAGATCGTGGGGCGCCACCTTGAGGGCGAGATTGCACAGATCGTTCAGGGGGCTGTCGGGGGCCCGGGTGATACGGTCCAGTCCGGCGCGCGCCTTGGCCTCGATGCGTTTGGCGCTGACCCGGGCCTCTATCTGCTGCGGGCTGTCCCGCAGTTCCAGGGACAGGCGTTGGTTGTCCTGTTGCAGGCGCCACAGGTTCGCCGCGCCCTTCAGCGTCAGGAGTAGTTGGTCCGGGTGCCAGGGCTTGAGCAGGTATTGCCAGATGCCGGCATCGTTCACCCCGGCAATGATGTCCTCGGTCTCCGTGTAACCGGAGAGGATGATGCGCACCGTGTCGGGCCATTGGGCGCGCACCTGGCGCAGGAACTCCACGCCCGAGGTGCCGGGCATGCGCTGGTCGCAGAGGATGATCTGCACGAACTCCGCCACCATGACCTGCATCGCCTCTTCCGCGCTGCCCGCGGTGAATACCGTGAAATCGTCCACCAGGGTGCGCTTCAGCGCCTCCAGGGAGCGCAGCTCGTCGTCTACGACCAGGACGGTGGGAGGGGTGTTTATCATGGGGGTTGCCGCCAGTCCAGATCCCGGTGCCGGGCGAGGTGGCGGGGGGTCCAGGAAGGCAGGGACTTCTGCACGAAATGCCAGCGAGCCACGTGGTAGCTCGGGTCGAAGCCGTAGAAGTTGCGCGTCATCTGGGCGAGCTCTTCGCCGCGCCAGGCGGCCAGCGGCTTTTCCGATTCGTCCTTCGTCCGCTTCGCCTTCTTCTCCGCCAGGCGGATGGGGAAATCCGTTGTCGTCGCGAGCTCGAAAGCGCGGCGCGCCAGGTCTACACGGAAGGCCGCGGGATCGGCCGCGAGGCAGGCGTCGTAGAAGCCGCCGGCCACGGACTCACCGGCCGTCATGGGCAGGCGGCGCTGCATGATGCGGCGCGCACCCTCTTCGCCCACGCGGGGCGGCAGGAGGTAGGTCCAGAACTCCGAGCCGTAGAGGTTGCCCATGTTCTTGTAATGGGGGTTGAGGATGATCCCGTTCCGCGCCCAGACCTGATCCGCGGCCCGCGCCAGGAAACAGCCGCCGGCACCGGTATTGCCCTGGAGGGCCGCCACCGTGAGCTGGCTGTCGCAGCGCAGGATCGCCTCGGCCAGGTCGTCCATGGCGTTGATATTGGCCCAGGACTCGTCGGCCGGGCTTGCCGCATGCTCGATCAGGTTCAGGTGGATGCCGTTGGACCAGAGGTCGGCGCCGCCCATGAGCACGATCACCCGCGTCGGCCGTGTCGTCGCCCAGAGGAAGGCCTCCCGCAGCCTTTGGCACTGGCGGGTGCCCATGGCGCCGTTGTAGAACTCGAAATGCAGGAAGCCGACCGCGTTTTCGTTGACCCCGGCCTCCTCGTAGCGGATGTCCTGCCAGGTGGCCGAATCCTCCGCCCACCATCCGGACAGCGCTGCCTCGGGCAGATCCTTCACTTCATCGGCGAAGGCCAGGCTCGTGGGCAGCTTGATGCCGCCCGGGCGCTTCACGTGGCCGATCCAGAGCGCGCCGTCTACGGTGGCGCGGAGCAGGGCGGTTTCGCGCCGGGCCAGGACTTCTCCCGCCTGGCCTTTGAGCACGTCCTCCGGCCAGGCGTCGAACAGGTGGCAGGGCTGGCCAAAAAGCGTGTCGGCCACCCCCGGGAAGCCGTCGCCGGCATCGAGCCTTTTCAGGATGGTCGCCGTGTCGTCGCGCTGCCAGTTGATGGTCCGGTCGGCCTGCCGCATCAAGGGGCGCAGCCTGCCGCGCCCGCCCGCTTCGGCCAGCGGCCTGGGCCTGAAATTACCCGCAGTGTATTTTTCCACCGCTTCGAGCACCGCCCGGCAGGCGGCCTCGGTGACTTCGAAACGATAGAGGCTGGCCTTCCTGGCGCGGCGCATGGGGAATTCGGCGCTGGCCCAGATCGGCCCGGCATCCATCTCGCCTTCCGCCTGGAGCACGGTCACGCCCCAATCCTTTTCGCCTTCCTGAATCGCCCAATCCAGGGCCGACGGTCCCCGGTCGCCGACAATGCCCGGATGCACCACCAGGCAGACATGATGCTTCCAGATGCTCTCCGGTATGGCCCGGCGCAGGTAAGGAGCCAGGATCAGCTCCGGTCGGAACAGGGCCACCGCTTCCTCGGCCACGCTGTCGGCGATGTCGTACTCGATGGAAACCTCGTGCCCGCGGGAAGCCAGTTCGCAGTGAAGCCGCTGCGTCAGGCTGTTGTAACCGTGGGTCAGGAAGAGGATGCGCATGGGTGTCTGAGTCGAGAGTCGAGAGTCGAGGGTCGAGAGCAATTCGTGCGCGCCGTAGGCGCGGAAATTCACACTCTCCACTCTCGACTCTCCACTCTCGACTGAATTCATCAGCATATGCGTGGCAACTGCTCGCTGGTGAGCCAGTCCACGATGCGCCGGCCGCCGAAGCCGGTGGTCATCTGCACGAAATGGTGGCTGTCTTCCAATACGGTGCCGATGCGGGCGGCGCGGGCGCCCAGGGGGTGGGCGCGCATGGCGGCCAGCACGCGTTCCGCGTCGGCGTCGGCGACGATGGCCACCAGCTTGCCTTCGTTGGCCACGTAGAGCGGGTCCAGTCCGAGGAACTCGCAGGCCGCGGCCACTTCCCCGTTCACCGGGATGGCCGCCTCGTCCAGCATCATGCCGGCCTGGGACTGGCGCGCGATCTCGTTCAGCGTGGTCGCCAGGCCGCC
>JAQTNA010000054.1 GCA_028714035.1 Rhodocyclaceae bacterium
GATGGTCTGGTCGCGCCCCTGGATCGGGCCAACGTGGACACGGACGCCATCATCCCCAAGCAGTTCCTCAAGTCCATCCAGCGCAGCGGCTTCGGCCCCAACGCCTTCGACGAATGGCGCTACATGGACGTGGGCCAGCCGGGCCAGGACTGCACGAATCGTCCCCGGAACCCGAACTTCGTCCTGAACCAGGAGCGCTATCAGGGCGCCTCCATCCTTCTGACCCGGGACAACTTCGGTTGCGGCTCCAGTCGGGAACACGCTCCCTGGGCGCTGGAGGATTATGGCTTTCGCGTCCTGATCGGCACCACTTTCGCCGACATCTTCTTCAACAACAGCTTCAAGAACGGCATGCTGCCGATCATGCTGCCGGTGGAGGAGATGAATGCCCTGTTCGATCAGGTGGCGGCCACCCCCGGTTACAGGCTCAAGGTGGATCTGGAAGCCCAGACCGTGACCCGGCCCGACGGCAAGGTCATCCATTTCGACGTGGATGCCTTCCGCAAGTACTGCCTCTTGAACGGCCTGGATGACATCGGCCTGACCCTGCGCCACAAGGAGGCCATCGCCGAATTCGAGGCGAAGCGCAAGATCGAGCAGCCCTGGCTGTTTAGTTAGTTGAATGCGTGAGGTGGGGTTCCCACCCAGGAGATCGCCATGCAATGGTCCGAGGTCATCACCGATCCCAGCTTGCGGGATTTGCCTTACAAGATCGAACTCAATAAATGGGGAGTGATTGAAATGAGTCCGGCATCGAACTGGCATGCGCTGACCCAGGGCAAGCTGGCGGGACTGCTGCGGCCGTTCTTTCAGTTTGGCGGGGTGCTGGTGGAGTGTTCGATACAGACGACAGACGGTGTGCGGGTGCCGGACGTGGCCTGGTGTTCGGACGAATTCATGCGCATTCATGGCGAGGAGACACCCTTCTCCAACGCGCCCGAGCTTTGCATCGAGGTGGTGTCGCCCTCCAACAGCCGTCCGGAAATGGAACGCAAGATCGGCCTGTTCCTGGAAGCCGGGGCACAGGAAGTCTGGCTGGTTTCGCGTGAGGGATTCGAGTTCTACGGGCCGGAAGGGCGGCGCGAGCGTTCCGGCTTTGGTATCGAGCCGAGGCTGTAGACGGTGAAATATGACGTAGGTCGCACGATTTTGGCTGCGGGTGGCATCGAATGCTGCTGGCTATTTGTTTGATATTGCTAAATAATGGGACAAATATTGCTGATATTTAAAAAAGCTATTGCGTTGTTTTCCGTAACATCATTCCTGTTTATGGTTATTTTTGTAATGCAGGAATACTACGACCAAACAGCACATGGTGATTATGCTTTCAAGGTTTTTGCCTTGTTTGTGTTGCTTGTTTTGAATTCTATAACTTGGGAGTTTTTGAAGGTCTTGTATGAAAGCAGTGCTGTGGATTGGAATGTTGCCAGCTTTTGGACTATATGTGCCGGTATATCGTTTGCGCTGATGTTCGTTGTTTTCCGGTTCGCAATCCCTGTTAATGGGCAGCTTGGTGTTTTGTCAATTACAGCTTTTGTCTTATTTGCCTTTTGCTTCGCTATATCTGGCCTGTATTTTGTAATAAGCGTTGGAGCGAAAACTAGCACGAAGTGATTTGGAGAAAATTCCCTATGAAAATCTGTGTTCTGCCGGGCGACGGGATCGGTCCGGAAATCACCGCGGAAGCGGTGCGTGTGCTGGAAGCCCTGCAAACGGACGGCCTGAAGTTCGAAATGGAAACGGCCCTCCTGGGTGGCTGCGGCGTGGACGCCACCGGCAACCCCTATCCGGAAGCCACCAGCAAGCTGGCGCGGGAAGCCGACGCGGTGCTGCTGGGTGCCGTGGGGGGGCCCCAGTGGGATACCCTGCCGCGGGAGCAGCGTCCGGAGCGCGGCCTCCTGGGCATACGCAAGGAGCTGGGCCTGTTCGCCAACCTGCGTCCGGCCATCCTCTACCCGGAACTGGCCAATGCCTCCACGTTGAAGCCGGAAGTGGTGGCAGGCTTGGACATCCTGATCGTGCGCGAGCTGACGGGGGATATCTACTTCGGGCAGCCCCGGGGCATCGAGGTGCGGGACGGCCAGCGCTACGGCTTCAACACCATGCACTACACGGAGAGCGAGATCCGCCGCATCGGCAGGGTGGCTTTCGAGGCGGCCAGGAAGCGTAGCAAGAAGGTCTGCTCCGTGGACAAGATGAATGTGCTGGAAACCACCCAGCTCTGGCGCGACGTGATGAACGAACTGGCCCCGGAATATCCGGACGTCGAACTCACCCACATGCTGGTGGACAACGCCGCCATGCAGCTGGTGAGGAACCCCAAGCAGTTCGATGTCATGGTGACCGGCAACATGTTCGGCGACATCCTGTCCGACGAGGCGTCCATGCTCACCGGCTCCATCGGCATGCTGCCCTCGGCCTCCCTGGACGAGAACAACAAGGGCCTGTTCGAGCCCTGCCACGGCTCGGCGCCGGACATCGCCGGCAAGGGCGTAGCCAATCCCCTGGCCACCATCCTGTCCGCGGCCATGATGTTGCGCTACACCTTCAGCCGGGAGGAAGCGGCGGCTCGCATCGAGAATGCGGTGAAGAAGGTGCTGGCCCAGGGCTATCGTACCGGCGACATCTTCGAGCCGGGCATGAAGCGGGTGGGTACGAAGGAAATGGGCGACGCGGTATTGGCGGCAATGTAATGAAAGGCGTGAGGGGTGAGGAGTTAGGGGTGAGGGGCAGTTTTACCGCGCGCTTTGCGCGCGCAAACTGAAACGCCTCACACCTCCCGCCTCACGCATCTACCCAAGGAAATACAATGAAACGAGTCGGTCTGGTTGGTTGGCGCGGCATGGTGGGTTCCGTGCTCATGCAGCGCATGGTGGAGGAGGGCGATTTTGCCCACTTCGAGCCCGTTTATTTCTCCACGTCCGCCGTGGGTGGCAAGGCCCCAACCCTGGGGGGCAAGGAGGCGGCCACGCCCCTGCTGGACGCCATGTCCGTTGATGCGCTGAAGCAGATGGATATCGTGGTCACCTGCCAGGGGGGCGACTATACGAAGGAAGTGTTCCCCCGGCTCCGTGCCGCCGGCTGGAACGGCCACTGGATTGACGCGGCCTCCAGCCTGCGCATGGCCGACGATGCGGTGATCATCCTGGACCCGGTGAACATGCCGGTGATCAAGGACGCCCTGGCCAGGGGCGGCAAGAACTGGATCGGCGGCAATTGCACGGTATCGCTCATGCTCATGGGGCTGGGCGGGCTGTTCCAGAACGACCTGGTGGAGTGGGTGAGTTCCATGACCTACCAGGCGGCATCCGGCGCCGGCGCCCAGAACATGCGCGAACTCATCGCCCAGATGGGTGTGATCCACGATTCCGTGAAGGATCTGCTGGCCGATCCTGCGTCGGCCATCCTGGAGATTGACCGCAAGGTGGCCGAGACCCTCCGTTCCGATGCCCTGCCCAGGAAGAATTTCCGCAACACCCCCCTGGCCGGCAGCCTGATCCCCTGGATAGACGTGCCGGTGGACGGCGGGCAATCCAAGGAAGAATGGAAGGGCGGCGCCGAATGCAACAAGATCCTGGGCCGCCCGGCCTTCAGGAGTCCCGGCAGCATCCCCATTGATGGCCTGTGCGTGCGCATCGGCGCCATGCGCTGCCATTCCCAGGGCCTGACCATCAAGCTCAGGAAGGACGTGCCGCTGGACGAGATCAACGGCATCATCGCCGATGCCAATCAATGGGCGAAGGTGGTGCCCAACGAGCGGGAGATCAGTGAGCGGGAGCTCACCCCGGCAGCCGTGACCGGTACCCTGACGGTGCCGGTCGGGCGCCTGCACAAACTCGCCATGGGACCGGAATACCTGGGGGCATTCACGGTGGGCGACCAGTTGCTCTGGGGCGCGGCCGAACCGCTACGGCGCATGTTGCGCATCCTGTTGGACTGATGGTCTTCCCCCTTCCCGCTGTCCGGGAAGGCGTGGTGTCCCGCCGGAAGGCGGGATATGACAAGCCTTGTTAGCTTGCATCGCTAATTGCATGATGTTATTGTTTTATCGTTGAAGTGCGCGATGGGTGGATATAAATGGTGAGCAAGCGGCACAGCCCCGGATTCCGGTCCTCCGTAATGGCCTTGGCCATGGCGGCCTTGCCTTTCACACTGCCGGCGGATTCTTTCGCGGCCGGTCTCGGTAAACTCATCGTTTTCAGTAACCTGGGCGAGCCCTTGCGGGCCGATGTGGAACTGGATGCCAGCAAGGATGAAATAGCCTCCCTGTCCGCCCGGATCGCGCCCCAGGCCGCCTTTCGCAAGGCCGGCGTGGATTTCGCGCCCATCCTTCAACTGGTCAAGGTCGGCGTCGTTGCCGGGGACAATGGGAAATCTATCCTGCGGCTCACCACCGACCGGCCCGTGCCGGATCCGTTCATAGACCTGTTGCTGGAAATCAACTGGTCCGCCGGTCGTCTGGTGCGGGAATATACTTTCCTGCTCGATCCGCCCGACGAGGCCGTGGCGCGCACCCCCGTGGCACCATTGGCCCTGGGCAAGTCCGTTTCTTCTCCCGCTCCGACAGTCGCCGATACGGCTCCCGCGCCGAAGCAGTTGGCTCCCGCCGCCCCGGTTCAGAAGTCCGCACCGGCCGCGGCGAAACAGCCCGCCAAGACCGCTGACGCCCCCAAGGCGTCCGGCGGCACGGCGGGTACCCACAAGGTCAAGGCGGGGGAAACGGCAGCCGTGATCGCCAAGGAGAACCTGCCTGAAGGGGTCTCCCTGGACCAGATGCTGGTCGCCATGGTGCGCGGCAATCCGGATGCCTTCGACAACGGCAACATGAACCGCCTGCGCGCCGGCCGCATACTTGAACTCCCGGACGCCGCCGCGGCCAATGCCGTGAGCAAGGAGGAAGCGCACAAGACGATCCTGGCTCAGGCCAGCGATTTCAACGCCTATCGGCGCCGCCTTGCGAGCCAGGTGGCGGCCATGCCCGCTCCGGCCACCGAAGGTGCCAAGCAAGGAGTTTCGGGCAAACTCGCTGCGCGCGTGGAAGAAAAGGCGCCGACGGCTTCGGACAAGGGCGGCGATCAACTGAAGGTGTCTCGCACCGATCAGCCGCGCGCCGGCGCGGCCGGGGGCAAGTTGGCCGGTGGTGCGAGGGAAGAGGACATCGCCGCGCGAGACAAGGCCTTGAAGGAGGCCAGTTCGCGGGTGAACGACCTGGAGAAGAACGTCAAGGAACTCCAGAAGCTGGTGGATATGAAGAGCCAGGCGTTGGCGGACATGCAGAAACAGGCCGGCTCGAAAGCGCCTGCACCCACGCCCACTCCGGCTCCCACTCCTGCACCTAGTCCGGCACCCACGCCGGCACCGGCACCGGCACCGGCACCGGCACCGGCACCGGCACCGGCACCGGCACCGGCTCCCGCGGTGGCCCCGCCCGCTCCGGCGGCGGTGCCCACTCCGCCTGCGGCCCAACCGGCGCCGCCTCCGGCCGCTACACCTCAGCCGCCCAAGCCCGCGGCCAAGCCCGCGGCCAAGAAGCCGGTTCTGCCCCCACCCCCGCCCCCGGAGGCGCCAGGATTCTTCGAGGATCTGCTGGGTTCGCCGCTGTCGCTGGCATTGGGCGGCGGCGCCATTGCGGCGCTCCTGGGTTTCGGCCTCTACAAGCGCAGGCAGAAGCAGGACGGGGCAGAGGTGGAACACTCGGTCGGTCCGCTGACCGTCACCTCGTCTTCCGGCACGCCTTCGATCTTCGGCACGGCCGGCGGCCGTAGCGTGGATACCAGCGCCAGCGCGATCCAGACAGACTTCAGCCAGTCCGGCCTCTCCGCCATTGATACCGACGAGGGGGTGGACCCGGTCGCCGAGGCGGATGTGTACATGGCTTACGGGCGGGATGCCCAGGCCGAGGAAATCCTGGTAGACGCACTCAAGAATGACCCGGATCGCAACGCCATCAGGCTCAAGCTGCTGGAGATTTACGCCCAGCGCAAGAGCATGCTGCAATTCGAGACCGTGGCAGGCGAGTTGTATGCGCGGACCAGCGGCATCGGTGCCGACTGGGAAAAGGCGGCCACGCTGGGACAGATGCTGGATCCGCATAATCCCCTTTACGCACGGGGCCCGAGGGAGGACGCAGCGAAGCCGGTCGTCGACACGCCGCCGCCCGAATACGAATCGGAATACGAGACCGAGCCTTTGGCGGACACCTGGACCAAGGCTGGGGCGCTGGATGAAGCGGCGGCCGCCGCGCAAGGTGCCTCCGGGCAGGAGGCTTATCCCGGTGCGCTCCCGGTCCAGGACGAGGCGCCGATCGAGGATCTGGATTTTGATCTCGGCATGGATTTCCATGAGGGCGGGGCACCTGAACCTTTGGCCGAGGCGCTGGAGGAAGAACCGGAGCAATCCTTTGAATCCACCGCCTGGATGGGCATGGACGAGCCGCTGCCTTCGGAATCGCACGACGAGCATGACCACAGCTTCGACTCCACCGTGGTGCTGGGCAGCGGTCCCAGCTATGGGGCCGATCCGTTTGCCGGTGAGGACTTCCATATTGATTTGGAGGAAGAACTGGGCGATGCGTTGTCCGGGGCGAACCCTGAAGGAGCGCCCGTGGATTTGGAAACGACCCAGGTAAGAACCCCCGGAGCGCAGTCTGCCCTGGAGCCGGTCCTCGACCTTGCCGATGTCGGTGCGGATGAGCAGATCATTGATTTTGACCTCGGCGAGGATACGGGTGGCGCGGCACCCGTTCACGCGCTCGACTTGTCAGGCATTTCCCTGGATCTCACGGAGCGCGAACCCGAACCGCAGCCTCAGGCTTTTGCGGCGGAAGCGACCGTGGCGCGCGAGGCGTTCCGCCTGCCTCCCGAGGATATGCCTGAAGCGGCTCCACCCGAGCCCATGATGGAGGAAGCCGACTTCCAGGACATGTTCTCGGACCTGGAGCCCTTGCCCGAGTCGGAACCGCCCTTGCAGGCCTTGCCGGCGGATGCCGGTGAGCCGGAGATGGACCCGGTCGCCCTGGAAGAGGCCGCAACCAAACTCGAACTGGCTCAGGCTTATGATGAGATGGGCGATCGGGAAGGTGCACGGGATCTGCTGCAGGAAGTGATGCAAGAGGGCAGCAAGGCACAGAAGGAAAAGGCAAGTGCCATCCTGGCCCGCCTGGGCTGAGTATTGCCGGTAAGCGGTAAGCGGTAAGCGGTAAGCGTTTCCGATCCACGCCGGAATGGCTGAACATCTGTTTTCCGCTCACCGCTGACGGCTTACTCTTTTTTCAGGGTTTCTCGGCATTTCTGCCATTCGTTCTATCGTGATCCTTCCCCGGCTCCAGTCCTTGCATCCCGCCGTGCGGCTTCTGCTCTGGGCGGGGCTCGTGGTACTCGGGCAGGGGCTTGAAGCCTGGTGGTTGGCCGGATGCACTGTTTTGGCGCTTTCGTTCGGAAACGCTCTTGCGGGGCAGCACCTGCGCCGATTGATCCGCCGTGCGCGTTTCCTGTTGCTGACGATCGCCCTTCTTTTTGCCTGTGGGACTCCGGGGGAGGCTTTACTGCCCCTGTTGGGAGCGGTCAGTCCGACCGCCGAGGGCCTCGTCATGGCGGCCCAGCAGTGTGCCCGCCTGGTTTTGGTCCTGGCCCTGCTGGCTCTCCTGTTTCAGTACACTTCGCCCTCGGAATTCGTCGCGGGCGTCTTCGGCCTGCTCAAACCCTTCGCCGTGCTGCCGAGGGAAAGGGTGGCCCTGCGGCTCATGCTGGTGCTGCAATACGCCGAGGAACAGAAGGGGGAAGGACGCCTGCGGTCCTGGAAGCAGTGGCTGGACTGGCTAGAGTGCCAGGACGGCAGCGGCACGGCGCCGGAACCTGTGCGCATCGTCGCCCATCCTCTGCACGGCCTGGATATCGCCGCTCTGGGCTTGCTTTGTCTGGCCGTCGTTGCCCTGTATCTCCAGTCCTGACATGCGCATCGCTCTCGGCATCGAATACGACGGCACCTGTTTTTCCGGTTGGCAGTCCCAGCCCAGCGGCAACACGGTGCAGGACGCCCTGGAGCGGGCGCTGGCGCGCATCGCCGGGGAGCCGCTCAAGGTCGTCTGTGCCGGCCGTACCGATGCCGGGGTCCATGGCATCGGTCAGGTGGCGCACTTCGATACGGAAGTTCTCCGGCCGATCACGGCCTGGGTGCGCGGCGTAAACACCCACCTTCCCCCCAGCGTGGCCGTGACCTGGGCGGAACCGGTGCCGGACGAATTTCACGCCCGTTTTTCCGCCCGCTCCCGCTCCTACCGCTATCTGCTCCTGAACCATCCGGTGCGGCCCGGCCTGATGCAGGGCAAGGTGGGCTGGTTTCATGCCCCGCTGGACCTCCCGGCCATGCGCGAGGCGGCAGGACTGCTCCTGGGAACCCACGATTTCTCGTCCTTCCGGGCGGCGGAATGCCAGGCGAAGACGCCGGTCAAGACCCTGCACCAGGCCGATATTCGCCGGGAGGGGACGCTCGTGAGCTTCGATTTTCGCGCCGACGCCTTCCTGCATCACATGGTGAGGAATCTGGTGGGTTCGCTGCTGTTCGTGGGCAAGGGCGTGCGCCCGCCCAACTGGATGGCCGAAGTCCTGGCCTGCCGCGACCGCACCCAGGCGGCGCCCACCTTTGCCCCGGGCGGGCTCTATTTCATGGGAGTGGAATACGAGGAGAAGTGGCGACTGCCCGGGATTGGCCGTATGATGATTTGAAGTCGAGAGGATAACCATGGGCCACCGTACCCGGATCAAGATTTGCGGCATCACCCGTGTGGAGGATGCTATTGCCGCCGTACGCCTCGGGGCCGATGCCCTGGGGTTGGTGTTCTATCCGGGGAGCCCGCGCCATGTTTCCATCGCCCAGGCGCAGGCCATCGCCAGGGTCATGCCGCCCTTCGTCACCCTGGTCGGACTGTTCGTGAACGAAGCGCCGGAAACCGTGCGCCAGGTCTGCCGGGAGGTGCCGATCCAGCTCTTGCAGTTTCACGGCGACGAGGCGGAAGCGGCCTGCGTCGGCCACGGTCTGCCATATATCAAGGCGGCAAGGGTCAGGCAGGGCCTCGATTTGGTAGAATACGCGGCTGCCTATCCGAAGGCCCAGGGCCTGGTGCTCGACGCCTGGGTGGAGGGTTACGGTGGCGGTGGCAAGACCTTTGATTGGGCGCTGATCCCGGAACACCTGCCGCTGCCCCTGATCCTGTCGGGCGGACTGGATGGCGGCAACGTGGCGGACGGCGTGCGCCGTTTCAAGCCCTGGGCTGTGGATTGCAGCAGCGGCGTGGAAGCCGCCAAGGGCATCAAGGATGAGAACAAGATCGCCGCCTTCGTGGCGGGCGTGAGAGCTGGGGACACTGATGGGAATAGCTGAAGCACCTTACAACCTGCCCGATGGCCTGGGTCATTTCGGCCCCTATGGCGGCGTGTTCGTGGCGGAGACCCTGATCCCGGCCCTGGACGAGTTGCGCGTCGCCTACGAGGAGGTCCGGCAGGATTCGTCCTTTCAGGCCGAATTCGAATACGAGCTGAAGCACTACGTGGGGCGCCCGAGCCCCATCTACCATGCGAAACGCTGGTCGAATACCCTCGGCGGAGCCCAGATCTACCTGAAGCGGGAGGATCTGAACCACACCGGCGCCCACAAGATCAACAACTGCATCGGCCAGGCGCTCCTGGCCCGGCGCATGGGCAAGCCGCGGGTCATCGCCGAGACGGGCGCCGGGCAGCATGGCGTCGCCACCGCCACGGTGGCCGCCCGCTACGGCATGGAGTGCGTGGTGTACATGGGCTCCGAGGACGTGAAGCGCCAGGCTGCCAACGTGTACCGCATGAAGCTTTTGGGGGCGAAGGTCGTGCCGGTGGAGTCCGGCTCGAAGACGCTCAAGGACGCCCTGAACGAAGCCATGCGCGACTGGGTGACCAACATCGGCAACACCTTCTACATCATCGGCACCGTGGCCGGGCCCCACCCCTATCCCATGATGGTGCGGGATTTCCAGGCGGTGATCGGCGACGAATGCCTGGTCCAGATGCCGGAACTGGCAAACCGCCAGCCGGACGCGGTGATCGCCTGCGTCGGTGGCGGTTCCAACGCCATGGGCATCTTCCATTCCTACATTGATTTGCCCGAGGTGAAGCTGATCGGGGTCGAGGCCGCCGGCTTCGGCATGGACACGGGGCATCACGCCGCCTCGCTGACCGCCGGCCGGCCCGGGGTTCTGCACGGCAACCGGACCTACCTGCTCCAGGATGCCAACGGCCAGATCATCGAGACCCATTCCGTTTCCGCCGGCCTGGATTATCCCGGCGTGGGCCCCGAACACGCCTGGCTCAAGGATTCCGGACGCGCCGAATACGTCACCATCTCCGACGCGGAGGCCCTGGCGGCCTTTCACGACCTGTGCCACACGGAAGGTATCATCCCGGCCCTGGAATCCTCCCATGCCCTGGCCTACGCCGCGAAGCTCGCACCGACCCTGGGCAAGGACAAGCTGCTGTTGGTAAACCTCTCCGGTCGCGGCGACAAGGACATGCACACCGTGGCCGAGAAGTCGGGCATCGTTTTCTGAAAGGGGATGTCATGCAATGGGCGGACGTGTTGGCAGATGCCAGTCTCGGGAATCTGCCCTACAAGATTGAACTCGATGAGCTGGGGAGAATCGTCATGAGTCCGGCATCCAATCGGCATGGCATCCTTCAGGCGCGCCTGGTGAGGCTATTGGCGCGGTTGTTCAATGAAGGAGAAATCCTGGTGGAGTGCTCCATCTCCACCCA
The DNA here is from genome assembly GCA_028714035.1 of Rhodocyclaceae bacterium. Classification (GTDB taxonomy): domain Bacteria; phylum Pseudomonadota; class Gammaproteobacteria; order Burkholderiales; family Rhodocyclaceae; genus JAQTNA01. The sequence continues at coordinate 10,782 of JAQTNA010000054.1, forward strand.
CGCCGGCGTCAAGGTGGCGGACGTGGCCTGGATGTCGGCCGAGTTCAACGCCCGGCACGGTGACATTACCCCTTGTCCGGCCGCGCCCGAACTGTGCATCGAGGTGCTTTCGCCCTCCAACTCCCCGGCGGAAATGACGGAGATGATTCACCTCTACCTGGGTTACGGCGCTCGTGAAGTCTGGACCGTGAGCGAGGCCGGGGATATCCGGCTCTTCGGTCCAGAGGGCGAGCGCGAACTATCCTGTTTTGAAAACCTCGGGCGCCCTGCGCTCTGAGCACCCATATAACGATATATCCATGTCACGTATCCAGACCACTTTCGCCAGTCTGCAAGTTGCCGGCAGGAAAGCCCTGATTCCCTTCATCACCGCGGGCGACCCGGAGCCGGGGATGACGCTACCGCTCATGCACGCCCTGGTGCGGGGCGGGGCGGATATCATCGAGCTGGGGGTGCCTTTCTCCGACCCCATGGCCGACGGACCCACGATCCAGCGTGCCTCCGAACGCGCCCTGTCCTATGGCATGAGCCTGAGGACGGTGCTGGCCATCGTGCATGAATTCAGGAAGAGCAACGACGAGACCCCCGTGGTGCTCATGGGCTACGCCAATCCCATCGAGGCCATGGGCGCCCAGGTGTTCACCGCCGCCGCGGCGCAGGCGGGCGTGGATGGGGTGCTGGTGGTGGATTATCCGCCCGAGGAGTGCCGGGAGTTTTCGGCCGGACTGAAGAGCGCCGGGCTGGATCCCATCTTCCTCCTGGCGCCCACGTCCACCGACCTGCGTTTCAGCCAGGTGGCGGAGGCGGGCAGTGGTTACATCTACTACGTCTCGCTCAAGGGCGTGACCGGTGCGGGCAACCTGGATTTTGATGACGTGGCCCGACGCATTCCTCACATCCGGGAAATGGTGGGCATGCCCGTGGGTGTGGGCTTCGGCATCCGGGATGCGGAAAGTGCCCGGCGCATCGCCGCCACGGCCGACGCCGTGGTCATCGGCAGCCGCATCATAGAAGAAATCGAGCGCTCGCCCCGGGAAGAAGTTTGTGCCCGGGTCGAGGCATTCCTGCGCGGGGTACGCGCAGCCATGGACGGAGGTCAATCATGAGCTGGTTGCAGAAACTACTGCCACCCAAGATCAAGCGCGCCGAGGGTGTCCGCAAGCAGGTGCCGGAAGGCCTGTGGTGCAAGTGCCCGGCCTGCGAGGCGGTACTCTACAGTTCCGACCTGTCCAACAACCAGAGCGTCTGCCCCAAGTGCAGCCACCACCACCGCCTCCGGGCCAGGGCGCGCCTGGATCTGCTGTTGGACCAGGAAGGTCGCTTCGAGATCGGCGCCGAGGTGCTGCCGGTGGACCCGCTCAAGTTCAAGGACAGCAAGCGCTACGCCGACCGGCTCAACAGCGCCTACGACGACACCGGCGAACCGGATGCCATGGTCGTGATGCAGGGTTCCATCAAGTCCGTCGGGGTGGTGGTCGCCTGCTTCGAATTCGAATTCATGGGTGGTTCCATGGGGTCGGTGGTGGGCGAGAGATTTGCCCGCGGAGTGCGCTGTGCCGTGGAACAACGCCTGCCCTTCATCTGCATCACCGCATCCGGCGGAGCGCGCATGCAGGAGGGGCTCTTCTCCCTCATGCAGATGGCCAAGACCACCGCCGCGCTCACCCTGTTGTCCCAGCGCAAGCTGCCCTTCATTTCCATCCTGACCGATCCCACCATGGGCGGCGTGTCGGCGAGCTTTGCCTTCCTCGGCGACGTGGTGGTGGCGGAACCGGGGGCACTGATCGGCTTTGCCGGACCCCGGGTGATCGAGCAGACCGTGCGCGAGAAGCTGCCGGAAGGTTTCCAGCGTGCCGAGTTCCTGGTGGAAAAGGGCGCGGTGGACATGATCGTGGACCGGCGCGAGATGCGAGACCGGCTTTCCTCTCTCCTGGCCCTGCTGCTGCGGGTACCCGCGGCGGCCTGAGGTTCGGTTGTCAGTTGTCAGTTGTCAGAGGGTAAGAGTGCTCGATGTCAGATTCTTCAGGTAAGAGACGTTCGCCCGATCCGGCACAATCCGACGCCTCACGCCTCACTCCTCACGCCTCACTGTCGTCCTGGCTCGCCCATCTGGAGAGCCTTCATCCCCGCGGCCAGGCCGGCATAGAACTCGGCCTTGACCGGGTGCGGCAGGTCAAGGACGCTCTGGGGCTGACGCAGGACTGCCCGGTCTTCACCGTGGGCGGCACCAACGGCAAGGGTTCGGTCTGTGCCATGCTGGAGCGTATCCTGCTCAGTGCCGGCTACCGCGTGGGGGTGTATACCTCGCCTCACCTGCTCCGGTACAACGAGAGGGTGCGGGTGGACGGCCTGGAGTGTTCCGACCCGGCCCTGTGCCGTGCCTTCGCGCGCGTGGAGGCCGCCCGTGGCGAAGTGCCGCTGACGTATTTCGAGTTCGGTACTCTCGCCGCCTGGCTGGTGTTTCAGGAGGCGGGTCTGGATGCGGTCGTGCTGGAAGTGGGCCTGGGCGGGCGGCTGGATGCCGTGAATGTGTTCGATGCCGACTGTGCCATCGTCACCGGCATCGCCCTGGATCACATGGATTATCTGGGCGAAACGCGGGAAGCCATAGGTTTCGAGAAGGCCGGCATCTTCCGCTCGGGCAGGCCGGCCATCGTCGGCGACCCCCTGCCGCCGCAAAGCCTGGTGGATCAGGCGCTGGCCATCGGCGCCGATCTCCGGCTGCACGGCCGGGATTTCGGCATCGGGCCGGGCTCGGACCGATCCCAGTGGCTGTTCTGGGGGACGAAGGGAAAACGGGGCGGGCTGGCCTATCCGGGGCTCAGAGGGGCGAATCAGTTGTTGAACGCCGCAGCTGCACTGGCGGCGCTGGAATGCCTCCAGGAACGTCTGCCCGTGTCCATGGGTGCCATCCGCCAGGGTCTCATCACCGTGGAATTGCCTGGCCGTTTCCAGGTTCTCCCCGGCCGGCCCGCCGTGGTGCTGGACGTGGCCCACAACCCGCAGGCGGGGGCGGTGCTGGCCGACAACCTGTCCAACATGGGCTATTTCCCGGAGACCTGGGCCATCGTCGGCATGCTGGGCGACAAGGATATCGCGGGCACCCTCGGACACCTGGTGGGCAAGGTGGATCACTGGCTGCCCTGCGGCCTGGAGGGGCCGCGGGCCGCGAGCAGCGACGGTCTGGCGGCGATCCTGGCCGGCCTCGGCGTGCAGGGAGAATTGCCGCGTTTCGGCTCGCCCGAGGAGGCCTGGGCCTATGCCCGGGAGCGGGCGGGGGAAAATGATAGAATTGCGGCCTTCGGCTCCTTCCTGACGGTGGCAGGGGTGATGAGGGCCTTGGCTGGGACATAGGGATGGGTACGCCGCAGAGGGTTGTCGTGGCATTCTCCAAACTCCCGGCGGGTAGCGGCGACCATACACTGGATGAATGATTTGGCTGATCAGGATCCTCAACTCGATCTGAAAAAGCGAGCGCGGCGACGCTTGGTGGGTGCGGCGGCCCTGGCCCTGCTGGCGGCCATCGTGCTGCCCCTCGTCATGGATCAGGAACCCAAGCCCGTCGGCCAGGACATCCAGATCCGGATTCCCAGCCAGAGCGCGCCCGGTGCCTCCCTGGTCGTGGAAAAACCGGCCGCCTCGGCCGCCACTTCCGTCGCGAGTTCCGTCGAGCCGGCCGCTCCGGTGATCCCCGTGACACCGGCCACGCCCGTGGCAGCGGCCCCCGCCCCCGCGGCGCCCGTCGCTGCACCGGCGCCGGTGCCCGCGGTGAAACCGGCCGAGGCCAAGTCCAGGCCGGAACCGAAGCCGGAGGCCAAGACTGACGCCAAGGGCGAGAAGCCGGTCGGTGCCGCGGAGCAGGCGCGGGCGGAAACCATCCTCAACGGCGGCGACACGCCCGCCCAAACGGCCGGTTCCGGCAAGTACGTCGTCCAGCTCGGCGTTTTCAGCGATGCGGCCAATGTGAAAAAGCTCCGGGGCAGGATCAAGGCTGACGGTTACAATTCCTACACCGAGACTCTCAAGACGGACAAGGGCATGAAGACGCGGGTGCGTGCCGGTCCTTTTGGCAGCAAGGAGGCGGCCGTGAAGGCGCGGGATCGCTTGAAGCAACATATGGGCATTGACGGGATAGTGGCTGAAAAGTAATGGCAGCCTTTGATTGGGCAGTCTTGGCGGTCGCCGGCTTGTCCCTGCTGCTGGGACTGTGGCGCGGAGTGGTGAGCGAGATTCTGTCGCTGGCCGCGTGGGTGGCCGCCTTTCTGGCTGCCAGCAATTTTGCCGGCCTGTTGGCACTACGCCTCACCGGCGCCTTTGGCGACAAGAGCGTGGCCCAGGTGGCGGGTTTTGTCATCATATTCGTGGCGGTCCTGGTCGCCTTCGCGCTGGTGCGCTTCCTGGCGAAGCGTCTGTTGGCAGCCATTGGCCTGGGGCCTTTGGACAGGTTGCTGGGAGCGGTGTTCGGGCTGGTGCGGGCCGCCGTGGTACTGGTTGTGCTGGTCATGTTGGGCGGGCTCACTTCCCTGCCGCGTGAGCCCTGGTGGAGCGAGGCGAACCTCTCTCCACCCCTGGAAACGGCAGTGTTGGCGGTCAAGCCGCACCTGCCCCAGGCTTTGGCGAAAAAGATTCGTTTCAAGTAGTCTCTTGCAATTTAGTCTTCAACCTTTGGGAACAAACTTTGATCGAAGCGGCGGTTTAGGGGGTTACAAGGGGGCTTGCCCCCTTGTCCCTGTATGGGGGATAAACAAGGGGGTTCTCCCCTTGTTCGTACACTCCGTTTTTCCGGCCTCAATCAAAGGCTCCCCTGTTTGCTTCCGGCTCGGCCGGGTTAGGTAGAGAGCCATGTGCGGTATTTTGGGCGTTGTCGCCACCACACCCGTCAATCAGTTGCTGTATGACGGGCTGCAAGTCTTGCAGCATCGCGGCCAGGACGCGGCGGGCATCGCCACGGCCGAGCGCAATGTATTTCACCTGCACAAGGGGCCGGGCATGGTGCGGGACGTGTTCCGCACCCGGAACATGCGGAACCTGGCGGGCAACTGGGGCATCGGCCACTGCCGCTATCCCACGGCCGGCTCCGCCTACAACGCCGCGGAGGCCCAGCCCTTCTACGTCAACTCACCCTTCGGCATCATGTTGGCGCACAACGGCAACCTGACCAATTCCGAGGCGTTGAAGGAGGAGATGTTCCGTCAGGACCTGCGGCACGTGAACACCAATTCCGATTCGGAAGTGCTGCTCAACGTCCTGGCGCACGAATTGCAAGCGGCCGCCCGGGGCGCGCAACTGGATGCGGACACGGTGTTTACGGCGGTGGCCGGGGTGCATCGCCGGGTGCGCGGCGCCTACGCGGTGGTGGCCATGATCGCTGGCTTTGGCCTCCTGGCTTTCCGCGATCCCTTCGGCATCCGGCCCCTGATCATCGGCCGCAACGTCATGCCCGCCGGCACCGAATATCTGGTGGCGTCGGAAAGCGTGGCCCTGGACACCCTGGGATTTTCCTTCCTGCGGGATGTGGAACCGGGCGAGGCGGTGCTGATAGACGTGAATGGCCGCTTCAACAGCCGGCAGTGTGCCACCCACACGCTGCACGCACCTTGCATCTTCGAGTACGTGTATCTGGCGCGTCCGGACTCCCTGATTGACGGCATCTCGGTGTACGACACCCGGGTGAAGATGGGGGAGTTTTTGGCGGACAAGATACGCCACACCCTGCCGCACGTGCATATTGACACCGTGATTCCCATCCCGGATTCCAGTCGGCCCGCGGCCATGGAACTGGCCTCACGTCTCAATCTGCCCTACCGGGAAGGGTTCGTGAAGAACCGCTACATCGGCCGTACCTTCATCATGCCCGGGCAGGCCAAGCGCAGGAAGAACGTGCGTCAGAAGCTGAATGCCATCTCCCAGGAGTTCCGCGGCAAGAACGTGCTGCTGGTGGATGACTCCATCGTGCGCGGCACCACCAGTCGGGAGATTGTGCAGATGGCGCGGGAGGCCGGTGCGCGCAAGGTCTATTTCGCCTCGGCGGCGCCCCCCGTACGTTTCCCGAATGTCTATGGGATTGACATGCCGTCAAGGGACGAATTGATCGCCTTCGGACGCACGGACGAGGAAATCTGTGCCGAGATCGGCGCCGATGCCCTGGTGTACCAGGATCTGGAAGCGCTGAAGGCCGCCGTGCGCGCCTGCAATCCCGCCATTACGTGCTTCGAGGCTTCGTGTTTTGATGGCGTGTACATCACCGGCGACGTCACCGTGGAATACCTGTCCAGCGTGGAAAACGCCCGGGGCAATGCCAGCAAGACCAACGAGGACAACGATGGTGCCCAGTTGGACCTGAACTTGATCACCCAGAGCGAGGCCGAGAACGGCTGAACGTCACGTGTGAAATGTGACACCCGAGAACCACGCGCCCTTCGGGGCGCGCGGTTTTCTGCCACCACTCCCGTCTTCCGACTCGCCAAGCGAGAACGACATGACCCAAGAATACGATCTCGATACCCTGGCCATCCGGGCCGGCATAGAACGCAGCCAGTTCGGGGAGCACAGCGAGGCTCTCTACCTGACTTCCAGCTTCGTCTTCGAGAACGCGGCCCAGGCGGCGCGGCGTTTCTCCGGCGAGGAGGAAGGCATGGTCTATGCCCGCTTTTCCAACCCCACGGTGTCCGCCATGCAGACCCGGCTGGCGGCGCTGGAAGGCGGCGAGGCCTGTGTCGCCACCGCCTCCGGCATGGCCGCGATCCTGTCCACCTGCATGGCACTGCTCTCCGCGGGCGATCACGTGGTGGTGTCCCAGGGCGTGTTCGGTGCCACGCAGCAATTGTTCGGCAACATCCTGTCCCGTTTCGGCATCGTATCCAGCTTCGTCAAGGCCACGGACCTGGACGCCTACCGTGGAGCCATGGGGCCGAAGACGAAGCTGGTGTTCATCGAGACGCCCTCCAATCCGCTCACCGAGGTGGTGGACATCGCCGCCGTGGCGGCAATCGCCCACGAGGCCGGGGCGCTGCTGGCGGTGGACAACTGCTTCTGCTCTCCGGCCCTGCAACGGCCGCTGGATCTGGGGGCCGACCTGGTGATCCATTCCGCCACCAAGTACCTGGACGGCCAGGGGCGCGTCCTGGGCGGCGCGGTGGTGGGCCGGAAGGCCCTGGTGGAGGAGGTGTTCAAGTTCATCCGCACCGCCGGACCTTCCATCTCGCCCTTCAACGCCTGGGTCATCCTGAAGGGGCTGGAAACGCTCAAGTTGCGCATGACGGCCCAGAGCGCGAGCGCCCTGGCGCTGGCCGCCTGGCTCGAGACCCAGCCGGGCGTGGCGCGGGTGTATTACCCCGGCCTGCCCTCCCACCCCCAGCACGAACTGGCCATGCGCCAGCAGTCGGCCGGCGGGGCCATCGTTTCCTTCGAGGTGCAGGGCGGGCGGGAGGCAGCCTGGAGGCTGGTGGATGCCACGCGCATGATCTCCATCACCGCCAACCTGGGCGACACCAAGACCACCATCACCCATCCCGCCAGCACCACCCACGGCCGCATCAGTCCCGAGGCTCGGGCAGCCGCGGGGATCACGGACGGGCTTCTGCGTGTGGCGGTGGGCCTGGAATCCGTGGCCGACATCCAGGCCGATCTGGCCCGAGGCCTGGTTTAAGTAGGGGCCTCGACCTTCGGGCGCCCGCGGCCATTACGGGCGCCGGACTCCCTTGGCCCCCGGGACCGCAGTTCATTGATCGCGCGAGGAACCATGCCCCATCTCGAATCCAGAACCGAACTGATCGAGGTACGCGACCTTCGTTACTGCGTCCGGCATTGGGGCGCCGAGGATGCGCCCAGGCTCTTCCTCTTGCACGGCTGGATGGACTCCTCACCCACCTTCCAGTTCGTGGTGGAGGCATTCCGGCAGTCGTGGCATGTGATCGCCCCGGACTGGCGGGGGTATGGCGCCTCGGATAGGCTGTCCCGCCCCTACTGGTTTCCCGACTACTACGCGGACCTGCATTGCCTGCTGGAGCGTTACTCCCCGGATGAGCCGGCGCGACTGGTGGGGCACAGCATGGGCGCCAACATCGTGGCCACCTACGCCGCCGTGCGTCCGGGCCGCGTCCGGCAACTTGCGATGCTGGATTTCCTGGGCCTGAAGCCGGCAAAGGACGTGGACGCGCCGACCCAACTGGGAAAGTGGCTGGACGGGGTGCAGGGACATCCGAAGATGAGTACCTATCCGGGCCACGAGGCGCTGGCCCGGCGCCTGATGGGGGCGAACCCCCGCCTCACGGCGGACAAGGCGGCGTTTCTCGCCCGCACGGTGAGCCGGACCCTCTCCGACGGACAGGTGGAGATGGCCTGCGATCCCTGGCACAAGATTCCGTCGCCCGCGATATTCCAGATTCAGGATGCCATGGCGAGCTGGCGCAAGATTGCCGCGCCGGTGCTGATGCTGGTGTCCGAGCAGGGCTTCGTGCAGCAGCGTTTCGGCAACGAGCCGGATGAGTACCAGAGGCGCATCGGCTGCTTCGCCGACGTCCGGGTCGTGACGGTTGCCGACGCCGGCCACAACCTTCAGCACGATCAGCCGGAGCAGGTGGCCGCGGCGCTGGAAGGCTTCCTCACCCGATAATCGCCGGCGCGTCCGCCGGATCGCCTGCCCGCCGGTTTGCCTACCCGTTATCGCCGGAAGAATCCCGCGATGGCCGTTCTTGCCTCTTCCGTCTCCAGCAGGCGGCAGAAACTGGCGGCTTCCCGGTGGATGGCGGCGAGCAGGTCGGCGCGGTCGTGGTTCAGCAGCCGTTTGGTTTCCAGCACGGCCTGACGCGGTTTGGCGGCGATGATGGCGGCGGCCGCCTGGGCCTCGGTATCCAGGTTCTCGTCGGGGACGATGCGCGTGATGATGCCGTCGGCGTGGGCCTGTTCGGCGCTGATGGTTTCACCGAGGAGCAACATGGCGCCCGCCCGTGCCCGGCCGATGCGCCGCGGGAGCAAGAGGCTGCTGCCGGCTTCCGGCACCAGGCCCAGATCAACGAAAGGCACTTTCAGCTTTGCGCCGGGAGCGGCATAGACCAGGTCGCAGTGCAGGAGGAGGGTGGTGCCTATGCCCACGGCCGGGCCGCGCACCGCGGCGATGAGGGGCAGTTCCAGGGTGGCCATGGCCAGAAGACAGCGGAAGACCGGTGCGTTCTCGTCCTTCGGCGGGTGCTCCAGGAAATCCCGCAGGTCGTTGCCGGCGCAGAAGGTGGCGCCGCGCCCGGTCACCAGCACCACGCGGTTGCCGGCGCTGGCGGCCGTGGCGAACGCTGTGCCGAGGCCGATCCACATCACCTCGGTCATGGCATTCTTTTTTTCCGGCCGGTCCAGCACGATGGTGCGGATGCCGTCCCTATCCTGGAAACTGACGGCGCCATCGGGATGGGTGGCTGAGGGCTGGGACATGGCGTATTCCTGCGGGAAAAGTCGGGGGCTTGGAACTCATTCTACCAAGGGTGCCCGGGGGCCGGTTCGATTGTCCTTGCCTTTCCTTTCGAGGCGGCAGGTCTCTATTGCGCACTCGGGGAATAAAACATGTTCTCCGCGCGTCTTACCTGTACCACTGCTTCGTGGATCCTCCGAGGAGAATGCCGTGCGCTTTGCCAAAACCCTGATCGGTTTGTTCGTGCTGTTCCTGTCATGCCTCTCCCTGCCCGCGTCCGCAGCCGGCCAGGGCGAGGGAATCAAGGTCGTCTATCACTTCAGTGAGGGGCTTGAGCAGGCCTCGAACGGATTGCGCAACATCCGCAATCACATGGAGCTGGACCCGACGGCGAAGATCGTGGTCGTCGCCCATGGCGCCGGCGTGAACTTTCTGCTCAAGGGCGCCAAGGACAAGAATGGCAACGAGTACGCCTCCACCATCGAGGAACTGACCATGTCCGGGGTGGACTTCCGCGTCTGCAACATCACCCTGAAGACCCGCAACATAGACCCCAAGCAGGTCCATTCGGACGGACATATCGTGCCGTCCGGTGTGGTCGAAGTGGCGCGCTTGCAGGCACGCGAGGGTTTCGTCTACATCAAGCCCTAACAGGCGTCCCCCTCGGTGGAGCTGGTGCCCCCGGCGTGAGTTTTTCGTCTCAGGCCGCCAGGATCATGCCCGCCCCCACGGTGTTGTGGGTCGCCTCGTCCACCACGATGAAGGCTCCGGTGGCCCGGTTGTCGGCGTAGGCGTCCACGAACAGGGGGCGCTGGAGCCTGAGGGACAGCCGGGCGATATCGTTCATGGCCAGGCTGCCCGCCGGCTTCCTGGCCAGATCGTTCATGTCCAGGCGATAGGCGATGCCCTCTACCCGGGCGCGGGTCTCCCGCGTGGTGTGGCGCAGGACCAGCCTGCGGGCCGGGTCCAGGGGCGCCTCGCCCAGCCAGCAGATCATGGCCTCGACGTCCTGGGTCACCCTGGGCAGCTCGTCGTGCTTCACGATCATGTCGCCCCGGGAGACGTCCAGCTCATCCTCCAGCAGCAACGTCACGGACTGCCCGCCCAGGGCTCGCCCGATGGAGCGGCCGGCGATGTGCACGTCCTTGATGCGGCTGCGGCGGCCGGAAGGCAGGACCGTTATCTCGTCGCCGATGGCGATCTCCCCGGTCTCCACCCGGCCCATGAAGCCCCGGTAGTCGTGCAGGCCGGGATCGTTGGCGGCATGGGGGCGGCACACGAACTGCACGGGAAAGCGAAAGGCTTCCGGCGTCTCGGCATGGGCGGCGGGTGCCGTCTCCAGGATGTCCAGCAGGGTGGGGCCGTCGTACCAGGACAGGCGCTCGCCCCGGTCCACGATCATGTCACCGTTCAGGGCGGACAGCGGAATGAAGCGCACGTCCTCCAGGCCCAGGTTGGCGGCGAATTCCAGGTAGTCGGCCCGGATGGCGTTGAACACCGCCTGATCGTAATCCACCAGGTCCATCTTGTTGACGGCCACCAGCAGGTGGGGGATGCCCAGCAGGTGGGCGATGGTGGAGTGGCGCCGGGTCTGGGGCAGCAGGCCCTTTCGGGCATCCACCAGGATGATGGCGAGGTCCGCCGTGGAGGCGGCGGTGACCATGTTCCGCGTGTATTGCTCGTGCCCCGGCGCGTCCGCCACGATGAACTTCCGCGTGCCGGTGGAAAAATAGCGGTAGGCCACGTCAATCGTGATGCCCTGTTCCCGTTCCGCCTGGAGGCCGTCGGTGAGGAGGGACAGATCCACGGTTTCCATGCCCCGGCGCAGCGAGGTGCGCTCGATGGCCGAGTAGGCGTCCGCCAGGATGGTCTTGGTATCGAAAAGCAGGCGCCCGATGAGCGTGCTCTTGCCGTCGTCCACGCTGCCGCAGGTCAGGAAACGCAAGAGGCCGTGGTCGGGGAGGGGGCTGTATTCGTGGGGTGGCATGATGGCTCCAGATTCGTGGGGGGCTAGAGGCTAGGGGTTAGAGGCTAGTAGTCAGTCATTCTGAATCAAATGGATACCTGATTAGGAAGGTAACTCGGCTACACCTCCCTCGCCCCCCGACAGGGGGGAGAGGGCCGGGGTGAGGGGCACTCAGTGACCAATCCCCCCTCACCCTAACCCTCTCCCCGCAAGCGGGGCGAGGGGACTTTTGGGCTAGTTGAAGCCGGCCCCACATCATTGCGAATCAGCATGACTGACTACTAGAGGCTAGGGAAATATTCCGCGCGCTTCGCGCGCGCCGACTATTCCCTGGCCCCTCTGAAATCCTTGCCCCTAGGGTCTGTTGACAATCAATTCTCAGAAATCCGTATTGAATAGCCGCTGCGGAATCGTCGTTAACATTCAATGAGTTACGAAGGGGCTGTTCACAGAGGCTGATTTGTGGTCATATCCTGACTTTTGGGCAGAGTCGGGATGATACGTGTGTGGCTGAGAGATGATCAATTTGAGCG
>JAQTNA010000055.1 GCA_028714035.1 Rhodocyclaceae bacterium
CGCCCAAGGTCGTCATCGTCGCCTGCATGCGCAAACTCCTCACCATCATGAACGCCATGGTCAAATACAACTCCCCATGGAACCCCAAAATCGCTTGACACCAAACACGGTTGCTCTGCGGTTCAATCTGCACTTTCCCGCTCTACAGAATCCCGATCACTTCCACTTCGAAGGTGATCTTGTGGCCGGCCAGGGGGTGGTTGAAGTCCACCAGGGCCAGGCCCTCCGTGATCTCGCCCACCAGGCCGGCGTGCTTGCCGCCATCATCCGTCGTGAACTCCACCAGGGTACCGACTTCCACCCCTTCCGGCAGGTCAGAAACGGGCACCTTCTCCATCAGTTCCTGGCGGCGCACGCCGAAGGCCTGCTCCGCATCCAGGGGAAAGACATGGCGGCTGCCGACGGTGATGCCGGTCAGGCAGCGCTCCAGGTTGGCGGACAGTTCGCCGCTGCCCAGCTTGAGGGTGGCCGGCGTACTCTCGAAGGTGCTGATGATCGGGGTGCCGTTCTTCAGGGCGATGCGGAAATTCAGGGTGACGAGGCTGTCGGCTTGGACGATGGTTTGCATGGGTCAGTTGTCAGTTGTCAGTTGTCAGGACGTAGGTGGGCAAAGCGTAGCGTACCCACCGGGTGCACGGGGATGTCACTCGGGGAGGCTCATGTTTTCTCCGTGCAGTGCCCGAAGGTCTGTTCCCAGACCATCAGGCCGACACCCAGGGTGATGGCGGAGTCGGCAAGGTTGAAGGCGGGCCAGCCATAGTTGGCGACGTGGAAATAGAGAAAGTCCACCACCGCGCCGTAGAGCACGCGGTCTATGACGTTGCCCAGGGCGCCGCCGATGATGAGGGCGAAAGCCAGGGGCGCGATCTTCTCGGCCGCGTGCCGCCTCAGCAGCACCAGCATCCAGGAACATATCCCCAGCGCCAGGGCGATGAAGAAGTATTTCTGCCAGCCGTCCTCATGGGCCAGGAAGCTGAAGGCGGCGCCCCGGTTGTGGATGTGCACCAGATCGAAGAAGGCATTCACCGGGATGACCGCGCCCAAGGAGAGGCTCCCCACCACCATGAACTTGGTGATCTGATCCAGGACGATGACCAGGGTCGACAGGCCCAGCCAGGCGGCGAATCTAGGCATGGCACCTGTGGGGCCGGCTTCAGCCGGCCGTGGCGGGCTAAAGCCCGCCCCACGGGAATCTTGTTCCTGCTTAGGCATGACGGCGCGGCTCGCCTTCACCGAAGAGGTTGGAGACGCAACGGCCGCAGAGTTCCGGGTGTTCGGCATGGCTGCCCACGTCCTCCCGGTAATGCCAGCAGCGCTCGCACTTCCGGTGCGCACTCGCCTGGGCCTCGATGCGCTCGGCCTCGCCCGCCGCGACCGGCCTCACCGACGCTGCCGAAGAGATGAGCACAAAGCGCAGGTCGTCGCCCAGGGCCACCAGGGCGTCGTACTTCTCGCCACCGGCATGGACCACCACCTCGGCCGCAAGGGAAGAACCGATCTTGCCCGCCGTGCGCAGGTCTTCCAGCACCTTTTGCGATTCCGCCCGCACTTCCCGGATCACCGCCCAGCGCTGCGCCAACACTTCCTCATGGGGGTCGGCCGGCAGTTCGTGCCACAGGCCCAACATCACGCTCTGTTCCGGGTCTTTCGCCAGCACCTGCCAGATTTCCTCGGCGGTGAAGGACAGCACCGGCGCCATGAGGCGGGTGAGCGCCTGCAGGATGTGGTGCAAGGCATTCTGCGCCGAGCGCCTGGCCCTGGAATCCGCCGCCGCCGTGTACAGGCGGTCCTTCAGGATGTCCAGGTAGAAGGCGCCCAGGTCTTCCGAGCAGAAATTCTGCAGGGCCTGGACCACCCGGTGGAATTCATAGCCCGCGTAGTCGGCGGTCACACCGGCCTGGAGCCGGCGGGTGAGGGCCAGGGCATAGCGGTCAATTTCCAGCCATTCCGTGGGCGGCAGGGCATGGGCGACAGGATCGAAGTCCGCGGTGTTGGCCAGGAGGAAGCGCAAGGTGTTCCGGATGCGCCGGTAGGACTCCACCACCCGTTTCAGGATCTCGTCCGAGATGGTCAGCTCGCCCGAGTAGTCCGTGGCGGCGACCCAGAGGCGCAGAATTTCCGCGCCCAGGGTGTCGGACACCTTCTGCGGGGCGATGACGTTGCCCTTGGACTTGGACATCTTGTGCCCCTTGCCATCCACCACGAAGCCATGGGTCAAGAGCGCGTCGTAGGGAGCGCGGCCATCCATGGCGCAGCCGGTGAGGAGGGAGGAGTGGAACCAGCCGCGATGCTGGTCCGAGCCTTCCAGGTACAGGTCGGCGGGGAACTTGGAGTCGCTCCCGTGGCTGTTCCTCAGCACCGTCCAGTGCGTGGTGCCCGAATCGAACCAGACGTCCAGGGTGTCCCGCATCTTGTGGTAACGATCCGCCTCGTCCCCCAGCAACTCTGCCGGGTCCAGGCTGAACCAGGCCTCGATACCCTTCTCTTCCACGCGCTTGGCCACCTGTTCCAGCAGCTCGTTGGTGCGCGGATGGGGCTCGCCCGTCTCCTTGTCCAGGAAGAAGGGAATGGGCACGCCCCAGTTCCTCTGGCGCGACACGCACCAGTCGGGACGGTTGGCGATCATGGCGTGCAGTCGAGCCTGGCCCCAGGCGGGATAGAACTTGGTTGCCTGAACCGCCGCCAAAGCATCCTCGCGCAGCGAGGCGCACTCCCCACTCCCCACTTCCGACTTCCCACCATGGTCCATGCGCACGAACCACTGGGTAGTGGCGCGGAAGATGATGGGGGTCTTGTGGCGCCAGCAATGGGGGTAGGAATGGCGCAGCTTGTCGTGGCGGAACAAGGCGCTCTTTTCCTTCAGCACCTCGATGACCAGGGGATTGGCTTCCCACACCGTCTTGCCGGCAAAGAGTTCGGTAGAGGCCAGGAAGCGGCCGTCGTCGCCCACCGGATTGACGATGGGCAGGCCATAGCGTCCGCCCACCACGTAGTCGTCCACGCCGTGGGCCGGGGCGGTATGCACCAGGCCCGTGCCCGCGTCCAGGGTGACGTGGGTGCCGATGATGACCGGCACCTGCTTGCCCAGGAAGGGGTGGTTCAGTTTCAGGTGTTCGAGTGCCCCGCCGGCACAGGTGGCGAGCGCCGTGCCTTCCAGCTCATAGCGCTTGAGGCAGGCTTCGGCCAGTTCATGCACCAGGATCAGGAGTCCGCGCTCCGTCTCCACCAGGTCGTAGGCGTGCTCGGGATGGGCGCTCACCGCCTCGTTGGCGGGCAGGGTCCAGGGCGTGGTGGTCCAGATGATGGCATAGGCGGGTTTCTGCGGCAGCGCCGCCAGGCCGAAGGCAGCCGCGAGAGTATCCCGGTCCGCCACCTCGAAACCCACGTCTACCGCGTCGGACGTCTTGTCCTCGTATTCCACTTCCGCTTCCGCCAGGGCGGATCCGCAGTCCAGGCACCAGTTCACGGGCTTGAGACCCCGATACAGATAGCCCGCGTCGCGCATTTGCCCCAGGGCACGGATCTCGTCCGCCTCGTTCCGGTAGGCCATGGTGAGGTAGGGGTTGTCCCAATCCCCCAGCACGCCCAGGCGCACGAAGTCTTTCTTCTGCCGCTCCACCTGTTCGCCCGCATAGGCCCGGCACAGCTCCCGCACCTTGTCGGCGGGCTGATGCTTGCCGTGGAGTTTCTCGATCTGGTGCTCGATCGGCAGTCCGTGGCAATCCCAGCCCGGCACATAGGGAGCATCGAAACCGGCGAGGGTCTTGGAACGGACGATGATGTCCTTCAGTATCTTATTGACCGCGTGGCCGATGTGGATGTCGCCGTTGGCATAGGGCGGGCCATCGTGCAGCACGAAGCGCGGCCGGCCCTGGGCGGCCTGCCTGATCTTCTGGTAGAGCTTCTTCTCCTGCCACTCCCGCACCCACCCCGCCTCCCTCTTGGCCAGGTCACCGCGCATGGGAAAGGGAGTGTCTGGAAGATTCAGGGTTTTTCGATAGTCAGCCATAGGAAAATCTCACCGCAGGGAAACGTAGGGTGGGCAAAGGCCGAAGGCCGTGCCCACGGGGTTCGGTGGGCACGCTACGCTTTGCCCACCCTACCATTTTTGAAATACTGCCGAGCTTCCGCCACATCGTGCGCGATCGCGGCGCGCAGGGCATCGAGGCCGTTGAACTTCACCTGGTCCCGCAGCTTGTGCAGGAAATTCACCGTCAGGTGGGACTGGTAGAGTTCGCCCTCGAAATCGAAGAGGTGCACTTCCAGCACGATCTTGCCCCGGCCATCCACCGTCGGCCGCGTGCCGACGCTGGCCACGCCGGGCCACTCCGTCCGGCCGTCGCCCAGGTGTTCGCCCGTGACCGTGACCGTATACACGCCTTCCAGCGGCACCTTGCGGCGCTTCAAGGCGATGTTGGCCGTGTGATAGCCCAGTTGGCGGCCGATCTTGTCGCCGTGGATCACCCGCCCGGCGATGCAGTAGGCGCGTCCCAGGAGATCGGCCGCGTGTTCCAGATCGCCCGCCAGGAGCGCATCCCTCACCGCCGAACTGGAGGCCCTTTCCTCGCGCACGGCCACCGTGTGCATGGCCTCCACGCCGAAGCCCCGGTCCGCGCCGGCTTGTTGCAGCATGGCGAAGTCGCCGCCCCGGCCGCTGCCGAAACGGAAGTCATCGCCGATCACCATGTGCTTTACCCCCATGCCCCGCACCAGGACGGTCTCGATGAACTGTTCCGGTGACAAGGCGGCCCAGCGCCGATTGAAGCGGATCACATGCACCCGATCCACGCCGCAGCCTTCCAGCAGGGCCAGCTTCTCGCGCAGGGCGGACAAGCGGGCGGGCGCGGAATCCGGCGCGAAGAACTCCCGGGGATTGGGTTCGAAGGTCAGCACCGCCGCCGGCACCGCCAACTCCCGTGCGCGGGTGGTCAGCCGTTCCAGCAACGCCTTGTGGCCGCGGTGCACCCCATCGAAGTTACCGATGGTCAGCACCGAGGCCCCGTCAGCTTGCTCAGGAACGCCACGAAATACCAGCATATTATGATGGAAGTCGCTCTAGCGACTCACTACGCCCCCCTCGCCCCTTGAGGGAGAGGGGCGGGGGGGTGAGGGGTTGATTTTCCACGGTTATCATTCTCGGGACGAGAGCCCAGTCATCCACAGCCAACGCCAGGAAAAAACCGGGAATTATACCGACAGCCAAGGAGTTGTGGGAGACCACGAGAGGCTGCGCCCGGTTCGGCGGCTCAGAAATTCCGGAAAAGCAAATTGAACCGCAGAGGCGCGGAGGCGCAGAGGAAAGGCAATGCGGGAGAGCCAGAGACTTCACCACTCGGGCAAGACCATCGTTTGTAACAGTTCCCGGTTTTCTCCGCGCCTCTGCGACTCTGCGGTGAATTTACTGTCAGAACAGTCGCTTAGCCAAGTTTTGACTTCGGCGCCGGAGGATTCTTGACGAAGTATTGGCGGATGCCCTTCAGGATGGCCCGGGCGATCTTTTCCTGGTAGGCGTCGTCGTTCAAGCGCCTTTCCTCCTCCGGATTGCTGATGAAGGCCGTCTCCACCAGGATGGAGGGGATGTCCGGGGCCTTGAGCACGGCGAAACCCGCCTGCTCCACCTTGCCGGCATGCAGGGTGTTCACGCCGCCCAGTTCCGAAAGAACCGCCTTGCCCAGTTTCAGGCTGTCCGCCAGGGTGGCCGTCTGGGACAGATCCAGGAGGGTGCGGGCCAGGTTGGCGTCCTTGGTGCTGACGTTCACACCTCCCACCAGGTCGGCATTGTTCTCGGTCTGCGCCAGCCAGCGCGCCGCCGCGCTGCTCGCGCCATTCTCGGACAGCACGAACACGCTGGACCCTCTGGCCGTGGCCTTGACGAAGGCATCCGCATGGATGGAGACGAACAGGTCCGCCTGCACCTTCCTCGCCTTCGACACCCGCTGGTTCAGGGGAATGAAATAGTCCCCTTCCCGGGTGAGCAGGGTGCGCATGTTGGGCTCCGCGTCAATCAGGGCCTTGAGCCGGTGCGCCACCTGGAGGGTCACTTCCTTTTCCATGCTGCCGGCCTGGCCGATGGCCCCCGGGTCTTCGCCGCCGTGCCCCGGGTCAATCACGATGGTGACCATGCGCGTCACCACCGGCTTTTGCCTGGAACCCTTGCCCGCCTGGGCCTGATTTTCCGCCGCCTTCTCGACCGGCTTCTCCGCCGGTTTCTCCACGGTTTTTTCGGCGGCCTTCTCCGCCGGCTTTTCGAGAGGCTTCTCGATCGGCCGGTCTGGAATCCGTGGCTGGCTTTCGGGCTTGGTCTCGTCCTGGGGTAACTGCTGCAGGAAACCCAGCAAGGGGTCTTCCGGCCTGGCCGGATAGAGGTCAACCACCAGCCGATGGCCGTAGATGCCCACCGGCTTGAGCGTGAACACCTGGGGGCTGACCTCGGTCTTCAGGTCTATCACCAGCCGCACGGTGCCCGGCTTGAAGCGCCCTGCGCGCATGAGCTTGATGTAGGGATCGTCCGCCGAAATCTTGCTGGGAATGTTCTGGAGGATGGAGTTCAGTTCCACGCCTTCCAGGTCCACCACCAGTCGCTCCGGATCCTTGACGATGAACTGGTTGAAGGCGATGGCTTCCCGGCACTCCAGGGTGACCCGGGTATAGTCCTTGGCCGGCCAGACGCGCACGGCCACCACGCTGGCCGCCGCCATCCCCACCCGGCTCACCAGGAGCGCGAGGCAGGCGCCGGAAGCCTTCAGGAAGTCGCGGCGCCCGAGGGAGCGAGCGCGGTCCTTCGGGATCAGCCCCTCATGGCGCTCAGGCATGAAGCCCCCTTCCCGCTTTCCGCCCGCAAGCTGGCCTGGCGGCCCGCGCCATCGAGCACAAGTTCGAGGCGCAGATCGGGCGCGGCGACATAGGGCGCGGCCTTGTCCGGCCACTCCACCAGGCACACGCCGCTGCCCTGGAAATATTCGTCCAGACCCGCATCGAGGTATTCTTCCGGCTGATTCAAGCGATAAAAATCAAAGTGATATAAGTTTAAGTTAGAAACCGTGTAAAGCTCAACCAGGGTATAGGTCGGGCTCTTCACCTTGCCCCCGTGGCCCAGGGCGCGCAGGAGCCCGCGCACGAGGGTGGTCTTGCCGGCGCCGAGGTCGCCGCAGAGGTAAATGACAAGTGGGGAGTGGGAAGTGGGGAGTGGGAAGTGGGCGCTCAGGGCGGCGGCCAGGCTGGCACCCAGGGCCAGGGTCGCCTCCTCGTCGTTCAGGTGCATTCTGATCACGGGCGAACTATCATCGGGCACATGGGACAAGACTCAAACTCCTCTCCGGGTGGGCATGGTTAAAATGGCACAACGAGACATGAAAGCCATGGCGCGCCCCCTCGCCCCCTGCCCCTCTCCCTCCGGGGGCGAGGGGAGCATCGTGACTCACTTCCGTGACTGTAACGGCTCGGCGGCGTTGACGGAAAAAATCAGGCACTGGGGACGGGAACTGGGTTTTCAGGCCGCGGGCATCTGCGGCACCGATCTCTCCTCCGCTGAACCGGGGCTCGCCGCCTGGCTCTCGGCCGGATGCCACGGCGGCATGGATTATATGGCCAAACACGGCATGGTCCGCGCCCGCCCCGGCGAACTGCTGCCCGGCACCCTCTCGGTCATCTGCGCGCGCATGGATTACGTGCCAGATGCGGCCGATGCCGCGGAGAACCTGGCCGACGGCCGGCGCGCCTATGTCTCCCGCTACGCCCTGGGCCGGGACTACCACAAGCTGATCCGCTCCCGGCTGCAAAAGCTGGCCGACCGGATCACCCAGGAGATCGGCCCCTTCCCTTACCGGGTGTTCACCGATTCGGCGCCCCTGCTGGAAGTGGAGATGGCGAGCCGCTCGGGCCTGGGCTGGCGCGGCAAGCACAGCCTGCTCATCTCCCGCGAGGCCGGTTCCGGCTTCTTTCTCGGAGAGATACTCTGCGCTCTGCCCCTGACGGGCGCGCCTATTGATGCCTCCGGCGAGAATGAAAATCGCGCCCGTTTCCCTCGCCCCCCCGCCCCTCTCCCCCAGGGGGGCGAGGGGAGCGCCGTGAGTCGCTTCGCGACTTTCTCACTAATGGCCGACCCGCCCGTGGCCGAGCATTGCGGTAGCTGCCGGGCCTGCCTGGACGCCTGCCCCACGGCCGCCATCGTCGCACCCTACCGGGTGGACGCAAGGCGCTGCGTCTCCTACCTCACCATAGAGCACGCCGGCGCGATTCCCGAGGAACTGCGCCCGCTCCTGGGCAATCGCATCTACGGCTGCGACGACTGCCAGCTCGCCTGTCCCTGGAACCGCTTTGCCCGCCTCACGACCGAGCCGGATTTCGCCCCGCGCCACGGGCTGGACACGGCTGGCCTGGTGGAGCTTTTCGCCTGGACGGAGGAGGAATTCCGGAGCCGCATGGCCGGCAGCCCCATCCTGAGAATCGGCCATGAGCGCTGGCTGAGAAACATCGCCGTCGCCCTGGGCAACGCGCCCTCCCGGCCGGAGATCATCCAGGCGTTACACTCCCGCGCCGGGCACCCCTCGGAGATGGTCCGGGAACACGTGGGCTGGGCACTGGCACGACACGAGGGTTGAGAACGGCACCGAAACGCCACTATTTCACCATCCATGCGCTTGGGCAAGAATGTCGGGGATTGTCTTTCGGTACAATGCCCTTCGGCTACTACACACTACGCGGGCTGGGCCACGGAAACCGGATCATTCAGCGGCACCGAAAGCTCATAAAGCGTTTCCGGATCAATATCAATGTTTCCCGGCCACGCCACGGTGCCATTTTCCACAAAGGCCGCCTGGAACGTGTGGTTAGCCTTGAGCCGGGACCAGGGCTTCTGGCCCATGTAGGCGCTCATATCAAAGACACGCCGCTCCCCATTTTCAAATTCCAGACACAGGGCGAAATCGGGTTGGGCGGCCACGTGGATTACATCGAGCAACATCACAAAGTCTCCTTTACCTGAGCGGATCAATCCGGAAAGGCTCGATGCCCTCCTTGGCCAGTTCCCAGTCCGCCAGCAACTCTTCCCGATGTAGATCAACCCACACCTGCACCATGCGCAACTGCCGAGGCGGCAAATCGCCCGCAAACAAGGCACCATCCTCGATACCAAACGACGCCTTGTACCCCTGGTAGCGAACATGGATATGCGGCAAGTGATGCTTCTCCCTAATTTCGAAGAACATCGAAATGATGATGCCGTAGAACATGCTGATGGTGGGCATGGCCATCGCTCCGCCGGAAACAAGGCGCCAGTGTAGCAAACAAAGCCGGAACGGGTTCCGGGCCGACGAAGAGCAGACGTAACGTAGTCATCCGGCGCAATGTTCCTTGGCCATTACGCGCGACACTCCGAGTTCGCCTCTCAGTCGTCGAGCCGGATGTACCGTACGGTCGGCTTTTCCGCGGTCGCGGGGGCCTTCGCTTCCGCTGGGTGACTCTTGGGCGCTCTGGCGCGAGGTTCGGGCTTGTGGGCAGCCACGGCGGTCGGGGCGGGCGGGGTGGGCGCCTGCGGGGTGGGCGAACCGGCCGACTGCGCCGAGGGCTGGGCCTGGACCGAGGAAGCCCTGGATGCCGGCGCCGGCGAGGCCGGGGGGGCCGGTGCCTTGGCTTGCACCGGAGCACTCGGAGCCTGGGGTGCCCTGGCGCCGCGGAACAGGCCCGTCGCGAATAGGGAACCGCCGCCGACCACGAGCAGCGTGGAAAGGGCGGCGGCAAACTTGGCCCTGCGGGCCAGCACGAGTTCGGCGGTGATGGCAGCCGCCTCCGTGGCCGGCTCCGCTTTCGCCATCGCGCCCAGAATGATTCCGCCCAGATGCAGAAACGTCGGAATCAAGGGAATCGCGCTCAGGCCCGGCGTCAGGTCGAAGGCCGCCGCCAGCACCGGAAAGACCGGCAGGAAGACCTTGCCGATGGCACCGCCGCGCAGCCAGGCGAGCACCATCAACATCGTCAGGAACCAGACGTGCGCCCACCATTGCGGCGTCGGCCCCATGCCAAGGCCGATACTGAGCCCATTCACCAAGGTCGAGTTGGAGCCGAAATAGGGCAGGATGTAGGTCGGCACCATCAGTACGAGGTAGGCGACGACGAAGGCGACGGTATTGCGGGCGATGAACATGATGGGGTTCCGGGGGAAGGGAATCAGGAGCGGTTGATGGACTGGAGTTTCCAGGAACCGTCATCCACCTTCATCATCAGGTAGGTGAAGTTGACCGTCTCGCCGCTGTCCTCCGCGAAATAGACCACCCTGAACCGCAAGGCGTTCAGGGCCGGCATCGCCCAGCTATCAATAGCCCTGGCGTTCACGCACTTGCTTATGTCATGGTACTTCATGAATAAGTCACTGTCGGGATATGCCCAACGAGGAGCAAGATTGGCAATTAGGTTCGCCCCAGGCACGGCCAGAAAATTCAGTCTCAACAGGCCATCCGGTACTCTTACGCACCTGTGAATCGCCACCACTTGCTTGACAGTCGGCAGGGCGGCATCAATGGCGTCGCGGGTACGATGATCGGCCGGGATGAGCAATTGGGTTTTCTGCTCACCATCTCCCTGTGCCGGAACCGCCATGGTGGCAGGTACCGCCTGGGGCGCGACGTTGCCAGGGTAGGCCGCCGGGTTCGCCGGTCGGTTGCCGGGGGTGGAGTTGGCCGTGACGATGCCTTGAACCACCTGGCCCACCACTCCAAGCAAATCGTTGGCACGGGAGAGTCCCGGAAACATGCCGATGACAACGGCGCAAATCGCTGCAAGATACCGCATGGTGTTCTCCGATGACTGGCCATGAGGCCGGGTTCGCGTTGTTGAGGGGAGGAGGCAATCGTCATCGCCACTCGATGACGCCGGGGATTCTACGAATAACGTAGAGACGATGCAAGTGCGATCTACGAATATCGCAGGATGCCCGAGAGACGTCCGACCTCCCTTTTTGGTGTCCGGCTGCGCGCGGCCCGCGAAGCGAAGGGTCTGGCGCAGGATCGCCTGGGCGTGATGATCGGGATTGACGAGGGTTGCAGCAGCGCGCGCATCAGCCGCTACGAGAGCGGAATCCATGCGCCGCCCTATCCGACGGTACAGAAGATGGCGGCCGCGCTGGGGGTTCCGACGGCCTACCTGTACTGCGACGACGACCGACTTGCCGATCTGTTGCTGAAACTCGGCGAGCTATCCGGCAGCGACCTGGAGCGGGTCGCCGCGTACATCATGGACATCAGGCAGGGCGCCGTTCCTGGGTAAGCCGCTTGCCAGACGACCGAACCACGATCCGCCCGATGGCCGACTGAAGTCGGCCCCACGACGACGCACGGATTACTTCTGCCCTCTCATCTCCCGGATTTCCTTCGGGCTCAAAGCCGGGAAGACGGCGCCGCGGGCTTCCATCAACTGCTTCAGGTGCAGCACCTTGTTGTAGCTCGGGCTGCCGGGCTTGAACTTGTTCAGGTGGAATTGCACCGCATTAGCGGGGGTCATTCCGCTGATTGTCGGCTCGCGCACAACTGCCGCGCCCTGAAGAAGTATCCACTCCGCAAAATCGTAATCCTGCGCATCCATGGCCCGTACCAGGATTGTGTAGCCGGAGCCGTCAGGAAAATCAATGGGGGCACCTCGCTTGAGAAATAGAGCCAGACAGTGAGGACAGGGCTGGGTCACAGACTCGAACATCATGTATTCGAGGGTGTCCTTGGACAAGGTTGCGATCGGCCGGATGTCCAGAAGCAGGGACAACATCCCGATGTTTTCGAGCGTCATGGCGAACAGGAAAGCCCTGCCGAAGCCTTCCGCCTTCAATTCCGGGTCGGCTCCCACCGCCATCAGAATCTTGACCGCCTGAGGATTGTTGGCGGCGATGGCGTAATGGAGCAGGCGTATCCGGTTGGGCTTGTCCATTGGGCCTTCATCGTTGGGGTTAGCCCCATCCGCCACCAGTTGCCTGGCCCGCGCCAGGTCGCCCGCCAGGGCCGCGTTCAGCAGGGCCAGGGTCTTGCCGTCCGAGAAGTACTCCCCCGGAGCCTTCAGCTTGAATACGGGGGCTGCGCCCGAATTGCCGGTCATCATGAGCATCAGTCCTGTGCAGAGTCCCAGGGTACGGAGCCCGGCCTTGAGCCGGCGCCCCAGTTTTGAAAACAATTCCGCCATGTTCATTGCGCCCCCTTGCCGATGCAGTCCTTCAGGGCCGCTTCGTCGGCGGACTTCTGCTTCTCGGTCGAGGCGATCACCTCGTCCATGCCGTGCAGATAGGTGGCGTAGTCGTCCGCCTGATCCGCCTTGCCCATCTTCTTCAGGCCATCCAGATAGGACCGGTCGTGAGAAGGTATCAGATCGCGTTTCATGCCCACCGCCTCGCTGGCCAGCATCCCCGTCAGGCCGCTCTCCTGGGTCTTGGTCAGCACCTCGCCCTGAACCCGGATGGCGGTGATCTTGTTCGCCTCGGCCGCCATGTGCTCGCTGTCCTGGGAGTAACGCGCCACCGTGGCCGGATTGAGGCCCGCAGCGTTGTAGGTCGAGGCGGTGAGGCCGCTGCCGCCCTGGGCCGCGCTGGCCAGCCCGCCCCCCAGGGAATGGCCGACGATGTGGACATTCGCATTGTTGAATGCCAACGCATTTCCAATCTGCACCGCGTTCTTGTAATAGGGAGCCTCCCGGTTGGCATCCTGGGCAAAGTTGTTGTCCCAGTCTTCCTTCTCGGACGTGGAACCGCGGAAGGCGACCACGGCCGCCGGCTTGGCATTCTCGCCCCAGACGGCAGGGTCTTTCATGTACACGGCCGCACGGAAGTTGCTTCTTTCGGGACTCAGCATCTTGTCATTCAGACCCATCTTCGCCAAATCTTCCTCGGTCGCCTTCCTGAACCCTGGCGGTGGATTATCCCGCAGTTCGGCCGGGGCGTTCGGGTCGTTCGCCAGGTAGACCTGCTTGGCGCAGCGCATGTTCTCCACTTCGTCCATGTCCTGGCGCAGCCGGCGCGCCTCGCCCTCGTGATCCGGACAGGTCGCCAACGCACGCTTCGTCAGGTCCAGGCGTTCCTTGCGCCGGGCCGCCTTGGCATTGGCCATGCATTCCTGGCAGGAACTGATCGGCTGCGAAGAAAACTCGCCGAGCATGGATTGGCGCGCCACATCGTAATCCTGCTGGCGCATGGCGTCGGTCTTCCGCGCCGCGCCCTCCTGCAATTCCCTGGATTGCTTCTCGGCCAGCCAGGGCGCCAGCTGAGACTTGATGGCATCGGCCAGGCCCATGATGTCAGGCGCCCCAGGCGCCGGTGCGGTAGAAGGCAGCCTTGAGCGCCTCGTCTGCCGCGGCCGGGTTTCCCGGCTCGCCGAGCAGGACATGCAGCCACTCGTTCATGGCGTGGACCTTCCTCACCTCGGGGAAGCCGCTGTCGAGCAGGGCCATGAGGTAGGGGCTCTTCGCCTCGAAGCCCGGCTCCAGGAACCAGGCCGCCAGGGCATAGGCGGCGATGCCCTGCTCGGTCAGCAGCCCGCGGGCCGCGGCGGCACGCTGACAGGCGTCCAGGAATCCGGCGCGGGACTGCGGGCTCAGCTCATCGAATTCCGGCAGCGCGCGGCGCATCGCCCCGCCGAGCTTCTGCGTGAGCATCGCCTGAGCGACTTGCCGAATCTGCTTCTCGCTGACCTGCATGGGGAGGGGTAAAACACGCCACAAGGAATGGCGCGAGTATGACAAACACCGCATCCCGCCACAATGATGTTTGTCACCCAACCGTCAACCCTACGGCGCAATGCGCTACGCCTATTGCACCCGCAACAACGCCAACCTACATTCCGAGCTCCACCGGCCTGGCCGGATCAGAGCACCACTCGCTCCAGGAGCCGGCGTAGAGGCGCGAACCGGTGAGACCAGCGACTTCCATGGCCAGCTGGTTCTGGCAGGCGGTGACGCCGGAGCCGCAGGTGTGGATCAGGTGGGAGGCGGGATGGCCGGCCAGGAGGCCCGCGTAGACTTCCCTGAGTTCTTCCGGCGGCAGGAAATAACAGCCGGCGTCGTCCAGGTTGTCGTAGTAGAAGCGGTTCACGGAACCCGGAACATGTCCAGCCACCGGGTCCACCGTCTCCTCTTCGCCGGAAAAGCGCTCCTCGGTGCGGGCATCCACCAGCACCAGGCCCGGCTCCCCCAGCCGGGACAGCATCTCGGGCAGGCGCACCAGACCTTCTTCCCGAAGATTGACCGGGAATTGGGCCGGCGGGAAGCGGGGCACTTCGCCGGTGAGGGGCTGCTTTGCGCGGCGCCAGCCGGCCATGCCGCCGTCGAGCACCGCCACCTTGTCGTGGCCGAGCCAGCGCAGCATCCACCACAGGCGAGCCGCGAAAGCACTGCCTTCATTATCGTAGGCCACCACCTGGGTCTGCGGACCCACGCCGCAGGCGGCCAGGCGCGCGGCGAAGGTTTGCGGATCGGGCAGGGGGTGCCGCCCGTTCGTGCCGTTCTTGGCGCCGGACAGATCCCGGTCCAGGTGCATGAACTGGGCGCCGGGAATATGTTCCTTGGCGTAGGCACGCTCACCATAGCCCGTATCGCCCAGATCGTGCCGGCAATCGAAGACGCGCCAGTTCGGATCGGCGATGTGGGCCACCAGTTCGGAAACCGGAACCAGGGTCGTGTAGGCCACGCTCAATCCTCCGCCAGCCAGGCGCGCGCGTCTTCCTCGCGTTCGAAAACCGCCGCGTCGGACTCCAGGAAGATGCCGGAGAGCCAGGTGGACAGGCGCACCCACTGGCTGTCGGTCAGGACGGCCACGCGCCGGAAGGTTCCCACGTGGGTACGGGAAAACTTGATTTCCTCCAGCGCCACGTCCAGGGTGAAGCCGGCCATCTGCCGCAGATCCACGAACAGATCCACCGGCCCTTCGAACTTGATCTTGAAATTGACCAACTCCTCGAATTCCCGGATGTCGGCGATGGTGAACTCGCCGAAAACGGCCAAATTCACCAGCCCTTCCTTGTAATCGGTAACGATCATGTTGTCTCCCTTGTGCCAGATCCTGCGTACTATAGCCGCGGCATGAGCCCTGAGCAATTCAAAGAGGGCAGACAGTGGCAAGCGGTGAGTGGAAAAGGGGCCGCCGCACCCTCAATCGGCCGCCACGGCCGCCATGCCGAGACGGCGGGAGGGCAGCATGGAGGCCAGGGCACCGCTGGCAACGATGAGGGCGATGGCGAGCCAGGAGGTCCAGGGCAGGACATCCTGCCACAGGAGCATGCCGAACAGGCTGGAGAAGACCACGGTGCTGTAGGCCAGGCTGGCGGTGGCCAGGGTCTTGCCCCGGGAATAGGCCCGGGTCATGGCCATCTGGGCCAGCGCCCCCAGCCCGCCCACCCCCAGGAGCAGGAGCGCCCCCCGGGCGTCTACCGCATGCAGGCCGCTACCCTCCAGTGCCCAGGGCAGCCCCCCCAGGGTGGATACCAGGGAGAAATAGAACACGGTGCGCCATTCCGGCTCGCCCAGGGCGCCGAGCTGACGCACATTGTAGTAGGCCACGCTGGCCCCCATGCCGGACAGGAGTCCCATGAAACCGCCGAACCACTGGTCGGAACCGAGGGTGGGCTTGAGCAGCAGGATCACGCCGGCAAAGCCCACGACCAGGGACAGGGCCAGTGCCGGTCGCACCCTCTCCTTTTCCCACAGCACCAGCAGCAAGGCCAGGAACAGGGGCGCCGTGTAGTTGAGAGTCACTGCGGTGGCCAGCGGCAGGGTGGAGATGGCGTAGAAGTACATCACCAGGGACAGGAAGCCCGCGATGCTGCGTTGCAGGTGATGGCGCCAGTGGCGGGTAGTCAGGGAACCGCCTCGCAGGCGCACGAAGGCGAACAACAGCACCAGGGCGATGCTCCCCCGGTAGAACACCAGCTCGGCCGCCGAGAAACGTACCGAGGCCAGCTTGACGCAAACCCCCATGCCGGCGAAGAGCAGGCTGGCGGCGATCATCCAGAGGGATTGCATATCAGGCGGGAAGTGGTGAGTAGGCAGTGGGGAGTGGGAAAAACGACGGCGCCTTGCGGCGCCGTCTTTCAGGAAGAAGGGATGCTCAGACTTCCCCGCCCGCTTCCCTGTAGGCCGGCCCGAGTTCGCGGCGCAGGAATTCGTGGAAGTGCTGCATGCCATCCTCGGTGGGCGACTGATAGGGGCCCATCTCGTTGCGCCCCTCGGCCCGGAGCGCCATGCGCCCCCCGTCCATGCGCTCGCCGATGTCGTCGTCCTCGATGGCGGTTTCCAGGTAAGCGGCCTGCTCCGCCTCGATGAACTCCCTCTCGAACAGGGCGATGTCCTCAGGGTAGTAGAACTCCACCACGTTGGTGCACTTGTTTAGACCGCGGGGAATGAGGTGACTGATGACCAGCACGTGGGGGTACCACTCGATCATGATGTTCGGGTAGTAAACCAGCCAGATGGCGCCCTGCTTGGGATGCTTGTCGCCGTAGTAGCTGGTCACGGCCTTCTGCCAGCGTTCGTAGGCCGGGGAACCGTAGCGCTTCAAGTCGGTGACGCCCACCGTCTGCACGGAATACCAGTCGCCGAACTGCCACTTCAGGTCGTCACAGGTGACGAAGTTGCCCAGGCCGGGATGGAAGGGCACCACATGGTAGTCCTCCAGATATACCTCGATGAAGGTCTTCCAGTTGTAGTTGCACTCGTGGATCATGACCCGGTCCAGCATGTAGCCGGAGAAATCCAGGTCGCCCGCCACGCCCATGCCCGCAAG
This sequence comes from Rhodocyclaceae bacterium, assembly GCA_028714035.1. GTDB lineage: Bacteria > Pseudomonadota > Gammaproteobacteria > Burkholderiales > Rhodocyclaceae > JAQTNA01. The sequence continues at coordinate 16,742 of JAQTNA010000055.1, forward strand.
ATCCTTCGCCACGTCGCGCTTGCCGTTGAACAAGAGGCCATGCCAGTTCTGCATGGGGGTCTTGCCCAGGTGCAGGCAGGGATTGGCCGGGAAGTGCGGCGCGCCCATCAGCTTGCCATCCAGATCATAGGTCCAGCGGTGGATGGGGCAGACGATGTTCTGGGCATTCTTGCCCCGACCCTGCATCATGATGGCCTGGCGATGGCGGCAGATATTGGACAGCAGTTCCACGCCGGCGTCGTTGTTCACCAAGACCTTGGCGTGATCCAGCCATTCGATGGAGTGGTAGTCGCCGCGCTCGGGCACCATCAGCTCATGGCCGACGTACCCCGGCCCGGCATCGAAGAGGAGTTTCATCTCCAGTTCATGGAGCTTCTCGTCGAAATACCAGGAAATGGGCAGTTGCGTTGCCGCAGGGGCCAGAGCAGCAGATGATGCGATGTCGGACATTCCCAACAACCTCCAAGAGATCACCCGGAAACCGGAAGCGGGGATTATATCCGAATGGAGTCGAGCACCGGGCGCGAGGTGGGAGCATTTTCTGCCCGCCTTCCCGCATCCGGTTTGACCGGCACCCCCTGCTTGGAGTATTTTTATGGGTTTCCCAACGCAAATCTCCCCGCCCATGCCCAAGTCGGCGCATCCGCCCGCCACACCCAGTTTCGAGTCGGCCCTCTCGGAACTGGAGGCCATCGTCCAGAACATGGAGAACGGCCAGATGAGCCTGGAAGCCTCCCTGGGCGCCTACCAGCGGGGCATGGAACTCCTGAAGCATTGCCAATCCACGCTGACGGCCGCGGAGCAGAAGATCGCGGTGCTGGAAGGCGGCGAACTGCACCAGCTGCCGGCAATTTCGGACAACGGAGCGGCCACATGACCGGCATACCCTTCAAGACCTGGATGGAGCACATCCAGGACAGGACGGAGAAGGCCCTGGAGCATCTCCTGCCGGCCCACGACCTGGCCCCGCAACGCCTGCACCAGGCCATGCGTTATGCGGTGTTGGGGGGCGGCAAACGGGTGAGGCCGCTGCTCGCCCACGCGGCCGGCGACCTTTCCGGCGCCGCGCCGGAGCAGCTGGATGCCAGCGCCTGCGCCGTGGAGCTGATCCACGCCTACTCCCTGGTGCATGACGATCTGCCCTGCATGGACGACGACGTCCTGCGCCGGGGCAAACCCACCTGCCACGTGCAGTATGACGAGGCTACCGCCCTGCTGGTGGGTGACGCCCTGCAATCCCTGGCCTTCCACGTGCTGTGCGATGCGCCGGCCGACGGTGCTTCCCTGGTTCAGGGCGTGCGCCTCCTGGCCCAGGCTTCCGGCTCCCGGGGCATGGCCGGCGGACAGGCCATGGACCTGGCGGGCGTGGGGCAGCAACTCAGCCTGGAAGAACTGGAGTTCATGCACATCCACAAGACCGGTGCACTGATCCGCGCCGCCGTCCTGCTGGGCGCGGGCACGGCGCTGCCCGACCCGGAACTGGCAAGCCTGGACCACTATGCCAAGCGCTGCGGCCTCCTGTTCCAGGTGGTGGATGACATCCTGGACGTGGAAGCCAGCACCGCCACCCTGGGCAAGACCGCCGGCAAGGACGCCGCCGACAACAAGCCGACCTACGTGAGCCTCCTCGGGCTTTCCCGGGCCAAGGAGCTGGCCGCCGAGCTGCACCGGGAGTGCCTGGACGCCCTCTCCGGCTTCGGCCCCAGGGGCGAGCGCCTGGTGCAGCTCACCGATTTCATCGTCGCCCGCCGCTTCTGAAGCGACCGGCGCTTACCCTTGCCCCTGCCGATGCCCAAACAGGTCTTTCCCTTGCTGGAAACCATCAACTACCCGAGCGACCTGCGTCAACTCGATCGGGAGAGCCTGTCCCAGCTGGCGGCGGAATTGCGCGGTTTCCTGCTGGAGTCCGTCTCCCGTACCGGCGGGCACCTGTCCTCCAATCTCGGCACCGTCGAGCTGACGATCGCCCTGCACTACGTCTTCGACACCCCCTACGACCGCCTGGTTTGGGACGTGGGCCACCAGACCTACGCCCACAAGATCCTCACCGGGCGGCGCGAGGGCATGGACAAGCTGCGCATGCACGGCGGCGTTTCCGGCTTTCCCAAGCGGAGCGAATCCCTCTACGACACCTTCGGCGTCGGTCATTCCAGCACCTCCATCGGCGCCGCCCTGGGCATGGCGGTGGCGGCGCGCAACCGGGGCGAGAGCCGGCGCGTGGCGGCCATCATCGGCGACGGCGCCATGACTGCCGGCATGGCCTTCGAGGCCCTGAACAACGCCGGAGTGCTGGACACCAACCTGCTGGTGGTCCTGAACGACAACGACATGTCCATCTCGCCGCCGGTGGGCGCGCTGAACAAGTACCTGGCGCGCCTCCTCTCCGGCCGCACCTTCAACGCGGCAAGGAAGGCCGGCGAGAAGGTGCTTTCCGTCTCGCCCACCCTGCTGGAACTGGCGAAGCGGGCCGAGGAGCACATGAAGGGCATGCTCACTCCCGGCACCCTGTTCGAGGAATTCGGCTTCAACTACATCGGCCCCATTGACGGCCACGACCTGGACAGCCTCATTCCCACCCTGCGCAACATCCGCGACCTGAGGGGCCCGCAGTTCCTGCACGTCATCACCCGGAAGGGCCAGGGCTACAAGCTGGCGGAAGCCGATCCCGTGCTCTACCACGGCGTCTCCAAGTTCCAACCGGAGGCCGGCATCGCCACCGACAAGGGCGGCGGCAAACTCACCTACACGCAGATCTTCGGCGACTGGCTGTGCGACATGGCGGCCGCCGACACGCGCCTCATCGGCATCACGCCGGCCATGCGCGAAGGCTCGGGCCTGGTGCGCTTCGCCCAGGAATACCCGCAACGCTACTTCGATGTCGGCATCGCCGAACAGCACGCCGTGACCTTCGCCGCCGGCATGGCCTGCGAAGGCATGAAGCCGGTGGTGGCCATCTACTCCACCTTCCTGCAACGCGCCTACGACCAACTCATCCACGACGTCTGTCTACAGAATCTGCCGGTGGTGTTCGCCCTGGACCGGGCGGGACTGGTAGGCGCGGACGGCGCCACCCACCACGGCAGCTTCGATCTCTCCTACCTGGCCTGCCTGCCCAATCTGGTGGTGATGTGCCCCGCGGACGAGAACGAGTGCCGACGCATGCTGACCACCGCGTACCAGCAGGACGGCCCCGCCGCGGTGCGCTACCCGCGGGGCAGCGGCACGGGCGTGAAGCTGGAGAAGAGCCTGGAGTCCCTGCCCCTGGGCAAGGGAGAAGTCCGCCGCCAGGGGAAGCGCGTGGCGCTCCTCGCCTTCGGCAGCCTGCTGACCCCGGCCCTGGCCGCGGGCGAAGAACTGGATGCCACGGTGGCCAACATGCGTTTCGTGAAGCCCCTGGACCGGGAACTGCTGGCAAAGCTGGCCGGCGAACATGAGCTCCTGGTGACCCTGGAGGAAAACAGCATCATCGGCGGCGCCGGATCGGAGGTCGCCCGAGCCCTGGAAGAGATGAAGCTGACGGTGCCCCTCACCCGCCTGGGACTGCCTGATCGCTTCGTGGACCATGGCGACACGGCCCTCCTGCTCTCGGAACTGGGCCTGGATGCGGCGGGGATCAAGGCCAGCGTGAACAAAGCCCTGGCCTGAGACACCTATTTGTTGAGTAATTCAGTCGGGAATGCTAGCATTCGGACTTGAATCTCATTAGAACGCACTAATATACGGTACTGCCGCCCCACCCCGCGCTAGAGCGAAGGGTGGAACCATACAAAAGGAAAACCCATGAGTACCTGCGATACGGTCGCAATCCCCGACGTGCAAGGCTTCGCCGACACGCGCCAGCTCGCCATCAACAAGGTGGGCATCAAGTCCATCCGCCACCCCATGAAGATCGCCGAGAAGGCGGGGGGCGTACAGCACACCATCGCCAGCTTCAACATGTACGTGGGCCTGCCGCACAACTTCAAGGGCACCCACATGTCGCGCTTCGTGGAGATTCTCAACAGCCACGAGAAGGAACTGACGGTGGAGGCCTTCCGCATCATGCTGCGGGAAATGGTCGAGAAGCTGGAGGCCGAGACCGGCCACGTGGAGATGACCTTCCCCTACTTCGTAAACAAGGCCGCTCCGGTTTCCGGCGTGCAGAGCCTGATGGACTACGAGGTCACCTTCATCGGCGAGATTCGGACCGGCGGCAAGGAACACTTCACCATGCGCGTGGCGGTGGCGGCCACCAGCCTGTGCCCCTGCTCCAAGAAGATTTCCGAGCGCGGCGCCCACAACCAGCGTTCCCTCATCACCGTTTCGGCCCGCACCACGGAAACCGTCTGGATCGAGGATCTGGTGCAGTTGGTGGAGAGCCAGGCCTCCTGCGAGGTCTGGGGCCTCCTGAAGCGCCCGGACGAGAAGTATGTCACCGAGCGCGCCTACGACAACCCCAAGTTCGTGGAAGACATCGTGCGCGACATCGCCGGCAAGCTGAACGCCCATCCCCATATCGAGGCCTACGCGGTGGAGTCGGAGAACTTCGAGTCCATCCACAACCACTCCGCCTACGCCATCATCGAACGCGACAAGTTGGTGGATCCGGTCTGACGACCGGCTGAAACGCCGAGGGAAAATTATTTCATGCG
>JAQTNA010000056.1 GCA_028714035.1 Rhodocyclaceae bacterium
GCCGCGGAACTGATGGCCATGGACGACGCCACTTTCCTCGCCCGCTTGCAGGAGCAATTCGGCGAACGCCTGCATTTCGTCTCGGTGGAGCCGCGCTTCAGCTACCCGCTGTTGCTGCGCTACCGTCCACAGCCCGTGGGACCGCGCCAGGCCTGGCTGGGCAATTCCGCCCAGACCATCCACCCGGTGGGCGGCCAGGGCTTCAACCTGGCCCTGCGCGATGCCTGGCAACTGGCCGACACGCTGTTGAGGAACGGCGGCGATCCGGGCGCGCCGCAACTTCTGCACCTGTACGCCAGGCGGCGCAGCCTGGACCGGCGCAGCACCATAGGCTTTACCGACCTCCTGGTGCGCACCTTCAGCAACGCCAATCCCCTGCTCGCCGCCGGCCGCGGCATGGGCCTCTTCCTGCTGGATGTCCTGCCGCCGCTCAGGGATTTCGTGGCCAGGCGCATGATGTATGGCGCCCGGGCCTGGCCTTGAAAATCAGTCGAGAGTCGAGAGTATTTCTGGCGCGCCGCGGGCGCGGAAACTATTGCTCACGACTCTCCACTCTCGGCTCCCGACTACTCTCATGTACTATTGCCGCATCCGGGACATCCTGTTCTGGACAGGAATAAGGAGAAAACCATGAATGACGCCAAACGCACCGGAACATTCTCGGGTCTGCTGCTATGCGCCCTGGCCCTGTTTGCCCTGAATGGGGCGCCGGCCATGGCGGCCGAGGAAGACACCTACGACCAGGACTCCATCATCCACGATGCCACGGAGTTTTTCGGCAACAGTACCGAGGGGGTGGCCAAGGTGATCGAGAAGGCCTTCAAGGAGAACGGCCGGCCCAACGGCTACATCAAGGGCGAGGAAGCTTCCGGTGCCATCGGTATCGGCCTGCGCTACGGCAACGGCACCCTGAAGATGAAGGATGGCAAGTCGGCCAAGGTCTTCTGGCAGGGCCCCTCAATAGGCTTCGATCTCGGCGCCAACGCCTCCAAGGTCTTCGTTCTCGTCTATCACCTGCCCAAGGTGGACAGCATCTTTCAGCGCTACCCCGGCGTGGACGGCAGCCTGTATTACGTGGCAGGGGCCGGCATCAACTACCAGCACCGGGACGGCGTCACCCTGGCCCCCGTGCGCCTGGGCGTAGGCTGGCGCGCCGGCGCCAGCGTCGGCTACATGCACTACACGCGACACAAGACCTTTAACCCGCTGTGAGGGGTCAGCAGGTCAGGCTCCCTAGCTCGGCCACCACGTCCCTCAGGACGCCCTGCCAATCGCCGGGCGCGGTCTGCCGGAAGAGGCGGATCGCGCCTGGATACCAGGGCGAATCGCGGCGCTCCCGCATCCAGCGCCAGTCTGAACCGAGGAAAGGGAGCAGCACCCAGCAGGGTTTGCCCAGGGCGCCGGCCACATGGGCCAGGGCGGTATCCACGGTGATGAGCAGGTCCAGTTGAGCAATGATGGCGGCCGAGTCACCGAAATCCCGGATATCCGAACCGAGGTGGAGCAGTGGCTGGCCGGGTGGCGGGTTACACGCCTCATCCTCCCCGTTGCCCTTCTGCAGGCTCACGAAGCGGACATCCGGCACCGACCAGAGCGGGGCGAGGGTGGAGAGGGCTGGCAGGGAACGGTTGGCGTCGTTCTTGTGGATGCTGCTCCCCTTCCACGCCAGCCCCACCCGTCTGCCGATGGCCGGCAAGCGCCTCTGCCACTCGCACATCCTTTCCGGCAGGGCACGGAGATAGGGCAGATCTGCCGGGAGGTTTTCCGGAGTGGTACTCAGGCGCAACGGCAGGCTCATGAGGGGCACCCAGTAGTCATGGGTGGGAACCGGATCCTGCGTCGTGATCAAGCTATCCGGCCCGGCAAGGGTTCCCAGCAGTGGTTTCAGGGCCGGCTTGCACACCAGGGTCACGTGCGCCGCGCCGCGAGCCTTGAGCAGGGGAACGTAGCGGCAGAACTGAATTTCGTCACCGAAACCTTGCTCCGGCCAGACCAGCAGCGTTTTCCCAGCCAGAGACTGGCCCTCCCACGGGGGGAAAGGCAGAGTGGGGCGAGGTATGCACTGATCCTTGCAGCCGGGATCAAAGCGTATCTCGTAGCCAGCCCAACCCTCGGCAAAACGGCCAAGGGTCAGTTCGAGCGTGGCGAGATTCCAGCGCGCCGAAACATGGCCGGGTTCCAGAGCCAACACCCTGCGAAAGCAGGCTTCAGATTCATCGAGGCGCCGAACGTCGTTGAGCATGACGCCAAGGTTGCTGTGGGCATCACAATAATCTGGCCGAAGCCGCAAGGCCTGATGGAAAGCGGCCTCAGCCTCCGTGTAGCGGGTCAGAACGCGCAACAGGTCTCCGAGGTTCCCGAGCGCCTCCGGAAAATCCGGGCGTAGGGCAAGCGCACGACGGTATAGGGTTTCTGCTTCAGGCAGCCGGCGGGTCTCGTGGAGCAGATGGCCGAGATTGTTGCAGAGATCCGACGATGCGGGGTGAAGCGCCAGGGCCTGGCGATAGACCGCTTCCGCCTCGGTCAGACGGCCGAGATCCTGGAGCAGGCAAGCCAGATCGTTCAATGCCTCGGCATCCGGCCTGAGTGCAACGGCATTCCGATAGGCGCCTTCAGCCTCCCCGTCCCGCTTCAGCCTGCGAAGCAGCTTGCCCAACTTGTACCAGGCGTCCGGGTCCAGTTGGAGGGAGAGTGAGCGCCGGAAGGCCGCTTCCGCTTCGGCGTCGCGCCCACCTTCCGATAACAGGTTACCCAGGTTGAAGTAAGCCTCGGCATAATGCGGCTTGGCCTGCAAGGCGAGTCGGTAGGAGGTCTCGGCCTCCTTGGGGCGCCCCGCCTCACAAAGCAGGTTACCCAGGTTGTTGTACGCCTCGGCGTAGTCGGATCTGATGGCGACTGCCCGCCTGAGAGCGCCCTCGGCCTCCAAGTAGTGCTTTGTCCGATGCAACAGGCAACCCAGGTTGTTGTACGCCTCGGCAAAATTCGGGTTGGCCGCGATAGCCCGGGAAAAGTATTTCCTCGCCTCCGTAAGCTTATCCGCCCTACGTGCGCAAACACCTGCAATATTGAGCAGCACAGGATGATCGGGAAACTGGCGCAAGCCCCTGTCCACGACGCGCATGGCCTCCTGCACATTTCCGGCCGAAAAAATGCGAACGGCAAGTTCGATGGCGGCCTGTGGCGTAGCGCCAGAGCCGCCAGGCTTGGGATGTTTCTTCATATCCGACAATTCGCCTGCAAACACAGGCAATATTCACGTTTCATTGCTGAACCTGATTAGCATCATATGTCCGGGAACCTCGCAGACACGAGCTTGCCCCCGGCAACAAATCAGCCATTCGCCACCAGCCTCAGGAGGTAACCGCCGGATTTCTCGTCCCGTTCCAGGATCAGGAGCTTGCGGGCGCCGGCTTCTTCCAGCACGTCGCTGAAGGCGCGAAAACCGTAATAGGACTCGTTGAAGCCGGGCTTCCTGCGCTTCAAGGCCTGCTTCACCATGGAACCCCATATCTTCTCCTCCTCGCCCCGTTCGGCGGCGAGGGCTTCCACGGTTTCCACCACCAGATCCAGCACTTCCTGCTTCTTGTCGTCCTCGCTGGTCTTCTTGGGTGCGGCCTTGCCACCTGCGGGGACCGCCTTCGCGCTGCGCCGGTTGGCCTTCTTCTTCGCCTCTTCCTGGCGCACCAGGTCATCGTAGTAGATGAACTCGTCGCAGTTGGCGATGAGCAGGTCGGAAGTGGAATTCTTGACGCCCACGCCGATCACGGTCTTGGCGTTTTCCCGCAGCTTGCTCACCAGGGGAGAGAAATCGGAATCGCCGCTGATGATGACGAAGGTATCCACGTGGGATTTCGTGTAGCACAGATCCAGGGCGTCCACCACCATGCGGATATCGGCCGAATTCTTGCCGCTCTGGCGTACGTGGGGAATCTCGATCAGCTCGAAGGCCGCCTCGTGCATGCCCGCCTTGAATTCCTTGTAGCGCTCCCAGTCGCAGTAGGCCTTCTTGACCACGATGCTGCCCTTGAGCAGCAGGCGCTCCAGCACCGGCTTGATATTGAATTCGGCATAGCGGGCGTCGCGGGCGCCGATGGCGATGTTCTCGAAGTCGCAATAAAGCGCCATGTTGCGGATTTCAGGGGCGAGAGACATGGGAAACTCCGGAAAGGTTCTAGTTGGGGCATTATCCTTCAAAAAGCATTTTGAAACCCCGAGGCACCGCGGGGTTTAGCTATAATCCCCCGATTCAATCGGTGGCGGTTCTCAGGCTCAACACCATGCGTATACTCATCAGCAACGACGACGGTTATTTCGCTCCGGGGATCAAGGCCCTGGCCGATGCCCTGTCGGACATCGCCGAGATCACGGTGGTGGCGCCGGAGCGGGACAGGAGCGGCGCCAGCAATTCCCTGACCCTGGACCGGCCCCTGATGCTCAAGCGCGCGCCGAGCGGCTACTTCTACGTGAACGGCACGCCCACGGACTGCGTGCACCTGGCGGTCACCGGCATGCTGGAACACCAGCCGGACATGGTGCTCTCGGGCATCAACCACGGCGCCAACATGGGCGACGACACCATTTATTCCGGCACCGTGGCCGCCGCGACGGAAGGCTACCTGCTGGGCGTGCCCTCCATCGCCGTATCTTTGGCCAGCAGCAGCGGCACTCATTTCGAGACGGCGGCGGCGGTGGCCCGCCAACTGGTCCTGCGCTTCCGGGACCACCCCGTGGCCGAACCCACCCTGCTCAACGTGAATGTGCCGGATGTGCCCCCGGAGAAACTCTCGGGCGTCACCATCACCCGACTGGGACGGCGCCACAAGGCCGAGCCGGTGATCCGCCAGCAGAGCCCGCGCAACGAGACCGTCTATTGGGTCGGCGCCGCCGGCGCGGCTCAGGATGCGGGAGACGGCACGGATTTTCATTGCGTGGCCCAGGGTTTCGCCTCGGTCACCCCCTTGCAGATAGACCTCACCCGCTACAGCCAGTTGCCGGCCCTGCGGGAGTGGCTGGCCGACTGAGATGCTGAACGGACAGCAACTGCGCGGCATAGGCATGACCTCCCAGCGCACCCGCTCGCGCATGGTGGAGCGCCTGCGCCAGGAGGGCATCAAGGACGAGAAGGTGCTGGCAGCCATGGCCACGGTCCCGCGCCACCTGTTCGTGGAGGAAGCCCTGGCCAGCCGCGCCTACGAGGATATCTCGCTGCCCCTGGGTTTCTCCCAGACCATCTCCCAGCCTTTCGTGGTGGCGCGCATGATAGAAGTCCTGCGCGCCGGCCGGGAACTGGGCAAGACCCTGGAGATCGGTGCCGGCTGCGGTTACCAGGCCGCCGTCCTGGCCCAGCTGGCCAGCGACGTCTATGCCATCGAGCGCATCGCCGGACTGCTGGAGAAAGCCAAGGGGAACCTCCGGCATTTGCGCCTGCCCAATGTGCGCCTGAAACACGGCGATGGCAACATGGGCCTGCCCGAGGCTGCCCCCTTCGACACCATCATCGTCGCCGCGGCCGCCCGGGAAGTCCCGCCGGCCCTGAGGCAGCAACTTGCGCCCGGCGGACGCATGATTCTTCCCGTGGGAGTGCAGGAGCAGCAATTGCTGCTGATCGAGCGCACGCCCAAGGGCTATATGGAAACCTGGCTGGATCCGGTACGTTTCGTGCCGATGCTGCCTGGAACGGAGTAAACCATGCATCAAGCTCGAACACGTTCTCTCTCCTGGCTGCTTGCCGCGCTGCTAACCACCTTGTTCGCCGGTTGCGCAGGCACGCCGCCGAGCCAGCGCGCCCCGGTGGAGGAACGCACCCCCGTGTATAAGGCCGGCCAATCCCCGGTGACGGAAACGGAAGGCAACGTCCACGTGGTGAAGAAGGGTGACACCCTCTCCCGCATCGCCGCCGCGCACAAGCTGGCGGTCAAGGATCTGGTGGCCTGGAATGATCTTCCCGACCCGAACAAGGTGGAGGTGGATCAGCGCCTGCGCCTCTCGCCACCCAAGGCGGCCCCGGCGCAGGCTGCAACGCCCGCCCCGTTGCCGGCACCCGCGGCGACGCCCGTGGCGATCACCGCGCCGGTGACACAGGCGGCCCCGGTGGAATCCCGCCCCTTGAGCCCGGCGCCCGGACAACGAGCATCGCCCACCCCGACGACACCGCCCCCCGTGGTGCCGGCGACCCCGGCACCGGTCGCCCAGGCGGTGCCGACCCAGCCACCGGCGCCGCCGATGGCGGCGGGAACGATCGTGAAGCACGAGCCCCTGGCCGGGAAGCAGCCCTACTCGGAGCAGGCACTGGCCAAGGCGAGGGCAAGCGATGGCATGCCGACCCCGGCCGCCAACCCGCCGGCCGTGCCCCAGCCCGCCGCCGGCGCGGCGGCGAACGCCAAGCCGGACGTCAAACCCCAGGTGAAGCCGGAAACCAAGCCCGAGGTGAAGCCTGCCGAGGCAACGGGCGAATGGGCCTGGCCGTCCGCGGGCAAGCTGGCCCGAGGCTTTGACGGCAACGCCAACAAGGGCGTGGACATCACCGGCAAGGTGGGCGACCCGGTACTGGCCGCCGGCGCCGGCAAGGTGGTCTATGCCGGCAGCGGCATGCGTGGCTACGGCAAGCTGGTGATCGTCAAGCACAATGCCCAGTTCCTGACGGCCTACAGCGACAATGGTCAGATCCTGGTAAAGGAAGGCCAGACCGTGACCCAGGGACAGAAGATCGCGGAGATGGGCAAGGGCGAGGATGGAGCGGGCAAGATGCACTTCGAGGTCCGCCGCCTGGGCAAGCCCGTTGATCCGCAGAAGTTCCTGCCTGCCAGGGAGTGACGGTGGAGCCGGACCCGGGGGATTACTCCGAAGAGGAGGGCGCCGCGCCCGAACCCGAGGCCGTTGTCGAGGCCGAGGTCGAAGTCGGCACGGCGTCGGCTTACGGTGCCGACGCCGGCCAGGAATCCGACTTTCCCGGCGATCTCACCCATATCTATCTCAACGAGATAGGCGTCACCCCCCTGCTCACCCCCGAGCAGGAACTGGCCCTGGCGCTGCGAGTCCGCGCCGGCGAGTTCGCCGCCCGGCAGAAGATGATCGAGCACAACCTGCGGCTGGTGGTGAATATCGCCAAGCACTACCTCAACCGGGGGCTGCCGCTCCTGGACCTGGTGGAGGAAGGCAACCTGGGCCTGATCCACGCCCTGGAAAAATTCGACCCGGATCGGGGCTTCCGTTTCGCCACCTACGCCACCTGGTGGATACGCCAGAACGTCGAGCGGGCCATCATGAACCAGTCCCGCACCATCCGCCTGCCAGTACACGTGGTGAAGGAACTGAACCAGGTGCTGCGCGCCCTGCGTCATCTGGACAACGGCAACCACGGCGACAGCCTGCCTGAAGAAGTCGCCGCCCTGCTGGACAGGCCGGTGCAGGAAGTCCGGGACATCCTGGCCCTGAACGAACATACCGCCTCGCTGGACGCCCCCCTGGACATGGACCCGGCCCTCTCCATCGGCGACACCCTCGCCGATGGAGAGGCGAGTACGCCGGACAACCTGTTCCAGAGCGCGGAACTGGAGGGTCTGATCCACGAATGGATCGCCCAACTCGGTGAGAAGCAGCGCACGGTGATCGAATGGCGCTACGGCATGGCCGGACGGGAAGTGCGTACCCTGGAAGAACTCGCCGGGGTGCTCGGCGTCACGCGGGAGCGGGTGCGCCAGATCCAGGTCGAGGCCCTGCACCAGTTGCGCCGCATCCTCCACCGCGCCGGGGTGTCGCGGGAGATGGTGCTGTGAAAGTCAATTTGAACCGCAGAGACGCAGAGGCGCAGAGGAAACCCTTTACCCCTCACCCCACCCCTCTCCCCCCGCATGGGGGGCGAGGGAGCTTGCCTTTCGTCTGCGCCTCTGCGGTGAATTTGCTTCCGTTCGAGGCATGAACGTCTCCGCCGTCTTCATTCACCGGCCGGTAGCGACTACGCTCCTGACTCTGGGTGTGTTCCTGGCCGGCTTGCTGAGCTTCCAGTTGCTGCCGGTGGCGCCCCTGCCCCAGGTGGATTTCCCCACCATCTCGGTGGAAGCCTCTCTGCCTGGCGCCAGCCCCGAGACCATGGCCGCCACGGTGGCCACGCCCCTGGAGAGGTCGCTGGGACGCATCTCCGGGGTGACCGAAATCACCTCCTCCAGCACCCTGGGCAACACCCGCATCACCCTGCAATTCGATCTGGACCGGGACATCAACGGCGCGGGACGGGACGTGCAGGGGGCCATCGCCGCCGCCAGGAGCCTCCTGCCCACGGGCATGCCGGGCAACCCCATCTGGCGCAAGATGAATCCGGCGGACGCCCCCGTCCTGATCCTGGCACTCACGTCCGACACCATGAGCCAGGGACAGATTTACGATGCGGCCTCCACCATCCTGGCGCAGAAGCTCTCCCAGGTGGAGGGGGTGGGACAGGTGCGGGCCGGGGGCAGTTCGCTCCCCGCCGTGCGGGTGGAACTCAATCCCCTGGCCCTGCAAAAGTACCGCATCGGGCTGGAGGACGTGCGCGTGGCGCTCGCCTCGGCCAACGCCAACCGGCCCAAGGGCGACGTGGAGGACGGTAGCCGGCACTGGCAGATCACCGCCACGGATCAGGCCACCACCGCGGCGGAATACCTGCCGCTCATCGTCTCCTTCCGGAATGGCAGCCCGGTACGCGTGGCCGACGTGGCCGAACAGGTGGTGGACTCGGTGCAGGATCTGCGCAACGCCGGCCTGTCCAACGCCCAACCCGCCGTACTGGTAATCGTCTACCGCCAGCCCGGCGCCAACATCATCGAGACCGTGGACCGGGTGAAGAGGATGCTGCCCCAGTTGCGCGCCTCCATACCCGGCGCCATCAATGTGGACGTGGCCATGGACCGCACGCCCACCATCCGCGCCTCGCTGCACGACGTGGAAGTCTCGCTCATGATCTCCATCGCCCTGGTGATCGGGGTGGTGTTCCTGTTCCTGCGCAACGTTCCCGCCACCTTCATCCCCAGCATGGCCGTGCCCGTCTCCCTGGTGGGCACCTTCGCCGCCATGTACCTGTGCGACTACAGCCTGAACAACCTCACCCTGATGGCGCTGACCGTGGCCACCGGCTTCGTGGTGGACGACGCCATCGTGGTGCTGGAAAACACCACCCGCCACCTGGAGGCGGGCGAGCCGCCCTTTACCGCCGCCTTGAACGGCGCCCGGGAGGTGGGCTTCACCGTGCTGTCCATGAGTCTGTCGCTCGTGGCGGTGTTCATCCCCATTCTGTTCATGGGCGGCATCATCGGCCGCCTGTTCCGGGAATTCGCGGTGGTGCTGACGGTGGCCATCCTCATCTCCCTGGTGCTGTCGCTCACCGCCACACCCATGCTCTGCGCAAGAGTATTGAAGGGGCGTCGCAAGGATGCCGATATGGGGCTGGACACTCCCTCGCCCCGCCTGCGGGGAGAGGGAGACGTAGTAAGTCGCGGCGTACAGCTTGCCCAGCCAGGCCGGCTCTATCGCTGGAGCGAACGGGGGTTCAAAGCGCTGCTCTCCGGCTACAGCCGCAGCCTCTCCTGGGCTCTGGCCCACGGCCGTTTCATGATGTTCCTGCTGCTGGCCACGGTCTGCCTGAACGTCTGGCTGTACACCGTGGTGCCCAAGGGCTTTTTCCCCCAACAGGACACCGGCCGGCTGTCCGGCGCCATCCAGGCGGACCAGGGCATTTCCTTCCAGGCCATGCGGAAGAAGCTTTCCGACTTCATGGAGATCGTGCGCACGGACCCGGCGGTGGATAACGTGGTGGGCTTCACCGGCGGCGGGCAGAGGAACTCCGGCTTCATGTTCGTGGCCCTGAAGCCCTTGGCCGAGCGCCAGGTCTCCGCGGACCAGGTGATCGGCCGGCTGCGCGGCAAGCTCTCGAAGGAGCCGGGCGCCAGCCTCTACCTGCAACCGGTCCAGGACATCCGCATGGGCGGGCGGCCCGGCAGCGCCCAATGGCAATACACCCTCCAGGCGGACTACCTCACGGAACTGCGGGACTGGGAGCCCCGGGTCAGGAAGGCCCTGGCGGAACTGCCCCTCCTCAAGGACGTGAATACCGACCAGCAGGACAAGGGCCTGTCCACCCTGCTCACCCTGGACCGGGACACGGCTTCCCGCCTGGGCATCAGCCCGAGGTTACTGGACGCCACCTTGAACGACGCCTTCGGCCAGCGCCAGGTATCCACCATCTACGCGCCCCTCAACCAGTACCACGTCGTCATGGAAGCCGCCCCCCGCTACTGGCAGAACGCCGAAGCCCTGGACAACATCTGGCTCAGCGTACCCGGCACGCCCCTGCCGACCCAGGTGCCCCTGTCCGCCGTGGCCCGCTACGCCCCCTCCACCCAGCCTTTGGCGGTGAACCACCAGGGACAGTTCGCCGCGTCCACCATTTCCTTCAACCTGGCACCCGGTACTTCACTCTCCGACGCGACCGGCGCCATCGAGGGCGCCATGGCCAGGGCGGGCGTGCCCAGCGGCATCCACGGCAGTTTCCAGGGCACGGCCAAGGCCTTCAAGGATTCCCTCTCCAGCCAGCCGGTCTTGATCCTGACCGCGCTCGTCACCCTCTACATCGTGCTGGGCGTGCTCTACGAGAGCACCATCCACCCCATCACCATCCTGTCCACCCTGCCCTCGGCGGGGGTCGGCGCGCTGCTCGCCCTCATGGCCTTCGACGCCGAATTCAACATCATGGCGCTCATCGGCGTGCTGCTCCTCATCGGCATCGTCAAGAAAAACGCCATCATGATGATTGACTTCGCCCTGGACGCGGAGAGGAAGGAGGGCCTGTCGCCCCGGGACGCCATCTTCCGCGCCTGCCAGCTACGCTTCCGGCCCATCATGATGACCACCATGGCCGCTCTCCTGGGCGCCCTGCCCCTGGCCCTGGGCGGCGGCGAAGGCGCCGAGCTGCGCCGGCCCCTGGGCATCTCCATCGTCGGCGGCCTGGTGTTCTCCCAGTTGCTCACCCTCTACACCACCCCGGTGGTCTACCTCTACCTGGACCGCTTCCGCCACTGGCTGAAGCGCGGCCGCAAGGACGCCCTCGTGGCGGCGGAGTACGGAATATGAAAAACTTGATTGAACCGCGGAGGCGCAGAGGCGCGGAGAAAATCATGACTCCCTCGCCCCCGGCGGGGGGAGAGGGCGGGGGTGAAGGGCAAAGGTTTTCTCTGCGCCTCTGCGCCTCTGCGGTTCTATTGTCTTTTCTCACCGCCTGTACCGTCGGCTCCGACTACGTGAAGCCGATGGTAGACGTGCCCGCGGCCTTCAAGGAGGGCTGGAAGGAGGCGCGGCCCGCGGACGAGTTGCCCAGGGGCAAATGGTGGCTCGCCCTCGGCGACGAGAACCTGTCCGCCCTGGAAGAACAGGTGGAGGTTTCCAACCAGACCCTGCGCCAGGCCGAGGCCCAATACCGGCAGGCCCGTGCCCTGGCCCAGGGAACCCGGGCGGCGCTCTTACCCACGCTATCCGGGGCGGCATCAAACACCCGCTCCCTCGCCTCCGCCACCGCCGGGGGCAGCGGCGCCATCACGACTCGCGACTCCCTGAGCCTCGCCGCAAACTGGGAAGCGGACGTCTGGGGCGCGCTGCGCAGGAACGTCGAGGCCGGGGAGGCGAGCGCCCAGGCCAGCGCCGCCGACCTGGCGGCGGCCCGGCTCTCGATCCAGGCGGAACTGGCCCAGGACTGGTTCGCCCTGCGCGCCCTGGACGCCCAGCGGAAATTGCTGGATGAAACCGTCGCCGCCTACGACAAATCCCTGGCTCTCACCCGGAGCCGTTACGCCGGGGGGGTGGCCGGCCAGGCCGACGTGGCCCAGGCCGAGACCCAGTACCAGTCGACGAAGGCCCAGGCCCTGGATCTGGGCGTGCAGCGGGCGCAACTGGAACACGCCATCGCCCTCCTGGTGGGCCAGGCGCCCTCCGGCTTCACCCTCCCCGCCCGGCCACTCTCGGCCACGCCGCCGGCCATCCCGCCCAGCCTGCCTTCCGCGCTCCTGGAGCGCCGGCCCGACGTGGCCGCGGCCGAGCGTCGCGCCGCCGCCGCCAACGCCCAGGCCGGCGTCGCCCGCGCCGCCTTCTTCCCGGCCCTCACCCTTACGGCCAGCGGCGGCTGGCAGGGCGGCAACCTGGCCAACCTCATCTCCGCCCCCGGCCGCTTCTGGTCCCTTGGCCCCGCGCTCGCCCAGACCCTGTTCGATGGCGGCGCCCGCGGCGCGCGCCAGGACCAGGCGGAAGCGGCCTACGACGGCGCCGTGGCCGCCTACCGCCAGACCGTGCTCACCGCCCTGCGCGAGGTGGAGGACAACCTGGCCGCGCTTGCCATCCTGGAAGAAGAAGCGCGGGTGCAGGGCGAGGCCGTGAAGGCCGCCCGGAAATCCCTGGAGATCGCCACCAACCAGTACCGGGCCGGCACCGTGAGCTACCTGAACGTGACCGCCGCCCAGACCGCGGCCCTGTCGGCCGAGCGCGGCGCCACCGATCTCCAGTCCCGCCGCATGGCCGCCAGCATCCTGCTCATCAAGGCACTGGGCGGCGGCTGGGCCTCTTGAACTATGGGGCGGGTATTAGCCCGC
Source organism: Rhodocyclaceae bacterium (assembly GCA_028714035.1). Lineage (GTDB taxonomy): Bacteria > Pseudomonadota > Gammaproteobacteria > Burkholderiales > Rhodocyclaceae > JAQTNA01. Next base: position 12,606 of record JAQTNA010000056.1, read on the forward strand.
CATGGGGTAATCGCGGGGCCGCAGGACCATCACCTCATTGTGTTGCATGTCAGCTTGCGCTGCCGCGAAGCTTAGGCGTATAAACACATCCTCACCCAGTGGTCAATCGGACCTGAAGCGGAGGAAAAATGCCCACGATCAGCATGTTCTACGGAATCCTGGTGGCTATGCTGTTCGAGGACAACGACCGCCGCACATCCATGTCCGGTACGCGGGCGCGAAGGCGTCCATCGCCATCGAGGATGGGCATGTGCTGGCAGGCAGCATCCCGCCCAAACAGTTGAAAATGGTGCAAGCATGGATTGAAATCCACAAGGATGAGTTGTTTGCCGATTGGGAGCTTGCCGTTGAGGGTGAGCAACCCTTCCGTATCGCCCCACTGCAATAAAGAGGCCACATGGAAATCCTGCTGGATGTCGTGAAAGTCGAGGCCAAGACGGATTACAAACTCCATCTTGAGTTCGAAAATGGCGAGAAGCGCATCTTCGATATGTCCCCCTACATGGACAAGAAACCCTTTGCGCAACTGAAAGGGTCTCCCCTGTTCGCCAAAGCGGCCATAGATTACGGCACGGTCGTCTGGCCCGGCAACATAGACATCGCACCCGAGACGCTTTACGATCGGTCGCGGCCGGCGTAATGACTCGCATGGGAATGAATGCTTCTGCCAGCCGTTTTTCGTCATTTGAAGTGACGTTTTTCGTCAGTTATGACTTTTGGTGGAGCCCCATCCATCCCGCCAGGGCATGAAACACAAGGAAATTTTTTGCAAGACCGGTCATGGCACGGCCCTTGCGTAGAGAGACCCGGCCCGGCCCGATCCGGCACATTGTTACCCGTGAGGAGATAAACATGAATGCAGTACAGAAAGGCTTCACCCTGATCGAACTGATGATCGTCGTCGCCATCATCGGCATCCTGGCCGCCGTGGCGGTGCCCCAGTATCAGGGCTACATCACCCGCGCCCACTTCGCCGACGTAGTGAATGCCACCGCAGCCTTCAAGACGGCCATTTCCGAGTGCATTCAGACCAATGGCGGCTCTGCAAGCAGTTGCAACGAAGGCACGGTCGGCATTCCCGCCGCACTTACCACGGCAACGACCAACATCTCCTCCATCCACGTAACCGGCGGCGTGATAACCGCGGTCGGCACGACTGCCGCCGGTGGTCTGAACATGACCCTGACGCCCACATCAGGCGCATCCACGATCACCTGGGCCGTGACGGGTAGCTGTACCAGTGCTCGCGCTTGCCAACCGGGCGGCTGATAGACCGTTATCGGTCAGGACTTTGCTTCACCAAAAAAGCGGGCTGCGGCCCGCTTTTTTATGGGTGCCATTCCAGGAGGGCGGCTTCCAGGGCGGCGAAGGCGGCGCTCCAGTTCCCCCTTTCGGACTGCCGGAACAGCCGGGCCGAGGGATACCAGGGGCTGTCGGAACGATCCAGCAGCCAGCGCCAGTCGGGAATGAAGGGCAGGAGTATCCACACCGGCTTGCCCAGGGCTCCGGCCAGGTGGGCGACCGAGGTGTCCACCGTGATCACCAGGTCCAGATTCTCGATGGCGGCGGCGGTGTCGGCAAACTCCAGAAGTTCGGCGGAAATATCCAGGATCGTCGGCGTTGCCCGCAACGCTTCAAGATCCTGCTCCCGCACCTCCTTTTGCAGGCTGACGGCGGGCCGCGCCCCCAGAACGGGCAACAGATCTGCCAGGGCGACGGAGCGGTTGTGGTCATTCAGGTGCTTGGCGTTCCCGGACCAGACGATGCCGATCCGCGGCGCTCCCAGGCTCTCAAGCCTCGCTGCCCAGTGCTGGATGCGTTCCTCGGCCACGGTCAGATAGCGGGGAGCAGCCGGAATGGTGGCCAACTCGGTCTTGAACGCCAGGGGCAGGCTCATGAGGGGGCAATGGCAGTCAAAATCCGGCAGGGGGTCGCCAGTGGATAACACGGCGCTGGTACCGGGGAAGGCGTCCAGTAGTTTTCTCAGGGCCGGCTGCACTTCCAGCACTACCCTGGTCCCCTGGGCCGCCACCAGGGTGACGTAGCGCACGAATTGCAGCGTATCGCCCATCCCTTGTTCTCCGTGCAGCAGGATGGTTTTCCCGGCCAGATCCGTCTCTCCCAGCCACAGAGGCTGCGGGAAGCTCCGGGGGGGCGCCGCACCAAGCTGCCCCCAGCGATATTCGTAATCGGGCAGTCCGTGGCGCAGATCGCCAGTGAGCAGCCTAAGCATTGACCGGTTGTAATAGGCCAGGGTTAGACCCGGCGCCACCTCCAGTGTCTTGCCGTACCAGGCCAGGGACTCTTCCATGCGCCCCTCCATGAAGGCCATGATGCCGAGATTCAGGTAAGGTGCGCCATCCGAAGGATCGCAGGCGATGGCTTTTCGGTAACACTCGGCCGCCGTGTCGAATTGCCCCTGCTTGAAGAACACGAGTCCGAGGTTGATATAGGCATAAGCCGAGTCCGGGCCAACCTTGATCGCATGCCGAAAGCAATCCTCGGCTGCATGGAATTGCCCCGAATCCCTCAGTATGGTGCCGAGATTCAGCAGCACTTCCACATAATCCGGATTCAGGGACAGTGCCTTCCGGTAGCAGGCGACGGCTTTTTCCGATTCTCCCGCCAGACTGTGCAGATTGCCCAGGTAATAGTGAAAATCCGGAAAAAGGGGAGCCACCGAGAGACCACGCTGAATGACTTTCCGCGCCTGCGCCGGATCGCCCTTTTGTACCAGAGCGAGACACCAATCCCGGTAGGCCAGGCGGTTCTCCGGATCGAGTTCGATGGCATGGCGGAAGTCGCGAATGGCGCCGTCAAGGTCACCTCCCTGTTGGCAGACTTTGCCATGGTCATAGTAAGTCTGCGCAGCGGCCGATGGCGACATCGTGCTGCCGGCGTCAGACCGCGATAACAGCTTTTTCAGCACACCAAACATGCGATTTCCACCAGAAGTTGGACTATTACCACAGATATTCAGAGAGCCACATCAGGCATCGAACTCGGCTGCGAGCGCCAGATCGAGGTTTCTTATCACAGACTCCCAGTTGCCGGGTTGTCTTTGCCGGAACAGGCGGGCAGACGGATACCAGGGGCTGTCGGAACGATCCAGAAGCCAGCGCCAGTCGGGTACGAAAGGCAGGAGTATCCAGACCGGCTTGCCCAGGGCGCCCGCCAGGTGGGCGACCGAGGTATCCACGGTGATGATCAGATCCAGATTCTCGATGACCGCAGCCGTTTCGGCAAAGTCCATCAACTCGGGCGAAAGCTTGATTAGCCAGGGGGAGGCGTCCAGCACGCCCCGGTCCTGCTCCCTGATTTCCTTTTGCAGGCAGAGAAAGCTGCGCTTTCCGTCTTGCCAGAGCGAAGCCAGACTGGAGAGAGGAAGGGAACGGTTATGATCGTCCCCGTGTGCGGGGTTGCCCGACCAGACGAGGCCGATGTGGGGTGTGGGCTGCCCGCCCAGCCTTTGGGACCAATGGGCTACCCGCTCGGCGGGCGCCACCAGGTATCTGGCAGGTGCCGGTATGCCAGACAGGTCCGTTCGGAAGGCATGGGGCAGGCTCATCAGGGGACAATGGAAATCGAAATCCGGCAACTCTTCCCCCTTTACAAACACGCCGGAAGTGCCGGGATAGGACTGAAGAATTGTTTTGAGCGGTTCCTGCACCTCTAGAATGACCCTCGCTCCCAAGGCGGAAAGCTTGTCTACATAGCGGACAAACTGCAAGGTGTCGCCCAAGCCCTGCTCGGCATGAAGCAGGAGGGTCTTGCCCGAGATCCCGGTCGCTCCAGACCAGCGAGGCCGGGAAAAAGACCTGGCAACGAAATCATCCCTTTGCCACCTCGATTCGTAGGCATCCCAAGCTTCTTCGAATTGTCCAAGTAACAGCAACAGATTTCCCAGGCTGAACTTGGCTTTATAAAGTGCGGGATTGAGGGCAACGGATTTTCTGAGGCAGGCCAAGGCCTCCTCGAATGCCGCCTCCCGGAAGGCGGCCGCCCCCAGGTTGTAATTCGCCACGGCATTGTCGGGGTCCAGGGCGACGGATTTTCGATAGCAGTCGGCAGCTTCCGGGTACTTCCCCAGGTTATCCAGAGTCTCGCCCAACTTATTGAGAACCTCCGCGTCGTCGGGATGAATGGTCAACGCATCCCGATAGCCCGCTTCGGCTCGTTCAAACTCGCCCGACTTCCTGCGCAGGATGCCGAGATTGAAGCGTACCTCGGCAAAGTCAGGCTTCAGGGCAAGCGCTTTCTGGTAGCTGGCAATGGCTTTTTCATAATCATTATCCAGGCTGTAGAGATTGCCCAGATAATAGTGAAAGTCCGGAAATAATGGGGCGACCGATAGCCCGCGCAGGATGACCCTCCGTGCCTGAACCGGATCCCCCTGCTGCACCAGGGCCAAGCACAAATCTCGGTAGGCGAGGCGGTTTTCCGGATCGAGCTCGATCGCCCGGCGAAAGTCCGAAATGGCGCCCTCAAGGTCGCCTTGCTGCTGGCTGGCCTTGCCACGGTCGTAGACAGCCTGCGAGGCAGCTGATGGCGCGGTTTTCGCTTTGGATTCCGGTCGTGAAAATAGACTTTTCAGAATAGCCAGCATGTCTCTTGCGGGAAGGTCAAAGATTAACCATCAGCATTCTGGTCAGGTCGGCAATGACTTCGCCGGGGTAGCCCGCTTCCTTCAAGACCCACTGGAATGAGTTGCCCAATTTTGCTTTCTTGTAGATATTGAGCTTGTTGCTGGACTTGAAGCTCGCCAACTGGGACAGCATCTTTTCCACCACCTCTTTCTGGCGTGCCGCACTAGGTGGAGTCTTGCCTCGCGCCGGGGCAAGCGGAATGCGTTCCATGTAGAAACGAGCCAGGGATGTACCGAGTTCCTCGGACGAACGTGCGTCGAACCAACTGATCATGGGGGTAATTCCCTTTTTTGAACGAACTGGGTAACCGGAAACAGCCACCTGCCGAATGCCGGCGAGGCACAAGCATAGCGTGGCACGGAACCGCTTTTCAGCGAGGAACTTTACCTTCCAGAGCGGATTCCCGCAACAGCGGGAATATGCCGGAAGCTGCCGATGCGCTGGATGCGGACGTGCCTTGAAAAGATGGAGTTTGACCGAGCCTGCTACACTTGATGCCCTTGGGCGCGTCCGGATAATCGGCGGCCATGTGTTGGAGAAGATGTGTGACCCTCAAGCCCCGGCTTTCCAGAATGCCTGAAGCGGCCTGGCTGCTTCTGTCGAGCCTCCTGGCCCTTGCGATGGTCTGGTGGGTGTATTCGCCGGCACTGCACGGCCCCTTCGCTCTGGATGATTTCGCCAACATCCTGGATAACGCCCACATACGGGTCGAGGCAGAGCAGCCATTCGATATCGTGGGAATCTTCCGGGACAACGCCCAGGGGCTTTTTGGTCGCCCGTTGAGCATGGTGAGCTTCGCCGCCGATGGCTACTTGTCCGGTTTCACACCCTATCGCTTCAAGATCGTCAATCTCATCATCCATCTGGGCGTTGCCTCAAGCCTGTTCTTCCTTACCTGGCTGCTGCTGCTTGGCCGGGCCCGCATCCAGCGACAAGACTCGGCGGAGAAATTCGCCAGCTGGCTCAGTTTGTTGGTGGTAGCCGTTTGGGCACTGCATCCTTTGAACCTGACCCCGGCCGTTTACGTGGTCCAGCGCATGACGAGTCTGTCCAGCCTGATGATGGTACTCGGCATGATCGCCTACGCCTGGGCGCGCTTGCAGATGGGACGCCCGGAGCATAGCCGCTCGCCCCTCACCTATTTCTCATTCTGGCTGTCGGTACCCGTGTTCGGCATCCTGGCTCTGGAAGCCAAGGAAATTGGTACCTTGCTGCCGCTCTATATTTGCGTCATTGAGGCCGGAATATTCCGCTTTGCGGCATCGAGCAAAGGGCAGAAGCGGGCGCTGCTGGCGTTTCATGTGGCCTATGTCCTGCTACCCTGCGTGCTTGGACTGGCCTGGGTGGCAGGACACGTCGAATCCCTGATGGCCCAGTATGGCTTGCGTGACTTCAGCCTCGGCCAGCGCCTGCTGACCGAGCCGCGCGCGTTGTGGTTCTACTTGCGCCTGATTCTTGCGCCCTATGTTTCCGACATGGGCCTGTTCCACGACGATTTCCCGGCCTCCACGGGCCTTTCCCAACCGATGTCCACCCTCCCGGCGCTGCTGGGTATCCTTGCCCTCCTTGGCGTTGCCGGATTCGCCCTGAGAAAGGGCTATCTCCTGGGTTTCGGCGTTGCCTGGTTTCTGTGTGGCCATCTGCTTGAATCCACTTTCCTGCCCCTGGAACTCGTATTCGAACACCGGAACTATCTGCCCTCCTACGGAATCCTGTTGCCGCTCCTCGCCGGGCTGGCCGGTGCGCGGCCGCTCGTGATATCCCGTTTCCTGAAATATTCCATCGTAATTGCCGTTGCCTTGTTTTTCGGCTTCGGCACTCACCTTCGCGCCCTCGGCTGGTCGGACGGGACGGTTCTCGCCATGACCGAGGCCGACAACCACCCGCGCTCCATGCGCGCAAATTTCGAAGCTGGTCGCACTTTCCACAAGGCTTTCGTCGACGGCGGTTTCGAGTGGTCCTACGAAAAGGCGTTCGATTATTACTCGCGGGCAAACCGGCTCGACCCGCTCCACCCGGCCAGTCTGACGGGCTTGATCGCCCTCAACTACTACGCGGGAAAACCGATCGAGGAAAGTTGGCTGTCTCGGCTGCAACTCGTTGCCCGTAGCGCCAAGTTCTACGCGGACAGGACGAACTTCATCCGTCCCCTCGATGAATGTCAGGCTGCGGGCACATGCCGGCTACCAGAGGGCTATATCGAGCAGCTATTCCTGAGTACCCTGGCCAATCCCGGACTCCTGCCCGTGCATAAGGCTCAGTTCCTCGCCATGTATGGAGAGTACAAGGCCAACCGCTTGCATCAGTATGCTCAGGCGATTCCGCTTCTGGAGCAGGCAATCCAGGGATATGCGGGGGAATTCTCTTTTCATTCCAGTCTGATTCAGGTCCGAATTGGCCTGAAACAGTTCGACAGAGCGCGGCAAGAACTCGACTCTCTATCCATCTCATCCGACAGCTATGGGCACAAAAAAGAGATAGAGGGGCTACGGATCCAGATCGCCGAAGGCTTGACCCATGCGAAGCCTTCTGATGTTACAACGGTCGGGGAAATGCGTGCTAAGCCCTGATATCAATCGTCTTTCCATCGTCATCCCCGCCAGAAACGAGGCGGCGGGACTCGTGCATCTGTTGCCGGAACTGCGGGCACTCCTGCCGGACGCCGAAATCATCGTCGTGGATGACGGTTCCACGGACGACACCAGGCAGGTGTGCGCGGCGCAGGGAGTGAGGCTCATCTCCCACCCCTACCCCAAGGGCAACGGCGCGGCCATCAAGACCGGGGCGCGTGCGGCGAAGGGCGACATTCTGGCCTTCATGGATGCGGACGGACAGCACCGGCCGGAGGATCTGCCGGGACTGCTGACCAAGATGACGGAAGGCTACGACATGGTGGTCGGAGCCAGGGCAAAGAGCGGGCATGCCGGCGCCCACCGGGCGGTGGCCAACGACCTGTTCAGCCGCTTCGCCAGCTGGATGGTGATGCAGCCCATCGCGGACCTGACCTCGGGCTTCCGGGTGGTGAACGCCAGGAAGTTCAGGAAGTTCCTCTACCTCCTGCCCAACGGCTTCTCCTATCCCACCACCATCACCATGTGCTTCTTCCGTGCCGGTTTCAGCGTGGCCTATTCTCCCATCCACACCCCGGCACGCATCGGCAAGAGCCACATCCAGCCGCTGCGGGATGGCGTGCGCTTCCTGCTCATCATCATCAAGGTCGGCACCCTCTACTCCCCCTTGAAGCTGTTCCTGCCGGTGAGCCTCTCCTTCTTCTGCACCGGCCTCGCGTACTACTTGTACACCTTCCTGACGGTCCACCGTCTGACCAACATGAGCGCCCTGCTCTTTATCTCGTCCATCCTCACCTTCCTCATCGGCATCGTCTCGGAGCAGATCTCGGCCCTGCACTACCGGGACAGCGAGGGCGAGCGGGAGGAATAGCCTCTTAGGGGGATAAGCGGGAGCGCATTCACCATCTTCCTCCCCGCCGCCAAACCCTGCCGCCAAACCCTTGACCGCAGGGCAATCGCATGAATGCCGGCATCGTAAACCCATGACATAAGCCGTTTACGATCAACAGGTTACAAGGGATCTGTTCACAGTGCTTTGATTTGTATATATTTCTGTCTTTTTGGGTGGGCCAT
>JAQTNA010000057.1 GCA_028714035.1 Rhodocyclaceae bacterium
ATTTATGGTGATCGAATTCTCGTTGTACGACCCGATGACTGCGTGGCGGAATAACGGCTTCGATGTTCTTGGCCAAGAGTTCTTCGAGGATGGCATCGGTATCGTAGGCTTTGTCGGCGCTCAAGGAGCCCGGTTGCACCCCGTTGAGCAAAGGCAAGGCTTCCGGGCTGTCGCCGGCTTCCCCGCCGGTGAGGCGGAATCGGGCAATGTGGCCCAAGCCCTCGACCAAGGCGTGAATTTTGGTACTCAATCCTCCACGGGATCGCCCGAGGGCTTGGTTGCCGTTTTTTTTGGTGCACCGGCGGCATGCTGATGGGCACGAACGATGGTGCTATCTATAAAAACTTCTTCGAAATCCGCATCTTGAGCCAGCTTGCTAAAGACTTTATGCCAGACGCCCCGCTTCGACCATCGGGCAAAGCGTTGATAGACGCTATTCCAAGGGCCAAACTCCGTGGGCAAATCCCGCCAAGGGCTTCCCGTGCGTGCAATCCACAGCACTGCCTCGATAAACAAGCGGTTGTTCGCCGCCGTGCGCCCAGGATCGCTGGCCTTGCCCGGCAACAGCGCTTCGATGCGCTCAAATTGATCATCTCGCAGCCACACACGTATCATCCCGACTCTGCCCAAAAGTCAGGATATGACCACAAATCAGCCTCTGTGAACAGCCCCTTTGTAACTCATTGAATGTTAACGACGATTCCAAAATGGATATTCAGTACGCGTTTCGGAGATTTGATTGTCAACAGACCCTAGGTCGGGGGTGCCGCGCGGCCGCCGCATTGACACGAATAATTGATCTACGTAGACTGGCCGCCGGGAAATAACATTGGCATGTTCCGGTGGTTGATTTTTTATCGGATGATTTTGTTGTGGAGCTATTGTCGGCATGAGCGAGTGGAATCAATATGGCCCGGATTATGACCATCCAGAATATGACGGAAAGCCGAATACTTACCTGTTTGCCACGACACCGCGTTCCGGCAGTCATTACCTGGGACATCTGCTGACCTCCACCGGACTGCTCGGCAGCCCCCTGGAATACTTTCATCCGAAGCAGATCGAGAATTGGAAGACTCGCTTCGATTCCGAAGATATGGAAGAGGTCATGTTGCGGCTCTTCCGCCGTCGCACATCCAGCACCGGCTGGTTCGGCATAAAGGCTCACTGGGCGCAGTTCGAACCCATAAGCCGCCAGAGCAGGCTCATGAGTCTGCTGGACTTTCGGAAGTATATTCGCATATATCGCAAGGACCGTGTGGCACAGGCGGTTTCCCTGGCCATGGCCTATCAGACCAATGCCTGGTTGAGTTTTCACAAGCCGGCTTGTGGTCCGAAGTACGACTTCGACGCCATAAGAAGGGAGATCGAAAACATCGAATCGGAAATCTCGAAATGGGATGATTTCTTCGAGGCCGAAGAAATCCATCCGATCGAGGTGAATTATGAAGAATTGGCGGCCGATCCGGAGCGGGTGGTCAATTCGATCCTGGCGTGTTTCGGCCTTGAGAACCATTCAAGAAGATCCGACTTTCCCTTCATTCCCGACCGGCAAAGTACCGATCTGAATCGGGAATGGAAGGAGCGCTTCCTCCGGGAGGTCTGAAGCCCTCGATGGGTCTCCGGTCGTTCAGTAGTTCATCTCCACCAGACCGCCGGGTTGGGCGATGCCGGAACGCACCTGGCCGGACTGGATACGTACCTGTACGACCTGGCCGGCCGAGGCATTGCCCAGGGCCACGCCTTCGGTGGATACCCGGAAGCCTTCACCCCGGGAAATGACCGTGACGTTCTGCCCCTGTTGCACGGCCAGGGGCTGGCGCAACTGGTCGGCCCGCAGGGCCTGGCCCGACGGCACGGATACGCTGGCCTGCTTTCCCTGTACCTGCTTCGGGTCGGTGAGGATGCCGGCCGGCAACTGGGTCAGTTCGCCCTTGCGCGTGGTGACGTCTTCCGTTCCCAGTGCCTGGCCCGGTGCCAGGGCGTGGGTCGTCACCAGGTAGTCTCCCGTCACCTGCACCCTTGCCCGCAGGTAGAGGCTCCAGGAGGCACCCTCCACGCAGCGTATGCCCACCGTGGTGCGGCCCCAGGCGCGCGATCCGGGAGGCAGGAAGGCTTCCAGAGTGTTGCAGGCCTGAAGCTTGTTTCCGGCAGACGGCGCCTCGACGCTGATGTTGATCTCGCCGGGCAGGTCCTTGGTCTGAGTCCGCAGGAAGTCTTCCGCCGCGGTCTTGACGAAGAGCGGATCCTGCACCGCCAGGGCCAGGGTCGGCAGGATCAGGGCGAGACAGAGGGCGGACCGGGAGAATCTGGACACGGGGTTTCACCTGGGGTAATGGCGCATCTTAACCATTGGAGCGCATTCGGCACAATGTTCATGGCGGAAACAGGCGGGGGATAGGGCGGCAATTCCGGACCAAGGCAGCACCGTGGTCCGGCCTTGCCCCCATCCGGCAAATCTTGCCGTGCCCGTGCGCCCTGTCGGGGGAATGGGCGGCAAATGCCTGCTTTTTCTGCCCTTCATTGCCGCCTTGGCACCCGTAACATGCCTGGCACGAAAGCTGCAATGCTTTAGCCGAGAAACGAATTCCGAGGTGCCACCATGACCAGCCCGCTCGACGACCTGCTGCGCGTACAACAGACCACCCTGGGTCTGCGTGCTCATCGTCAGGAAATTCTGGCCTCGAATATCGCCAACGCCGACACGCCCAACTTCAAGGCTCGGGACATGGATTTCCAGTCGGCCCTGAAGAATGCGCTGGGTGGCTCGGCAGGAACGGCGGGTACCCTGCCCCTGGCGCGGACCAGTTCCGGGCACATGGAGGCGGCGGTCTCCAGCGCGGTGGACTCGGGACTGCTTTATCGCACTGAAACCCAGTCGTCGGTGGATGGCAACACGGTGAACATGGATACGGAACGGGCGCAGTTCGCCCAGAACACGCTCCAGTACGAAACCAGTCTCGCCGTGGTGAACCACCTGCTGCGCGACATGCAGAATGCCATACAAGGTTGATCGCCATGAGCCTCTTGAATGTACTCAATGTCGCCGGCTCCGCCCTTTCCGCCCAGTCCCTGCGGCTGAACACCACGGCCAGCAACCTGGCCAACGCCGACAGCGTGGTCAGCAGCGATGGGCAGCCCTACAAGGCGAAGCAGGTGGTTTTCACCGCCGTGCCCATGGGCGATGCGGCATCCCAGGGCGTGCGGGTGGGGCAGGTCGTGGAAAGCGCCGCTCCGATGCGCATGACCTACGACCCGAAGAACCCCATGGCGAACGGCGACGGATACGTCGCCATGCCCAACGTCAATGTGGTGGATGAAATGGTGAACATGATTTCCGCTTCCCGCGCCTACCAGAACAACGTGGAAGTCATGAATACCGCCAAGAGCCTGATGCAAAAGACCCTAACGATAGGCCAGTAAGGAAACGACCATGAGCTCCATCTCCAACAACGGCGCCATCTCCGCAAGCGTGCTGGCTTCCATCAACGGCACGAGCAGCAAGAGCAGCACCGGCAGCACGAGTGCCAGCACCACCGATCCGACCAGTGCGCAGGGCATTCAGGACAGGTTTCTGAACCTTCTGGTGACCCAGTTGCAGAATCAGGATCCGCTCAATCCCATGGACAACGCCCAGATGACCACCCAGCTGGCCCAGATCAGCACGGTGGGCGGCCTCGCCCAGTTGAACACCTCGCTGCAAAGCCTGCTGGCCACGAATACGGACAACCAGACGCTTCAGGCGGCGGGCCTCATCGGCAAGAACGTGTTGGTCAAGGGCGGCAGTATGACCCTGTCCCAGGGGCAGGCCGGCGCTGCACTGAACCTGGCCGGCAACGCGGATGTCGTGACGGTGGCCGTCAAGGATGCCTCCGGCAACCAGGTCAAGACCCTGAATCTGGGCGGCCTGAATGCCGGCGTGCGGAGCTTCACCTGGGACGGCGGCACGGATGCCGGCGGCAAGGCGGCGGACGGTGTGTACACCATTACCGCGACGGCCAGCATGGGTGGACAGGATGTAACGGCTACGACGCTGGGCAGTGGTGTGGTGAGCAGCATCACCCGCGACAGCACCGGCGTACGCATCAATCTTGGCAGCCAGAGCAGCGTGGCCCTGGCCGACATACAACAGATACTCTGACAGGAGACTGCAATGAGCTTCCAACAAGCACTGACCGGCATCAATGCCGCTTCCGCCACCCTGGACACCATCAGCAACAACATTGCCAACGCCGGCACCGTCGGCTTCAAGCAGAGCGTGACCCAGTTCAGCGATCTCTATGCCAGCGCCCTGACGGGTGGGAGCAACGGTATCTCCGGCGGCTCCGGGCAGGTGGGCATGGGCAGTTCCGTGAGCGCCGTGGTGCAGCAATTCACCCAGGGCAACATCACCACCACCAACAACCCCCTGGACATCGCCATCAACGGCCAGGGCATGTTCCAGATGAAGGACGCCAACGGCTCCCTCACCTATACCCGCAATGGCCAGTTCCAACTGGACCAGAACGGCTACTTCGTGAATGCTCAGGGCTTGAAGCTCGAGGGCTTCCCGGGCACGGGCAGTGCCTTGGGTGCTTTGGGCGTCACCAATATGATGACCCACCAGCAAACGAAGAATGCCGAGATCGAGGTCAATCTGAATTCCCAGAGTTTGCCCCCGACCGCCATGACAGCGGGTAGCACGACCGGAACGGCCAGTTTCGTCAGTGCCTCCCAGACCATGACCATTGCGGCCGGTACGAATGACAAGTTCATGCTGGCGGTGGACGGCAATGCGCCGGTTCAGGTCAGCGTTCTGCCGGGAACCTATACCGGCGGCCAGGCTGGCACGCTGGTGTCCGCGCTACAGACGGCGGTGGATACCGCCTTGGTGGGGTTGACGCCGTCGGTCGCGGTGACGGTCGGACTCAGCACCAACGGCAAGTTGCTGCTGACGTCCAACAGCGTCGGCGCCTACGGCACCCAGGGCCGGGCGTCCCAGGCGGCGGTGAGTGCGCTTGCCGGCAACAATGGCGCGGTGGACATGTTCGGCTCCACGGCGACGGGAACGGCGCTGACTTCGCCCCTGGCCCTGACCTCGGGCACCAACAACAGCTTCACGTTGAGCATTGACGGCGGCGCCGCCATCCCGGTCACGGTACCGGCTGGCAACTACACCTTCGGCAACAACAGCACCAACACCCTGGTGTCCGCGGTGCAGAACGCCATCTACGGCGCCCTTTCCTCGGTCGTGCCGCCGGTGACGAGTCCGGTGAACGTCAGCATTGACAGTGCCACCGGCATGATGACCCTGACGGGTTCCGGCAGCCTCGTCATGGCGAACAACGGTGCCAATACCGGCGCGACGACCCTGATGGGATCTGCCAGCGTCACGACGGCATACGCCCCGACGGTGGCCCTGGGGAGCGACAACTTCAATCCCAACGACCCGACCACCTACACCTCCACCACCTCGGAGCAGGTTTATGACCCGACGGGTGTGGCGCATACCCTGGCGACGTATTTCTGCAAGACTTCCCAGCCGAATCAATGGCAGATGTATGCCACGATCAGCGAGACGGTCAATGGTCAGGCCGTGCAGGCGGCCGCGGTGGTGGGTTCCAATATTCCGACCTCCGCGACCAACTTCATTCCCACTCAGATGACCTTCACCTCTTCGGGTGCCTTGAAGGCGCCGGGTCTTCTCAGCGCGCTGCAGATCGGTAGCCTGGACGGCACGGTGCCCACCTTCAACCTGAACATGTCCAAGTCCACCCAGAACACCCTGAGTTTCAGCGTCAATGCCATGAATCAGGATGGTTACAAGGATGGCGCCCTGTCCGGCATTTCCGTGGATAACACGGGCTTGATCACCGGGTCGTATTCCAATGGCAAGTCTTCGACCCTGGGTCAGTTGGCGCTGTTCGCCTTCCAGAACCCGTCGGCGCTGGTTTCCGTGGGCAACAACCAGTGGCAGGAAACGCCCAAGGCCGGCAGCCTGGGCGCGCACAAGCCCGGCGACAGCTATGTCGGCACGGTGCAGTCCGGCGCCGTGGAAGCTTCCAACGTGGATCTGACCAAGGAATTGGTGGACATGATCGTACAGCAGCGCGCCTATCAGGCCGATGCCCAGTCCATCAAGACCCAGGACCAGATCATGCAGACCATCGTCAGTCTCAGGTAATTTCTTCGGGTAGTGGGGCAGTGGGGAGTAGGTAGTGGGTGAAGAAAGCGGGGGGTGAAATGCGTGCCACAGGCGCGAAACCCTAACCCGACCTACTACCCACTTCCTACTACCTACTCTCCAATCAATCATGGACAAACTCATCTACACCGCCATGACCGGGGCCGGCGCCACCCTGCAACAGCAGGCGGCGGTGGCCCAGAATCTGGCCAACGTCAGTTCCACCGGCTACAAGTCCGAGGAGCACCGCTTGCGCGCCGTGCCGGTGATTTCCGATGCGCTGCCGACCCGCGCCTTCGTCACCGACGCCAGCGTGGCCAGCGATTTTACGCCGGGTCCGATACAGCAGACGGGGCGGCCGCTGGACGTGGCCCTGGCGGGACCGGGATGGCTCACGGTGCAGATGCCCGACGGCAGCGAGGCCTATACCCGGAACGGCAATCTCGCCATCACCCCGGAGGGTCTCCTGCAAACCAAGATGGGGCTGCCGGTTCTTGCCGGTGCTGGCCCCATCACGCTTCCGCCCGACAACAACATTACCATCGGTCCGGACGGCACCATCACCGCCATACCCCGCACGGGCTCGCTCAACAGTGCCAACATGGTGGGGCTGTTGAAACTGGTCAACCCGCCCGAACAGGATCTGGTGCGGGGCGAGGATGGCCTTTTCCGTCTCAAGAATGGCGGTCAGGCGGAGGTGGATCCGAACGTCACGGTGGCTGGTGGTTTTCTGGAAGGCAGCAACGTCAATACCGCGGACCAGATGGTCAGGATGATTTCCCTGGCCAGGCAGTTCGAAATGCAGACCAAGATGATTCAGACCGCCCAGCAGAACGATCAGGCGGCACAACAATTGCTTGCCGACAAGTAAATTGAGAATTTCGATTTCAACCATGCCTTGCCCTGACCACAGAGCCAGTTCACCCCTCGCCTCCCCGCCCCTCTCCCTCAAGGGGCGAGGGGAGCGTCGTGAGTCGCTGGCGCGACTTTGACAGGAAGAATAAACCATGATTCGCTCTCTCTGGATAGCCAAGACCGGCCTGGATGCGCAGCAGACTTCGCTGGATGTCATCACCAATAACCTGGCCAACGTCAGCACCAACGGCTTCAAGCGCCAGCGCGCCGTGTTCCAGGATTTGCTCTACCAGACCTTGCGCCAACCGGGCGCCCAGTCCAGTCAGCAGACGACCATTCCCTCCGGACTCCAGATCGGTACCGGCGTGGCACCCGTGGCCACGGAGCGCATCCACCTGCAGGGCAACCTGAGCCAGACCGGCAATCCGCTGGACGTGGCCATCCAGGGCGAGGGATTCTTCCAGGTCACCAATCCGCTGGACGGTACCACGGCCTATACCCGGGACGGATCCTTCCAGAAGGATGCCA
The DNA here is from genome assembly GCA_028714035.1 of Rhodocyclaceae bacterium. Lineage (GTDB taxonomy): Bacteria > Pseudomonadota > Gammaproteobacteria > Burkholderiales > Rhodocyclaceae > JAQTNA01. Next base: position 7,547 of record JAQTNA010000057.1, read on the forward strand.
CCGGCCAGTTGGTGACCGCAGACGGCTACGTCCTGACTCCGGCCATAACGATTCCGGCCAACGCGTCCGGACTGACCATCGCCAAGGACGGCGTGGTCAGTTGGACCTTGGCCGGGGCCGCGGTGACCGGGCCGACCATACAGTTGGCGAGCTTCGTGAATCCGGGGGGCTTGCAGAGTATCGGCCAGAACCTGTTCCTGGAAACGGCCTCCAGCGGTACCGCCACGCCAGGGCAGCCCGGGCTGAACGGCCTTGGCACCCTCAACCAGAATTACGTTGAAACCTCGAACGTCAATGTGGCCGAGGAACTGGTGCTCATGATCCAGACGCAACGCTCCTACGAGATGAATTCCAAGGCCATCACCGCCGCGGACGGCATGCTGCAGAAGCTGAGCACGATGTGATTCTTGAACCTAGAGTCGCGAGCAGATTGAGAGGCAGGAAATGAACAGGATCGTTGCATTGGGTTTCTTGCTGCTTGCGGGCTGCGCCGGCACGACACCGCCCACCATGGTGCATCAGCCCATGACGGCCCGGCCGGTGGTTCAGAACGCGCAGGCGGGCAACGGCGCCATCTTCCAGGCCGGCGGCATGAGGCCGCTCTTTGAAGATCGGCGGGCCAGGATGGTGGGCGACACCATCACCATCAACCTGGTGGAGAACAGCAACGCCGCCAAGAAGTCGTCCAGTTCCGCCGATCGGACCAGTTCCATGAATGCGTCGGTGCCGACGGTTTCCGGCTTGCCCGGCAAGACCTTCCAGGGCATGAGCCTGAGCGCATCCGATGCCATGAAGTTCGCCGGCGACGGCGCCAGCGCCGCCAACAATACCTTTACCGGGACGATCACCGTCACCGTGATCGAGGCCCTGCCCAATGGCAACCTCCTGGTTTCCGGCGAGAAGAAGCTCGCCATCAACGAGGGTGGCGACGAATTCATTCGCTTCTCGGGGGTGGTCAACCCGGCCACCATCACGACCGCCAACACGGTGCAATCAGTCCAGGTCGCGGACGCTCGTCTCGAATACAAGCAGAACGGCTACATAGACTCGGCCCAGGTCATGGGCTGGCTGTCCCGCTTCTTCCTGTCGGCGCTGCCATTCTAGGTTTCAGTTGTCAGTTGTCAGTAGTTGGAGAGCCGCATGTTGTTCTCGGGTGTTAGAAAATATCTTGCTGCGGTGTTTTGCCTGGTTCTGTTGGCTGCCGGGTCTGTTCGTGCAGAGCGGATCAAGGATCTGGCTTCCATTGCCGGCATACGCAACAACCAGCTCACGGGGTATGGCCTGGTGGTGGGGCTGGACGGCAGCGGCGACCAGACCACCCAGACGCCCTTCACCGTCCAGAGCATCATCAACATGCTCGCCAACATGGGCATCAGCATGCCCACGGGAACCTCGCTGCAACTTAAGAACGTGGCGGCCGTCATGGTTACGGCCACGTTGCCGCCCTTTGCCCAACCGGGCCAGGCGATAGACATCACCGTTTCTTCCATCGGCAATGCCAAGTCCCTGCGGGGCGGCACCCTGGTCCTGACGCCCCTCAAGGGCGCGGACGGCAACATCTACGCCATGGCCCAGGGCAGCGTCCTGGTGAGTGGTGCCGGCGCGACCCCGGCGGGTGCCCGGCCCATCGCCAGCCACCTGTCGGTCGGGCGCATCACGGACGGCGCCACGGTGGAGCGTGCCGTGCCCACGCCCGTCGGCCAGGGCGAGTTCGTGACTCTGGAATTGAACGGCAGTGATTTCGGTACCGCCCAGCGTATCGTCGAGGTCGTGAACAAGTCTCTGGGCGGGAATGCGGCCAGCGCCCTGGACGGACGGCAGATTCGGGTGCGCGCGCCGACCGACCCGGATCAGCGAGTGAGCTTTCTCGCCCGTTTGCAGGAAATGGAAGTGGAACCGGTGCGGGCCGTCGCCAAGGTCATCGTCAACGCCCGTACCGGCTCCGTGGTCATGAACCAGTTGGTGAGCCTTCAGAATTGTGCCGTCGCCCATGGCAATCTGAGCGTTACCGTGGGCACGGCCCAGGCGGGGGGCGCCGCACCGGCCACTCCCCCGGCGGATGGCGGTTCGCTCATCAACGTCAAACAGGGGGCGTCTCTGGCGGAAGTGGTCAAGGCCTTGAACGCCATCGGCGCCAATCCGCAGGATCTCGTCGCCATCCTCCAGGCCATGAAGGCGGCGGGGGCTCTGCGAGCCGAGCTGGAAATCATATGAAAACCAGTCGAGAGTGGAGAGTGGAGAGTGAAGAGTATGAGTTTCCGCGCCTGCGGCGCGCTGAAAATACTCTCGACTCTCGACTCTTGGCTCTCGACTGCTGGCCGGAGGCCAGCTTATGAACCCCTCCGATATCTCCAATCTCCCCGCCTACGACGCCAACAGCCTGAACAGCCTGAAGCGGCTTACCCGCGACAATTCGCCCGAGGCCGTGCACGCCGCCGCCAAACAATTCGAGGCGGTGTTCCTGGGGATGGTGCTCAAGTCCATGCGTGACGCCACGCCCCAGGACGGATTCTTCGATTCGGAGCAGACCAAAACCTTCCAGACCATGCTGGACCAGCAACTGGCCCAGATGCTGGTGGCCAAGGGCAGCACCGGTCTGGCGGCCATAATAGAAAAGCAGCTTGGTCGTCCTTCCTCGCCCGATCCGGCGGTAGCGGCAAGTTCTGCCGGTGCCGCTGCCGGCCCTGCCGCCCGGACGGATGTTCCAGACAGCCGGTTCGATCCTTCTGTCCTGCGCCGAGCGGCCGTGCATGTGCTGGATGGCGGGTCGGCGGATCCCGGCGCCGCCGCCGAAGGCACGCCCGCAGCGGCAACGCCCGGGACGGGAAGCTTTGTGGACAAGCTTTGGCCCCACGCGCTCAAGGCGGGCCGGGAGGCGGGCATTCCGCCCCATTTCATGGTCGCCCAGGCGGCGCTCGAGACCGGCTGGGGAAAGTCCGAAATGCTCCAGGCCGACGGCCGGCCGGCCCACAACCTGTTCGGCATCAAGGCCGGCAAGGATTGGACCGGTCCGGTGGTGGAAAAGGCCACTACCGAGTACGTGGGCGGCGTGCCGCAGAAGACGGTGGCGCGTTTCCGTGCCTATGGTTCCTATGCCGAGGCCTTCAGCGACTACGCGAGCCTCCTGAAGAACAATCCGCGTTATGTCTCGGTCGTGGGGAGTCAGGATGCCTCCACCTTCGCCCGCGGACTGCAACAGGCGGGCTATGCCACCGATCCCATGTACGCCGCCAAGCTGGAGCGCATCATCTCCGGCAATAGCCTGAGGAAGCAGTTGGCTGGGTAGTGGGGAGTAGGGAGTGGGGAAATATGCGTGCCGAAGGCGCGGAAACATCCCACTACCCACTACCCACTACCTACTCCCCACTGACCACAGCCTGGCCCATTCCTTGCTCTTGATCTGGCAAACGGCAAAAGTTTCCCGCTGGGTTGCCGATATCCGCATCAGGAGGACAAAATGGGCAGCAGTCTAATCAATATCGGCACGTCCGGCATCTCCGCCGCCATGGCGGGGCTGACCACGGCCGGGCAGAACATCTCCAATGCGGCGACGCCCGGCTACACCCGTCAGCAGGTCATACAGCAGGCGTCCGATCCACTCCAGGCTTCCGGCGGGTTCCTCGGTCAGGGTGCGCGGATCGGGAGCGTGCAGCGCGTCTATAGCCAGTTCCTCAGCAACCAACTCGCCACTGCCCAATCCCGGCAGTCGGAACTCGACGCCTACTCGACCCAGGTCAATCAGTTGGACAACCTCCTGAGCGACTCGACCGCCGGCCTCACGCCCGCACTGCAAGGCTTCTTCACCGGGGTACAGGGCCTGGCGGCCAATCCCGGTTCCAACCCTTCGTCCACCTCCAGTCGGCAGGCGCTCCTGTCGGATGCGCAAACCCTGGCCTCCCGCTTCAATTCCCTGGGCCAGAGCCTCTCGGGAATCCGGGACAACGTGAATTCCCAGATCACCATCGCCGCGTCCAGTATCAGTTCCTACGCGGCGCAGATCGCCACGATGAACCAGCATATCACCGCGGTGGAAGCCGGCGGGGCCGGGCAAATCGCGAACGACCTGCGTGACCAGCGGGATCTGCTCGTGGCGAAGCTGGGGCAGCAGGTCGGTGTCACCACCAGCCAGGACAGTGGCGGCAACCTCAACGTCTTCATCGGCAATGGCGTGTCTCTGGTTTCCGGCACTCAGGCGTTCAAGGTCAGCACGGCGCCTTCCGCCTCGGATCCGAACAGCCTGACCATCAGTCTTGAGGGTGCCAGGGGCCTGAACTACTCCATTCCCGAGAACCAACTGACCGGGGGCGCCATCGGTGGGCTTCTGAGTTTCCGCGATCAGGCTTTGAACCCGGCGCAAGCCCAACTAGGGCAAGTGGCGGTCGGCCTGGCTCTCAGCTTCAACACTCAGCATGAACTGGGACAGGATCTGAATGGCAACATCGGCCAGGCCTTCTTCAAGAATCCGACGATCGAGGTGCAGAGCAACGCCGGCAATTCGCCACTGACCCCGTCGGGAGTCATTTCGGCGAGTTTCGACGCGACCAATGTCTCGTCCCTCACCACCAGCGACTATCGGGTCATTTACGACGGTTCCAGCTACGGGGTGACCAGGGTGTCCGACGGCAAGGTCGTGGGGGTTCTTGACGGCTCCACTACCAGTCTTTCCGTGGATGGACTCACTTTTTCCTACGACTCGACCAAGTCGGCCCAGGCCGGTGACAGCTTCCTCATCCAGCCCATGCGCCAGGCGGCCGGCAACATGTCCGTGGCCATCGCCGACGCCAACATGATCGCCGCTGCGGCTCCGACGCGCACGAGCGCCAACATCGGCAATTCGGGCAGCGGGCAGATCAGTATCGGAACCACCCATAGCACGAGCAATTTGTCCCAGTTGTTCCCCGTCAGCCCGGCACAGATAGGCATGACCTACGACGGCAGCAATCTCAGCTTCTCGAACCTCCCGGCGACCGCAGCCATCCAGGTGACCCACAATGGTGGCGTAACCCAGTATGCCGCCGGAAGCGTCCCGGCCCTGGTGCCCTATGTGCCCGGCGATACCATCGCGCTGGCGCCCGGTTTCTCGGCGAGCACCGCCTCCGCCGGCGACTTCAGTTTCCAGATCAATGGTCAGCCCGCGGTGGGCGACAAGTTCTATGCGTCCCTGAACGGCGCCGCATCGTCCGACAACCGGAACGCGCTGGCCCTGGGAAAGCTGCAAACCACGAACATCCTGCAGAACAGCAAGTCCAGCTACCAGTCGGTGTATTCCCAGATGGTCGGTCTGGTGGGTGCCCGGGCCCAGGACACCAGCGTCAATCTGTCGGCCCAGCAAACCATGGTTTCCCAGATACAGACCAGCCAGCAATCCGTTTCCGGCGTCAATCTGGACGAGGAAGCCGCCAATCTCATTCGCTACCAGCAGGCCTACCAGGCGGCGGGGAAGCTGATCCAGGTGGCCCAGACCCTCTTCAACCAGATGCTCAACGCTTGATACAAAAGAATCAGGAGTAAAACCATGCGCCTCAGTACCAGCATGATCTTCGACGGTGCGATGAGCAACATGCAGAGCCAGACGAGTGCGTTGCAGCACACGCAGCAGCAGATCGCCACGGGTCGGAGGATGATCACCCCCTCTGACGATCCGGCCGCCGCCGCGCAGGCCCTGGAACTCAACCAGGCCAAGGCGATCAACAGCCAATATGCGAGCAATCAGGGCAGCGCCAAGGGAACCCTGAGTCTGGTGGATGGGCAGTTGTCGGCGGTCAATGACCTCGTCCAATATGTGCAGAGCCGTGCCATCCAGGCCAACAACGCCGCCCTCAACCCCAGCGACCTCAAGGCCATAGCGACCGACGTACAGTCCCAGTTCCAGCAATTGATGGGCCTGGCCAACGGTACGGATGGCCTCGGGCAGTTTCTGTTCTCGGGCAACAAGGGTTCCACTCAGCCCTTCAGCGGCGATGTCCTGGCCGGCAGCGCGACCGGAGCGGCGGTGAGTTACGCCGGTGACAGCGGCAGCCGAGCACTACAGGTTTCCTCGTCGCGCCAGTTACCGGTCAATGTTTCGGGTGATAGCCTGTTCATGGGCAATCCCTACGCCAATATCACGGCGTCCAGCGGCAATACCGGCACCTATTCTCCCCTTACTTCCAGCGTGGATGTGAACGGTGCCCTGACGGGGCATGACTATCAGATCAAGTTGACGGACACCGGTGCCTACCAAGTGATAGACAACACCAAGCCCGCAGCGAGCAACGTGATTACGTTCGGCACCGTCACCACGGGCGCGACTTCCACGATCCAGTTTGATGGCGTCTCGGTGCAGATCACGAGTTCCGCCTTGCCGACGGCCGGCAACACCGACACCTTTGACATCAAGACGGGTAAGCCCGGGCTGTTCGATACGCTGTCCAATCTGGTGAACACGCTACAGAATGCGGCGACCGCGGGCGTGGGCGGTGGGGCTCCGGCGGCTCATTCCAGCTTCCAGACGCAGCTTACCGCGGCCGAAGGAAGCCTTAGTACTGCCCTGGATTCGATTCTCAATGCACGGGCTTCGGTCGGTTCCCGCCTGAGCGAACTGGACGGGCTGAGCACGGTGAATGCGAACCTGGACACCCAGTACGCGCAGGTGCTTTCTAGCTTGCAGGATACCGACTACAACAAGGCCATCTCCCAACTGAGCATGCAGCAAATTGGGCTCCAGGCGGCGCAGAAATCCTTCATCCAGGTTTCCGGCCTGTCCCTGTTCGATTTCATGAAGTAAGGCCATGAGTCCGTTAAGTTCGAGGCTGCTTGCCGGGTTCGTCGTCTCCGTGCCGCTGGTGACGGGTTGCGGCAGCCTCGGCTCCACCTATCCCAGCGGGCACGCCCTGTTGCCCACGGGGACGGTGCAGATCACTGAACATCTGAATGTTCCCATCACCTCGCTCATCGGCTACACGGGTGCCCTGACCATCGCTTATCTGGTGATTGATCCCTTGGCGCCGAACTGGGAAGTCAAGGAAACCCGGCTCGCGGCCAACGAGTACCAGCTTTCCCTGCGCATGAAAAACTTCCATACGGGGGGCGACGGCGAGGCCCGCCAGGTATTCCAGCGTCGTGCCGCCAAGCTGGCGCGGGACGGCGGCTATGGCGGATATCAGATCGTGTCCTATACGGAAGGGATTGATTCCACCACCGTTCCCTCCGCCCAGCAGGTATCGGACGGCGTCATCCAGTTGGTCGCGAAGGGCCTGGACTAGAAGTCCGACAGACCCCCGAGGGATTGGTGGGGCCGAGGTCGCGTAAATCCCGCGTTCAGCCGGCGCCCCTCCCGAGCCACGCCCTCATGTTGGAAAAACCCAGATCGAACAGGTGCTCGAAGGAGGGGGCCAGGTAGTTCATGGCCAGGATCAGCATGATGAAGCCCACCAGCATGGTCACCGGGAAACCCACGGCGAACACGTTGAGTTGCGGAGCGGCCCGGGTGAGGATGCCCAGGGCGATGTTGGTGATGAGGAGTGCGGCCAGGATGGGCAGCGCCAGGAGCAGGCCCATGCCGAACACCGAGCCGCCCGTGAGGACCAGTCCATGCCAGCCGGCAACCGGCAGGGCGGCGCCCACAGGCAACAGCCGGAAACTCTCGGCCAGGACGTTGAGCACCGCCAGGTGGCCGTTCAGGGACAGGAACATGAGGGTGGCGAGCAGGATGAACAGGTCGGAAATCACGCCCGTCTGACCGCTGCTTTGCGGGTCGTAGAGGGTGGCGAAGGACAGGCCCATCTGCAAGGCGATGAGTTCTCCGCCCACTTCCAGGATGGTGAAGGCCAGGCGCATGGCGAAACCCAGGCTGACGCCGATCAAGGCTTCCTTGGCTAGGAGCGCCAGGCCAAGCCAGGAGCCGGGCGCCGGTGCCGGCACGGCCGGCATGGCGGCGGTCAGGGCGAAGGTGATGGCCAGGCCGAGAACCAGGCGTATGGTGCCGGGGACCGCGGCATTGTCAAAGGGCGTGGCCGTGGCCAGGAGCGCCAGAATGCGCGTCAGCGGGAAGAAAAAGGCCGCCAGCCAGAAGTTCAGTTGGGCGCTGGTTACGGAGAGCATGGCAGCATTCAGAGTCGAGGGGCGAGAATCGAGTTGGACAATCCGTGCGCATTTGCGCACGGCTGATTTTGTTCTGTCCTCGATTCTCGCCCCTCGATCATCATCCTATTAACATCGGGATGCTCTCGAACAGCCGGCGCATGTAGTCCGTCATGAGAGCGATCATCCAGGGGCCGGCCAGGATCAGGGTGATGAAGATCGCCACCAGTTTGGGCACGAAGGACAGGGTCGCCTCGTTGATCTGGGTGGCGGCCTGGAAGATGCTGATGATGAGTCCGGTCACCAGGGCGACGATGAACAGGGGAGCCGCCAGCATCAGCGCGACCTCGACGGCCTGCCGGCCGATGTCCATGACGGTGGTGGATGTCATCATGAGCTTTCTCCTTGAGCTTGCGTGCCTGCTGCCTTATCCAAAACTCTGCACCAGGGAGCCGACGATCAGCAGCCAGCCATCCACCAGTACGAAGAGCATGAGCTTGAAGGGGATGGCCACGGTCACCGGCGACATCATCATCATGCCCATGGACATGAGTACGCTGGCCACCACCATGTCAATGATGAGGAAGGGGATGAAGATGATGAAGCCGATCTGGAAGGCGGTCTTCAGCTCCGACGTGAGGAAGGCCGGGATGACCACCCGCATGGGCAGTTGCTCGGGCTTGTCCACCTTCGGCGTCTTGGAGATGCGCAGGAACAGGCTCACGTCCGCGTCCCGGGTCTGGCGCAGCATGAAAGTGCGCAAAGGCACGGTGGCGTTGTCCGTCGCCTGCTCGAAGCTGATCTTGTTCTGCGACAGGGGCAGGTAGGCCTCGTTGTAGATCTTCTCCCCCACGGGCGCCATGATGAAGAAGGTTAGGAACAGGGAGAGGCCCACGATCACCATGTTGGGCGGCGAGGTCTGCAAACCGAGGGCATGGCGCAGGAGGGACAGCACGATGACGATGCGGGTGAAGCTGGTCATCATCAGCACGATGGCCGGCAGGAAGGACAGGGCCGTCAGCATCAGGAGCGTCTGCACCGACAGGCTGTAGGTCGTGGCGCCGCCGCCCGAAGGCGTGCTGGTGAAGGCGGGCAGGGCCTGGGCCGAGGCCAGGGCCGGCAGTGCCAGCAGGAGCAGACCCAGTATCCGGATCAGGGTTCCGGCCTTCATGGTTTCTTCTCCAGGGCATTTTTTAGCCATGCGGCAAACTCGCGGCCCGGCTGGGGCGCGGGGATACCCTCCGGCAATTCCTGGCGTGGCAGGGTGGAGAGGGCGCTCACCTGGCCCGGCGCCACGCCCACCACCAGCCAGGTCTCGCCGACTTCCACCACCACCACCCGTTCCCGGGGGCCAACCGCCGTGGCCGCCACCACCTTGAGGCCGGACGCGACGCCGCCACGGGGGGATTGCAGGCGCTTGAGCAGGTAAAGGCTGGCCCACAGGAGGGCGATGACCACGATCAGGCCGAGGACGACCTGGCCCAGGCCGGCGCCGGCATCCGGCAACGCGGGCGGCAGCTCAGCGGCGTGAACCGGCAGGCTGGCCAAAAGGGGGAACGGGCTAAGGCGCTTCATGGGCTAAGGGCGGGCTGAAGATGGTGCGAGCATAGCCTTCGAAGCCTCGAATGATCGGCGGGATTAGGCGGGAAAAAAGGGGGTAATTCCGGCTTCTTGCCCGCCGCCCGGGAAGGGCCGTGTCGCGACGCACCAAAAATGTTCGCGAACCCGGACGAAACCCGGATAATTCGGGTTTTCCGGATTTCTCCCGTCCCATGGATCGCATCTTCCTCTACGACACCACCCTGCGCGATGGCACGCAGCGCGAGGATTTCTCCCTCTCTGTGGATGACAAGCTCACCGTGGCCCGGCGCCTGGCCGACTTCGGCCTGCATTACATCGAGGGCGGTTGGCCGGGTTCCAATCCCAAGGACGCCGAGTTCTTCAGTCGGGCTTCCCGCATGAACTGGGGCGCGACGAAGCTGGCCGCCTTCGGCAGCACCCGGCACAAGGACAAGACCTGCGAGCAGGACACCAACCTCCAGGCCCTCCTGGCCGCCCAGACGCCCGCCGTGACCCTGGTGGGCAAGAGTTGGGACTTCCACGTGAGCCATGTGCTTTCCGCCACGCCGGAAGAAAACCTGGCCATGATCCGGGAGTCGGTGGCCTGGATGAAGGTGCACGGTCGGGAGGTGGTGTTCGACGCCGAGCACTTCTTTGACGGCTACCTGGCCAACCCCGAGTACTCGGTGGCGACCCTGAAGGCGGCGGCGGAAGGCGGGGCCGACTGGCTGATCCTGTGCGAGACCAACGGCGGCAAGCTGCCCTGGCAGGTGGAGGCCATCACCCGGGAGGTCATGGCCCGGGTGCCCGGGCGCTACGGTGTGCATTGCCACAACGACAGCGGCTGCGGCGTGGCCAATTCCATCTCCGCCGTGAAGGGCGGCTGCACCATGGTGCAGGGGACCATCAACGGTTACGGCGAGCGAGTGGGGAACGCCGACCTGGCCATCATCCTGCCCAATCTCCAGCTCAAGATGGGGCATGCCGTGGTGGCACCGGAAAAGCTGCGGGAGCTCACCTCCCTGTCCCGATTCGTGGCGGAGGTGGCCAACCTCAAGCATGACGACCATCATCCCTACACCGGCCATTCCGCCTTCGCCCACAAGGGCGGCATCCACGTGGCGGCCATCCTCAAGTCGCCGGACACCTATCAGCACACGGACCCGGCCCTGGTCGGCAACGAGATGCGTTCCGTCGTGTCCGAACTTTCCGGTCGTGGCAACGTGGTGTTCCAGGCCCAGAGCATGGGCATAGACCTGAAGGGGGACGACGCCAAGCACGTGCTGGGCCAGATCAAGCGCCTGGAGCACGAGGGCTTCACCTTCGAGGCGGCGGAGGCCAGCGTGGAACTGCTGCTGCACCGGCTGCATCCTGGCTACGTGCGTCCCTTCGAACTGGTGGACTACTTCGTCATCACCGAGCGCCGCCATGGCCGGGGGTTGCTTGCCGAAGCCACGGTCAAGGTGAAGGTGGGCGAGAAGGTCAAGTTTACCGCCGCCGAGGGCAGCGGGCCGGTCAACGCCCTGGCCCAGGCCCTGCAACAGGCGCTGGAGGCGGATTATCCCGTGCTGCGCACCGTGCGCCTCACGGACTACAAGGTGCGCATCCTGGACAGCGCCTCAGGCACCGGCGCCACCACAAGGGTGCTGATTGATTTCCAGAGCGGCTCCGAGTCCTGGACCACCGTGGGCGCCAGTCCCAACATCATCGAAGCCAGCTGGCGCGCGCTGTCCGACAGCATGGAGTACGCCCTGGTGCGCCTCTCCCAGGAAGGGGCGGGCGGAGCGTAGGAGCCGAGGAAATTCCCCCCCCGCCCGGCGGAGCGGGGTGGGCTGCCGCTCAGTGTATTTCCCGGGTCTCCAGGAACTTGAGCTTCGGATAGCGTTCCTCGGTGAGCTTCAGGTTCACCCGGTTGGGCGCCAGGTAGACGTATTCATCTGCCCCGTCCAGGGCCACGTTCATGGGGTACTTGTCGGCGATGGATTTCAGGTCGTCGGCGCTGCCTCTCAGCCAGCGGGCGGTGGCGACGCCGTAGGATTCGAAGATGGCGTCCACGCCGTATTCATGCTCCAGCCTATGGGCCACGACATCGAACTGCAATTGACCCACGGCCCCCAGGATCAGGTCGTTGCTACCCAGAGGTCGGAACAACTGGGTGGCGCCCTCCTGGGCCAACTGCTGCAAGCCTTTCTGCAGGGCTTTCAGCTTCAGCGGGTTCCTCAATACCGCGCGCTGGAAGAATTCCGGGGCGAAGGAGGGGATGCCGGTGAATTTCAGGTCTTCCCCCTCGGTGAAGGTGTCGCCCAGGTGCAGGGTGCCGTGGTTGGGGATGCCGATGATGTCCCCGGCAAAGGCCTCGTCCGTGGTGGAGCGGTCCTGAGCCATGAAGGTGATGGCATTGTTCACCGCCATGACCTTGCCGGTGCTCACCTGTTTCAGTTTCATGCCCCGTTCGAAGCGGCCCGAGCAGACGCGCAGGAAGGCGATGCGGTCCCGGTGCTTCGGGTCCATGTTGGCCTGAATCTTGAAGATGAAGCCGGTGAATTTCTCCTCGGTCGTCTCCACCTGCCGCGTCTGGGTGGGGCGGGACAGGGGGCCGGGGGAGAGGTCCACCACGCCGTCCAGGAGGTGCTGCACGCCGAAATTGTTCACCGCGGAGCCGAAGAACACCGGCGACAACTGGCCCGCCAGAAAGGATTCGGAATCGAAGGAATGGGAGGCACCGCGCACCAGTTCCATGTCCATGCGCAGTTCCTCGGCCATCTCCGCCAGGACCTCGTCCACCCGGGGGTTATCCAGGCCCTGGATGATTTCCCCCGCCGCCCCGTCCGCCTGGGGATCGAACAGGGCGATGGTATCGGTGGCCAGGATGTATACGCCGCGGAAGCGCTTGCCCATGCCGATGGGCCAGGTCATGGGGGCGCAGGGCATGTCCAGCACGGACTCGATCTCGTCCAGCAACTCGATCGGCGAGCGGCCTTCCCGGTCCAGCTTGTTGATGAAGGTGAGGATGGGCGTATCCCGCAACCGGGTCACGTGCAGCAGCTTGATGGTCTGGGCCTCCACGCCCTTCACCGAGTCAATCACCATCACGGCCGAGTCCACGGCGGTGAGGGTGCGGTAGGTGTCTTCGGAGAAGTCCTCGTGGCCGGGGGTGTCCAGGAGGTTCACCATGCACTCCCGGTAGGGGAACTGCATCACCGAGGAGGTGACCGAGATGCCCCGCTGCTTTTCCAGTTCCATCCAGTCGGAGGTGGCGTGGCGGCTGGCCTTGCGGGCGCGCACCTCACCCGCTACCTGGATGGCGCCGCCGAACCACAGGAGCTTTTCCGTGAGCGTGGTCTTGCCCGCGTCCGGGTGGGAAATGATGGCAAAGGTGCGGCGGCGGGCAATTTCTTCGGCTGAGGTCACG
>JAQTNA010000058.1 GCA_028714035.1 Rhodocyclaceae bacterium
CGACCTCAAGGCCCGCATCCTCAAAGGCATCGCCGAAATGAATGAAGCCCCCGTCGTCTTCCGCTGGAAGAAATTCGATCTGGGTGTGGCGTGATTTGTAATATTTTTATTGAAACGATCTACTAGGCCGGACTCGTCGCAACCAGCAGGCCATCATGATTCCCTGGCTGGACACGGATGATCCCTTCCCGGCGGTGCACACCGCGCTCCGGGAACCCAACGGCCTGCTCTGCGCCGGGGCTGATCTTTCCCCGAACCGGCTGATCCAGGCCTACTCCCACGGCATCTTCCCCTGGTTCAACGAGGGCGAGCCCATCCTCTGGTGGAGCCCGCATCCGCGCATGGTGCTTTTCCCGGCCGAACTGCGTATCTCTCATAGCCTCGCCAAGACGCTCGCCCGCGGCCTGTTCGAGGTACGCCTGGACACGGCCTTTGCCCGGGTCATGGAAGAATGCGCCGCACCGCGCCGCAGTCAGGCCGGAACCTGGATCAGCCCGGCCATGATGAGCGCCTACGGCCGGCTGCATGAACTGGGTTACGCCCACTGTGTGGAGAGTTGGCGTGACGGAAGTCTCGTCGGGGGCTTATATGGGGTTGCGCTGGGCAGGGTATTTTTCGGAGAATCCATGTTCAGCCGGGAGACCGATGCCTCCAAGGTCGCCCTGGCCCATCTGGTCCACCACCTGGAGGCCGCGGGATTCGCCATGATTGACTGTCAGATGGCCACGAGGCACCTCGCCTCCCTGGGGGCGCGGGAGATCCCCCGGACGGAATTCTCGCGCCATCTGCACGACTGGACGCCCGCCGCCGCCCGTCCGGCGAGATGGCCGGCCCACGCAACCAAGGGAATCTTTGCCAAGGGGAATCAGCCATGACCGCCCTGAACGACGCACCCTTCGCGCTGCTGCATTTCTATGCCACCTCGCCCTACCCCTGTTCCTACCTGGGCGAGCGCCAGGCCCGATCCCAGGTCGCCAGCCCCAGCCACGTCATAGACACCCAGCTCTACGGAGAGTTGGTCAAGTCCGGTTTCCGCCGCAGCGGCATCTTCACCTACCGCCCCTGGTGCGACGCCTGCCGGGCCTGCGTGCCGGTACGCCTGGACGTCGCACGCTTCCGAGCGACCCGCAGCCAGCGCCGGGCGCAGATGCGCCATGCCGGACTCGAAGTGCGCCAGCTTCCCCTGTTCTTCGAGGAGGAGCACTACCAGCTCTACCAGCGCTACCAGGCGGCGCGCCACTCCGGCGGCGGCATGGACCAGGACAGCCGGGAACAGTACGCCCACTTCCTGCTGCAAAGCCACGTGGACACGGTGCTGGTGGAATTCCGGGAGGAAGGCGCGTTGCGCATGGTCAGCGTCATTGACGTGCTGCCGGACGGGCTCTCCTCCGTCTATACCTTTTACGATCCGGACGTGCCGACCGCGAGTTACGGCACCGCCTCCATCCTCTGGCAGGTGGAGCAGTGCCGCGCCTATGGCCTGCCCTGGCTCTACCTGGGCTACTGGATCAAGGAAAGCCCCAAGATGTCCTACAAGTCCCGTTTCCATCCCCTGCAGGGGCGAATCCGGGGCATGTGGCGCGACCTCACACCGGCGGACACCGATGCCGGCCAGTCACCGTAAGTGGCATCGGGCTGTAGGTCGGACTTCAGCCCGGCATCGGCCTCAATCCCGCCCATGTCGGGCTGAAGCCCGACCTACGGTGACTACAATTGCCAGACCTACCATTCCCATTCCTGCGCCAAGCCCCCAATCCAAGTAAAATTCGCCCATGCTCTATTCCCTTGCCCGCTCCGTCCTCTTCGCGCTCGACGCGGAAACCGCCCACGAACTGACCATCGCCGGCCTCTCCGCCACCGGCGGGCTTCTGCCCCGCTGTAGCGGCGGCGCCACGGAAGACATCCGGGTCATGGGCCTATCCTTCCCCAACCGGGTCGGCCTGGCCGCCGGCCTGGACAAGAACGGGGACGCCATCGTCGGCCTCGCCGCCCTGGGTTTCGGCCACATCGAGATCGGCACCGTGACGCCCCGGCCCCAGCCGGGCAATCCCAGGCCGCGGCTCTTCCGCCTGCCGGAGCACCGGGCCATCATCAACCGCATGGGATTCAACAACAAGGGCGTGGACGCCTTGATCGCCAACGTCAAGGCGGCACGTTTCCAGGGCATCCTGGGCATCAACATCGGCAAGAACGCCGACACGCCGATAGAGAAGGCGGCGGACGACTACCTGATCTGCCTGGAGAAGGTGTACCCCCATGCCAGCTACGTCACGGCCAACATCTCCTCGCCCAACACCAAGAATCTGCGCCAGTTGCAGGGGGAATCCGAGCTGGACGCCCTGCTCTCGGCATTGAAGGCTGCCCAGGAGAGGCTGGCCCAGCAACATGGGCGCTACGTGCCCATCGCGCTGAAGATCGCCCCGGACTTGGATGAGGCCCAGATCGCCAACATCGCCGACGCCCTGCGCCGCCACCATTTCGATGCCGTGATCGCCACCAACACCACCCTGGATCGCAGCGCCGTGGCCAATCACCCCCTGGCCGGGGAAGCGGGTGGCCTGTCCGGCGCGCCGGTGTTCGAGAAATCCACCGCCGTGGTGGCGGCCCTCGCCCGGGCGCTGCAAGGGGAGGTGCCCATCATCGGTGCCGGCGGCATCCTCTCGGGCCAGGACGCGAAGGCCAAGCTGGATGCGGGCGCAAGCCTGGTGCAGTTCTACAGCGGCCTCATCTACCGCGGGCCGGAACTGGTGAAGGAAGCGATCAGGGCGACCAGGGCCTACGCCGGGGCGTGACCGCGCCGGGCCGGGCAGCGCCCGGTCTACACGATTTCCTGGGAGGAATCCTTGGCCGGGGCGGCATCCTTGTCCTGGCCGGTGAAGCGCGCCAGGAACAGCCCGAGTTCGAACAGCAACCACATGGGCACCGCCAGCATCATCTGGGACATCACGTCCGGCGGGGTGAAGATGGCGCCGATGATGAAGGCGCCGACGATGACGTAGGGGCGGGAACTGGTCAGTTTTTCCACCGTGACCACGCCCATGCGTACCAGGACGATGACCACCACCGGCACCTCGAAGGTGACCCCGAAGGCGAGGAAACTGGACAGGACGAAGCCCAGGTATTTCTCGATGTCCGTCATCCAGGCCACCCCCTCCGGCGCGATGGAAGACATGAACTTGAACACCGTGGGAAAGACCACGAAATAGGCGAAGGCCATGCCGGTGAGGAACAGCACGTAACTGGATACGACCAGGGGCAGCACCAGCTTCTTTTCGTGGGAATAGAGGCCCGGCGCGACGAAGGCCCAGATCTGGTAGAGCACGTAGGGCAGCGCGATGAGCAGCGCCACCAGCAGGGTCACCTTCATGGGCACCAGGAACACACCCACCACGTCCGTGGCGATCATCTGCCCGCCGTGGGGCAACACGGCCAGGAGCGGACGAGCCAGCAGGGAATAGAGATCCTTCGACCAGGGGAAGAGGCAGACGAAGACCACCCCAACGGCGATGAGGGCACGGATCAGGCGCTCCCGCAATTCCACCAAATGGGAAATAAAGGTTTCCTGAGAGTCCTGGCTGCTGTCTTCCTGGGAATTGGGCATTTTCAACCTATTAGCGGCAAATTCTTCACCGCAGAGGCGCAGAGGCGCAGAGAAAACCTTGAACCGTAGGTCAGGTTGCGCGAGCAATCTGACAGCGCCGGGTATGTCAGGTTTTCGATGAAAACCGACCTACGGCCACGGCAGATGCGCGCCTTACCGGCGAAATTTGTATTCCTCTGCGCCTCTGCGCCTCTGCGGTTCAAGCTGTTCTTTCCGGACTAACCCGTTTTACGCGGGGGATCTATCGCCAGTTCCAGTTGCAGGCTTTCCTGGACCGGGGCGGCGGGGAGCACGGCGGCCGCCAGGGCTTCGGCCGGCAAGGTCGGGACCGGCTCCGGGGCGGGGGGTTCCACTACGGGGGCGGGGGTCTCCTCGCCAGGCGCCTTCACCTCCGCCGCCAGGCGCTGGCTGGTTTCCGCCAGGCGTGCCTCCACTTCCCGCATGCCTGCACTCAAGGAAGAGTGCATATCCTGGGCCGAGTGTTCCATCTGCTGCTGGAGCTTCTTCAGATCCTCCAGCCGAATTTCCCGGTTGATGTCCGCCTTCACGTCCGAAACATAGCGTTGCAGGCGGCCGAGCAGATGGCCGGCCGTGCGTGCCACCTTGGGCAGCCGCTCCGGGCCGAGCACGACCAGTGCCACGAGGCCGATGAGGGCGAGTTCTCCGAAACTGACGTCAAACATATTCAGGGATCAGGAATCAGAAGTCAGGGATCAGAAAGTCATGCGCGCCCGAAGGGCGCGGAATCTGACTGATTCCTGATACCTGATTCCTCACACTTTTTCCTTTACCTTGGCTTCGGCGTCTATGGTCTTGCCGT
Source organism: Rhodocyclaceae bacterium (assembly GCA_028714035.1). Lineage (GTDB taxonomy): Bacteria > Pseudomonadota > Gammaproteobacteria > Burkholderiales > Rhodocyclaceae > JAQTNA01. The sequence goes on from JAQTNA010000058.1 coordinate 4,422, forward strand.
CCAGTTGCTGGTCGGGCGAGATGGGCTTGGCGGCATCCTTGTCGCCCTCTTTCATGCCTTCCTTGAAGCCCTTGACGGCCCCACCCAGGTCTTCCCCGATATTGCGCAGCTTCTTCGTGCCGAAGACCAGCATGACGATGACCAGAACGATTAGCCAGTGCCAGATACTGAAGGAACCCATTTGAGAATCTCCCGGTTAAATTCGTTTGAGCATCGGGCCGACCGGTTCGAGGCCGCCGACGATGTGGGCGTGCAGGTGCTCCACTTCCTGGCCGCCGATGCGGCCGGTGTTGATGATGACCCGGAAGCCCTCCGGGCTGCCTTGATCGTCGGCAATTTGCTTGGCCACCGCCAGCATCCTGCCCAGGAGCGGGACATCCGTCGCCGCCACGTGGGCGAGGGAGGTGATGTGGCGCTTGGGAATCACCAACACATGCACCGGCCGCTGGGGCTGGATGTCCTTGAAGGCCAGGATTTCGTCGTCCTCATACACCTTGGCGGACGGTATCTCGCCCCGGGCGATGCGGCAGAAGAGGCAGTTGTCCATCACTCTTTCCCGAGCACCACGGATTCCGTATTCTGCGCCAGGCGGGAGCGCTTCTCGTCAATGCCGGAAATCCCTTCCCGGCGGCGCATTTCCTGGGAAACGTCCTCCATGCCCAGGCCGTGGAAGGCCAGCAGCACCAGCACGTGATAGATCACGTCGGCGGATTCCCGGACGATGTTCAGCTGTTTGCCGTCCTTGCTGGCCATGATGAGTTCGGCGCATTCCTCGCCGATCTTCTTCAGGATGGAGTCCGGCCCCTTGGCGAACAGTTGGGCCGTGTAGGACGTCGAGGGGTCCGCGTCGCGGCGCGAGAGGAGGGTATCGGACAGACGATGCAGGATGTCGTGGGTACTCATTTTGCGTATATTTCCTTGGGATCTTTCAAAATCTCTTCCACGGCCTCCCACTGCTCTTCCCCGGAAAGCTTCTGGAAGAAACAGCTGTGGCGGCCGGTATGACAGGCGATTCCGCCCACCTGCTCCACCTTGAGCAGGATCACGTCGTTGTCGCAGTCCGTGCGGATTTCCAGCACCTTCTGGAAATGGCCGGACTCCTCGCCCTTGTGCCAGAGTTTGCGCCGGGAGCGGGACCAGAACACCGCCTGCCCCAGGGCCGCGGTCTTTTCCAGGGCCTCCCGGTTCATCCAGGCAAACATGAGGGCGTCACCCGTGGTCGCCTCCTGAACGATGACGGGCACCAGACCCTGTTCGTCCCAGCGCACCTCGTTCAGCCACTTCCGGTGGCCCGGGGCACTCACAGCCGCACCTCTATGCCGCGGCTCTTCATGTATTCCTTGGCTTGTTTCACCGTGTACTCGCCGTAGTGAAAGATGCTGGCGGCCAGCACGGCGTCCGCATGGCCCTCGCTCACGCCGGCGGCCAGGTGCTCCAGGTTGCCCACGCCGCCGCTGGCAATCACGGGGATACCCACGGCATCGCTCACCGCCCGGGTCAGCGCCAGATCGAAGCCATTCTTCGTGCCATCCCGATCCATGCTGGTGAGCAGGATTTCTCCGGCGCCCAGTTCCTGAACCTTTACCGCCCACTCCACCGCGTCCAGGCCGGTGTTGTTGCGCCCGCCGTGGGTAAACACCTCCCAGCGCCCCGGCGAGGTCTGCTTGGCGTCAATGGCGACCACGATGCACTGGGAACCCACCTTGGCCGAGGACTCGGCCACCAGGTCGGGATTCTGCACCGCGGCGGTATTCATGCTCACCTTGTCCGCCCCGGCGTTCAGCAGCCGGCGCACGTCCGCCACCACCCGGACCCCCCCGCCCACGGTGAGCGGAATGAAGACCTGCTCGGCGCAGGCCTCGACGATGTGCAGGATGATGTCCCGCTGGTCGGAACTGGCGGTGATATCCAGGAACGTGACCTCGTCGGCACCCTGCTCATCGTAGCGCCGGGCGATTTCCACCGGATCGCCGGCATCGCGCAGCGCGACGAAGTTGACGCCTTTGACCACTCGGCCGGCCTTCACGTCCAGGCAGGGGATGATGCGTTTGGCTAACATTTGTTCTTTCTTAGAGGCTGGAGGCTAGAGGTTGGAGGCTGGCGAGATTAGCCGCGCGCTTCGCGCGCGCATATTAATCCCTGGTCTCTCTGACTTCCTGGCCTCTAGCCCCTGGTTTCTCAAGACAACCGATCCGCTTCGGCCTGGCCGGCGCGGAAGTCCAGGGTACCTTCGTAGATCGCGCGGCCGGTGATGGCACCCATGATGCCTTCGTCCTGCACCGCGCACAGGGCGCGCACGTCGTCCAGGCTGGCAATGCCGCCGCTGGCGATGACGGGAATGCGCAGCGCTCGCGCCAGCTTCACCGTGGCCTCGACGTTGACGCCACCCAGCATCCCGTCCCGGCCGATATCCGTGTAGATGACACCCTCGACCCCGTAATCCTCGAACTTTTTCGCCAGATCAATCACGTCGTGGCCGGTGAGCTTGGACCAGCCATCCACCGCAACCTTGCCGTCCCTGGCATCCAGGCCGACGATGATGTGGCCGGGAAAGGCGCTGCAGGCATCGTGCAGGAAGCCCGGATTTTTGACCGCCGCCGTGCCGATGATGACGTAGGTGATGCCGTCGTCTATGCAGCGCTCGATGGTGTCCAGATCGCGGATGCCGCCGCCCAGCTGCACGGGAATCTCGTCGCCCACTTCCGCGAGGATCGCCTTGATGGCCGACTCGTTCTTGGGCTTGCCGGCGAAGGCTCCGTTCAGGTCCACCAGGTGCAGGCGGCGCGCCCCCTGCTCGATCCAGTGACGGGCCATGGCGCCCGGGTCTTCGGAAAACACCGTGGCTTCGTCCATGTCACCCTGTTTCAGGCGGACACAGTGGCCGTCCTTGAGATCAATCGCGGGAATCAGCAGCATGATGGCGGGAACTGGAGAGTGGGAAGTGGAAAGTGGGGAGTCCGAAGCAGCGCGGAGGGCCGATACTCAAGGATTCCATTGCAGGAAATTGCCCAGCAGGGTGAGCCCCGCCTGAGCACTCTTTTCCGGGTGGAATTGAACGGCGAAGATATTAGCCGTTGCCACCGCGCTGGTAAAGGGGATGCCATAGACCGTGTAGCCCGCCACCTGCTCCGGGGATCCGGCTTCCACGTAATAGCTATGCACGAAATAGAAGCGGCTGTCGTCGGCAATGCCCTGCCAGAGCGGGTGGGCCTCGGCCTGATGCACGCCGTTCCAGCCCATGTGCGGCACCTTGAGGCGGCTGCCGTCGGCAGTCTTCATGGCCTCCGCCGGGAAGCGCAACACCCGCCCCGGCAGTATGCCCAGACCCGGCACGTCGCCTTCCTCGCTGTGTTCGAACAGCATCTGCAAGCCGATGCAGATGCCGAGGAAGGGCTTCTCGGCCGCGGCGCGGATCACGGCCTCCGTCAGCCCCCGATCCCGCAGCTGGGCCATGCAGTCGGGCATGGCGCCCTGGCCGGGCACCACCACGCGGCTGGCGGCAGCCACCACGGCCGGATCGGAAGTAACGATGACTCGCGCGGCGGGCGCCACATGTTCGATGGCCTTGGCCACGGAACGCAGATTACCCATGCCGTAGTCGACGATGGCGACGGTATTCATGTTCATACTTTCGAGGAAGTCGCGGAGCGACTCACAACCCCGCCCTCGCCCACTTGCGAGAGAGGGGTTGGGGGTGAGGGGAAACTGACATAGGAAGCGACATGAAACAAAAAGCCTACAGCGCCCCCTTGGTCGAGGGAATGCTGCCGGCCGCACGGGCGTCGGGCGCCACGGCCATGCGCAGGGCGCGGCCGAACGCCTTGAACAGGGATTCGACCTGATGGTGGGCGTTCTCGCCCTTCAGATTGTCCAGGTGCAGGGTGACGAAGGCATGATTGACGAAGCCCTGGAAGAACTCCTTCACCAGTTCCACGTCGAACTCGCCGATCTTCGCTTTTGAAAAACTCACCTGCAATGCGAGGCCGGGCCGCCCGGACAGATCCACCACCGCGCGGGACAGGGCCTCGTCCAGCGGCACATAGGCATGGCCGTAGCGGGTCAGACCCTTCTTGTCCCCAAGCGCCTTGGTGAGCGCCTGGCCGAGGGTGATCCCCACGTCCTCCACGGTGTGGTGGGCATCAATATGCAGATCGCCCTGGGCCTCGATATCCAGGTCCACCATGCCGTGCCGGGCGATCTGGTCCAGCATGTGGTCCAGGAAGGGCACGCCGGTATTGAGCCTGGACTTGCCCGTGCCATCCAGATCGAGCCGGACGCTGATGCGGGTTTCGAGGGTATTGCGGGAGACTTCTGCCTGGCGCATGGTCGTCTAGGGGTGAAAAAACCCTTGCATGATACCATTGCCCGCCGCTTTCATAGCAGCGGCACACGAGGGAAACGCCCCACGCACGGACCGATTGGCCGGGCAGGACAGACCCCTCATTCGTTGCCGAAGGCCTGGATGGCCTGGTGAATGGAGGAAAGGGCGAGGACACGATCGGCCGCGCCGAGCTTGATGGCCTCCTTGGGCATGCCGAAGACGACACAACTGGCCTCGTCCTGGGCCAGGGTCCTGGCGCCCGCATCCTTCATTTCCTTCAAGCCCCGGGCGCCGTCGTCGCCCATGCCGGTCATGATGACCCCCAGGGCGTTGCCTCCGGCGAACTTCGCCACGGAGCGGAAGAGCACATCCACCGAGGGCTTGTGGCGATTCACCAGGGGGCCGTCCACCACGTCCACCAGGTACTGGGCGCCGCTGCGCTTGAGCATCATGTGGCGGCCACCGGGGGCGATGAGCGCACGCCCCGGCATCACCCGGTCGCCGGCCTTCGCCTCCTTCACTTCAATCTGGCAGATGCCGTTCAGGCGTTCCGCGAACATGCCGGTGAACTTTTCCGGCATGTGCTGCACCACCACCAGGCCGGGGCAGGCGGCATTCAAGCGGGAGAGCACGACTTCCAGCGCCTGGGTGCCGCCGGTGGACGTACCGACGGCCACCACCCGGTCGGTGGTGCGCACCATGGCGCCAAGGATGGCCGGCGCCAGCACGGCATCGGCCGTCAGGCGCGGCGGCGGGACGGACGCCCCCCCGCCCGCCACCAGTGCCCGCAGGTTGGCGCGGGCCGCTGCCCGCACCGCCTGGCAGATATCGTTGCTGCTGTCTTCCAGGAAACCCTTCAAGCCCATCTTGGGCTTGGTGATGATGGAAACCGCACCGGCCTCCAGGGCATCCAGGGTGACGCGCGCCCCGGCCTCCGCCAGGGAGGAGCAGATCACCACCGGGGTCGGGTGCTCGGCCATGATCTTGCGCAGGAAGGAGACGCCATCCATGCGCGGCATCTCGATGTCCAGGATGATGACGTCCGGCCACTCGGTCTTCATGCGGGTGAAGGCGAATAGGGGATCGGAGGCGGTGCCCATGACCTCCATCGAGGCATCGGCGGCGATGGCCTGGGAGACCACCTGGCGCACCACCGCCGAGTCATCCACGATCAGCACACGGATCTTTTTGTCAGCCATGATTAGGTACGGAAAGTGGGAAGTAGGAAGTGGGAAGTGGGGCGTAATTCAACGCGCCTCCGGCGCGCTGGCTACCTACTACCCACTTCCTACTACCCACTACCCAAATTAAAACAACTCCACCTTCGGTCCACCCTTGGGCTTCTTCACCTTGGCCAGGGATTCCGCGTAGGCCTTCTCTTCCTTGGCCACCCTCTCCGTATCCACCATGGTGCTGACCATGCGTCGGGACCAGGCGTCGCCGTTCGTGGGCAGGAAAATCAGCTTGCGCGACCAGGGGCCCAGCAGATCGGTCGCCACCAGGGGTATCTGCTGGCGTTCCAGCCAATCCTTGGCAAATTCCGCGTTGCGCCGACCTATGGTATTGAAGCCCTCCCCCAACTGCAGGATGGTACCGCCGCCAAAGGCCTTGGCCACCAATCGCCCCTGCCGCGCCCCCTTCTTCACCAGCGCGGTATAAAGGGCCTCCATGCAGTAATCGCCGGCCAGCAGGGCATCCACCTCGCTATAGGGATCCCGGGCCAGGTTGGGCAACATGAAGTGGTTCATGCCGCCGACCCGGGCCTCCAGATCGTACATGCAGACGGCGACGCAGGAGCCCAGGAGGGTAGCCAGGGGACGATGGGTTTCCACCACCCATGCCCCCGGCGCCACGTTGCGCGCATGACGTTCCATTTCCTTCGCGGGAAGACTGGCGTAGTCCATGATTTTGGGATGCTCAGGCTGCTTCTGCCGCCGGTCCCACCGGGTTTCCGTCCTGGGCGATCCTGGACAGGAGGGAGATTTCCTCGCTGGCCAGCACCCGGGCGACGTTGAGGATGATGACGAAACGTTCCGACTGACCGCCGCTCAGCCGGTCCTTCACCTTGCCCATGCCGTGAATGAAGTCCGCCCGGATGCGCGCACCAAACTTCGGCGCCGCCTCGATGTCCGAACCCGGGATCTCCAGAACCTCCGACACCGCATCCACCACCACCCCGATCACCTGCTGATCCTCGTTCTCCGGCAGCTCGACAATGACGATGCAGGTGCGCCGACCCACCTGGGTCGCCCCGCCACCAAAGCGCGCCGAAAGATCAATCACCGGCACCACGCTGCCTCTCAGGTTGATCACCCCGCGAATGAACCGCGGCACCATCGGAATCTCCGTCACCGCCCCGTATTCAATAATCTCCTTCACGTTCAGAATGCCCACGGCAAACATCTCGCCGCCCAACTGAAACGTCAGGTACTGCTGCGGCCCCTCGGCCCCAGCCGCCGGAAGGTTCGCCGGCGCTCGGATGATCTCGCCCATGCCTGCCTCCTCAGAACTTCTCGAACTCGGCTTCACTGAAACCGGCCTGCGCCCGGCCCGGCTTCTTCGCCTTGCCCCGGCCGCCTCCGAAGCCGCCCAGCGCGCCGCCTCCCAGTTGTTCCTTGACGCTGAAGAACTGCATCATCGCCTGCAACTGCTGCGCCTGGCCGCCCAGCTCTTCCGCCGTCGCCGCCAATTCCTCCGACGCCGAGGCGTTCTGCTGTGTCGCCTGGTTCAACTGCGCCATCGCACCATTGATCTGCGCCACCCCCGTGGTCTGCTCCTGCGACGCCGAGGCAATCTCCTGCACCAGGTCCGACGTCTTGTGAATCGAAGGCACGATCTCGTCCAGGAGCTTCCCGGCACGCTCCGCCATGTCCACGCTGCTGCCCGCCAGCTCGCCGATCTCCTGCGCCGCCACCTGGCTACGCTCGGCCAGCTTCCTCACCTCCGCCGCCACCACCGCGAAGCCCTTGCCGTGATCCCCGGCCCGCGCCGCCTCGATCGCCGCGTTCAAGGCCAGCAGATTCGTCTGGTAGGCAATGTCGTCAATGATGCCGATCTTGCCCGCGATCTGCTTCATCGCCGTCACCGTCTCCTTCACCGCCGTGCCGCCATCGTTCGCTTCCCGCGCCGCCTTCGACGCCATGCCGTCCGTCACCCGCGCGTTCTCCGCGTTCTGGTTGATCGAGGCCGACATCTCCTCTATCGAAGCCGACGATTCCTCCACGCTCGCCGCCTGTTCCGACGACGACTGGGACAGGGATTGCGCCGTCGCCGACACCTGCGCCGAGGCATTCGTCAACGCGTCCGCCGACATCCGCACCTGCGTGATCGTGTCCGAAAGCTTCGCCTGCATCGCACGCATGGCGTTCGCCAGCTCACCAACCTCATCCTTGCTGTCGTAGGCCACGTTCCCGGTCAGATCCCCCGCCGCGATACGGTTCGCCCCCTCCAGAACCTCCTTCACCGGCCCGGTAATGGTGCGGGTAATGAAGAAGCCCAGCCCGGCGGCCAGGAGCGTGGCGATCACGGACAGGCTGAACACCAGGGTCTTCGCCATGCTGGCAATCTCCGCCGCGTCCTTGCCGGATTTCTCGGACATCTCCCGCTGGCGCTTGCTGAAGACCCTGACCTCTTCGACATAATTGTTGGCCGCCGCCGTGTATTCGCCGAACAGATACTGGGTCGCCTTCTCGGCGTTGTAGGACGGCGAGGAGCTGTTGGCCAGGGGCAGTATGGTGTCGACGGCCGCCCCGTACTTGGCACGCGCCGCGATCATCTTGTCGAACATCTCCTTGCCGGCGGGGGTATTGATCATGGGCTTGAGCTTGTCCAGGATCTCGCCGTTCCGCTTTCTCGCATTGGCAATGATCTCCAACTGCGCCCGTTCGAAGGACTTGTCGGTGGACAGGATGATGTTGCGCACGGAGCGCGCCATCACCAGGGTGTTCTCCATGATCTCGCTGGACATATCAGACTTGGGCATGCGGTCGTCCACCACGAGGCTGGTGCCGGCCGCCAGGTCCGAGATGCGCAGCAGGGAGACCGTGGTAATGGTCAGCAGCAGGGCCAGGACCAGGGCAAAAGCAACGCCGAGACGGCTGCCGATCTTGAGATTGTTCAACATGTTTTCCTCCGATTGCCGGGGTGATGCAGTAAAAAGCGTTTTTGCGAAATGACTGGAATATGCGTATTACGGGGCAGACAGCAGGCGGTTGCTGCTGGTGGCGCTCCGGGACTGCTGCTCCTCGGCATCGGCGCAACGATGGACCAGGGATTCCACGTCCAGGATCAGGGCCACCTCGCCGCTACCCAGGATGGTGGAGCCGCCGATGCCCTTGAGGTGGGAGAAAAGGGCGCCCAGCGGTTTGATCACGGTCTGGAATTCGCCCATGAGCTGATCCACGACGATGCCGGCACGCTGGCCGGCGTAGCGCACCACCACCACGTTCTCCCGCGGCGGACGCTCACCCTCGACGACGAACAATTCCCTCAGGCGCACGAAGGGCAGCACCTCGCCCCGCAGCTTGAGGAAATTCCGGTCGCCGGCCACGTCCCGGAGTTCTATGCACTCCACCACCGTTTCCAGGGGGATGACGTAGGCCGACTTGCCCACGCCCACCAGGAAGCCGTCAATGATGGCCAGGGTAAGCGGCAGGCGAATGGTGAAGGTGCAGCCCTGACCCGGCGAGGACACCACGTCCACCGTGCCGCGCAGGGCCTGGATATTGCGCCGGACCACGTCCATGCCCACGCCGCGGCCCGAGAGATTGGACACCGAATCCGCCGTGGAGAAACCCGCCTCGAAGATGAGATTGATGATCTGCTGCTCGCTCAGGGGCTCGTCGGCGTGGATCAAGCCCCGTTCCACCGCCTTGGCCCGGATGCGTTCCGCGTTCAGCCCGCCGCCGTCGTCCATGACCTGGATGACGATGCTGCCGGAATCGTGGCAGGCGTTCAGGGTCAGCTGGCCACGGGTCGGCTTACCCCTGGCCTGGCGCACGTCGGCCGGCTCTATGCCGTGGTCCAGCGCGTTCCGCACCAGGTGCATGAGGGGATCGCCGATCTTCTCCACCACCGACTTGTCCAGCTCCGTATCGCCGCCCGTCAGTACCAGTTCGATATCCTTGCCCAAATCCCGGCTCACGTCCCGCACCACCCGGTTGAAGCGGCTGAAGGTCTCGCCGATCTGGACCATGCGCAGTTGCAAGGCCGAGTCTCGGATGTCCTCCACCAGCCGGGAGAGCACGGATGCGGCTTCCACCAGATCCCCCTTGCCATGTTTCAGGGCCAGGAGATGGGCGGAGGCACCGGCGATGACCATCTCGCCCACCAGATCAATCAACCTGTCCAGCTTGTCCGCATGGACCCTGATGACCCGGGCCTCCTTGGCCTTTTTCTCGCTCACCTGCGCCTGGTGCACCGCCGCCGCTTCCACCAGAACCGGCTGGACCACCTGCTGCTCCACCAGGACGTGCCCCAGGGGAGGCGCAGGCTCTCCGCTGCTCTCGGCGTCCCGGGCGGCCCCCTGCTGCCGCTTCAATCCTTCCACCAGTTCCGCCTCGGTGACGGCACCGATCTTCACCAGGATTTCGCCCAGGCGCAGGCTATCCTCGGGCAATTTCTGGATGAGCTCCATGAACTCTTCCAGCTTGCTGTCCGGCGGCAGGATGTGCAGGGTGCAATCGTCCCGCACGAAGGCAAATACCGCCTCGATCTCCGACTTGGAGGCGCGCGACTTGAAGGCGATCTCGAAACCCAGGTAGCAGCATTCCGGATCCATGTCCTTGCCGGCGGGCATGGTATCCGCCAGGGTCTCGATGCCGACGATCTCGCCCAGGCTCGCCAGGTAGCGCAGGAAAGCCAGGGGGTCCATGCCGAACTTCATGACATCGGCGCCGAAGCGCACCGAGATGTGCCAGTTATCGGTGGACATGGGCCCGCCACCGGACACATTGACCTTGGACTCCGTGATGGTGGGCGAGGTCGTGCCGCTCAATTGATTGAGCCGTCCGATCAGGACAAAGCCCTCCGACTCCATCTCGGGCGTGGGCGCGTGCGGGCCCTGGGCCAGCACGTCCAGAAGCTGGCCCAGATGATCGCAACAGGTCAGAAGCACGCTGGCGAGTTCCGAGGTGACGGTCACCTCGCCGTTCCTCACGCGATCCAGGGTGCTTTCCACCTCGTGGGCGAAAAGCACGATAAAATCGCATTCCACCACCCCGGCCGACCCCTTCACCGTATGGGCGGCGCGGAATATGGCATCCAGATTGTCCCGGCTCGAAGGCTCCTGCTCCAGTTGCAGCAGCAGGCGCTCCATCTCGGCCAACTGTTCCCGGGACTCCTGCACGAAGACGCCGGTCAGTTCGCTGTTCAGGTCGTCCATGGCTAGGCTCCCGTGCCCTGTGCCGACGGGATGACCATGGGGTCTCCCAGCCAGGCCGCCAGATGCAGAAAGTCAATCACATCCCGCACGGCGGGACTATGGCCAACGATGCGGGCGCGCTTGCCGAGGCGCTGTGCTTCCCGCTTGAGAAACACGAGAAGCTGGACACCGGCCGTGTCCATTTCAGCGATTTTGGACAGATCCACCTCGACGTCGTCATGAGTCTCCAGGGCTTCCAGGAGACGCGCCTTGTGCGCGGCGGCGTGATAGATGGTCAGGTCATCTTCCAGAAGAAGGCGTTGGTTTGTGCTCATGGTCCGTATGCCAATCTTGTAGGTCGGGATTCATCCCGACAGGAACATCCGCCAAAATACCGGGCCAAAGCCCGAACTCCCTCAGAACAACTCGACCCGCGGACCACCGCCGGATGCGGGCTGCCGGCCGGAGGCACCCTGCCCCCCCATCATGTCCCGGTGGCGCTCGCGCTGGCCATCCATGACGTAGCCGGCGAAGAGTTGGTCCAGCTGCCGGTCAAAATTCTGCCACTGCCCGTCCGGGACATCCCCCGGAGCGCTCAGACGGTGGGCCAGACTGGAGGCGTGGGTATCGAGCTTCTCCAGGGCCGTGGCCACTTGCTCCAGTTGCTGGCGCACCACGTCCTGGAACTGCACGTCCGCCATGGCATCCATGAACATGCGGGTCAAAGCCTCGCTGCTTTCCCCGATGCGCTCCAGCACCGAGGCATTTTCCTTGGTGAGGTATTCGTAATCCGCGCCCATGGCACCCAGTTGTTTGGCGAATTGCTCCAGGGCCGCCCGCTCAACCTCATGGGCATGGTTGGTGAGCTTGTCGGCAAACTGCATCTCTATGGTCTGGCTGACCAGCTTGATGCCCTGGCTGATCTTGCCCACGGCCGCCTCGGTCTCCTGGGAGAGCTTCCTGACTTCGTCCGCCACCACGGCGAAGCCCCGCCCCGCCTCCCCGGCCCGGGCTGCCTCGATGGCGGCATTCAGGGCCAGAAGATTGGTCTGGCCGGCCACATGCTTGATGAGCTGAACCAGGGATTCCAGGGACCGGGCCTCGGCCACCACCGTTTCCACCCTCTGCTTTTCCTTGCCGGCCTCCTCCAGGCGCTGGTGGATGTAGCTCTCCAGCCGGCCGATCTGCTCCCGGTTCTGCTTGAGGTGCGTCTCGGACTGCATCGCCATCATGGTGGTGCGCACCGAGCTGTCGGCGATGACGTTCCCCAGCCTGCCCACGACCTGGTCAATCGCCTGCAACTGGGTGGAGAAACGCACGACGGCCTTCTCCGTATCCTCGCTGACGCTCCGGAGATGACTGCGCAACACGCTGGAAAAGACGGGCCAGCGGCCCAGTTCCCGGGAAACCGAGTCCACCGCGGCTTCCAAGGCCTCACGTTCCTGGCGCCGCTCGGTCATCACGGGCACGGTGCCAAAACGCGCGTCGCCGTACAGGGTCTTGGACACCAGGCGCTGCACGAGAAATGCCATGACCATGAACATCATGGATCCCACGGCATCACCCACCGCATGAGACATGCCGATGGCCGGCAGCAACCCCTCGTGAAACGGTTGGTGCAGAAAATAGACCGTGGCTCCCACCAGCAGGGTAGAGAAGAAGCCGGTAACGAAAAGCCTGGTCCGGTACATGGTCAGGAATTCTGAAGGCATGTTTCTAGCGCATCACCATCTTGATGGCGGCGAGAAGTTCCTCGGCCTTGGCGGGCTTCACGATCCAGCCGGAAGCGCCCGCCGCCTTGGCGTCCATGCGCTTGGACTGCTGGCTCTCCGTGGTCAGAAACAGGATGGGCATGAACTTCAAGGCCGGCAGTTTTCTCACTTCCTTGATGAAATCAATCCCGTTCATGCCCGGCATGTTGAGATCGGTGATCAACAGGTCCGGCTTGACGCCACCGCTCATCTTCTTCAAGCCGTCTTCCGCATTGGAGGCCTTCTCGACGCCGTACCCCGCTTTGGTCAACATGGCAGAAATGCTCAGGAGAATGGTCGCGGAGTCATCCACGAGAAAAATGGTCTTCATGGCGTTGCCCATATGAAACGATGTAAGGAAATATTTATTGCCACTGCACTTACGGCAGGAGCAGTGCTTTCTTTAGGGCAGTCCCCCGAACGAAGCAAGCCCGGGGCAAGATGCCGGAGAAATCAGGCGCTGATGCTGAAGGCGTTCTCGACACACCCACGCGGCTCGAAAAGCCAGGGTGCGGACAGATTGCCGGGGTTCTTCGCCCTGCCCTCAGGTGGACATCTCGAGCAGGATGTTCTTCAGCCAGCTCTCGGCATAGATGTGTTCCAGCCTGGTCTGGGAGAAATCCACCGGCGAGATGCCGCCGGAATCGGGTACCGCCACGATGTGGTCGTGGCTCACCCGGTATACCCCGGCGATGCTGACGGACTCGTGGTCATTGATGGCGCCGTAGCACACGTTGATGCCGGACAGGTCCACGGTCTCCTTGCCGTTCATCAGGGCCACCACGTTGGTGGCGCAGACCTTGGCCTGGGAGTTGGCGGAATAGCCCGACTTGGGCATGGCCCAGGCGTTGCAGGAATCGCCGATGACGTGGATATCCTTTTGCAGCGTGGACTCGAAGGTGGTGGCATCCACCGGGCACCAGTTGCCCTCCGCCTCCACCAGTCCGGCCTTGCCGGCGATGGCCCCGGCCCGCTGAGGCGGAATGAAGTTCACCACGTCGGCTGTATGATCCTCCAGGCCTTCCACGAGCAGCGTCCGGGAGCCGGTCTCGACCGCGGTCACCCTCTTCGCCGGCACATACTCCAGGATGCCTTTGTACTGTTCCTCCCAGGCCTTCACGAACAAAGGCTTCATGGTGGTCACCTCCGTGTTGGCATCCAGCATGAACACCTTGGACCTGGGCTTGTGCCGCTTGAGGTAATGGGCGATCAGGGTGACGCGCTCGTAGGGTCCGAGCGGGCAACGATAGGGCACCAGCGGCATACTGACGATGACCGTGCCGCCATCCTTCATGGCTTCCAGTTGCTGCCGCAGCAGGATGGTTTGCTTCCCGGCTGCCCAGGCATGGGGCATGACTTGATCCGTCTTGTCATCGTAGCCCTCGATCTCATGGAGGCGGAACTCCACACCGGGGGAAAGGATCAGGCGGTCATAGGCGATGGTGCCGCCGGCGGTGACCACCACCTTGGCCGCCGGGTCAATGCCGGTGACCTCGGCCTGGACGAACTTGATGCCGTGGTTGGCCGCCAGCCTGGCGTAGCCGATGGTCAGCGGGCTCATGTCGGGGATGAGGCCGCCGATGTAGTAGTTGCTGAACGGGCAGGAAAAGTACTGCTGGTTCCGTTCCACCAGCACCACCTCGATGGACGGGTCCATCATGCGCACATATTTCGCCGCCACGGTGCCGCCGTAGCCGCCCCCCACCACCACCACCCGGCGCGCCTTCCTGGGCAGCATCTCGGCCGCCCGGCTGACCGGCGCAAGACCGGCAGCGCCCACCCCCGCGCCGAGGAGCTTGAGAAAAGTTCTGCGATCGGCGGCCATCTTCTCGTCCCCCTCATCTCTCATTGTCTTGCCGGGGCATCAGCGTACCCCACTCCCCCGGATCCCGGCCTCACCCATTCGGCGCTGTCGCGGCACGGCCTGCTGCGCCCCTGGGACGAGGCATTTGACGAAGTCGGGCCGGCACCCGATATGGTAAGGGAAACCGGAAGCGATCCGGTCAGAGATTCGCCGCCTA
>JAQTNA010000059.1 GCA_028714035.1 Rhodocyclaceae bacterium
ACCTCAAGGCCCGCATCCTCAAAGGCATCGCCGAAATGAATGAAGCCCCCGTCGTCTTCCGCTGGAAGAAATTCGATCTGGGTGTGGCGTGATTTGTAATATTTTTATTGAAACGATCTACTAGTCCCTAGCCTCTGAAGTCGGGGTAAAATATTCGGTTTTCCCTCCCGGCAGGATTCATCGTGCTCGCCAGTGCCAACATCACCATGCAGTTCGGGGCCAAGCCCCTGTTCGAGAACGTCTCCGTCAAGTTCGGCGAGGGTAATCGCTACGGCCTGATCGGTGCCAACGGCGCCGGCAAATCCACCTACATGAAGATCCTGGCGGGTGTGCTGGAGCCCTCGGCCGGCAACGTCTCCATTGACCCGGGCGAGCGCATGGCCTTCCTGCGCCAGGATCAGTTCGCCTTCGAAGACATGCGCGTGCTGGACGTGATCATGATGGGCCACGAGCAGATGTGGGCCTGCATGCAGGAACGGGATGCCATCTACGCCAACCCGGAGGCCACGGAAGAGGATTACATGCGCGCCGCGGACCTGGAACACCAGTTCGGCGAATATGACGGCTACACGGCGGAAGCCCGGGCCGGGGAATTGCTCCTGGGCGTGGACATCCCCACGGAGAAGCACAACGGCCCCATGAGCGAGGTGGCCCCCGGCTGGAAGCTGCGGGTGCTGCTGTGCCAGGCCCTGTTCGCCAATCCAGACATCCTGCTCCTGGACGAGCCCACCAACAACCTGGACATCAACACCATCCGCTGGCTGGAAGACGTGCTGAACAACCGCAACAGCACCATGATCATCATCTCCCACGACCGCCACTTCCTGAACCAGGTATGCACCCACATGGCTGACCTGGACTACGGCAAGATCACGGTCTACCCGGGCAACTACGACGACTTCATGGAGGCCTCGACCCAGGCCCGTTCGCGCCAGTCCTCCGCCAACGCCAAGGCGAAGGAACGAGTGGCCGAACTCCAGGACTTCGTGCGCCGCTTCTCCGCCAACAAGTCCAAGGCGCGCCAGGCCACCAGCCGCTTGAAGCTGATTGACAAGATCAAGCCGGAGGACATCAAGCCCTCGTCGCGCCAGTATCCCTGGATACGCTTCGAGTACGACGAGAAGGAAAAGCTGCACCGGCAGGCGGTGGAGCTGGACAACGTGGTGTTCGGCTACGAGCCGGGCCGTGACATCATCAAGGGTTTCACCACCAGCATCGAGGCCGGGGACAAGATCGCCATCATCGGCGAAAACGGCGTGGGCAAGACCACCCTGCTGCGGCTCCTGGCCGGTGAGGCACTGGGCGGCCTCGCGCCGCGCCACGGCCTGATCAAGTGGGCGGAAAAGGCCCGCCCCGGCTATTTCGCCCAGGACCACGCCGCGGATTTTGCCGAGGATCTGCCCCTGACCGAATGGATATCCCAGTGGGCCCGCGCCGGCGGCTACGAGGGCGGCGACCTGGAGACCCTGATCCGCGGCACCCTGGGCCGGCTCTTGTTCTCCGGCGACGAGATGAAGAAGTCGGTGAAGGTCATCTCCGGTGGAGAGCAGGGGCGCATGCTCTTTGGCCGCCTCATGCTGCTCAGGAACAACGTCTTGCTCATGGACGAGCCCACCAATCACCTGGACATGGAATCCATCGAGTCCTTGAACACGGCGCTGGAGAAATTCACCGGCACCCTGGTGTTCGTGTCCCACGACCGGGAGTTCGTGTCGTCGCTGGCCACCCGCATCATCGAGATTCGCCAGGACGGCAACATCGTGGATTACCCGGGCTCCTACGAGGAATACCTGGCCGGCCAGGGAATCGAATGACCCTGAAGAAACAGCAAGAGGTGAGCGGGAAGCGGATGTTCAGCCTTTCCAGCCCGGATCGGAGACGCTTACCGCTTACCAACGATGCTCTTCGGTATTCAACTGCCGTTTCAAGGACCATAAGCATGTCAGGCAATCTTTTCATCGTCAGCGCCCCCTCGGGGGCGGGCAAGACCACGCTGGTGCGCGGCCTGCTCCAGGAAGACCCCCTGGTCCACCTGTCCATCTCCTACACGACCCGGGCGCCGCGCCAGGGGGAAATGGACGGGCGGGAATATCACTTCGTGGACACGGCCACCTTCGGGCTCATGAAGGAGCGAGGCGACTTCCTCGAATGGGCGGAAGTGCATGGCAACTTCTACGGCACCTCCCGCGTCTGGATCGAAGACCAGATCGCCCAAGGTCGGGACATCCTGCTGGAAATTGACTGGCAGGGCGCGCATCAGGTGCGCAAGGCTTTCCCCTCCGCCATCGGCATCTTCATCCTGCCGCCCTCGCTTGCCGAACTGGAGAGTCGCCTCACCGGGCGCGGCACGGATCGTCCCGAAGTCATCGCCCGGCGCCTGGGCGCGGCGCAGGAGGAGATGAGCCATGTGGACGAGTTCGAGTATGCTATTATTAACAAAGAGTTGCGCGAAGCCCTCGCGGACCTGTGCGCCGTCGTTCGAGCCGCCCGGTTGCCGACCCCCAGCCAACGCGTACGTCATTCCTCCGTTTTTGCCGATTTGACTGCCGGCCAGGCCTGAGTGCCGCCGGTTTTGCCTCTATTAAGGACACCACCATGGCCCGCATCACCGTTGAAGACTGCCTGAAAAGAATCCCCAACCGCTTCCAGCTTACCCTGGCCGCCACTTATCGCGCCCGCCAGCTCTCGGCCGGTGGCACGCCCATGGTGGAAGCCGACCGGGACAAGCCCACCGTCATTGCTCTGCGTGAAATCGCCGTCGGGAAGGTGGGCCTGGAAATGCTCAACCGCAGCCAGGCCTGAGTGCCGCTCGCGTCAGGGCTCGGCTAAGGACTCGCCGGCCCCGCATGCTGCCGCGGCGTGCCGCAGGTTTCGCCTTCGCCCCTGCATGCCGTAACGCCCACCGCCATGAACCAACACGCGCCCCCCTATCCTGCCCCTGCTCCCCCGGGGCACGGGCAGGCGCTGCCGGCCCTGCTGTCCGCCAGTTGCGGCACAGGCTCCGACCAGGGCGGGCCGTCCGATTCCAGCTTTGGCTTCGAGTCCTTCAGGGACGGCCTCAAGGCTTATCTCAAGCCTGAGGACATAGGACGCATCGAGGCGGCGTACCAGTTCGGCGCCGATGCCCACAAGGGGCAGACCCGCTCCAGCGGCGAGCCTTACATCTCCCACCCGGTGGCGGTGGCGCGCATCCTTTCCGACTGGCACCTGGATCCCCAGGCCCTGATCGCCGCGCTGCTGCACGATGTCACGGAAGACACCGCCGTCACCAAGGCGGAACTCCAGGCCGCCTTCGGCAAGGTGGTGGCGGACCTGGTGGACGGCGTGTCCAAGCTGGACCGGATCGAGTTCCAGTCCCAGGAGGAGGCCCAGGCGGAAAATTTCCGCAAGATGCTCCTGGCCATGGCGCGGGACGTGCGGGTCATCCTCGTCAAGCTGGCCGACCGGCTGCACAACATGCGCACCCTGCATGCGGTCCGGCCCCAGAAGCAGCGGCGCATCGCCCGGGAGACCCTGGAAATCTATGCGCCCATCGCCAACCGGCTGGGCCTGAACAACCTGTTCCGGGAGTTGCAGGAACTGGCTTTCCGCCACCTCTACCCCATGCGCCATCGGGTGCTGGCCAAGGCCATCAAGTCCGCCCGGGGCAACCGGCGCGAGGTGGTGAGCAAGATCACCCAGACCATCAAGGACAGGCTGCCCGAGTGCGGCATCGAGGCCGAAGTCCAGGGGCGGGAAAAACACCTGTACGGCATCTATCGCAAGATGCAGGAAAAATCCCTGTCCTTCACCCAGGTTCTGGATATCTACGGCTTCCGGGTGATCGTCAAGGACGTGCCCACCTGTTACCACGCCCTGGGCGTGCTGCACGCGCTGTACAAGCCGGTGCCGGGCAAGTTCAAGGACTACATCGCCATTCCCAAGGCCAACGGCTACCAGTCCCTGCACACCACCCTCATCGGCCCCTACGGCACCCCGGTCGAGGTGCAGATACGCACCCGGGAGATGCACCACGTGGCCGAGACCGGCGTGGCCTCGCACTGGCTGTACAAGGACATGGACAAGGGGCTCTCGGACCTGGAGCACCGCACCCACAAGTGGTTGCAGTCCCTGCTCGACCTGCAAAGCAGCAGCGGCGATTCGGCCGAGTTCCTGGAACACGTCAAGGTGGACCTGTTCCCGGCGGAGGTCTACGTCTTCACGCCCAAGGGCAAGATCCTGTCCCTGCCCCGGGGCGCCACGGCCGTGGATTTCGCCTACGCCGTGCATACCGACATCGGCAACCGCTGCGTCGCCTGCCGCATCAATCACGAACTGATGCCCCTGCGCACGGACCTGAAAAACGGCGACCAGGTGGAGATCATCACCGCGGCCCACTCCAGCCCGAACCCGGCCTGGCTCGGCTACGTGAAGAGCGCCCGCGCCCGATCCAAGATCCGGCATTTCCTCAAGAATGCCCAGAAGGAGGAATCCGCGGGACTGGGCGAGCGCCTGCTGAGCCAGGCCCTGCGCCCCCTGGGCCACCTGGTGGGGCAGATCAGCACCTACGTCTGGGACAAGGTGTTGCGCGACGTCGGCTCCAAGTCCAGGAAGGACATACTGACGGACATCGGCCTGGGCAAGCGCATGGCAGCCCTGGTCGCGCGCCAGATCGCGGACGAACAGGATCACCAGGGTGCCAGCGGCCCCATCATGAAGCCCCGCTCCATGACCGCCATCCACATCCACGGTGACGAAGGCATGGCCGTGCAACTGGCGAAATGCTGCCGGCCCATTCCTGGCGACCCCATCGTCGGCTTGATCAGGAAGGGCCAGGGGCTGGAGGTGCATCTGCACGACTGCCCCAACATCACCAAGGGGCGCAACGAGCGGGACAAGTGGGTGGACGTGGAATGGGAGGCGGATTCCGGCCGCCTCTACGACGTGAATATCCGCGTGGTGGTGGAAAACCGCCGGGGCGTGCTGGGCCGAATCGCCTCGGCCATCGCCGAATCCGCCTCGGACATCCAGAATGTGAGCATGGACGAGGAGCGCGGCATCTACACCTCCATCTATTTCACGCTACAGGTCGCAAACCGCATCCACCTTGCGCGCCTCATGCGGGATATCCGCCACATCCCGGAAGTCGTACGCATCTACCGGGCCCGACTGGGCGACGAGAAATCGGTGGACTAAGTTTCAGGTTTGGCGCGATGATGCGCCTTCGCCCCTCACCCCATCACAAGGAAGCACCATGGCGCAATATTACGAATCCGAGCACACCCTCTTCATGCGCGAATGGCTCGCCGCCCACCCCCAGGAAACCCGGGAACAACAGCAGGGCCGCGCCCTCTGGTGGGACAAGCCCCAGGATCTGGAAACCGATCGCAGGAACCAGGAGTCCCGCATCAAGCAGGAAGCCTATTTCGGCAACGGCATGTAATCCGCGCTCGCCCCGCGTCAGGAAGCCCGCCTCGGCGGGCTTCGTCGTTTTCGGGCCGGCTTCGGCTCTCGGGTACAGGCTCTTCCACCCCTCTGGCCAGGAAAATGTCGAGAATTTTTACACCTATCCGGGCGGGAAGATTTTCCCGACCTGCCAGGCTTTCCCCTCTGTGGAGGCTGCTCGCCAAACCGCCTCGGGGGATTTCCGGGCCACCATATTGACATCCATCAACAGACCTGGTGTCGAAAATTTTTACAGCACATACCGGTCCAGGACTGTTCCAATATTGCCAATAAATCATTGTTTAGAAACACATTATATCTACCCACCAGGCTTTTCACGGGGAAGGCGGGGCAATTCATTGATATATACCAAACCGTCTTTGCCGGACAAGCTTACAGCCACCGCCCATCCTCAGCCTCGCGCCCCCATTGACAGGTCCGACCATGCCTCAAAACAGGAGCGGAATCGCCTTTTTGTGGGCTAACGCCCTCCAAGGCGAACACTGGCCCATATATTGCTTAGGTATCGCCGTGGCTATTGCCCGGCGGTTGGTACGTGAAACAAGCGATCCCGACCGCCTTTCAGAATTTTGGAGGCACGATCATGAAACTCTCGAAAATTGCAGCGGCGCTGGCAGTATCGGCGGCGGCCCTGTCCTCGACTTCCGCCATGGCCCTGGATATGAACGGGAAAACTACGTCGACCGACGCGGCTTGCGCGATGGACCCGGTTTGCGCGCTGGCCCGTGGCGGCGTGTCCGACGTGATGACGGTATACCGGGCCGACCATACGGTTTATGACCGTATCTTCGCCTTTGGCAACGAGGAAGCCGGCAACCTGTACTACTTCGATCCCCTTTCGGTTTCCGTTAACGACAGCCAGCTTGGCAATTACCGGACGCTGTTGGAGCCGGACGGCGTAACCTGGAGTGACACCTATGGTGTCATCGGCGTGCCGGGTGTGTCGGGCAATGTACTCGCATTCATCTCCGACCTGAACAGTTACCCACCCATCCAGAATGCTTCCGTCGAGGTTGCCGGGTATGCTCCCTGGGTGCTGGAACCGGGCGAGCGAGCCTTCACCATCGAGTACGACGCGACCATGTTCCTGAGCGATGCGATGCGGCAGGACGGGTTCACCGCGACCTTCCAGTCGGATGTCCCCGAGCCCGCCAGCATGGCTCTCCTCGGCCTCGCCGGTCTGGCCGGAGCCTTCGCGCGCAGGCGCAAGGTCTGAGGCTTCCCGGCTCCAGGACAAGCCGCCCGACCGGGCGGCTTCCAGTTCACCGGCCTGAAAACCTCGGCATCCTCTTCTCCCGGAACGCCTTCATGCCTTCCCGGTAGTCTTCGGTGTCCAGGTAGGCGAAGTTCTCACGGATTTCGGATTCCGCGAGCGGTGACGTGGCGGGGGCGAGGCGGCGCACCAGTTGCTTGTGCCAGCGGGCCACCAGGGGCGCGCCCGCGGCGATGCGGTGGGCCGTGGCATAAGCCTCCGCCTCCGCCTCGGCATCCGGCAGCACACGGGTCACCAATCCCTTCTCATACGCTTCCCTGGCGCAGAGGATGCGACCCTCCAGCAGGATTTCCAGCGCCACCGCCGGCCCGGCCAGGGCCAGCAGACCCACCAGTTCCGTGTGGGCCATGGTGAAGCCCAATTTCAGGATGGGCGCGCCGAACTTCGCCGACTCCCCGGCGATGCGCAGGTCGCACTGGCCGGCGATCTCCAGGCCGCCGCCTATGCAGGGACCGAGGATCAGGGCCACGGTGGGGTGGCGGCAATCCACGACGGATTGCAGGGCGCCGGCCACCCATTCCCCGTGGTAGGTCTGCGCCTGCTCGAAGCTATCCCGCAGGTTGGCAAACTCCTCGATGTCACCGCCGGCGGCAAAGGCCTGACCCTCGCCCCGGATGAGCACGCAGCGCAGATCCTCGCGATCATCCAACTCGTGCATCACCGCCTTGAGCCTTTGCCACATGGCGGCCGTCACGGCGTTCAACTTGTCCGGATTGAACAGCGTCACCGTGGCGATGTCGCCGGCTATCTCGCAGAGGATGTCCGGCCTCATGCCTCGACGATCTCCCAGTCGTGGGTGATCTCGGCGGTCTTGGCGAGCATGATGGAGGCGGAACAGTATTTCTCGGCGGAGAGCTTGATCGCCCGCTCCACGGCGTCGGCCTTCAGGCCCTTGCCGGTCACGGTGAAATGGAAATGGATGCGGGTAAAGACCTTGGGGTCCGTCTCGGCCCGCTCCGCCTTCAGGCTCACCTGGCAGTCGGAGATGTTCTGGCGTCCGCGCTTCAGGATCATCACCACGTCGAAGGCGGTGCAACCACCGGCGCCCGCCAGCACCAATTCCATGGGCCGCGGCGCCAGGTTACGGCCGCCCGCCTCCGGAGCACCGTCCATGGCGACCATGTGGCCGCTGCCCGTCTCGGCGATGAAACTCATGCCATCGCCCCATTTCACCACGCATTCCACGTTTTCGACTCCTCGATTGAACCAGGCGGCCATCCTAACGCAACACGCGCCGAGAGCCAACGGCCGGGTTCATCACCAGTTTGCAAATATTTTCATTGCACCGCACAAAAGTTCTTGCACTGCACCATTTGTTCGGGCACAATTTGCCCAACTTGAATGCATTGGCTCATTTGCAGCGCATTCCCCCTTGTCTCCTCCACCCTCCTCCTTTGGTGTGGATTTAGCGCAACCCCATCCGGGTTGCGCTTTTTTTTACACTTTCGGGCCACACCCCGATTTTTCCGCAACTCATTGATTCACTGCCCCAAGCCGGCGATTGCAGTCCGGCCTGAAATACCGGGTCAGCCGCCCCGGGCCATGACCAGGGGCAAATTGGAATAAGATTGCGCTCCTGCTTCAAGCTTTCCGACCTCACCCATGCACATTGCCGACAAGATGACCGCCTTCGAGAAGCGGGCCACGGTATCGCTCGCTTCCATTTTCGCCCTGCGCATGTTCGGCATGTTTTCCATACTGCCGGTATTGGCCCTTTACGCGAAGGCCTTGCCGGGCGGAGATCGTCCGCTGCTGATCGGACTGGCCCTTGGGATTGACGGCCTGGCCCAGGCCCTGCTGCAAATCCCCTTCGGTCTCCTGTCGGACCGCATCGGACGCAAGAAGGTGATCTACCTGGGGCTCGCCCTCTTTGCCCTGGGCAGTTTCATCGCCGCCAGCGGGAATGACCTCTACACCATCATCCTCGGACGCCTGGTGCAGGGCACCGGCGCCATGGCCGCGGCCATCATCGCCCTGACCGCGGACCTCACCCGCGAAGAGCACCGATCCAAAGCCATGGCCACCATAGGCATAAGCATAGGGGCAACCTTCGGCGCTTCCATGGTGCTCGGCCCCCTGCTCGCGGAACACATCGGCGTGTCCGGCATCTTCGCCATGACCGGGGTACTGGCCATCGCCGCCATGGCCGTCGTGCGCTTCGTCGTACCCGACCCCGTTGTCAGCCGGGTCCATGCGGACGCGGAGACCGTGCCCGGGCAGATCCGCAGCGTACTCAGGAATCCCGAGTTGCAACGCCTCAACTTCGGCATCTTCAGCCTGCACGCCGCCATGCGCGGCATGTTCGTGGTCATTCCGCTGGCGCTGGTGAGCGTGGGCGGCCTGCCGAGCGCCAGCCACTGGACGGTCTATCTGCCCGTGATGGCCATTTCCTTCTTCGCCGCCGTCCCCGCCATCATCGTCGCCGAGAAGCATGCCAAGATGAAGCAGGTATTCTCCGGCGGCGTGGCGCTGGTCTTCCTGTCCACCCTGGCCATGGCCCTCCTGCTCCAGAATTTCGTCGGTCTGGTGGCCGGCCTCTTCGGCTTCTTCCTGGCCTTCAACCTCCTGGAAGCCACCCTGCCTTCCCTGGTATCCAAGATCGCCCCCGCCGGCAGCAAGGGCACCGCCATCGGCGTCTATAACACCTTCCAGTTTTTCGGCCTGTTTCTGGGGGGCGCCGTCGGCGGCTATCTGGCGCAGCACTTGAACGAATCCGCCGTCTTCGCCTTCGCCGCCGTACTCGCCGCCATCTGGTTCCTGTTGGCCATCACCATGCGGGCGCCGCCTGCCGTGCGCACCCGCCTCTTCCATGTGGACGTCACGGATGCGGCGCAGGGCCGTGAACTGGCCGCCGACCTGGGAAGGCTCTCCGGCGTGGTGGAAGCCGTCGTCATCGCCGAGGAAGGTGTGGCATACTTGAAGGTGCGCATGGGCGAATGGGATGAGACCGGTGCGCTGCAACTGATGAACAGGGGAACGTGAAATGGCTTCGGTAAACAAGGTAATACTGGTTGGCAACCTCGGGCGCGACCCGGAAACGCGCTACATGCCCAGCGGGGAGGCAGTGACCAACGTCACCATCGCCACCACCGACACCTGGAAGGACAAGCAAAGCGGCGAGAAGAAGGAGTCCACGGAATGGCACCGGGTGGTGTTCTTCCGCCGTCTGGCGGAGATCGCCGGCCAGTACCTGAAGAAGGGTAGTCAGGTCTACGTGGAAGGCCGCCTCCAGACGCGCAAGTATCAGAAGGACGGCGTGGATCACTATGCCACCGAGATCGTGGCCGACACCATGCAGATGCTGGGCGGTCGTCAGGGTTCCGGCGACACTTCCGGCCGCGAGAATGCGGCGCCTTCCCGGGGCGGCTACGACAATGCGCCCCAGGCTCCCCAGTCCGCGCCTCAGGCGTCTCCGTCCCGTAGCGCTGGCGGTGGCGGCTTCGGTGACATGGACGATGACATACCCTTCTAAAAAACACCTTTAGAAAAGGGGCAAGCAAGGCCCGGCCATCGGTAACGATGCCGGGCTTTTTTTCATCGTCGTTTCGATCGTCAACGCCGCCGCCCCTTTCTTTGTCCGACGCATTTGTTGGCAATAGTCAACGATTTGCGCTCCCCAGACGTTGCGCGTAGGATGTTCATCGTGCCACTGCCCCCGACACGGAGAGTCGTGCTACCCCGGGGGCAAGCCGGACTGCCTTAGAGAAGGGGCCGTCAATGAACGCCAGGCAGGATGAAACTGCACACCCCGCTCCCGCTTCCGGCGTGGCGCCCGGGATGGTCTGTGCCCAGCCTGCCCGGGGTGCGCCTGTCGGCGCCGGACCCGCCGCGTCCCACTCTCCGCTTTCCCAATTTCGGGCCGAAACGCCACCGAAATCCGAAGGGGTAAAGAGCGCTGGCGATGCGGAAAAATCGGCGGCGTCCGTGCTGAATTGGATTCAGAGACTGGAGTGGCGTCTTCCGCCCTGCGGCAGCCCGGCTTCCTATCTGGCCGCGCTGGCACTGACCGCCGTCGCCATCGCCGTGCGACTGATAATGGCTCCGGTGGATGTGGGCCTGCAATACCTCACCTTATTTCCGGCCGTCATCCTCGCTGCGGTTGTGGGTGGTTTCGGGCCGGGCATTCTGGCCACGGTCCTGGGCACCATTCTCGGATTCCATTTTTCCCCTCCCCATTTATCGTTTTCGATTGCCTCCCTGACCACGAATCTCTGGCCGGATTTCGTGTTTTGCCTGGCTGGCCTGATCGTCTGCCTGGCCATCGAGACCCTGCACCGCTATCGCGTCAAATATGTCACCGAGTTGACCGAGGTCCGGAAGAACGCGGCGCGCATCGCCCGCATCAACGATGCGCTCCTCGACAGTGAAGCCTTCAGCCTCAGCGTGTTCAACGCCCGCAGGGAACAGGTAGCCGTGCTGGATGAGCACGGAGTCATCGTTGCCGTCAATGAGGGCTGGCGTCGCTTTGCCAGGGAAAATGGCGCGCCGGAACTGGCGGAAGCTTCGGTCGGCCTGAACTATCTGACCGCGTGCGCAAACGCACCCGACCATCTGCACGGCACCGAAGCATCGGGCGCCGCGGCCGGCATACGAGCGATCCTGAGGGGCACGATGGACGAATTCACCCTGGAGTACCCCTGCCATTCCCCGGAGGAAGATCGCTGGCTGAACATGCGCGTCACTCCGCTATCAGGCTCCCGCCGCGGCGCGCTGGTCGCCCATGAAAACATCACCAAACGCAAGCAGATGGAAAAGGCCCTGATGCATCATGCGGCGATCATCGAATCGTCGGCTGACGCCATCATAGGCAAGACCCTGGAAGGTTTCATCACCATCTGGAACAGGGGTGCCGAGCAGGTGTTCGGCTACGGCCGCGATGAAGTCCTGGGGCAGCACATTTCCCTCGTCATCCCGGAGCCGTATCGGGATCACGAGAGAAAAGTCCTAGCGGAAATAGCAAACGGCGTGGCCCTGAAACACTATCAGACCGTACGACGGAGGAAAGACGGAAGCCTGATTGACATCTCCGTGACCATCTCGCCGCTACGGGATGCCATGGGCAAGATCGTGGGTGCCTCCAAGGTGGCGCGGGACATCACGGAACAGAAGCGCGCCGAGCAGGAGCTGCGCATCGCGGCCACCGCCTTCGAGGCTCAGGAGGGCATGATCATCGCCGATGCGAACAACATCATCCTGCGGGTGAACCGGGCCTTTACCCGCAGTACCGGCTATGCCAGCGAAGAGGCCGTGGGCCGCCATGTACGCCTGCTCAAGTCGGGACGCCACGATGCGGCTTTCTATGCCGAAATGTGGAAAACCGTCAGGCGCGAGGGTTCATGGCAGGGAGAAATCTGGAACCGGCGCAAGAATGGCGAGGTGTATCCCGAGTGGCTCACCATCACGGCGGTGAAGAACCGGGACGGCGAAATCACTCATTATGTCGGCACCCATACCGACATCACGTCCCGCAAGGCGGCCGAGGATGAAATCAAGCATCTGGCTTTCTACGACCCGCTCACGCGCCTGCCCAACCGGCGCCTGCTGATGGATCGTTTGCATCAGGCACTGGCCACCTCCAGCCGCACTGGACGGGAGGGTGCATTGCTGTTCATAGACCTGGATAACTTCAAGACCCTGAACGACAGCCTCGGCCATGACATGGGCGACCTGCTGCTGCAGGAAGTGGCCCTGCGCCTGTCCGCCTGCGTGCGGGAAGGGGATACCGTATCGCGCCTGGGAGGAGACGAGTTCGTCGTCGTGCTGGAGGTGCTGAGCGAAACCTCCCAGGAAGCCAGGGCACAGGCCGAAGGCGTCGGCAGCAAGATGCTCGCCGCCATCGGCCAACCCTATATGCTCGCCGGGCACGAATTCCACAGTACCCCAAGCATAGGCATCACGCTCTTCGGCCGGCGCGAGAGGTCCCCGGTCGAATTATTGAAGGAGGCTGACCTGGCCATGTACCGGGCCAAGGCCGCCGGCCGCAATACCCTGCGCTTCCTCGACCCGGCGGACGGCTGAGCGGCCGTCCGGGCGCGGCGCTACAGCAACACCCTCTCGACGCCGCCCGCGTTGGCCCTGGCCACGTAGTCGGCCATCCAGCTCTCACCCAGCAGGTGCCTGGCCATCTCCACCACGATGTATTCGGCCTCCATGGCGGTGTCCGGCTGGTAGCGGGACAAGCCTTGCAGGCAGGACGGGCAGGAGGTGAGCACCTTCACCGGGCCCGTAAAGCCGTCCTGGCGCAGGAGCCGATCGCCCTTCTGCAACTCCTCTTCCTTCCGGAAGCGCACCTGGGTGGACACGTCGGGGCGCGCCACGGCCAGGGTGCCCGACTCGCCGCAGCAGCGATCCGACAGTTCCACCTTCTGCCCCATGAGCTGGCTCGCCACCTTGATGCCGGAATGGACCTTCATGGGGGTGTGGCAGGGGTCGTGGTAGAGGTAGCGGGTACCTCCCACGCCCGGAAGCGCGACGCCCTTCTCCAGCAGGTATTCGTGGATATCCAGCAGCCGGCAGCCCGGGAAGATGCGATCGAATTCGTACTTCTGAAGCTGGTCCATGCAGGTGCCGCAGGACACGATCACCGTCTTGATGTCCAGGTAGTTCAGGGTGTTGGCCACCCGGTGGAACAGCACCCGGTTGTCGGTGGTGATGCGGCTGCCCTTGTCGTGGTCGCCGGCGGCCGTCTGCGGATAGCCGCAGCACAGGTAGCCGGGCGGCAGCACGGTCTGGGCGCCCACGTGGTAGAGCATGGCCTGGGTCGCCAGGCCCACCTGGGAAAACAGGCGCTCGGAGCCGCAACCGGGGAAATAGAACACGGCGTCGCCGTCGTAATCCGGCCGGGAAACCTTCTGCGGATCACGGATCACGGGAACGACGGTATCGTCCTCGATGTCCAGCAGTGCCCTGGACGTGCGCTTGGGCAGATTGCCGGGCATGGGCTTGTTGATGAAATGGATCACCTGGGCCTTGAGGGACGCCTTGCCCACGGTGGCGGGCGGATGTTTCACCTGTTCCTGGGAAAGCCCCAGGGCACGGCCGATCGCCACGCCGATGCGCTGCGCCTTGTATCCCCACTCGATCATGCCCTTACGCATCAGCTTGATGGTGGTCGGGTCGGTGGTATTGAGGAAGGCCATGGCCAGGGCCTTGCCCGGATTGGGGGCAACCCGGTCCTGCTCCCGCAGGAAATTGCGCATGGCCACCGACACGTTGCCGTAGTCAATATCCACCGGGCAGGGCTTCACGCAGCGGTGGCACACGGTGCAATGGTCGGCCACGTCCGAGAATTCATCGAAGTGCATGAGGGACACGCCCCGGCGCGTCTGCTCCTCGTACAGGAAGGCCTCGATCAGGAGCGAGGTGCCCAGGATCTTGTTCCGGGGGGAATAGAGCAGGTTGGCGCGCGGCACATGGGTGGAGCACACCGGCTTGCACTTGCCGCAGCGCAGGCAATCCTTGATGGAATTCGAGATGCCACCGATTTCCGACTGCTCCATGATGAGGGACTCGGCCCCCAGGAGGTTGAAGGAAGGCGTATAGGCGTTCTCCAGGTCCGCTCCCGGCATGAGCTTGCCCTTGTTGAAGCGGCCTTCCGGATCAATCCTCTCCTTGTAGGCGCGAAAAGGCGCGATCTCGGCGTCCGTCAGGAACTCCAGCTTGGTGATGCCGATGCCGTGTTCGCCGGAAATCACGCCGTCCAGGGAGCGCGCCAGGGCCATGATGCGCGCCACCGCGGCGTTCGCCTCCTGGAGCATGGCGTAGTTGTCGGAGTTCACCGGGATGTTGGTATGCACGTTGCCGTCGCCGGCGTGCATGTGCAAGGCCACGAACACCCGGCCGCGCAGCACTTCCTTGTGGATGGCCTCGATGCGCTCCATCACCGGCTTGAAAACGGCACCATCGAAGATGGTTTCCAGCGGCCCCTGCAACTCCTGCTTCCAGGAGACCCGGATGGCGTAATCCTGCAATTTATTAAAAAGCGTGAGGCCAGGGGAAAGCGGTGAGCGGTGAGCGGTGAGCGGTAAAGTATCGCGGCACTCCACACCGTAGGCACCGAATTTCGCCGCAGCTTCATCTAAAGGCAGATCCAGGCTGTCCAGCAGCCATTGCCAGCGGGTACGCACGGCCTCGACCCGCTCCAGGGCATTCTGACGCCGGTCACCAATGAGTTCCTGGGCATCCAGGTTGGCGTCGCCCATGTGCAGCGGCAACTCACCCGCCAGGAGTTCCGCCAGGGCATCAAGGAACTTAAGCTTGTTGCCGATGGAAAGCTCGATGTTGAGGCGTTCGATGCCGTCGCAGTAGTCCCCCATGCGCGGCAGGGGAATCACCACGTCCTCGTTCACCTTGAAGGCGTTGGTGTGGCGGGAGATGGCGGCGGTGCGCGCCCGGTCCAGCCAGAATTTCTTCCTCGTTTCCGGGCTCACGGCGATGAAGCCCTCGCCGGAGCGGCTGTTGGCCATGCGCACCACCTCGGAGGCGGCGGCCATCACCGCGGCCTCGTCGTGCCCCACCAGGTCGCCGATCAGGACCATCTTGGGCCGGCCATGCCTTTTTGCCTTGGTGGCATAACCCACGGCGCGCACGTAACGTTCGTCCAGGTGTTCCAGGCCGGCGAGTTGTACCCCCGCCTGGTTGCCGGCGCCGCCCGGCTTGAAGTAATCCGTGATCTCCACGATGGAAGGCACGGCCTCCCGCACCTGGCCGAAGAATTCCAGGCAGACGGTGCGCGCCACCGGCGGCATGCGGTGCAGCACCCAGCGCGCCGCCACCACGATGCCGTCCGTGCCTTCCTTCTGCACGCAGGGGATGCCCCCCAGGAACTTGTCGGTCACGTCCTTGCCCAGGCCCGTCTTACGGCAGCTCGCACCCGGCAGTTCCAGCAGTTCTTCGCCCAGGAGCATCTGGCCCGAGGGATCGAAGCGCCTCAGCCTGAAGGAGACGGTCTCCTGCTCGTGGATCTTGCCGAAGTTGTGGTTGAGGCGTTCCACCTCCAGCCAGTTGCCGTCCGGCGTAACCATCTTCCACCAAGCCAGGTTGTCCAGGGCCGTGCCCCAGAGCACCGCCTTCTTGCCGCCGGCGTTCATGGCGATGTTGCCGCCCACGCAGGAGGCATCCGCCGAGGTGGGGTCCACGGCGAACACCAGGCCCGCCGCGTCCGCGGCATCCGACACCCGGCGCGTGACCACCCCGGCGCCGGTACGCAGGGTGGCGTAGGGGATCTCGCATCCCGGCAGGAGCAGTTCCTCCACGGGGCCGATGTCCATCAGCTTTTCCGTGTTGATGACCGCCGACAAGGGCGTGAGGGGCACGGCGCCGCCCGTGTAACCGGTGCCGCCGCCCCGGGGGATGATGGTCAGGCCCAGTTCGATGCAGCCGCGCACCAGATGGGCGATCTCCTCTTCCGTATCCGGCGTGAGGACGACGAAGGGGTAGTCCACGCGCCAGTCGGTGGCGTCGGTGACGTGGGCCACCCGGGCCAGGCCATCGAAGGCGATGTTGTCGCGCCGGGTGTGGCGCTCCAGGGTATGCACCACCGATCGCCGCAGGCGCTCGGTGCGGGCGAAACTGGCGGCGAACTCGTCCACCGCCTTGGTTGCGGCGTCGAGCAGCATGCCCACCTTGTGGCTGCGCTCCTTCTGGCGCAGGTCGGCCGGGGCGTCGGCGTCATACTCCGCCCGGCGCTTGCCGATCTCCCGCAAGCGGTGGCGCAGGGCTTCCACCAGGGCGTCCCGGCGCTGGGGGTTGGCCAGCAGGTCGTCCTCCAGGTAGGGATTGCGCTGGACGACCCAGATGTCCCCCAGCACCTCGTACAACATGCGCGCGGAGCGCCCGGTGACCCGCTCGGAGCGCAGTTCGTCCAGTACCGCCCACATGTCGCGGCCAAGCAGGCGAATCACGATCTCCCGGTCGGAGAACGAGGTGTAGTTGTACGGAATTTCGCGTAGGCGAGCGGTCATGGCAGCAGTCCAGACAACGCGGAGAAACGTCGTATTGTAGGGTAATGCAGTGCAACATGCAGCAGGATCATGGCCTTGGTGGCGGAGGGGGCATTATCCCCAGGAAAAACGGCGTCCCGACACGCGGTCGGCTGCCCCATTATGGGCTATGCTTTGGCGCCATGGAGAAACCGACGGCCAACCTTCACAGACTGACACAGCTCGCCTGGCCGGTGTTCGTGAGCCAGTTGGCCACCATGGCCGGTGGCGTGGTGGATACGGTCATGGCCGGCCATCTCCAGCCGGAAGACCTGGCGGCCGTGGGGGTGGGCAGCAGCATCTACTTCAGCATATTCGTGACCGTGATGGGCGTGCTGATCGCCCTCACGCCGATCGTAGCGCGGCTGCACGGCGCCGACCGGCAGGAAGAGATCGGCGAGGAGGTGCGCCAGTCCG
Organism: Rhodocyclaceae bacterium; assembly: GCA_028714035.1. Classification (GTDB taxonomy): domain Bacteria; phylum Pseudomonadota; class Gammaproteobacteria; order Burkholderiales; family Rhodocyclaceae; genus JAQTNA01. The sequence goes on from JAQTNA010000059.1 coordinate 17,116, forward strand.
CCTGGCTGGCCCTGGCGCTGTCCGGCCTGTGCCTCCTGTTCCTGGCCTGCCCGGAGCCCTTGCTCGCCTTGAGCCAGCTTCAACCGGCCGTGGAAGCCAAGGTGCGTACCTACCTGGCCTTCCTCGCCTGGGGCGTGCCGCCGCTCTTGCTGTTCCGGGTGTTCTACGGACTGTCCACCGCCGTGTCCCTGCCCCGGCCGGTGATGATGTTCAACCTCCTGGCCCTGGGGCTGAAAATTCCTTTGAACGGGCTGTTCATGTACGGCGGCCTGGGCCTGCCGGCCCTGGGCGGGCCGGGCTGCGGCTTGGCCAGTTCCGTCCTGAACTGGCTGGTACTCTTCCTGTCCCTGTGGTGGTGTCGGCGGCAAGACGCCTACGCCCCCTTTGCCCTGTTCAAACGCTGGAGCTGGCCCGACCGGCGCATCATGGGCGCGCAGCTCAAGCTGGGCCTGCCCATCGGCGCCACCTTCCTGGTGGACGTCACGGCCTACACCTTCATGGCGCTGTTCATCGCCCGCCTGGGGCCGCTGGTGTCCGCCGCCCACCAGGTGGCCGCCAACCTGGGCGCACTGTGCTTCATGCTGCCCATGTCCCTGGGTCATGCCGCCTCGGTGCTGGTGGGCCAGGCGCTGGGCGCGGGCAAGGCGCGCGAGGCCCGGCATTCGGCCTTCCTGGGCATGACCCTCGCCCTCGGCCTGGCGCTGCCGGTGAGCCTTGCCCTATGGTTCGGCCGGGACGCCATCGCCGGCCTGTACGTGTCGGACGCCCGGGTAGCCGCCATCGCCTCGGGGCTGATCGCCATCGTCGCCCTCTACCACCTGGCGGACGCCATCCAGGCCTCGGCCGTGAACGTGCTGCGCGGCTTCCACCGCACGGTGGTACCCATGGTCATCTACGCCACCGCGCTCTGGGGCGTGGGCCTGGGCGGCGGCTACGTCCTGGGCCTGACCGACGTGTCCCTGCCCCTGGGCCTTGCCGGCCCGATGGGCGCCACCGGCTTCTGGATCGCCGCCGTCGCCAGCCTGGTGGTTGCGGGTGCCCTGGCGGGCGGCTACCTGGAAAGAATCAGCCGCCCGAAGGAACCCCACCAGCCCTGAACACGAGCAAGCTCGCTCCTACAAAACAGAAGAATCACCCCACCTTGGGCAGGCTGGCCAGGGCAGCGGCCATGTCGGAGTCGTGGAACACGCCATCCACCAGCTTGCCGGCGAAGTACTGGTCGTAGGCGGCCATGTCGAAGTGGCCGTGGCCGGAGAGATTAAAGAACAGGGTCTTGGCCTCGCCCGTTTCCTTGCAGCGCAGAGCCTCGTCCATGCAGGCGCGGATGGCGTGGTTGGATTCTGGCGCCGGGATGATGCCCTCGGCCTGGGCGAAGGCCACGCC
>JAQTNA010000060.1 GCA_028714035.1 Rhodocyclaceae bacterium
TTGGCCAGGAAGGCGCTCTTGGCCCGGTTGGCCGTCTCCGCAGCCTGCTTGGCGGCGGCCAGCTCCGCCGTGCGTGACGCCACCATGTCCTCCAGGTGCAGCCGATGCCGCTCCAGTTCGCCGGATATCCGCTTCATCTCGGTGATGTCCGCCTTCACCGCGACGTAATGGGTGATGCGGCCATCCGCCTGGCGTATGGGTGCCACATGGGCGAACTCCACGTACTCGCTGCCGTCCTTCCTCCGGTTGAGGAACTCGCCTTTCCAGGCACGGCCGCTCTTCAGGGCCAGCCAGAGATCCTGATAGGTGCCGCCAGGGGTGGCCCCGGAGTGCAGTATGCTCGGGTTCTGGCCGATCACCTCTTCCCTGCCGTAGCCGGTGTTCTGGATGAAGGAGTCGTTCACATACTCGATGCGGGCATCCAGGTCGGTGATGATGATGCTTTCCGGACTCTGCTCCACGGCCAGGTAGAGCTTGCGCAAGGCCAGTTCCGCTTCCTTGCGCTCCGTGATGTCCCGGAACGCCACCACCGTTCCCGCCGGCTGCCCCTCCAGATTCAGGGCGGTGACGGTCATGTCCACCGGGAAGCCCTTGCCGTCCTTGCGCAGGAACCATTCCTCCTCGCGGCGAACCTTACCATCCTTTGCGGTACGATAGACCGGGCACTCCTCCCTGGGGTAGGGCTGCCCATCCTGCTTCAGGCGATGGAACAGCTGGTGCTGATCGTGGCCGAGAACTTCCTCTTCGGCAAAACCCAGCATGGCCAGCGCCGCCGGATTGATGCTGGTGCAGATCCCGTCCTGCCCCACGCCGTAGACACCTTCACCCACCGCGGCCAGCACCGCCCGATGGCGGGTCTCGCTGGCAGCCAGTTTTTCCATGCTGTCCCGGCTCCGGGCGCGCTCGATCTTCAGGCTCCGGTTGGTCAGCCACAGCCAGACCGCCACCCCCAGAAGGAAGATGCTCCAGAGTATGGCGCCCACCGCGATGCCGCCGCCATAGCGCGTCAGTACATCTCGCAGGGTGAATTCCGGCGTGGCCTGGAAAGGCGGCAGGCGCAGTTCCCGCAACAGGTCGTCCACCGGGTGATAGTCGGCGGGTATGGTGAATCCTTCGATCTGGAGCGCCCGCGCCACCTCCCCATCATGGGGCAGGGCCAGCAGGGCAACCGTGACCTGGCGCGCCAGTTCCGGGTCCACCCCGGGCAGGGCGGACACCGGCCACTCCGGGTAGAGTCGGGTGGACACGAGGAAGGGGAAACGGGCCGGATGCTGGGGATTGATGATCTTCAGCCGTTTCAGATCCAGCTTGCCCTCCGAGACCATCTGTTCGAGCAGACCGGTGCGGACCAGGCCCACATCGGCACGCCCTTCCAGGACATACTTCACCGCCAGATCCTGGGGCTGTCCCGTTTCAATCACCTTGGCATCGTTGGGCAGGCGCACTCCCTTCTGGGCCAGTTCGAAGGCCTGCATCTGGTAACTGCCCAGGGAGTTCTGCGCGCTGGTGGCAATCGTCTTGCCACGGACGTCGGCGAGCGTGGCGATGTCGTTCCGGGCGGCGGAACTGAAGATCACGCCGCCAAAGGAGGCCATGGCATGCCCGCCTTCCTTCTGGATCATGGTCACCAGGGGCGCCGAAAGACCGTTGCGATAGGTCATCAGCACGTAATGGGAAGGCTGGGTCAGGACGAAGTCCACCTCCTTCCGGGCGATGGCGTTTTCCAGTTCCGGGTAGAACGCCACCACCAGGTCGAAGTGCCGGCCGGGGATGGTGCGATTCAGGTGATCCACCAGGGGCTGCCAACGGGCGGCGGTCTCCGCCTTGGGCCGGAAGGACAGCACGCCCAAGCGGACCGTGTCGGCGGCATTGGATGACAAGGGAATGAAAAGGGTCAACAGAAACGCCAGGGCCAGGAAAAAACCGGCCCAGACCCTCGGGGACGAGTTCGCTACGCGATTCATCCCTCGCCCCGGACACTTCAAACTCTCGCTCTTCGCCATGACTTACCATCCCACCCAGCGCGGTACCGCCTGTCCCGGAACTCCCGGGCACAACATGAATAAGTTACGGCCGAAAAACGCCGAGCTTTAGCGGAATAGCCGGACCTGCGGCCCATTACATCACAGGGTAATCGCGTGGCGGCAATAGCTTGCGTGGCAGGCGGCAGTGCGCGAGGCGGGCGGCGCCTCACTTTCCAGGGGCGGGACGCGAAGCGGGCAGCATGAGCAGGAGCCCCACCAGGGCGAAGCCGGAGGCAATGGTGTAGGTGATCGGGCCGCCCAGGGCGTCCCAGGACCAGCCGCTGATGAGGCCGCCCACCATGCCACCGGCACCGAAGGAGAGGCTGGAATAGAGGGCCTGGCCCCGGGCATGGTGTCGCCCCTTGAACAGCCGACCGATGGCCGACATGGCGGCGGCGTGGTTGGCGCCGAAGGTGGCCCCGTGCAAGGCCTGGGCGAGAACGATCACCACGGGCCAGGCCACGCCCCAGCCGATCATGAGAAAGCGCAGCACGGCGCAGGCCATGCTGAAGGCGAGGATGGCCCGGGGCGAAAATCTGGCCAGGAGCCTGGGCATGAACAGGAACACGCCGATCTCCACCATCACCCCCAGGGACCAGAGCCAGCCCACCACCGTCTTGCTGTAGCCGTGATCCACCAGGAAGATGGACAGGAAGATGTACATGGCGGCGTGGGCCGCGGACATGAAGAAGCAGGCCAGGAGGAGCGTCAGGACTTCCTTCTGCCGCACCACCTGCCATATGGGCAGGCGGTCGGAGTCATGGCGCTCCGGCGGGGATTCCGGGACGGCCAGGGAAAAGGCGAACACCGTGCCCAGGATGGCCAGGCTGAGGGGCACCAGGAAGGCAATGGGAATCCGGTCCAGCAGAGTGCCCACGCACAGGACGGTGGCGATGAAGCCCAGGGAGCCCCACATGCGAATGCGCCCGTAGCCCCCGGGGCGCGAACCGAGATGCCCGATCGTCACCGCCTCCACCAGGGGCAGGGCCGCGCCCCAGAAGAAGGACAGGACCGCCACGGCGGCGAACACGCCCGGGAAGGAGCGGGCCACGAGCAGGCCGGAGAAACCCAGGGCCGAGAGCAGGGAAGCCACGCGCACGATGGGCATGCGCGCACCCGTGTGATCCGCCAGCCAGCCCCAGAGATTGGGCGCAATGACCCGCATCACCTGCATCAGGGACATGAGTACGCCGATGTCCCAGGCGGAGAAAGCCAGGGACTTCAGATACAGCCCGAAATAGGGGGAATAGGCGCCCAGGAAGGCGAAATAGAAGAAGTAATAGGCGGAGAGCCGCCAGTAGGGTAACAATTCAGAGGCTAGAGGCTAGTAGTCAGTCATGCTGATTCGCAATGATGTGGGGCCGGCTTCAGCTAGCCCAAAAGTCCCCTCGCCCCGCTTGCGGGGAGAGGGTTAGGGTGAGGGGGGATTGGCCACTGAGTGCCCCTCACCCCGGCCCTCTCCCCCCTGTCGGGGGGCGAGGGAGGTGTAGCCGAGTTACCTTCCTAATAAGGTATCCATTTGATTCAGAATGACTGACTACTAGCCTCTAGTCTCAGGTTCACTACACTTGCGCGTGATGTGCGCGCAGCATGGTGTAAATCCTGTCCTTGAGCCTGACGCGGCGCTTCTTGAGGTCTTCGGCGAACACGTCGGATGCCGGCTCGACGTTCTGCTCGATGCGCAGGACTTCCTGATCAATGGCGTTGTATTCGTCCGCCATCTTCGAGAATTCCGGGTTGTGCTCTTTTAAGTCGTTCAAATCCTCGAGGAACTCGGGGAACTCCCGGTCCAGTTCGTGCTTGTCCATCTTGTAAAACCTCCCTTTGATAATCCTGGCAAAGCTAAGGCAGCCCCGCCTCCGTAGTATTGACCGGGATCAACCCGGATAGCTTCCCGTCCCCGCAGGCACCTGGGGCGTGGGCCAGACCACGTCGCCGCACTGCGCCCGGTTGCGCAGGGCGTGATCCATGAGCACCAGGGCCAGCATGGCCTCGGCGATGGGCGTGGCGCGGATGCCGACGCAGGGGTCGTGCCGGCCTTCCGTGGAAACCGTGGCCGGATGTCCCTCCCGGTCTATGGAACGACGGGGCAGGCGTATGCTGGAGGTGGGCTTGACCGCCATGTGCACCACCACGTCCTGGCCGCTGGAAATACCGCCCAGGATGCCGCCGGAGTGGTTGGAGAGGAAACCGTCCGGCGTAATCTCGTCGCCGTGTTCGCTGCCCTTCTGGGCCACCGAGGCGAAACCGTCGCCAATCTCCACGCCCTTCACGGCGTTGATGCCCATCATGGCATGGGCGATATCCGCGTCCAGTCGGTCATAGACCGGCTCGCCCCAGCCCACGGGCACGTTCTCCGCCACCACGGTGATCTTCGCGCCGACGGAATCTCCGGCCTTCCTCAGGTCGTCCATGTACGCCTCCAGGCGCGGCACGACCGCCGGGTCGGGAGAGAAAAAAGGGTTCTCGTCCACGCTCCGCCAGTCCTTGAACTGGATGGGAATGGGGCCGAGTTGGGACATGTAGCCGCGGATCAGGACGCCGAACCGCTGCCTCAGCCACTTTTTGGCGATGGCGCCCGCGGCCACGCGCACAGCCGTTTCCCGGGCGGAGGAACGCCCGCCGCCCCGGTGATCGCGGATGCCGTACTTCTGCAAGTAGGTGTAGTCCGCGTGCCCCGGCCGGAAGGTCTGGGCGATGTCGCCGTAATCCTTGGAGCGCTGATCCTGGTTGCGGATGAGCAACGCGATGGGCGTGCCGGTGGTCTTGCCCTCGAACACGCCGGAGAGGATTTCCACCGTGTCCGGCTCCCGGCGCTGGGTCACGTGGCGCGAGGTGCCCGGCTTTCTCCGGTCCAGGTCGGCCTGGATGTCCGCCTCCGTGATCTCCAGGCCGGGTGGACAGCCATCCACCACACAGCCGATGGCCGGGCCGTGGGATTCACCGAAGGAGGTGACGCAGAACAGCGTGCCGAAGGTATTGCCGGACATGAAAAATTCTCGGAGCGGAAACAGGCCGCGAGTTTACCACAGGCACCCCCCGCCTCCGGCGACGGTAGATGCGCCGCCCCCTCAACCCATCAGGGCGACCTGGAATTTCTGCCAGAAGTCCAGGGAATGCCACCAGGATTCGCCTTTTTCCAGGAAGCCCCGGCCCTTCTCCGAAAGCCCGAAATAGAAGACGCCGGGAAAACAGTCGCGCGGCTTGAACTGCTCCAGCCAGCCGTGATCCAGCAGGTAGGAAAACAGGGCGGGGGCGAAGGGAATGCCGTCCAGCATCATGTCCCAGGACATGCTGCCCAGGACCACGAAGGGCCGACCGCGCCTCAGGGCGCGCAACGCACGCAGCATCAGGAACCGGTGGGGAATACGATCATGGTTCGCGGTCGTCGCAAGCATTTTGGGCCTCCTGCGAAGAAAACGCCCGACGGGGCTGTCAGGTGCTTTAACGACCCGTCGCCACGAATGCTGAGGACTTCATCCAAGCGCCGACGCTTCGTCCTTGAGCGCCCGGCGCAGAATCTTGCCGACGGCGCTCTTGGGCAACTGGTCCCGGAACTCCACGGCCTTGGGCAGCTTGTAGCCGGTGAGATTCTGCCGGCAATGGGCCATGACCGCCTCAACCGTGAGGCCCGGATCCTGGCGCGCGATGAACACCTTGACCGCCTCGCCGGAATGGGCGTCCGGCATGCCCACCGCCGCCACCTCGCGCACGCCCGGGAGCGCCGCGATCACGTCTTCCACCTCGTTGGGATAGACGTTGAAACCCGACACCAGGATCATGTCCTTCTTCCGGTCCACCAGGCGCACGAAACCGTGCCGGTCCATGATGCCGATGTCCCCGGTGAGCAGGAAGCCGTCCGCGGTCATGGCCCGGGCCGTTTCTTCCGGCTGCCCGTAATAGCCCTTCATGACCTGGGGGCCACGCACGCAGATCTCCCCCGGCGACCCCATGGGCTGTTCGCGCCCCTCGTCATCCCGGATGGATACCTCGGTGGACGGCACCGGCAGGCCGATGCAGCCATTGAACGCCTTCAGGTCCATGGGGTTGATGGTTACCGCGGGCGCCGTCTCGGTCAGGCCGTAGGCCTCGATCACGGGCACGCCGGTGAGAGCCTGCCAACGCTCCGCCACCGCCCTCTGCACCGACATGCCGCCGCCCAGGGCGATGCGCAGGGAACGGAAGTCCAGCTTCTTGAAGTCCGGGTGCTGCAACAGGGCATTGAACAGGGTATTGACCCCGGTGATGGCCGTGAAGGGATAGCGGCCCATTTCCCGGATCATGCCGGCGATGTCCCGCGGATTGGCGATGAGCAGGCTGGCGGCCCCCAGCTTGACGAACAGCAGGCAATTCGCCGTGAGCGAAAAGATATGGTAGAGGGGCAGCGCCGTGACGATCAGTTCCTGTCCGTCCCGCACGATGGGCTGGACCCAGGCATGGATCTGGGCCAGGTTGGCCAGCATGTTGCCGTGGGTCAGCATGGCCCCCTTGGCCACGCCGGTGGTGCCGCCGGTATATTGCAGGAAGGCCAGGTCGTCCGGCCCCAGGGGCACGGCCGCGAAAGGCAGACGCGCTCCCCGCTCCAGGGCCTGCCGGAAGGACATCGCGCCGGGCAGGCGCCAGGCCGGCACCATGCGCTGCACGTGGCGCAGTGCGAAATTGACCAGAGCGCCCTTCACGGGGCCGAGCAGATCCCCCAGGCCGGTGACCACCACCTGGCGCACCGGATTCCTGTCGCCCATCATCGCCAGGGCCTGCTCCAGCACATGGGCGAAGTTTTCCAGGACGACGATGGCCTGGGCGCCGGAGTCCGCCAGCTGGTGCGCCAGTTCCCGCGGGGTATAGAGCGGATTGCAGTTGACCACCGTCAGGCCCGCCTTGAGCACACCGCACAGGCACACGGGATATTGCAGCACATTGGGCAGCATGATCGCCACCCGCGTGCCGCGTGCCAGTCCCAGTTCCCCTTGCAGGAACCCCGCGAAATGGCTGCCCAGGTCCGCCATCTGCCGGTAGCTGAGGCGCCGCCCCATGCTGATATAGGCGGTCTTGTCGCCGTGACTCTGCACGGCGCGCTCCATGACTTCCACCAGGGATCCGTATTCCCCCAGCGGCACCTCCGCCGGCACGCCGGCGGGGTAGCTCTTCAGCCAGGGGCGCGTCTCCAGGAGCGGGTTCCCGTTCATCATTTCCCGTTCATCGTTCCAGCAGGTCGAGCTTGTCCTTTACCTTGGCCCACTCGTCCGCATCCGTGGGCGGCGTCTTGCGCGCAATGATCGCCGGCCATTCCCTGGCCAGCTCCGCGTTCAGGGCGATGAAGCGAACCTGGGATTCGGGCACGTCGTCCTCGGCCAGGATGGCGCCCACCGGGCATTCGGCCACGCACAGGGAGCAATCTATGCATTCGTCCGGATCAATGGCGAGGAAATTGGGCCCCTCGCGGAAGCAATCCACCGGACAGATGTCCACGCAGTCCGTGTATTTGCACTTGATGCAAGGCTCGGTCACAACGTAGGTCATCGCTGGCATTCCCCTTTGGGGCTCCGGGCCCGAAGCGGTGAAATATATCTCAATTCCGGCCAACAGGAAGCGGAAAGCTAGGCGTTTCGGCTAAGGCCGGGCCAGTTTTCGCACCGCACTTCCCACGGGCTTTTTTTTTCGCTAGCATACCCGTCGTTGTCGTTTGCCCGTTGCGGGCGAACCGGTGCCGTTTCCGGCCATTTCTGGCCATATCCAGCCAGTCCCACCCCAATTCCTGTCATCCCCTACATCCCGACGGCGCCAAGGCTTTTGCGAGCGCCGAATCACCGCCCCAACGAGGACCCCATGAGCGAACACATTATTTACGTGACCGACGCCACTTTCGAGGCCGAAGTTCTGCAATCCACGACGCCGGTACTGGTGGACTACTGGGCGGAATGGTGCGGCCCGTGCAAGATGATCGCCCCCATCCTGGACGACGTGGCGCGGGATTACACCGGCAAGCTCAAGGTCGCCAAGCTGAACATTGACGACAACATGGAAACCCCCAGGAAATACGGCATCCGAGGCATCCCCACGCTCATGCTGTTCAAGGGTGGCAACGTGGAAGCCACGAAGGTGGGCGCCCTGTCCAAGTCCCAGCTTTCCGCTTTCATTGACAGCAACCTCTGATCCGGATACATTCTCGCGACCGCGGCACGGCAGACCCCGTGCCTGGTCGGCGCAAATCCAGGACAACCTTCCGGGACTCCATCCAGAACTTCCCTTCAGGACATTCGGCACACCAGCGCCAGTCCAGGATTTGCAGCGCCAGAAGGCGCCCCGGCTCCAACCCTTTTGCACCCTTAGCTCCAGCGCCTTGCTGGCCTTCCGGCCGCATTTTTCCAGCGAATTCAGCAAAGCCCAAAGCCTCCAGGACTCTCGTGCCTCCTCGTGAGAGGCCGCCCCTGGCCGCAGTTTTCAGCTCACCTGACACCACTCTTTCCGTAACGCCCCGGCGTTCCCAGTCACCCCCCTCCTCCCGTACCCCGCCATGCAACTCTCGGAGTTAAAAACTCTCCACGTCAGTCAACTGCTCGAAATGGCCGCGGCCAACGAAATTGACGGCGCCAACCGGCTGCGCAAGCAGGAACTGATCTTCGCCCTCCTGAAGAACCGCGCCAAGAAAGGCGACTGCATCTACGGCGACGGCACCCTGGAAGTGCTGCCCGACGGCTTCGGTTTCCTGCGCTCGCCCGACACTTCCTACCTGGCGAGCACGGACGACATCTATGTGAGCCCCTCCCAGATCCGTCGCTTCAACCTGCACACCGGCGACACCATCGAAGGCGAGATTCGCACGCCCAAGGATGGCGAGCGTTACTTCGCCATGGTCAAGGTGGACAAGATCAACGGCGAACTGCCGGAGGCCTCGAAGCACAAGATCCTGTTCGAGAACCTGACCCCCCTGCATCCGAACCGGCCGCTGCTCCTGGAGCGGGAGATCCGGGCCGAGGAAAACATCACCTCGCGCATGATAGACATGATCGCCCCCATCGGCGCCGGCCAGCGCGGCCTCCTGGTGGCGAGCCCCAAGTCGGGCAAGACGGTCATGATGCAGCACATCGCCCATGCCATCACCGCCAATCACCCGAACGTGATCCTCATCGTGCTCTTGATTGACGAGCGCCCCGAGGAAGTGACGGAGATGCAGCGCACGGTGCGCGGCGAAGTGGTCGCCTCCACCTTCGATGAGCCCGCCACCCGTCACGTACAGGTGGCCGAGATGGTCATCGAGAAGGCCAAGCGCCTGGTGGAACACAAGAAGGACGTGGTGATCCTGCTGGACTCCATCACCCGCCTGGCGCGCGCCTACAACACGGTGCAACCCGCCTCCGGCAAGGTGCTCACCGGCGGCGTGGACGCCAACGCCCTGCAAAAGCCCAAGCGCTTCTTCGGCGCCGCCCGCAACATCGAGGAAGGCGGCTCGCTCACCATCATCGCCACCGCCCTGATTGATACCGGCTCCCGCATGGACGACGTGATCTACGAGGAATTCAAGGGCACGGGCAACATGGAAATCCACATGGACCGGCGCATGGCGGAAAAGCGCGTGTACCCGGCCATCAACGTGAACCGCTCCGGCACCCGGAGGGAAGAACTGCTCCTGAAGCAGGACGTGATGCAGAAGATCTGGGTGCTGCGTAAGCTCCTGTACAACATGGACGACCTGGACGCGACGGAATTCCTGCTGGACAAGATCAAGGCCACCAAGACCAACGCCGACTTCTTCGACTCCATGCGCCGGGGCTAACAGCGGTGAGCGGTAAGCGGCGAGGAAAAATGGAGAACATTCGAGTCTGGGATCTGCCCCTGCGGCTCTTTCACTGGCTGCTGGCCGCCGCGGTAGCCACGGCCTTCATCAGCGGCCACCTGGGCGGCAACGTCATGGAGTGGCACGGAAGGATCGGTCTCTTCATCCTGGGCCTGATCGTCTTCCGCCTGATCTGGGGCTTCGTCGGCAGCACCCATGCGCGCTTTGCCAGTTTCTTCCCCTCTGCGGCCAGGATTCACGCCTATCTGGACGGTCGCTGGCAGGAACCGGGCCACAACCCCCTGGGCGCCCTGTCCGTGTTCGCGCTCCTGGGGCTCCTGGCCATCCAGGCCGCGACCGGCCTCTGCGCCAACGACGACATCGCCTTTCAGGGCCCCCTCTACCCATTGGTGGGTAGCACCTGGAGCGGCAGGCTGACCGGCCTCCATGAACTGGTGGGCAACGGCCTCATGGCCCTGGTGGCCCTGCACGTGGCCGCCATCGCCTTCTATGCCCGGGTGAAAAAGATCAACCTGGTGCGGCCCATGCTCACCGGCACCGTGCCCGCTTCGGAACTTGCCGGCGCCCGTCAGGCGCAAGGCGGTGGCCTATTTTCGTTTCTGATCGCGGCGGCCCTGGCGGGCGCCGTGGTCTGGTTCATAGGCGGCGGACACCTTGCCCTGTGGCTCGCGCCGCCGCCCCCACCCATCGCCACGACTCCGGCGTGGTGATCCCGTTCCGCAAGGAGAAACCAAGCATGAAACTCAAGCTGACCCTGGCGCTCGCCGCTGCCGCCCTCACCGCTCTCGCCACCACCTCGGCCTACGCCCAGATCAGCGCCGAGGACCAGATCACGTTCCGCCAGTCCGGCTACAAGTTCATGGCCTGGAACATGGGCAGGATCAAGGCCAACCTGGACGGCGCATTCAACAAGGATCAGGTGCGGGCCGCCGCCAATGTCATCGCCGCCACGTCCCACTCCGGCATGGGTACCCTGTTCGGCCCGGGCACGGACAAGGGCATCGGCTGGGAACCCACCCGTGTCAAGCCCGAACTGTTCAAGCAGGGTGCCGAGGTGAAGAAGTTGGCCGGCAACTTTGCCGCCGCCGCCGACGAGATGGTCAAGGCCGCCGGCGACCAGGCCACCGCCAAGGCCGCCTTCGGCAAGCTGGGTGAGACCTGCAAGGCCTGCCACGACAAGTTCCGCGAGAAGGAATAACCGTCATGGCTTTGGAAGCCACCCGTGAGTATGAAAGCCATGCCGGTTTCCCTCGCCCCCAACCCCTCTCCCACGAGGCGAGGGGAGCGTCGTGAGTCGCTGGCGCGACTATTAAGGGTAGGGGGCGGATTAATGCGCGCCGGAGTTGCCCAACAGGATGTCAACAACGCGCCGGATCATGGGGCCTCTTTTTTCAGTATCGCGCGCCGGTCTTCGTCAGCCTCGACGAGTAGCCGATACCGGGTATCCGATACACGGGCGATCAAGGTGGCCCGATACTGCTCGCGGCGCACCCACTCCAGCAGGCCGGCCACCAGAACCACCAGCGTGAAATAGACGATCAGTATAAACATGTCGTTCTGGGCCACGCCATCGAACGCGTAGAATGGCTTGACGAAGAAGAACAGGGCCGTGGACAGGCTGAGAAGCAGCATCCAGAAGGCCGGCCAAAAGCCATAGGCGAAGGCGACCATGCAGCAGTTGATGGCAAAGAACAGCATCGGCAGTCGGTCGTCAAGCATGGGGGCCAGGGCAAACCGAAGGGCGAAAGCCACGAAATAACCGGCCAAACCCATCAGGTATGGCTCGGTGCCACCTTTGGCCCAACGCTTGGCGTTCTTGATTTCCATTGCGGTGTGCGACTTTCGGAGCAGAAGAATTGCCCAACGGTATGCGTAACAGCCCAACATTGTCAATTGCCATAGGCCACTCGTCGCGACCGATTGGCAACAGGCGGCGGTCCCATGGAACCTGAAGCCCCTATCGAAGCCTCCCGGCACGCCGTCATCCTTTTGCACGGCCTGTGCGGAACACCCCTGGAGATGGGGTCCATTCCCAAGGCCTTGGAGAGGATCGGGTTTTCCGTGGTACCTCTCGAGATTCCGGGATATTCGGCAAATCTGGTCACGCCGCGGGTGTCCGTGAGATGGGAAGACTGGTGCGACACGGTGGACGCCGAAGTTTCCCGACTCAAGGAAACTCACGAAACCGTTTCCCTTTGCGGCCTCAGCATGGGAGCGACCCTGGCACTGGCAACGGCCATTCGTCGCGACGACATCCTTGGCATCGTTGCACTCTCCCCGGTTCTTCGCTACGACGGCTGGTCCATCAGTTGGTACGCCTTCCTCGCGGAGATTCCGTACAGGCTCGGCTTCAGGAACTGGTCGTACAAGGAAAGCGAGCCCTTCGGCTTGCGCAACGTCGAGATGAGGAGAAGGGTCGCCAAGACGCTCGAAAAGAGCGGCGTTGCCGAGGTCGGCGCGGCCGCCATCCCCGCGCGGCAGTTGGACGCGGCAAAGAGAATGATGGGATACGTTCGGCGTTCCCTTGCCGAAATCCACTGCGATCTCGCCGTGATTCATGCCATTGACGACGAATCCGCGGCGCCCAGGAACGCTGAATTGATTCTCAAGGAAGTCAGTAGCGAAATCAGGAAGGCGATCTGGCTCGGGGACTGTTATCACATCATCACATTCGACAACGAGCGTGAAATCGTCACGAACGAGACCGTTCGCTTCATCAACAAGTCCATCAAGGCTTATGAGGACGACGCCAGCCATAGGCGGACCGGAAAACGGGCGCCCCTGAGGGACAGGCGGTAGGTCTTTTCAGCTCGACCCGAATACCTCGGTTGACCGCTACGGATTTCGCGGCAGGAAATCAGGCATTATTCCTCGCCAGGATTTCCCCGGCGATGCGACGCAAGGTCTCCAGGCTCAGGTCCGCCGCGGCATAGCGCGGCGCGTTCGGGAAATTCGCGAAATTCTGGTCCTGGGAACGGTGGTAGAGCGGGTCGTAATGCTTGTCCAGCAGATCCTGCACCAGTTCCCGCCAGGCGCCGGCCGCCGCCAGGCCACACCAGTGGGCGATGGCCTCGCTGCCCCGCACTTCCTTCAGCACCGCCAGTTTCTCCAGCAGGGGGGCCGGGTCGGCCAGGAAATAGGCGTAGTCCTCCAGCAGGTAGTCCACCCGCGCTTCCCGGCTCGCCTCCAGGGCCAGGCAGGGCGAGGCGCGCAGGCGTTCCAGCAGGGCCGTGGGCAGTTCCACCCGGCCGATGCGCCGGCTCTCCGCCTCCGCATACACCGGCCGGGCCGGGTCCAGGGCCGAGAGCGCGCTAAACAAGCGGGAATCGAACATCCGCTGGCTGGGCTGGGGATCACCGGGCAGGTCGCCCAGGAGCGAGCCCTTGTGGGCCGCCAGGGCTTCCAGGTCCAGCACCTGGGCGCCCTCGGCCGCCAGGGCCGATAGCAGGCGGGTCTTGCCTGAGCCGGTGGCGCCGCAGACGATGCGGTAATCGGGAATCGGCGACAGGCGCACCAGTTCGTCCATCACGTGCCGGCGCCAACCCTTGTAGCCGCCTTCCAGTTGGCAGGCGTCCCAGCCCACCTGGCGGAAGATGGTGACGAAGGCGCCGCTCCGCTGGCCGCCGCGCCAGCAATAGATGAGAGGCCGCCAGTTCCTGGGCCGGTCCTGGAAGCGCTCCAGCAGGTGGTCGGCGATATTGCGCGCCACCAGGGCGGCACCGCGTTTGCGCGCGACGAAGGGCGAGACCTGCTTGTACAGGGTGCCGATCTCGGCCCGCTGCTCGTCGTCCAGCACGGGGCAGTTGATGGCGCCGGGGATATGGTCGTCCGCGTACTCCGCGGGCGTGCGGGCATCTATCACCTCGTCAAACTCGGCAAGCTGTGCTACGTTCGCGGCGCCTGGTCTCATGTCGTTCCAAATTCCAAAGATGCAATTAATCCGATGCAAGAAATCAAACTGACCCAATTCTCCCACGGCGGCGGCTGCGGCTGCAAAATCGCGCCCGCCATCCTCTCGGAAATCCTCGCCGGCTCCTCCCTCTCCGCCTTCGCGCCCCCCGCCGATCTGCTGGTGGGCACGGAGACCAGCGACGACGCCGCCGTCTACCGCCTGAACGACCAGCAGGCCATCGTCGCCACCACGGACTTCTTCACCCCCATCGTGGACGACCCCTGGGACTTCGGCCGCATCGCCGCCACCAACGCCCTGTCCGATGTCTATGCCATGGGCGCCAGACCCATCATGGCCCTGGCCGTGGTCGGCATGCCGCTGGACAAGCTGCCGCTGGAAGTCATTCGGCGCATCCTGGAAGGCGGCAAGTCCGTGTGCGACGCGGCCGGCATCCCCATCGCCGGGGGCCACTCCATTGACGTGCTGGAGCCCATCTACGGCCTGATCGCCCTGGGACTGGTGCATCCGGACAAGGTGAAGCGGAACAGCGCCGCCCGTGCCGGCGACGTCCTGATCCTGGGCAAGCCCCTGGGCGTGGGCATCTTGAGTGCGGCACTGAAGAAGAACCTGCTGTCGGCGGACGGCTACGGGCAGATGATCGCCCACACCACCCGCCTCAACACCCCGGGCCTCGCGCTCTCGGACATGCCGGGCGTGCATGCCCTGACCGATGTCACCGGCTTCGGCCTGGCGGGCCACCTGCTGGAGATCTGCCGCGGCTCCCGGCTTTCCGCCACCGTGCGCTTTGACGATCTGCCCCTCATCGCCGACGCGGTGAGTTTCGTCCAGCAGGGCATCAGCACCGGCGCCTCCAGCCGCAACTGGACGAGCTACGGCGCCGACGTGAACCTGGCGCCGGACTGCCCGGAATGGCGGCAGAAGCTGGTCACGGACCCCCAGACCAGCGGCGGCCTCCTGGTTGCCTGCGCCCCGGAAGCCGTGGCCGAGGTGCTGGAAGTCTTCCGCGGCGAAGGCTTCGGCGAGGCCAGGGTCATCGGCGCACTGGCCGAAGGGCCGGCAAAGCTGAAGGTCGTCTGAGCCCCCTCGCACGAAACGGGGGCCGGGCACATGGTCAGGCCGTCTCTCCCTCCGGGAACTCCGCCTCGGCCGCCAGCCAATCGTCCAGTTCCCGGCCTGGGGTAAAGCCGCGGGCCTCCGACTTGAAATAGGCGGCGGTGGCGATCGCATCGAAGCGATCAGGGACGCCGGCGGACGGAGCGCCGCCGAGGCTGGGTGCCACCCTGAGGCGGCTCTTGCGTGCGGAAGATTTCATGGCCCTGTCTCCGTGGTCGGTCGGGGGTGTCGGCGGCAGCCCCGCCCGCGGCCCTAGGGGGGACTCGGAATCCGTGGGCCGGCATGCCACCAACGACGCAAAAGCTACGCGCCAATGCCAAAAGACTATATACGGGCAAGTACGTACGCATTTTCCTTACAGGCATTTGACGATTATCAATATCGCCGGACGAAGGCCCTTGGCCCCGGCCAGAGCCGGGAAAGGCCATGTATTGCCGCGGGCAATCGTGTATCCTCATGGCTTGCCCGGCCACTGTTCCCGCCTGGAATCCCTGGACCCGGTCAAGTCCGGATGATGCTCGAGAGTGTGAAATGGCCTCTGCCCCGCCCATCCCATCGAAGTTGAGAGCCTATGCGGAAGGCGTGCTCGCCCACGCCCCCAGGCCGGAGGGACCGGCTCGTTCCGCGGAGGAGGTGCTGCACGAACTCCAGGTGTACCAGATCGAGCTGGAGATGCAGAACGAATCCCTGCGCCAGGCCCAGATCGCCCTGGAGGAATCCCGCGACCGCTACGCCGATCTCTACGAGTTTGCGCCCATCGGCTACCTCACCCTCGACCAATCCGGCAGAATCACCGATGCCAACCTCACCGGCGCCGCCCTGTTGGGAGAGGACCGGGGCAAGCTGCGCCTCCTTCATTTCGAGGACTTCGTGGCCGCCGAGGACCGGCAGGGGTGGCGAAACGCCTTGCCGAACCTGTTGTGCCAGGACGGCAAGTCCTCCCTGGAATTGCGCCTCCAGCACAAGGACGGCACACTGGCGGAGGTGCACCTGGATTGCCTGCCCCGGCGGAACGGGGCGAACACCCTGCGCATCGCCCTGAGCGACATCACCCTGCACAAGCAGGCCCTGACCAAGGTGCAGGCGAGCGAGGACCGCTTGCGCCTGGCCAAGACCGCCACGAACCTGGGCATCTTCGACGTGGACCCGGTCCACGACACGACCGAATGGGACCAGCAAGTGCGGAATATCTGGGGCATCGGCCCCGACGAGCCGGCCGACTACGCCAAGTTCATGGCCGGGGTGCACCCGGACGACCGCGCTGCCACCCGGGCCGCGCTGGACCTGGCCTTCGATCCCCTGGGCACGGGCGAATACCACAACGAATACCGGGTCATCAGCCGGGACGGCAGCCTGCACCAGGTCTCGGCCATCGGCCGGGCCTACTTCGAGCGCGGACAGCTCACCCGCTTCGTCGGCACGATCAAGGACGTTTCCCGGGAGAAGCAACTGGAAAGGGAAGAGCAGGAGCGGCGCAACGAGATGGACCTGCTGGTCAAACAGCAGGTGGCGGTCCAGACGGCCGCGGCCATCGCCCACGAACTGAATCAACCCCTGGTCTCCATCTCCGCCTACAGCGAGGCGGCACTGCGCATGCTGAAGGGCGGCGCGAAGAACCCGGAGAAGCTGGCCCACGCCCTGGCAGGCGCCGCGGAACAGGCGCAGCGCGCCGGGCGGACCCTGCTCGAACTGCTGGATTTCCTGCACAAGGGCGAAGCGCCCATGGTGCCGGTGGACCTCAATGAACTGGTGGCCGAGGCCCTCGCCATCGCCGCGGAAAGCGGTTACGGCGAATTCAGGCCGGTGCTCCAGTTGGAGCCCGGCCTGCGCCCGGTCCTGGCGAACCGGCTCCAGTTGCAGAAGGTTCTGGTGATCCTGCTGCACAATGGGGTGGAAGCCATGAGGGAGGCGGGGGTGCCCGCGGCCGCCATCACCATCTCGGTGCGGACTTTTTCCGGAGGAAACATCGCCCAGGTCACGGTGCAGGACAGCGGCCCGGGCATCACCGGGGAAGCGGCGCAGCGCATCTTCGAGCCCTTCTTCACCACCAAGCCCAAGGGCATGGGTCTGGGGCTGGCCATCAGCCGCGCCCTGATCCAGGCCCACGGCGGTCAGCTCTGGCTGGACCTGGACTCGGGCCCCGGCGCCACCTTTCATTTCACCCTGCCCTTTGCTTGATCCAGGATCATGAACAACATTGTCTTCGTGGTGGACGACGATCCCGCGGTCCGGGATTCCCTGGCGCTCCTGCTGGAACAGGAGAATCTCGTGGTCGAGACCTTCGCCAGCGCCGAGGCCTTCCTGGCGGCCCGCCGTCCGGTGCGGGGCAACTGCGCCATCGTGGATATCCGCATGCCGGGCATGGATGGCATGGCCCTTCAGGCGGAACTCGCCCGGCGCGGCGTGCTCCTGCCGCTCATCTTCCTCACCGGCCACGGCGACATCCCCATGAGCGTCCGGGCCATCAAGTCCGGCGCGGTGGACTTCCTGACCAAGCCCATCACGGGCAGCGCGCTCCTGGCCAGCGTGCACGCGGCGCGCCTGGAGAGCCAGAGACTCTATTCGCAGGCCGAGGCGAGCCAGAGCGCGGCGGCGCGCCTGGCGTCCCTGAGCGAGCGCGAACGGGAAGTGATGGCCCTGGCCATCGAGGGGCTGTCCAACAAGGAGATCGCGCGCCGCCTGGACATCAGCCATCGCACGGTGGAGGTGCACAGGGCGCGCATCATGCAGAAAACCGGCGCCGAAACCCTGTTCGATCTCGCCCGCCTCGCGGAAACGGGCGGATTGCCGAACTGAAGCAAGCTCTCGCGCCGGACGCAGAATGTAAAAAAGCCGCTTGTGGCGGCTTTTTTTGAGCGGCGGCGATCTGCCACGGCTCGGCGACTTTGCAGAATGTTGGTAGGCGCGATTGGACTCGAACCAACGACCCCCACCATGTCAAGGTGGTGCTCTAACCAGCTGAGCTACGCGCCTGCTAAGGCTGCGCATTATAGTCACTCACTACGCGACGCACAAGACAGGCGGGCATTTTTTTCGCTTGTCCCCGTGCAAGGCAGGGCGATCGCGTCAAACTCCGTTCGCCCTGAGTAGCCCGCCTTGCGGGCGTATCGAAGGGCTGGAATAGAGACAGAGGGCAAGTCGAAAGGTGTTCATGTGCTTCGATACAGCCTTCGGCCACTCGGCACGAACGGCTTCCAGGCCAAACAATTTGCTGCGATTGCCCTGCCGTGCAAGGCAGGGCGATTGCACGAGTCTTATAGAAGACCGAGGAGGGATTCACGGTATTGGACGTTTGAGGCGGCGCGGAGGCGCTGGACTTTGAGTCCGCCCTTGTGTTTGACGGGGGCGTAGCGGATGAGG
>JAQTNA010000061.1 GCA_028714035.1 Rhodocyclaceae bacterium
CGGTGAAGCTGTGGCCGGCGTCCGAGAGGGCGGCGGTGGTGAAGCTCCAGTTGCCGCCGCTGACGGTGGCGGCCCCCAGGTCGGTGGCGCCATCGAAGACATGCACCGAGGCCACGCCGTTGGCATCGGACACGGTGCCGGAGAGCGCCAGGGTGTTGTCCTTGGTCAGGCCGCCGCTGGCAATGGTGGTGGCGGCGCCGGTGTTGGTGCCGATCGTGCTGCCGAAGGTTTCGCTCGGCGCAATGGTGTCGACGGTGAGCGTCTGGTTCTGGCTGCCGGGGGTGCCGGCTACGTCGGCGACACTCGCGGTGACGGTGTAGGGACCGTCACCCAGCGCGGTCACGGCGTTCTGCGGCACGGTCAGAGTCCAGCTGTTGCCGCTCACGACCACTGGAGCCGCTGTCGTGGTGTTGTCGTAGGTCACGCCATTCAGCGTCACCGTGACCGGTTGGCCGTTCGCGCCGGCGGTGGTACCGGAGATGGTGATCGGGCCGCCATGTTCGGCGGCATTGATCATGTTGTCACCGGTGATGGCGGTGATCATGACCCCCGGCCCGGTGGTGCTCACGTAGACGCTCTGGCTGCCCTGGGGGGCCGGGTTGCCCGCCAGATCCGAGACATCGGCGGTGGCGGTATAGCTGGTCTTGTCCGCCAGGGCGCCCACGTCGGTGGCGTTGACCGTGGCGGTCCAGGCATTGCTGGCGACCGTGGCGGTATAGGCGTGTCCGTTCAGGTGCACCGTGACGATCTGGCCGTCTGCCACCCCCGCGGTACTGCCCGTGACGGTCACTCCACCCGGCGCCGCGTGTTCGGTGGCGTTGATGAAGTTGTCGCCGGCGATGGCGGTTATGGCAACCGTGGGCGCCGCGGTGTCAATCACCATCGTTGCCGGGGCGGAATTGCCGCTCACGTTGCCGGCCGCATCCGTGGCCGTGGCGACGACCGTGTAGGTATTGTCGGGCAGGCTGGTGTAGGCGATGTTCCAGTGGCCGGTGCCGTCCGTGGTGGCGGTGTAGGTCGGCGTGACGGAACCGTTTACATAGACCTTGATCGCGCTGCCCGCTTCGGCGGTGCCGCTCAATGTGCCGGTACTGATTCTGGTGACGGCATCCGTCGCCGAGGTGCCGGTGTCCGGAGAAATGCCGGTGATGACCGGCGCCGTCGGCGGAGTGTGGTCAATGGTCACGGTCGCGGTGTTCGAGGCGGTGCCGGTGTTGCCGGCCGCGTCGGTCGCGGTCGCCGTCATGGCATAGACGCCGTCGGCCAGCGCCGTGCCCGGCTGATAGCTCCAGGCGCCGGAGCCGTTGGCGACGACGGTCGTGGTAGCGAACGCGGCGCCGTTCCTGGTGATGGCCAGGTTGACCGTGGCATTGTTTTCCGCCGTGCCGCTGAAGGTCGGTTGCGTGTTGCTGGTGATGCCGTCACCCACTACCCCGGTGTCGGGCGTGTAGCCCGTGATGGCTGGCGCCGCCGGCGCCGTGTGATCAATGGTCACGGTGGCGGTGTTCGAGGCGGTGCCGGTGTTGCCGGCCGCGTCGGTCGCGGTCGCCGTCATGGCATAGACACCATCGGCCAGTGCCGTGGCGGGATGGTAACTCCATGCGCCCGAGGCGTTTGCCGCCACCGTGGTGCTCGTGAACGCGGCGCCGTTTTTGGTGATGGTCAGGTTGACCGTGGCGTTGGCTTCCGCCGTGCCGCTGAAGGTCGGTTGCGTGTTGCTGGTGATGCCGTCACCCACCACCCCGGTGTCCGGTGTGTAGCCCGTGATCGCCGGTGCATTCGGCACCGTGTTGTCAATGACGATGGCGCCGGTGTTCTGGAACGTGCCGCTCACGTTCCCGGCCAGGTCGGTCTGCTGGACGATGATTGCGCCGGCGGCATAGGTGGCGTTGGCGGCCAGGTTGATGCTGCTTCCGGTTCCGGTGGTCCAGTGGGCGCCGCTGTCCGTGCTGTACTGCCAGGTGGCGTTGGCCTCGATACCGGTCACATCAAGCTGTGCGTTCTGGGTGATGCTGTCCGTACCGCTCGTGCCGGTATCCTGGTGCAGGGCGAAATGCGGCGCGTTGGGCGCGATGGTGTCCAGGGTGAAGCCGCCGGTGGTGTTCGCTGCGCTGGTATTGCCCGCCGCATCGGTGGCGGTGGTGCTGAGCGTCACGAGACCCTGACCCAGAGCGGTAAGATCGCTGGAAGTCAGGGTTACGGCGTGGGCCGTGCCATCGCTGACATAGGTCTTGGTGAGCGTGTGGGCGGCGCCACCTGCCGCACCGGTCAGGACCACGGTGACGGTGTCGCCGCTCGCCCCATCGGTGACGCTGACGACACCGCCGGTGGCCTTGGCCTCGGCGGCGGTCTTGTTGGCGTCGCCGACGGCCGTCACGCCTATCGTCGGCGCGGCCGTATCAATGTTCACGGTGAGCGCGGATGAGGCACCGGACGGGTTGCCGGCCACGTCGGTGGCCCTGGCGGTGATAGCGTGGCTGCCGGAAGCCAGGGCGCTGCTGGCGATGCTCCAGGCGCCGGTCGTGGCATTGGCGGTGGCCGTGCCCAGGACGCTGGCTCCGTCATAAAGCGTGACCGTGGCACCGGCTTCCGCCGTGCCGGTGATGGTCGGGGTGGTGACGTTGGTGATGCCGTCGCCCTTCACGCCGCTGTCGCTGGCGCTGGCCAGGACCAGCCCGACGGGCGCGCCGGGGGCGTGGGTGTCCAGGGTATAGGCGGCCGTCTGGACGGTGCTGTTGCCGGCGACATCCGTGGCGCGCAGACGGATGGTATAGCTGCCGTCGGCGGCGATGGCGGTCGGAGCGGTCAGCGTCTGCACGCCGCCGGTGCCGATGAGCACGCCGACACCACCCGGGCCGGGAACGTTCTGGAACACGCCGTTGCCGAGATCAATGGCCAGGGTGGAACCCGCTTCGGCCGTGAACTGGATGGTGGGCGTGGTGACGTTGGAGATGCCGTCGCCGACGATGCCGCTGTCACTGCCCGCGGCCAGGGTGATGGCGCTGAGCGTGGGGGCGTGGGTGTCCAGCTGGTAGGTCGCCGTCTGGATGGTGGCATTGCCCGCCGCGTCGGTCGCCTTCAGGTGAATCGTGTAGGTGCCGTCAGCAGCATAGGCGCCGGCGGGGGCGGTCAGGCTCTGCATGGCGCCGGTGCCGGTGCCAGCCGCCACGTATCCGGCGCCGTTACCCAGATCAATACTCAGGGCGGAGCCGGCCTCGGCGGTGAACTGGATGGTGGGGCGGGCGACGTTGGAGATGCCGTCGGTGTTCGAGGCGCCGCTATCGCTGCCGGCGGCCAGGGTGAAGGGGGTGAGGGGCGGCGCGACGGTATCGAGCGTCAGGCTGTAGACGGTGCTGGCCGTGCCCTGGTTGCCGCCGGAGGCCTGCACCACGGCCTTGAAGTTGTGCGCGCCGTCGGTCGTGAGGGTGGGCGGGTAGCTCCAGGTGGTGCCGCCTGCACCCGTGGCGACGGTCGCGGCCCCCAGGAGGGTGGTGCCGTCGTAGATCATGACCTGGTCGCCGGCCGCGAGCGTGCCGGTGACCGTCCCGGAGAGGGCAATGCCGGGGTCATCGGTGACGCCGCCGCTCGCCACGTTGCCCGTGATGCTGCCCACGCCGTCGACGGCGCGGGTGATGGCGGCCGTGGCGCTGGGCACCGCGGCGTTCACCGTGAAGGCGTAGGCGGAACTCGCCGTGCCCAGGTTGCCGGCGGCATCCTCGATGCGGGCGGTGAAGCTGTGGCCGGCGTTGGACAGGGCCGGCGTGTTGAAGGTCCAGGCTCCGCCTGCCCCGGCGGCAGCCGTGCCGATCTGGGTGGCACCATCGAAGATGGCGACGACTTCGCCCGCTCCCAGCGTGCCGCTGACGGTGCCGGAGAGCGTGGGTGCCTGGACGTTCGTGGTCGTGCCACTCGTCACGGTACTGGTGAGGCTGGTGCCGGCCGTGGGGAGGGTGGTGTCCACGATGATGCTGCTGGAACTCGCGTACGCCGCGCCAGTGTTGCCGGCCACATCGGTCTGCTTGACCTGTACGGTCCCCGCGCCATAGGTACCCTGAGCCAGGGTAAAGCTCGTGCCGCTGCCGGTGTTCCAGGTCGAGCCATCGGTGCTGTACTGCCAGGTGGCGCCGGCCTCCAGACCGGTGACATCCACCTGGCCATTGCTGGTGATGCCGTCGCTGGCGGAAAGGCCCGTATCGGCATGCAGGGTGAGGGCGGGCGCCCCCGGGTTGGTCTGGTCCACGGTCAGGGCGGGCAGAAGCGCGGCGCTGCCGGTGTTGCCCGCCACGTCGGTCTGCCTGACCTGTACCTGGCCGGCGGTATAGGCACTGGCGGCCAGGGTGAAGCTGCTACCGCTGCCGGTCGTCCAGTGGGTACCGCCGTCGGTGCTGTATTGCCAGGAAGTCCCGGCCGCGACTTCCAGACCGGAGACATTTACCTGGCCGTTGCTGGTGATCCAGTCGGAAAGGCTTGCGCCGGTGTCCACGGCCAGGGCGAAGCCGGGCGCGGCCGGGGCGGCCTGGTCGACGTTGATCGTGCCCAGTTGAATGATGCTGAAGGCATCGGAGTTGCCGGCCAGGTCGGTCTGCCTGACTTTCACGTTCGCATAGCTGCCGGCGGCCAGGGTGAAACTGTTGCCCGTGCCGGTGCTCCAGCTAGTACCGCCGTCGGTGCTGTATTGCCAGGTGGCGCCGGTTTCCAGCCCGGCAACATCCACCAGGCCATTGCTGGTGATGTGATCCGTGTTGCTCACGCCGGTGTCGGCATGGAGGGTGGCCAGGGGGGCGGCGGGGGCGGTGGCGTCTATCGTCACCGCCAGGGCGCCGGACGCGCCGTTGCTGTTGCCGGCCTGGTCGGTCAGGGAGGCCGTGAGGTTGTGTGTGCCTTCGGCCAGGGTCGGCGTGGTGACGTTGACGTAGCCGTTGGTAATATCGGTGGCGGAGAGCGTGATGGAGCCGCCCACCACGGTGTCGCTGCCGGCGGTAATGCCCACCAGGGCGACACCGTTGTCCATGAGTACCAGCTTGTCGCCCGCGACGGCCGCGGTGCCGTCGGTTGCCGTGGCGTTGAATGCCAGGCGCACGGTGGGTGCGGCGACGCTGGTGATACCGTCCGTGTGGCTGGAACCGGTGTCCGTGGTCAGATGGCTGACCGGGTCGTTGGTCAGCCCTTGCACGGTCGGGGTCAGAGGGGCGATGGTGTCCAGATACTTGCTCTGGGCGGCGGTCACGGCGGACAGGTTGTTCGAGGTGCCGATGGCACTGTTGGCGGCCGCAATGGTACTTTGGGTGTCGCCACTGGCAAGGGATGTGCCGGTGCTGGCGTCGGTCAGGATGGTGCCGATGGTGCTGGAGCTGGTCAGGTTTACGGCACCACCGCTCACCTGGGTCGCCAGGTTGGCAATGGCGTGGGTGGCCGCCGCGCTTCCTCCGCTATCGCTCGCCACCAGGCTGACCAGCGCGTCCACCTGGGCGGTTGCCTTTTGCACCGCGAGTGCGGTGGTATCGTTCGGATTCGCCTGGAGGACGGCGAGCGGGTCATAGCTCGTCAGATCGGTTCCCGCGGCGAGACCGAGAGAGCCGACCACGGTGGCCGACGCGTCCGACGCGCTGGGTTTGCTACCCACTGGCGCGGCATCAATCACGGCCTGAACCAGGGTGGTGAGAGGGGTGATGGCACTGGAGCCGGCCGGCGCCTTGAGGACCACCGTATTGGGTACACCCGTGTCGACATTCACGCCACCCGAGGCGGTGATGGACTGGATGGTGACCGCCGAGCCGTCGCCGAGAACAAATTGACCTGAAGCGTTGGTCGGCAGGAAAAAGTCGCCGTTCGCGTCGGTGGTGATTCCGGTGGCGTGGGTCACTCCCAGGCTGTCGACGACGGAAATGCTGGCGCCGCGCACGTAACCGTCGGCCGCGGTACCCTGGAAGAAAGCGGCACCGCGGTTGCCGGCCACGTCCTGCACGGGGTTGGCATCGGCACCGGGGATGTAGGTGACACTGACGCTGCCAAGCACGATGGTGCCGGGCGCAAAACTCAGTGTGATGGTGTTGTCGTTATTGACCGTGACACCGGTCGGATGCGTTGCCGGGTTGGCGCCCACAACCACGTTGAAGTCGCTCGCCGCCGGTGCCGTCACCGTGGCGCCAAGCGGGCTGTCGTAGGTAAGGACCACGGTATTGGGGGTGCCCACGACGCTGGTGGTACTGTGGGCGGCCATGCCGGTGATGACCGGCACGACGGTATCCGTTGTGACGGTGCCGGCAATGCTGCCGGTACCGCTCGCGTTGCCGGCAGCGTCCGTCTGCCGGACCTCGATCTGACCCGCGCCGAAGCTGGTATTGGCCGCCAGGTTGAAACTGCTGCCGCTGCCGGTGGTCCAGCTTCCGCCACCATTCGTGCTGTACTGCCAGGTACCGCCGGCTTCCAGACCGGAGACGTTCACTTGTCCGTTCGTGGTGATGCCGTCCGTGTTGCTCACACCGGTATCGGCGGCGAGGGCCAGGGTCGGTGTGGCAACCGTGGTATCTACCGTGACGTTGCGGGTACCGGCGGTGCTGGTATTGCCGGCCGCATCCCGGGCGGTGGCGCTGAGGGTGGTACTGGCGTCCGCAGGTATTTCTCCGGAAGTGAAGTTGGTGGTCCAGCTGCCGGCGCCGCTGGCCGTTACGGTATGAGTCGTGCCCCCCCAAGTTATCGCCACGGTGGAGTTGGCTTCAGCGGTACCGCTTACCGTTACGCCCGCGGCCTTCTCGGCCGCATTCACCACATTGTCCGTCGCCACCGTACCGATGACGGGTGCCGCGGGCGGGGTCGTATCCGCTGGCGCTGCCGGAGTGGAACTGCCGCCGCCGCCACCTCCACCCGCCGCTGCGGCCACGCCCAGGGCCGCCAAGGCGAGGAGGGCGGGCGACATGCTGCCTGCCGCCGCCATGGCCCCGGTGCCGGCTGCGCTGCCGGTCTCGGCTCCAGGCGCCGGGCTGGCACCGTCAGTGGGCTTGGCATCCGTCATGGTGCCGCTGGCTGCCGCCAGGAGCATGGGCGAGCCGGCCTGGGCCTGGATTACATGCTCAGCCGAGCTTGAATCGCCATCTTCCTGGAGGATGGCCAGTTCCTGAGAGATCGCACCATCCTCGAGATTTCCCCAGACCTGTGCCTTGGCCGTCTTCCCTTCCGCCTTCGGTGCGCCGACCTGCAAAACGTTCCCGTTTGTCATTGCCGGCAAATCGGGCTGAACCCTGGCCAACCCCTTCTTCAGGGAAGAGTCGTTCTCGGAAGCCTTGTTGGATGGGGAAATGACCTTCTGATCCATGGGTTACTCCAAAGTATAGGCGGTGGCCGGTGGCGGCGAATTTTGGGCAAAGTGGCGCGCCGCAATTTAACACCCGGCCGGAAGTAGGGCAATACGACTTATGCCATAGGGCGGAGCTTGCCTGCGCGGGCATGCGGCCGAGCGCAGGCGCGCCGATACCTTTGCAGGCTTCAGTTGTTCAGCGTGACCTGGCTTGCGATGAAACCCGGCCCCGCCATGGAACCGAGCACCTCGACCCGCATGCCATTCGAGAATCCGGGCACGCTTCCCATGTAGACCACCGAAATGCCGTTAAGGGTGAAGCTAAGCGAATTGCCGAGACTGAGCACATTTCGTGCGATGCCGCCCAGTTCCATGGGGCGCGCGCCACCATGCATCATCATCCCTGGCGATGCCAGCATGAACTGGATGCTACGGGCGGCAAGCACACCGTTGGACAGGAGGCCCGTGACGCGGACATAGGCGCCGTTGGCGAGGTTCGCCAGGCTTCCGCCCCTGAAGTCAGGATGTGCCAGCACCGCAGGGAGCACGGACCCATTCGGCAGAATGAGATCAAAGCTTCCCGTCGACGCCAGGTAGTTGGCGACTTGCCCCGGATAGGTTTCCATCACGCCCTGCGGCAGGCCGCGGAAGGCCACGGTCGTGGCCACGAGGACGCCGCCCGAGAGGGCACCGTGTACCTCGACGAAGGCATTATTTTGCAGGTCGGCCGCCGTTCCTCCGACGAAAACCGCGTTCGTGGCGTCTACCACCCCATTTCTGACCGTGAAATTGGCCTGGCTCACGAAGTCGGCGATGCTGCCCTCGACCTCCGTGCTACCTGCTAAGGGCTGCATTACGCTGAGGGATGACGCCACCAGGAGGTTCGTGGCGGGATCGAAGTTGCCCTGGATACTTACCTGCTGGCCGTTGCCGAGATGCTGGTTCGCGGGGGCGAGGTTGGAAGCGCTGGCGTCCACCGTGATGCCGCGCACGACGAAGTTCGCCGCGCTGACGAAGTTGCCCACGGCGCCGGCAACGCTGAGGGTGGTGGCCGTGGTGCTCGCCCGCCGCACCTTGAGCGCGGACGCTACCAGCACACCGGCCACGGGGGAGGCGTTGCTCAGGACGCTGACCCACTGGCCGACGGCGAGTTGAATTCCCGCGGGCAGGATCTGGGCCGAGCCGTACTGGACGGTCAGGCCGTCCAGCAGGAGCGTCTTCGCGGCCGCGTCCATCTGGGAGATATTCCCCGAAACGCGTACCGGGCAGGGCGTGGGGCTGCACAGCGACGGCCTGAGCTCAATACGCGTGGCGGCAAGGTAACTTAGGCCCTGGGCATCGGTCTGGCGGACACCGTGCACCTCCACCCGGTCGCCCACCTTGATGTCGGCCAGGCTGGTGTAACCCCCGAAGACCGTCACGGTCCCGGCATTGGGGTCGGCATTGATGCGCACCGTCACCCCGGCGACGGTGATCTGGTTGGCCGGCGTCGTCGGCGGAATGGCCTCCACCGGGCCGATCAGACCCGGGAAGACATGCACCGCGATGGCGTTGCCGCCGGCGTCGAATTCCAGCATGACTTCGTGGCCCAGTTGCATGCCTTCGGCGCTCATGGCGTCCGCGTCAGGGTGATCCCCCATCTTGTCGTAGCCGGCGCGGCCGTCGGGATAGGCGCGGCCATTCACCATCAGTCCGCCGTGAAAGCCGGTGATCACGCCGCTGGCGATGCTCGGCGGGGGCGTGCTGACGCTGGCGTTCGTTCCCAGGTTGACCCAGAAGCCGACGCCAGCGCCGAGGGTCTTGCCCAGGGCGGCAAAATCCAGATAGTTTTTGGATTGGATGTAACTGGCCAGCGTGCCCGCCTGATCCAGGCTCGGGGCGTAGAAATACCAGTTGGCACGGATAGGATCCCAGGTCCAGAGCGACGTGATCGTCTGGGTAACGGAACCGGGGGAAGGCGGGGTGGCGCTCAGGGCGGCATTGAACTGGACCGGCGTGTAGGCGTCGCCCGTGGCGATGAGACTGAAGCCGTCGGGCAGGGCGTTCTGGAAGCTGGCGGAGGTGACCGGCGTGTCCCCGAGAAAGGCCAGGGTTCCCTCTTGGCGCGCATTGAGCCAGAAACCCTCGCCCGCATTGATCGCGGTGAGCGGTTCGTAGCCCTTCGATTGGCAGTAGGCCCGGCCGGCATCCGTCTGGAGCGGCGTATAGAAGGCCCACTTGCTGCTGGCGGCGTTCCACTTCCAGACGGAGAGAAACCTCGATGAGTCGCCGAAAGCGCCGGCCACGTCAATCGTGCTCGATGAGGAGTTGCCCAGCAGGTTGAAGCCGGCTGAAACGGCAACCGTTGGTGCGCTCTGGCCCCAGGCCAAGCCTACAACGAGAGCCAGCAGACCGAAGGCCGCTGTCAGTCCACGAAGCGTGCGACCGAAGCCGATGGTCAGGAATTTGTATCGCATGTCATTGCTCCTAATCCTGCTGCCCGCATTCGATCCGCTCGATGGATGTTGCCGTAAGCGGCGCGGGGCATTTTCCGCCCATCCACTCCCGACGGCGCAAAAGATTTGTAACAGGAGGTACCCGACGATATGTCCCTTGATCGTGAGCGCAACTAGCACAGAGGGGCGCGATTCAGACAAGCGTGGCGTCAGTGGCCGGGCAGCGATCACTTGCAGGCAATGGCTTGCCGGCGCTTTCCCCGTGGGCCGGGAGCGCGGTGAGCCCGGGCTTGCCGATGTTCTGACATAATCACGGCCAAATTTATTTCAGGAATGGATTGAGGCATGCGCAAGCGATTTCTTCCAGGTTTGGCCCTGTCCATGCTGTTCTTGGTACGCGGTGCCCTTGCGCTGGACATCTCGGTCTTGCAGGGCTGGAACCTGATCGCCAATCCGGGTTCCCAGGTCGTGAACATCGCCACGACCTTCGGCAACGCCAGCGCCCCGGTCTCCGGAGTGACGGAGAATGTGCAAAGCATCTGGGCCTGGAACCCGGTGACGCGGAATTGGGCCTTTTATACGCCCACCCAGGCGGATGGTGGGGCCGCCTATGCGGCGCAGAAAGGCTACGAATTCCTGGGGGTTGCGCCCGTCGGGCAGGGTTTCTGGATCAACGCCACGAACCCGTTCAGTTTTACCCTGGCCAACATCATATCGGGCAGTACCCTCGGTAATTTTGTCGGCAACTACGCCGGCAGCTATTCGGGCACGGCGACCTACAACGGCTACTCTGTCACGGATTTTGGCACCTGGACGGCGACCGTGTCGACCTCGGGGGTCGCCACGGGTTCCATACACTCGAACGCCTTTGGCCTTAATGCCGCCGCCACTGGCCAGATCAGAGCGGATGGCTCGACCACCCTGACCTTCGGTGCCGTGAATACCGGCGCAGTCTTTTCCGGCACGGCCAATCCTTTCTCGGGGCAGTTTTCCGGTACCTGGGTCAATGGCGCTTTCTCGGGTAGCTTCACCGGCACCCGACAGTAGGTTCTTGTGAAACGCCTTCTCTTTGTCTGCCTAGCTTGCCTGCCTCTGCTTGCGGAGGCAGGGGATAGGCCCCTTCCCGCGCATGATTCGCCGCCCCCCGCGGAGTTTCCAGACTTCTCCCCGCCTCCGGTGCCGGAGTTCATGCTGAAGAAACCGGATCATCCCTTGAGCCTGGAAGAAATGCGGAAAATGGCCGACGAGGCCGCGAGGCGCGCCCAACCGGCTTCCATGGGGGAAAAAGCGCCCATGCCGCCCCCGCCACTGGCAAAATAGGACATGCCTCTCGCCCTGGATTTTCGCCGGCCGCAACGGCCTCTCTTTCGTGCCCCCTTGTGGCGGCGAATGGTTCTTTTTGTCGCGGCCATTGGCGCGCTGGCTTTCGCCCTGGGCGACGCCTCCACGCAGCTCGTCCACCGTGAGCAGTTGGAGAAGCGGCTAACGGCTCTGCGCCAGAACCTTGGGCAGGCCCAGGCTCACCCCGGGCAACGGTCGGAGCCGGCACTGTCGGAGAGGCGGGCCCTGGCCCAATTCGCAGCGCCCTGGGAATCCATGTTTGCGGCCGTGGAACGCCGTCGAACGGAGGACATTGCCTTGGTCGGATTGACGGCGGAGCAGGGTTCGCGGGAACTGGTGCTTAAAGGGGAAGCGCGAAGCATCGAAGGGCTGAAGGTTTTCGTGGATGGCCTGTCGCAGGAGGCGGCGTTCGAGCAGGTGTCTTTGGCTGGCCACAAGCCCCTCGAAACCACGGGGAAAATCGTGTTGTTCGAGGTCAGGGCGAGATGGCGCTGAATGGCCTTCAGGTGTGGCGAGGCTTGCTGAGGAGCCTCGGCGGCAGGGGCACTGTCCTGCTCCTCATTCTCTGCCTGTCGGCTGCTGCCCTGGCGGTCTGGTCATGGGGTCTGCGCCGGAACGTGAGTGAACTTTCCGGCCAGTTGATGCGGGCTGAGGCGCTCTGGCAGGAAAGACAGAAGGAAAAGGCACCGAGGGTTGATCCCATGGCGGGCATGCTGCGAACCTTGCCGACCCGCGCCGAAATCAACAGCGAAATCTTCCGGCTCCAGGATCTGGCGGCCACTCACAGGGTGGAACTGGGGGAGGCGGACTATGGCTTTTCCGCCGCGGAGCCGCCCCTCGGTGGCCTGGTTCGGGTGCGCTTCAGAACCCGAAGCGGGTACGGCGAGTTGAGGGATTTTCTGCGGGCGGCCCACGAGTCTCTGCCCGCCCTGGCATTGGCCCGGCTATCCATGGAGCGCCAGCGCATCGCTGACAGCCGGATGGAGGTCAGCCTGGAATTCGTTCTCTATTTCCGGAGCACTTTGCCGTGACGGAGCAGAGGCGCAAGGCACTGATTCTCGGCCTGCTGGTGCTCACCCTCGCAGCGGCGCTGTGGCCTCTGCCCGATGACGAGGATTCCGGTCGGAGCAAGCCGCGATCGGCGCTGAATGCTGGCAAGGCGAGCGGGGCACCGCTGTCGCGGCAAGGCGAGGGGATGGGCAACACCGCCACCCAGGGAAGTCCGACCGGGGAAACGGCGGAGGTCAAAGACCTTTTCCCGGTCCAGACCTGGGCGCCCAAGCTCGTCGTACCGGACAAGCCGGCGAAGCCGGAGCCGCCGCCGCTGCCTTTCGTATTTGCCGGACGTTACCAGGAAGAGGGACAATTCATGGTTTTCTTGACGGAGGGGGATGGGATGTACACTGTCAGGGAGGGTGATTCCTTGCCTGGTGGCTGGAAGTTGACGGAGATCGGGCCTAATACCCTGACCTTTATCTTTTCCCCTTTGAATATCACCCGGTCCCTGCCCATGAGCGAGTTGCGGCCATGAAAAGCTTAGCCTGTCTGGCCGCCCTGGCCCTGCTTGCCGGTTGTGCCGGTCCGGATGTCGTTCTGCGCGGGGAGACAGCCGTCGCCACCGGGCACTATGAAGAAGGTCTGGCGCTCATCGAGCAGGCGGCCCAGGCGCCTGGTGCGCCCCAGGATACGCGGGCGGTTCTGCTGCGGAATCGTGCCTTTGTCCTGGATCGCCTGGAGAGGGAGGGTCGTTCGGCCCTGGACGATGGCCGCCTCGATGAAGCCTCGGCCTTTTTCTCGCGCATGAAGAAGCTGGATGCCGAGCGGGCAGAAGCCGGTCTGCGGCAGGTCAGGATGATGGGCGATCTGGGAAAAACCGTCGAAAAGGCCGAGGTGGCACTGCGTGCGGGCGACCTGGATACGGCACAAAGTCTGTTGAAAGGGGTGCTCGTCCAGGCCCCGCAGCACCGGCAGGCGCTCGCCCTGTCTGCCCGTCTCGCGGAAAAAGCGCCGCCGCGTCCTACCGGCACTCCGGAGCTTGGCCCGGAATACAAGAAGCACGTCACCCTGGAATTCCGGGACGTAGGGCTGAAGGCGGTTTTTGACGCCATCTGGCATGCCTCGGGTATCAATTTCGTACTCGACAAGGATATTCGCAGCGACCTCAAGGCCACCATCATGGTCAAGGACGTGTCCGTCGAGGAGGCGGTGGAGGCAATTCTGGCCACGCAGCAACTGGGCAAGCGGATACTGGGGCCGAAGATGCTCTTCATCTATCCCCGGACGCCCCAAAAGACCGGTGAATATCAGGATCTCATGATCCGCAACTTCTTCCTTTCCCACGTCAGCGCCAAGGAGATCCAGAACCTCTTGAAGGCCATCCTCAAGATCAAGGAGGTCTATGCCGACGAAAAGCGCAACCTCGTTGTCGTGCGCGATACGCCGGAAAGGGTTGCCCTGGCGGACAAGCTCATTCAGGCCCAGGATCAGCCGGAGCCGGAAGTCATGCTGGCGGTAGATGTGATCGAGATCAACCGTTCCCGGCTACAGGATCTGGGTGTCGCTTGGCCGCAGAAGGTCGAGCTGGGTATCGCCAATCCGATTACCCTCCAGTCTCTGCGTACGCTCAATACTGCCGGTGTCAACGTGGGTGTCGGCGGCCTGGCGAGTGCCGCGGCAGGCACGACAACCGGCACCGGTATCCTGGCCCAACTGAACCTCGCCGCGAATCAGGGCGACACGCGGACGCTGGCTAACCCGCGCATCAGGGTACGCAACAGGGAGAAGGCCAAGATACACATCGGTGATCGCCTGCCGGTGGTAACCACCAACACGACTGTCTCCACCACCAATTTCGTCAGCCAGAATGTCAGTTACCTGGACGTGGGCCTCAAGCTGGAAGTGGAACCGGAAGTCCTGCTGGACAACGACGTGGTGATCAAGCTCAACATGGAGGTGAGTTCTGCCAGCCAGGACAAGGCCAATCCCAATTTCTATGACGTCGGCACCCGGAATACGTCTACCGTGCTGACCATACGGGACGGGGAGACCCAGATTCTTGCCGGCCTGATCCGGGATGACGAGACCGAGACCAGTATCGGCATTCCCGGCATCGGCGACGTGCCTATCCTGGGCCGCCTGTTCTCCAGCAGCCACCGCAACAAGGCGAAGTCGGAGATTCTTCTGGCGATCACGCCCCATGTGCTGCGAAATCTGCATCGGCCCGCGCCGGCATTGATGGAATTCCTCGCCGGCAGCGAAGCGGGGCAGGGTGGCGCCTCTTCCGGCGCGAGTTCAGCCCCCTCTGCTCCTCAGCCTTCCAGGCCGCTTCCCCCTCGGCTGGTCCCGGCACCCAACCCAGCGGCGGCCGTCGGGGCATTCCTTCCGAACCTGAACTCGACCTTCTCCTCGCCGGCAGCCCCGAACCCCGTGCCCACCAGCCCGGCCTCCGGAGCCTCCTCGTCCCCAGTAGGCAATACCTCGGTGGCACCCGTCGTCAATACATCCGGAAACCCGGTGGCCAGCCCGGCGAGCGCGGCTACCGGCGGCTCTCCCCCGGCTACCGCGCCATCCTCTTCCAATACGGGGTCGGCGACCGGGGGCGCGACGGCACCCGGCGTGTCGGCATTCGAGGGGCCGCCCGGAGTCGGAAGCGCGCCCGCCAGATGATGGCGAGCAAGGCTGAAATCCTGGTTCGGCCTACGCGGGCTCCCGCAGGCGTGACCTTGCCCGCGCGCGACACCCGGACGGGCCGGCGGCGCTGCCGGGGATTTACCCTGATCGAGTTGCTGGTGGTCATGGCCATCATCGCGACCCTCTTGTCCATCGCCCTGCCGCGCTATTTCGGCAGCGTGGACCGCTCGAAGGAGGTGGCGCTTCGGCAGGATCTCAAGACCATGCGCAACGCCATAGACCAGTTTCGCGCCGACACGGGCCGCTACCCGAAGAATCTGGAAGAACTGGTTACGCGGCGCTACCTCTCGGAGGTGCCGCCGGACCCCATCACCGACAGCGCGACAAGCTGGGTCATCGTGCCGCCCAAAGATGCCAAGCTCGAAGGCGTCTACGATGTCAGGAGCGGGGCGAGCGGCACGGCGCAGGACGGCAGCAATTTTCAGGAATGGTAAGAGCGCCGACTCTTTCTTTCGTCCCAGGTTTCCGGCAGCCAGGGCAGGGGGGCTTTTCCTACCTTTTCCTGCTCTTCTTCGTGGCTATCCTGGGGGCGGGCCTGGCCGCCATCAGCGATGTGTGGACTACCAGCGTCACCCGGGAAAAGGAGTCGGAACTGCTGTTCGTCGGTGCCCAGTACCGCCGGGCCATCGCCCGCTACTACGAGAACACTCCGGGCGGCCTCCGGCAATATCCGTCGCAATTGGAAGACCTGCTGCTGGACCCCCGCTTCCCTGAACCACGCCGCTACCTGCGAGATGTCTATCCCGACCCGATCACCGGTACGTCGGATTGGGTGCTCATAAAGGCACCCCAGGGCGGCATCATGGGCATCGCCAGCGCCTCCGAATCCCGCCCTCTGAAGACATCCGGCTTCGTCGGAGCGAACTCCGTGTTCGAGCCCCTGGCTGAAAGGCTGGCCGACAAGCTGCGCTACCGGGACTGGGAATTTGTCTACGATCCGGCGATGAGAGCATCCGTCGCGCCGTAGGCCCGAGCGCGGGTAAGCCCGCTCTTTTGGCTTACGGCCGATTCACCCAGAATCCCGTCGCCGGATCGAGGAACTTGCCGGAAGACAGGAAATCCAGGTAGGAATGGGCCGCAGCGTAGCCAGCAAGTGTCCCGCTGTTGTCCAGGCTCGGCGCATAGAAATACCAGGCAGCCGGGGTGCCGCTTGCCGTATCGCCGGGATACCAGGCCCACAAGGAAATCAGGCTGGTTGCCGCCTGGGTACCCGCGACAGGCGCACTCAGGCTGATGGCATTGGCGAATGCCCTTGGCGAAGGATAGTCAGCCACTGCAATCAGGCTCCAGCCAGCGGGCAGGGGATTGGCGCCAGCCGGAACGTCCTGGAATTCCGCACTCGTCACCGGAATGCCCACTGCCCTGGGCAGGGAGAAGCCCAGCTTGGCATTGACCCAGAAACCTTCGCCACCGTTAACACTAGCAAGTGCCTGGTACCCCTTGCTCTGGGCATAGGCCGCCCCGCCGTCCGCCAGGGTCGGAGTATAGAAGGCCCAACCCGGCGTCGCTCCACTCAACCACTTGAAGACCGATGTGACCTTGCCGGGATCGCCGAACAGGGTTTGCACATCCAACGCAGTAGCCGTCGCGTTGCCAATCAGGTTCCAGCCGGGAACCAGTTCGATGAGTGCCTTCCGTATGGTGACGGAAAGGCTGGCAACCTTGGTGACACCGGCCTCGGTATAGCTTGCGCCGAGCGTGACCAACTGGTCGGAAACCACCGACCCCGCGGTGAGCGTAGCTCCGGATAGCGAGGCGTATGGCGTGGCATCCAGGCTGAACGAGCCGCTGACGGCAGTGCTGAAGCCGTTGTCGAAGGTGGCGACGAGGCTATATGCGGCGCCACTATTCTCGTCAAGGTAGGCCGGACCCGAGATGCTCAAACTGCTCAATACGCGCGCGAGGCTGACGTTCACGGTGGCCGAGGATGGGCCCGCGCCCACTGCATTGCGGGCGAGGACCGAGCAGGCATAGGTCGTCCCATTGCTGAGGCCGGTCACGATAATGGGGCTGGTAGCGCCCGTTGCGCTCAGAGCCGCGCTTCCCC
Organism: Rhodocyclaceae bacterium; assembly: GCA_028714035.1. Taxonomy (GTDB): domain Bacteria; phylum Pseudomonadota; class Gammaproteobacteria; order Burkholderiales; family Rhodocyclaceae; genus JAQTNA01. Next base: position 16,808 of record JAQTNA010000061.1, read on the forward strand.
CGGAGGGGGTACAACTCGCCGTATAGCCAATGATGGCGCTGCCGTTTGCGCTGGCGGGCGGGTTGAACTGCACCGTGGCTTGGCTATTTCCTGGCGTGACAGCGACGATGCTGGGCGCGCCGGGCGGCCCCGCGGAAACCACGATGCTTTGCGACACTTGCGGCGCTGAGCTGTAGTTGGCGTTGCCGGCCTGGTTGGCCGTAATGATACAGGTGCCGAGCGAGACCCCGGTCGCCACGCTGCCGGATAGCGTGCAGACCCCGGTCGTCGTGCTGGCAAGTGTCACCGCATTGCCCGAGGCGCCGCCCGTGGCGCTGATGGTGCCGGTTCCGCCTACTACCAGGCTGGGGGCGGAGCCGAAGCTGATGCTCTGGCTGGCCTGGCCGACGCTGAGGTTCTGCGTCACCTGGGGCGCGGCGGCATAACTGGCGTTGCCGGCCTGGTTGGCGGCGACGGTGCAGCTACCCACGGCCAGGGCCGTGACGGTGGTACCGGAGACGGAGCAGATGGTGGGCGTGGTGGAACTGAAGCTCACCGGCAGGTTCGAGGTGGCCGTGGCGCTGACCGTGGCCGTGCCGCCATAGACCAGGCTGGGCGCCGAGCCGAAGCTGATGCTCTGGCTGGCCTGGCCGACGCTGAGGTTCTGCGTCACCTGGGGCGCGGCGGCATAGCTGGCGTTGCCGGCCTGGTTGGCGGCGACGGTACAGCTGCCCACGGCCAGGGCCGTGACGGTGCTGCCGGAGACGGAGCAGATGGTGGGCGTGGTGGAACTGAAGCTCACCGGCAGGTTCGAGGTGGCCGAGGCGCTGACCGTGGCCGTGCCGCCATAGACCAGGCTGGGCGCGGAGCCGAAGCTGATGCTCTGGCTGGCCTGGCCGATGGCGAGGTTCTGCGTCACCTGGGGCGCGGCGGCATAGCTGGCGTTGCCGGCCTGGTTGGCGGCGACGGTGCAGCTGCCCACGGCCAGGGCCGTGACGCTGGTACCGGAGACGGAGCAGATGGTGGGCGTG
>JAQTNA010000062.1 GCA_028714035.1 Rhodocyclaceae bacterium
CTCACCCATTCGGCGCTGTCGCGGCACGGCCTGCTGCGCCCCTGGGACGAGGCATTTGACGAAGTCGGGCCGGCACCCGATATGGTAAGGGAAACCGGAAGCGATCCGGTCAGAGATTCGCCGCCTATACGGCCACGGACGGCGAAAGTTGATAGGGAAGAACACCTACCAATCCAGCGCCGGACACCCCTGAAACTCGCCCGTGCTCGCGGCAAGAAAGTCTTCGGCACCGGCATTGGCCGAAACAGAGATACCGAATGCCGGATTCCTCCCCGAATCAATGGCAATGGCAAGCACCACAGGTTGCCCGGTCCGTGACCTCGGCCCGCAGCTACAACGGCATCATGGGGAAAACGGGGACGCTGCCGGGGAAATCCGGTTGCGGGAAAGCAAAAAAGCCAGCCCTCGACGGGCTGGCTTTTTTGTACAACCAGCTGTTTCTGCTGGAAATTCTTGGCGGAGTGGACGGGACTCGAACCCGCGACCCCCGGCGTGACAGGCCGGTATTCTAACCAACTGAACTACCACTCCGCGTTGGTTCGTTTCGGGTGTGTCCCTCAACGAAGCCGCGACTATACAGAAACACTTTTAGGCTGGCAACACCCTGCGGAAAAATAATTCTTCCGGGAGTGCGTCACTGGTAGCGCAAAGCCTCGATGGGCTTCAGGCGTGCGGCCTTGTTGGCGGGGTAATAACCGAAGAAGACGCCCACGCCGGCGGCCACGGCGAAGGCCAGGGCGATGGAGCCCGGCGTCACCAGCACCGGAATTCCGGTCAGCCTGGCGCCAACCAGGGCGCCGCCCACGCCCAGCAGGACGCCGATCAGGCAGCCGACCACCGAGATGACGATGGCCTCCAGCAGGAATTGCAGCAGCACGTCCTTCTGCCGCGCGCCGATGGCCATGCGGATGCCGATCTCCCGGGTGCGCTCGGTGACGGACACCAGCATGATGTTCATGATGCCTATGCCGCCCACCAGGAGGGAAATGGAGGCGATGGCCCCCAGGAGGAGGGACATGATCTTGGCGGTGTCGGCCGCGGTGTTGGCCAGGGCCGTGAGGTTCCTCACCGAGAAGTCGTTGTCCTGGCCTTCCTGGATGCGATGGCGCTGGCGCAACAGTTCGTTGATCTGAATCTCGACCCGGGCCATGACCTCGGCCGAGGCGGCCTTGGCCATGATGAAGCGCACCGTGCCCTTGAACTGGCTGCCGAAGAGCTTGGTTTGCGCCGTCGTCACCGGCACCAGCACCGTATCGTCCTGGTCCCGGCCGTCCAGGCTCTGCCCCTTGGGCGCGAGCACCCCGACCACGGTATAGGGGCTCTGCTTGATACGGATGGTCTTGCCCACCGCATCCTCCTCGCCGAACAGGTTCTCCACCACGGTCTTTCCGAGGAGCGCGACCCGGGTCGCCGAGCGGACATCGGACTCGGTGAAGGGCGAACCGGCGGAGAGGGACCAGTCGCGCACCGTCAGGATACCCGGCGTGGTGCCCGCCACCATGGTGCTCCAGTTGTTGTTGCCATAGACCATCTGCGCCGTGCCCGGCTGGATGGGCGCCACCTCCTCCATGCCCGGCAATTCCATGAGCGCCTGGGCATCGGCGAGGGTCAGGGTGGGCGAGGCGCCGAAGCCCATGCGCGTGCCGCCCGAGGTGGTGCTGCCCGAGAGGATGATGAACAGGTTGGCGCCCATGGAGGAGATGGAGTCCTGCACCTTCTGCTGCACCCCCTGCCCCACCGCCAGCATGAGGATCACGGCCGCCACGCCGATCACCATGCCCAGCATGGTGAGAAAGGTACGCAGGCGGTTCGCGCCCATGGCGTGCCAGGCCTCCAGCAGCATGGCGCCGATCATGACGCCACCTCCGGCATCCGGATCACGCCGGTTTCCGCGCGGGTCACCGGCCCGTCGTAGGCCACCTCCCCATCCACCAGGCGCACCAGGCGCGAGGCGTAGGCCGCCACGTCCGGTTCGTGGGTCACCACCACCACCGTGATGCCCTCGTCCCGATTCAGGCCGGAAAAGAGTTCCATGATCTCCTGGCTGGTGTGGGTATCCAGGTTGCCCGTGGGCTCGTCGGCCAGGATCAGCTTGGGCTCGTTGGCCAGGGCGCGGGCGATGGCCACCCGCTGCTGCTGGCCGCCGGAGATGTGGGTCGGCGCATATTCGGCGAACTTGCCCAAGTTCACCTTCTCCAGCATGGCCAGCGCCCTGGCCCGCCGCTCATTTCTGGCGATGCCCCGGTAGACCAGGGGCAGGGCCACGTTGTCCAGGAGGCTGGCCCGGGGCAGGAGGTTGAAGCCCTGGAAGACGAAACCGATGACCTGGTTCCTGAGATGGGCCAATTCGTCCGAGTCCAGTTGCCCCACATCCCGCCCGGTGAGGCGGTAGCTGCCCTTGGTCGCCACGTCCAGGCAGCCCAGGATGTTCATGAAGGTGGATTTCCCCGAGCCGGAAGGCCCCATGACCGCCACGAAATCCCCTTTCGCCACCGAGAAATTCACCCCCTTCAACACCGGCACCGCCCCCGCGGCGGTGTCGTATTCCTTGTACAGGTCGGAGATTTCGATGACGGGGTTCATGGGACAAAAAAGCTCAACGCGAAGGCGCAAAGACGCAAAGTGCCGCGAAGAAAGGCGGGAAACGACCCACAAGTGACTGATGGCAATCGCATGGCCTATGGCGGCTTACTGTTCATCAGCGTTGTTGTCCTCGGCGATATCTGTATCGGCCCGGGCTTCCAGTGCCTGGCGGTCACGCTCCAGTTCCTGACGTAGCTCATCCTCGCTGGGCAGCACCAGGCGGTATTTGCTGGCAAACAGTTGTTCGCTGTCGTGCAACACCGAGTAGCGCACCACTGACTGGTCCCTGCTGCCGCACAGCAGGATGCCAACCGTGGGGTTGTCATTATCGCCCCTGCGCAGGTCATCGTACAGGCGCACATACATGTCCATCTGCCCGATGTCCTGATGGGTGAGGTGCCCGGTTTTCAGGTCAATCAGCACAAAACACTTGAGCAGGTAGTTGTAGAACACCAGATCAATGTAAAAGTCCTGGGTTTCGGTGCTGATGCGCTGCTGACGGCCTACGAAGGCAAAGCCCTTGCCCAGTTCCAGCAGAAACTGCTGAAGTTTGTCCATCAACGCGCGCTCCAGGTCCGATTCCAGCAGTCGCCCCGTATTGGGCAGCCCCAGAAATTCCAGCACCACCGGATCGCGCACGAAGTCCCGCGGGCTGGCACTCAGGGCCGGGTCAGCCTGCACGCTGGCCTGGGTCTGCGCCATCAAGGCGTTCCTGTCCTGGCTTGAGAGCAGTCGTTCGTAATACAGCGTGCCCAGGTGCCGCTCCAGCACCCGCGTGCTCCAGTTCTGCGTGGCTGCTTCCTGCATGTACCAGTCGCGTGCTTTAGGCGCATCCACCCGCAGCAACAGACGGTAGTGCGTCCAGCTTAATTCGCGACGCAGCGCGTCGCATTTTGGGAAAGCCAGGTAAAACCCGCGCATGTGGCGCAAATTCGTGGCGTCAACGCCTTTGCCAAACTCCTGCGACAAAGCCTGCCCCAATTTTGGCAGCAAGCGCTTGCCATAAGCCGCCCGAGCCTCGCCGCACTGCTCGAACTCCACGATGTGCCGACCGATCTGCCAATAGGTCTGCACCTGCACTACGTCCACCTGGCGCAGCACCTGCTGGCGTGCCTGCACGATCAGAACGCGCAGAGCGTCAAGCAAGGAGGACGGTTCGGCGTCGTGTGTGGGGTTAGGTTGGTAATCGCTCATGGCTGTTGGGGCACGGCAAGTTGCGGATTTAGCGCGGGCAAGGCCAATCCATCGCGCGCCAGGAAGCCCAGGATGTTCATGAAGGTAACCTCGCGCCCGCCCTCGGCCCGAACCAACAAGTATTTCTTGTGAGTTGACTCCGGTGCCAGCTCGCCTTCCTCATAGACATGCTGGATGTGCAGACTGATGTTCTGCTGACTGGTCTGGAATAGTTCGCCCAGTTGCGCCTGGGGCAGCCAGACGGTTTCCTCGTCGAGGCGCACATCAATCTTGACGCGGCCATCCTCGGCCTCATAGACCAGGAATTGCCCCTTGCCGGGGCCGGACGGTTCGGAAATCAGTTCGCTCATGGCGGGACACCGGCCTCAATGAGTTGTTCGACGCGGATTCCCTTTGTCGCCACGTCCAGGCAGCCCAGGATGTTCATGAACGTGGATTTCCCCGAGCCGGACGGTCCCATGATGGCAACGAACTCCCCCTCGGACACCGAGAGATTCACCCCCCGCAACACCGGCACCGCCCCGGCGGCGGTGTCGTATTCCTTGTACAGGTCGGTGATTTCGATGACGGGGTTCATGGGGGGGAGAATAACGGCGGCTTCAAGTCATGCTGGCTGACCGGCGCTTTTGCAGGCCGCTACGTCAGGGTTTGCTCGGCCAGGCAATCTGAACCTGACGGTGCTGGGCCAGGCAGTCGCGGAGGTAAAGATTGATGAGGCTCTGGTAGGGAACCCCCGCATCCTCCGCCATGCTTTTGAAGTAGGCAAGCACGTCTTCGGAGAGGCGCATGGTGACGGGCTTCTTGAGCTTGGAGGCGTAGGGATTCCTGCGCGACTTCATCTTGGACAGATCGTATTCGGCTTTCATGTCAGGCAGCTTCAAGTCCAATGCTTTGTCAATACGCTTTCCGCATGGCTCGCCGGGGTTCCCTTCGCGGCCCTTTGCGCCTTCGCGCCCCCGTATCAAGTACGGGGCAGGCTTTTGCGGTGAGGTTTTCATCAGAACAACCGTGGCGCCTGGGTCTGACCGGTGGCGGGCGGACGGGTATCTTCCACCACCAGTTTGTCGCCCGGTTTCAGGTCGCCGGAGAGCACTTCGGTGTAGCGATTGTCGGTAATGCCGGTGCGGATGCTCAGGGATTTCGGCTGGCCCTGGGCATCCAGCACATAGACCAGGCTGCGCGGCCCGTCGCCCTTGCCCCTGGCCGGCCCGCCGCTCTTGGCCTGGTCCTTGCCGGCGGCGGCCGGCGCACCCGGCTTGCCGGCTTCTCCCGGCTTGGTTCCGGTCTGCGGTTTGAAGCGCAGGGCAGCGTTCGGGATCAGCAGCGCATCCTTCCTCTGGGCCGTCTGGATATTCACATAGGCGGTCATGCCGGGCAGCAGCACCAGGTCCGTGTTTTCCACCGCCACCACCACGTCGTAGGTCACCACGTTCTGCTGGGTGGTGGGATTGAGGCGCACCAGGCGCACCGTGCCCTGGAATTCCCGGTTGGGGAAGGCATCCACGCGGAAGCGCACCGGCAGGGTTTCCCGGATCTGGCCCACGTCGGCTTCGGCGAAACTGGAGTCAATCTGCATCTTGCCCAAATCCTGAGCGATCTTGAACAGGGTGGGCGTCTGGAAGCTCGCGGCCACGGTCTGGCCCACGTCCACCGTCCGGTCCACCACCACCCCGGACACGGGAGAACGGATCACGGCGTAGCCCAGGTTGGTGCGATCCCTCTGCAACTGGGCCAGGGACAGGGAGACGGACGCCCGGGCGGCCTTCAGTGCCTGCACCGACTGGTCCAGTTCCTGGCGCGAGACGTAGTCCTGCTTGAACAGCGCCTGCATGCGCGCCTCGTTGGCCTTGGCCAGTTCCAGGGAGGCCTGGGCGCTGGCGACGTTGGCGTTGCTCTGTTCCAATTGCGCCGAGTACAGCGCGTCATCCAGTTCCGCCAGAACCTGGCCCGCCTTCACGTGGTCGTTGAAATCCACGTAGAGCTTCTTCACCGTGCCCGACACCTGGGTGCCCACGCTCACCAACACCACCGGATTCAGGGTGCCGTTGGCGGAAACGGTCTGAGCGACGTCACCCCGGCTCACGGAGTCCATGCGGTAGCGCTCGCCGGCCGACTCGCCGTGGCTCGCCTCCCAGCCCCACCAACCGCCTCCTGCCAGGATCAGGGCCAGGGTGGCGAGGAAGAACTTGTTTCGGAACAATTGTCGAAATTTCATGGCCTTGTAGGTCGGGCTTCAGCCCGACATTCCTTGAATTCCATTCATCGTCGGGCTGAAGCCCGACCTACAAAACATTTTCTGCCTGCCCGCCGTCGGGCTGAAGCCCGACCTACACATCATTTCCCGCCGACCTCCAGGTCGGAGAACGACAGCCGGCCCATGGCCTGGGCCAGGGTGAAGCGGGCAACCAGCCAGTTGTAGCGAGCCTGCACGTCCTGCTGGCGCGCGCTGGCCAGGGCGCTCTCGGCGTTGAGCAGGTCCAGGATGCCGCCGACGCCGGCATCGAAGCGCCCCTTGGCCACGCGCCGGCTCTGGGCGGCGCTCTCCAGCAGGTCGGAACTGGCGCGCACCGACTGGGTGGCGGTCGTCAGCGCATGATAGGCCTTCCACACATCCAGGCTCACCTGGCGGGCGATACGGTCGCGCTCCGCCTCCTTCGCCCCCAGTTGCTCCTCGGCGGCGCGTATCCGGTAGGTGCTGGCGTAACCCGTGAAAAGGGGCACGGTGAGGGTCAGGCCCAGGCTGTCGTTACGGGTGGGATCGGCCAGACTGGTGTGGTTCTCGCCCACACCGGCGGACAGGGACAGACTGGGCATGCCCGCCGCCCTGGCCTGGGCCACGGACGCCCGGGCCGCCTTGACCTGGGCCTCGGCCGCGGCCAAGTCCGGCCGTGCCTCCAGCGCCCTGGCGATGATCTGATGCAGATCGGCCTCGAACCCGGCCGGCGGCTGCATGGCCGGCGGTGAAGCAATGGCCTGGGCATCGTCCGCCGCCAGCCCCAGGGCATTCATGAGCACACCCCGCGCGCTCTTCCCATCCCCCTCGGCCTTGATGCGGGTCAGAACGGCCTGGGACCAGGCGGTCCGTGCCTGGAGCTTGTCGGCTAGCGTGGCCGTACCCACCTCGTAGCGGCGCTCCGCCGCCTTCAGGCTCTCCTGGCTGGCCTTCTCGCTCTCCTGTGCCGCCTCCACCGCCGCCTGGGCGGCGAACCACTGGCTCCAGGCCTGGACCACGGCCAGGAACACGGACTGCACCGTGGCATCCTGTGTGGCATTGGCCGCGGCCAGCAGTTGAACCGCGTTCTCCACCGCGGCTTCCCGAGCACCGAAATCGTAGATCAGCCAGGAGGCCGCCAGGGACACTCCGACTTGGCTATAGCCGCCTTGCAGGCTGCCGCCCGTGGCATGGTTCCGGCTGCCGGAAACCGTGCCGGAGAGGCTGGGCAGCCAGGCGGATTTCGCCAGACCCAGTTGCGCCGCCTGGTAGCGGGCGTTGGCCCAGGCTTCCCGTGTCTGGGGGTTGGCGCACAGGGCACGGTCCACCACTTCCGCCAGGGAAAGGGGCCGAGCGGGAGCCGCGGCGGTCTGGCAGGGATCGTGGCGCAGCGCGAGACTGCCGGCCGGGGAACTTCCCGCGCCGCCGGCAACGGACAAGGGGTCGGGAGAAAATGGGGGCGGCGAGCCGTCCACGGCCCCGGCCAGCGCCGAGACGCAGAGCACGCCCGCGCCGAGCATCAAGCGGACAAAGGCGCGCGGCAGGACCAGGGAGGAAATGGCTTCGGTTCGCAACATCGTGGGCCGCAGCATATCATTCGCATCAGGCGAATTGGGTAGTGTTTTGTATCCCGGCCGGAGGGAATGTTACGGGCGATGGCGGGATGAATCCGCCCCGACAACGAGGCGCATGGCAAGCGGGCGCTCCATGCTCCCCACTCTCCCCTCCGGACAGCGGACTTCCCCCTCTATAATTGCCTCATGTCAGAAGTCCTGAACCACACCCTGCGCGCCCTGCGGCACCGGAATTACCGGCTCTACTTCAGCGGCCAGATCATTTCCGTGGCCGGCACCTGGATGCAGCAGATCGCCATGAACTGGCTGGCCTACCGGCTCACGGGATCGGCCATGGTGCTGGGGGTGGTGGCGTTCTCGGGGCAGATTCCCATCCTTCTGCTCGGTCCCCTCGGTGGCCTGCTGTCGGACCGTTTCGATCGCCGCCGCCTGCTCATGGCTACCCAGTCCCTGGCCATGCTCCAGGCCCTGCTCCTGGCCGCGCTCACCGCCAGCGGCCATGTTCAGGCCTGGCACCTGGCGCTCCTGGCCATGTTCCTGGGCGCCGTGAATGCGGCGGACATCCCCGCGCGCCAGTCCCTGGCGGTGTATCTGGTGGATGACAAGGACGATCTGGCCAACGCCATCGCGCTCAACTCCTTCACCATGAACTCGGCACGACTCATCGGCCCGTCCATCGCGGGAGTGGCCGTGGCCCTGGTGGGCGAGGCCGTCTGTTTCCTGATCAATGCCCTGTCCTACCTGGCGGTGCTGCTGGCCCTGTCGGCCATGCGCGTGCAACAGGAGAAGGCGGTCCGGCAGCCGGCCGGCCACGCCCTGCGGGAGGGATTCGCCTACGCCTTCGGCACCCCCTGGATCCGGGGCGCCCTGCTGCTGGTGGCGAGCCTGTCCTTCTTCATCACCTCCTACGCCACCCTCATGCCCGCCGTCGCGCACCGGGTGTTCGGCGGCACGGCCCACACCTACGGCCTGCTCATGGCCTGCGCTGGCGGCGGCGCCCTGTTCGGCACCCTGTTCCTCGCCAGCCGGAAGGATGGGGCCAGCCTGGCCCGGGTCGTATCCTGGATCGCCCCGGGTACGGGACTGGCCCTGTGCGGCTTCGCGCTGTCCACCAGCCTATGGACGGCGGTGCCCGCCCTGATCCTGACCGGCTTCGGCATGATTGTTTCCGTCGCCGCCAGCAATACCCGCATCCAGACCGGCGTGCGCAACGACCTCCGGGGGCGCGTGATGGCGATATTTTCCATGGCTTTCATGGGCATCTCGCCCCTGGGCGCCCTGGCAGCGGGCAGCGCCGCCGAACTCGTGGGCTCCCAGGCCACCCTGCTCGCCTGCGGCATCCTGTCCAGTCTCTCCGCTTTCGTTCTCAGCCGGAGCCCGGCCCAAGCATGATCGGCCGCCCGCTCCTGAGACGCGCCCGGCGCATCCTTTGGCAGAGCTCCCACAGCCCGTTCTATCTGCCCATTGTCGCCTTGCTGGCGGCCGGTGCGACGCTCTCCATGAGCGTGCCGACCACGGCCCTGCTCATCCCGGCCGTGATGCTGCGGCCCCGGCGCTGGCAGATGATCTGCCTGGCCGCCATCCTCGGCGCCGCCCTGGGCGCCAGCCTGCTTTCCTATGGTTTCCACCAGCAGGGTTGGAACCAGTTGCAGGCCGCCTATCCTGAGCTCTCGGCCTCGGATTCCTGGAAAAAGGTGGTGCTGTGGATAAACGAGTATGGCCTCGCGGCCCTGGCGGTGATTTGTGCCCTGCCCCTGCCGCAGACCCCGGCGCTGATCATCTGCGCCGTGTCGGATCAGCCCCTCGCCGGCATCTTCCTGGCGGTGGGAGCGGGCAAACTGGCGAAATACGGCATCCTGTCCTGGATGGTCGCCACCTTCCCGGAGAGATTCATCCGCTACCTGCACAAGGATGAAGGGGGAATACCGCCGGGTCAGGCGTAGGTCCGGTCAGGCCTAAGGCCGTAACCCGGCACCAGGCCCATTTTCAGTCCTGGGGCGGATTGCCGCGGACGGGAGCGCGGCCGTTCCTGGGGCGCAGCCAGCTCCAGGCGCCGAGAACATAGCCGGAGGCGGCGTAGCAGAGGAAGAGGCCGAACAGGACTCCGGCCGGGTACCAGGATACCAGGGCGATGGCCAGGCCGATGGCCGGTACCACCATGAAGGGCACGCTGCGCCGCAGATTGATGTCCTTGCCGCTCCAGTAGCGCACGTTGCTGATCATGGTGACCCCGGCAAAGATGGTCAGGATGCAGGCCCAGGCGCGCACTTCCTCACCCTTGTAACCCAGGTCCACCAGTATCCAGACCAGGCCGGCGACCAGGGCGGCCGCGGCCGGACTGGGCAGGCCCTGGAAGAAGCGCTTGTCCTGGATGCCGATGTTGGTGTTGAACCGGGCCAGGCGCAGCGCGGCCCCGGCACAGTAGATGAAGGCCGCCACCCAGCCCAGCTTGCCCAGGCCCCTGAGCGACCATTCATAGACCACCAGGGCCGGCGCCACGCCGAAGGACACCATGTCGGACAGGGAATCGTACTCGGCGCCGAAGGCGCTCTGGGTATGGGTAAGGCGCGCCACCCGGCCGTCCAGCCCATCCAGCACCATGGCGACGAAGATGGCGACGGCCGACTGCTCGAAGGCGCCGTTCATGGCCTGGACGATGGCGTAGAAGCCGGCGAACAGGGCCGCGGTGGTGAAGGCATTGGGCAGCAGGTAGATGCCGCGCCGCCGCAACTCGGGATTCATCAGGGGCTTGCGCGGAGGGAATTGCGCCATGTCGTCTGTCGTCGTGTAGCCTCGCGGCCGGTGGCGGCTATTCTAGCCGATAGCCGGGGTGGAATGGGGTACGCCTAAAAACCTTCACCGCAAAGGCGCAAAGGACTACAAAAGCAATGGACTCCCACCTTATGCGGGACAAGCATCCTGCTCACCGTGCCGCGTCAGGCTTTCCTCAAGTGTTTCTTTGCCCTGATCATATAGGCGCCTCCGCCAGCCCCAAAATCCCCTCGCCCCGCGTGCGGGGAGAGGGTTAGGGCGAGGGGGATGGGCCGCCGAGTGCCCCTCACCCCGGCCCTCTCCCCCCTTTCGGGGGGCGAGGGAGGTGGAGCAGAAGCACCTACATAATCAGTTCTTTGCGGCCCTTTGCGCCTTCGCGCCTTTGCGGTGAGGTGTTGAATTTCAAGCTTAAGCCAGTTCCGCCAGGACGGTGGAGGAGGCGGAAACTTTCTCGCCTATGGTGACCAGGACGCGGCTGTCCAGGGGCAGGTAGACATCCACCCGGGAGCCGAAGCGGATGAAGCCGTAGCGCTGGCCGCGGGTGAGAGGCGTGCCGGCCTCGACGTAGCAGAGGATGCGCCGGGCGATGAGACCGGCCACCTGCACGCAGGTGACGTCGGCGCCGTTGGCGGAGGCCTTGATATGCAGGGCGTTGCGCTCGTTCTCGGTGGACGCCTTGTCCAGGTCGGCATTCACGAACTTGCCCGGGTTGTACCAGCGCTGTGTAACCGTACCATCCACCGGACTGCGGTTGGAATGCACGTTGAACACGTTCATGAACACGCTCACCTTGAGCGCGTCCCGGTTCAGCCAGGTGTCCCGCACCTTTTCCACGGCGACGATGCGCCCGTCCGCGGGGGAGAGCACGCTCTTCGCATTGCCGGGGATCGGCCGGGCCGGATCGCGGAAGAATTGCAGCACGAACAGGGCGATGATCCAGAGGGCCGCTGCCATACTCCAGCCGAAGAGCCAGGTCACCAGGAGCGCGGCGGCAACCGATATGGTCAGGAAAGGCCAGCCCTCGCGGGCGATGATCGGGTGAGGATAGTTCATTCGGTAAGCAGTCAGCGGTGAGCGTCGGATCAGAAATCGGAGAGAGGGCGGCGACAGGAAAGCAATGAGCGGCCATATTAGGCCGCTCATTGCTTCCCGCTGACCGCTTACTAATTTTTAGATTGGTCCACCAGCTTGTTCTTGGCGATCCAGGGCATCATGGCGCGCAGCTGGGCACCGACCTGCTCCACCGGGTGGGCGGCATTCAGGCGGCGACGGGCGGTCATGGCCGGGTAGTTGGTCTTGCCTTCCAGGATGAACATCTTGGCGTAGTCACCGTTCTGGATGCGCTTCAGGGCATTCTTCATGGCGGCGCGGGAGGCGTCGTTGATGACTTCCGGGCCGGTGACGTACTCGCCGAACTCCGCGTTGTTGGAGATGGAGTAGTTCATGTTGGCGATGCCGCCTTCGTACATCAGGTCCACGATCAGCTTCAGTTCGTGCAGGCACTCGAAGTAGGCCATCTCCGGGGCATAACCGGCTTCGGTCAGGGTCTCGAAACCGGCCTTCACCAGTTCCACGGCGCCGCCGCAAAGCACGGCCTGCTCACCGAACAGGTCGGTCTCGGTCTCCTCGCGGAAGTTGGTCTCGATCACGCCGCCCTTGGTGCCGCCGTTGGCCGCCGCGTAAGACAGGGCCACGTCCTTGGCCTTGCCGGTCACGTCCTGGAACACCGCGATCAGGGAAGGCACGCCGCCGCCCTTCAGGTATTCGGAGCGCACCGTGTGGCCGGGGCCCTTGGGCGCCACCATGATGACGTCAATGTCTTCCCGGGGAACGATCTGGTTGTAATGGACGTTGAAGCCGTGGGCGAAAGCCAGGGCCGCGCCGGCCTTGAGGTTGGGAGCCACGGACTTGTAATACACGTCGGGCTGCTGCTCGTCCGGCAGCAGGATCATGACCACGTCGGCGCCCGTTACGGCGTCGGCGATTTCCTTGACCTGGTGGCCGGCATTCACGGCCTTCATCCAGGAGGCGCCGCCCATGCGCAGGCCGACGGTCACATTCACGCCGGAATCCTTGAGATTCTGCGCGTGGGCATGGCCCTGGGAGCCATAGCCGACGATGGTCACGTTCTTGCCCTTGATCAGGGAGTGGTCGGCGTCTTTGTCGTAATAAACCTTCATGTGTATTCCTTGGTATAGATAAGGGGCTAGGGACTGGGGGCTAGGGGCTAGGGAGAGGCAGGGCTTCTCTAGCCCCTAGCCCCTAGCCTCTAGTCCCTAAACTTTAAGAATTCTGTCGCCGCGGCCGATGCCGCAGATGCCGGTACGCACCGTTTCCAGGATCAGTGCCCGGTCTATGGCGTCGAAGAAGGCGTCCAGCTTGCCGCTGGCACCGGTCAACTCGATGACATAGGTGGAATCGGTGGCATCAATGATGCGGCCGCGGAAGATGTCGGACATGCGCTTCAATTCCTCCCGGTCCTTGCCGGTGGCGCGCACCTTGATGAGCATGAGCTCGCGCTCGATGTGGCCGGCCTCGGAGAGGTCCACCACTTTCACCACGTCAATCAGCTTGTTCAGCTGCTTGGTGATCTGCTCGATGATGTCTTCCGAACCGATGCTGACGATGGTCATGCGCGACAGGGAGGGATCTTCCGTCGGGGCCACCGTCAGGGATTCGATGTTGTAGGCTCGGGCCGAGAACAGGCCGGAAACCCGGGACAGGGCGCCGGCTTCGTTCTCGATCAGCAGGGAAATAACGTGTCGCATAGGATTCGGTGCAAAGTGTTCGATCTGATGTTCAAAAGGCCGCTCAAAGATCCTCGGAAGACAGGATCATCGAGGTGAGACCCTTCCCGCCCTGGACCATGGGATAGACGTTTTCCGTCGGGTCTATCTTGAAATTCATGAAGACCAGATCGTTCTTGCGCTCGAAGGCTTCCTTCAGCGCCCCTTCCACGTCGCCCGGCTTTTCGATGGTCATGCCCACGTGCCCATAGGCTTCCGCCAGCTTGGCAAAATCCGGCAGGGCATCCATGTAGGACTCGGAGAAGCGGTTGCCGTGGAACAGTTCCTGCCACTGGCGCACCATGCCCAGGTAGGAATTGTTGAGCAGCACCACCTTGAGCGGCAAGCGGAACTGCTTGCAGGTGGACAGTTCCTGGATGCACATCTGGACGCTGCCCTCGCCGGTCACGCAGGCCACGGGAGCGCCGGGATGGGCCAGCTGCACGCCCATGGCGGACGGCAGGCCGAAGCCCATGGTGCCCAGGCCGCCGGAATTGAGCCAGCGGCGCGGCTTGTCAAACTTGTAGTACTGGGCGGCCCACATCTGGTGCTGGCCCACGTCGGAAGTGACGAAGGCGTCGCCCCCGGTGACTTCCCAGAGTTTCTCGATCACGAACTGCGGCTTGATGATCGCGCTGTTGCGGTCATATTCCATGCACTTCTTGCCGCGCCATTCCTCGATCTGCTGCCACCAGTCGGACAGCGCCTGGGCATCGGGGCGTTCCGCCGTGGTTTCCAACTGACGAATCATCTCGTCCAGCACATCGCCCACGTTGCCGACGATGGGCACGTCCACCCGCACGCGCTTGGAGATGGAGGCCGGATCAATGTCAATGTGGATGATCTTGCGCGGCACCGAGCAGAAATCGTTGGGATCGCCGATCACCCGGTCATCGAAGCGTGCGCCCACGGCAATCAGCACGTCGCAGTTGTGGGTGGCCATGTTGGCCTCATAGGTGCCGTGCATGCCCAGCATGCCCACGAACTGCTTGTCCGTGGCCGGGTAGGCACCCAGGCCCATGAGGGTGTTGGTGCAGGGATAGCCCAGCATCTTCACCATCTTGGTGAGCCTGTCCGCGGCATCGCCCAGGACCACGCCCCCGCCCACGTAGACCATGGGGCGCTTGGCCTCCAGCATGAGGTTCACGGCCTTCTTGATCTGCCCCGTATGCCCCTTCACCACCGGGTTGTACGAGCGCATGGAGATCGCCTTGGGATAGTGGAACTCGCATTTCTGCGCGGACACATCCTTGGGAATATCCACCAGCACCGGGCCAGGCCGGCCGGAGCGGGCCAGGTAGAAGGCCTTCTTGATGGTCGCCGCCAGATCCTCGACGTTCTTCACCAGGAAGTTGTGTTTCACGCAGGGACGCGTGATGCCCACGGTATCCACTTCCTGGAAGGCGTCCATGCCGATGGCGGCGGTGGGCACCTGTCCGGAAAGGACAACCATGGGGATGGAATCCATGTAAGCCGTGGCAATGCCGGTCACGGCATTGGTCACACCCGGGCCGGAAGTGACCAATGCCACACCCACCTTGTCGGTGGAACGGGCATAGCCATCGGCCGCATGCACCGCGGCCTGCTCGTGGCGTACCAGGACGTGCCTTACCTTGTCCTGCTTGAACAGCTCATCATAGATGTAAAGAACGGAGCCGCCAGGATAGCCGAACACATGTTCGACCTTTTCTTCCTGAAGACACCTGATTACAATTTCCGCACCAGTCAACAGCATCGTCAATCCCTGAAACAAAAACTTGCCTGAAAAGCGCGTAACATTAGCCCCTCGCCGGCATTTGGTCAAGAAAGTCTGATCCACTGCCTGGCCCCGGCCATGGCTGCACGACAGGCAGGCCGAAAAATCCAGCGTCCATAATCTGCCTGCTTAGGAAACAAACTGGCTTCCCGTACCGAACTTTCAGACTTCCTTGCCAGCGTCGAACGGCGAGCCTTCAAGCAGGCCCTATTCGCTCTGAAAGACGAAGATTCCGCCCTGGACGTGGTCCAGGACGCCATGATGAGGCTGTCCGAGAAATACGGCGACAAGCCGCTGGAAGAGCTGCCCATGCTTTTCCAGCGCATCCTGCAGAACGCGATCCGGGATTTCTACCGCCGCTCCAAGGTGCGTTCCCTGTGGACCACCCTGCTGTCGTCCTTTTCCGGCGGCGACGATGAAGATGAATCCGACCCCCTGGAAACCTTGGCAGGGGACGTGGCGGCTCACTACGGCGAGACGCCCCACGGCCAGCTGGAGCAGTCCCAGACCCTGGCCGTCATCGAGGCAGAAATAGCAAAATTGCCGGCACGTCAACGCGAAGCCTTCCTCATGCGTTACTGGGAAGACATGGATATCGCGGAGACCGCCGCCGCCATGGGTTGTTCCGAGGGCAGCGTCAAGACGCACTGCTCCCGCGCCACCCATACGCTGGCTACCGCGCTGAAGGCAAAAGGGGTTGAACTATGACTGAACTCGATCTGGGCTACAGGGTTGCCCACCGTCTGGATCTCGGGACGGAAAACCTGCCCAGGGAAACCAGGGAGCGGCTGTTTGCCGCGCGCCAGCAGGCGCTCGCCCATCACCGCCGGGCCTCGGCCCTCTTCAGCCTGCCCGGCTTCGGGCATCTGGCGGTGGACGTGCTGCTGCCGCAGGCACGCGCCCTGCTCGCCATCATCGTCCTGGTGGCCGGCGTGGCCGGTTCCTACTACTGGAACTCTTCCCAGCAGGTGGCGGAGAACGAGGAAGTGGACAGCGCCCTGCTCTCGGGCGACCTGCCCATCAACGCCTATCTGGACCACGGTTTCGATACATGGCTCAAGGCTTCCAGCGCGCCGCAACCGCAATAATCCTGGCCCTGGTCCTGGGGCTGGGCCTTGCCAACACCCCCGCCACGGCGGGGGTGTCCGTCTTGAGCGCGCCCTCCTGGATGGAGCTGAGCCCCCAGCAAAAGCAGATCCTCGCCCCCCTGGGCCGGGATTGGGACGGCATGGAAACCAACCGCCGGCAGAAATGGTTGGGGATCGCCCAGCGCTACCCGGCCATGAGCCCGGAGGAGCAGGCCCGCCTGAATCAGCGCATGGCCGCCTGGGCCCGCCTCTCCCCGGAAGAGCGCACCAAGGCCAGGGAAAAATTCAAAAAACTCGAGAAGGCGCCGCCCGAGCAGAAAGACGCCCTGAAGCAGAAGTGGCAGGAATACCAGCAACTGCCGCCCGAGGAAAAGAAGCGCCTGGCGGAACAGGCCAAGGCCCGTGCCGCCGCCCAGAAGAAATTGCGTGCCGCCCAGCCCAAGCCCCAGCTGTCCAAGCCCGCCTCGCCCATCGTACCGGCGGCTCCGGTGATGCCCGGTGCCGCCGCGCCGGCGGCTTCACTCCCGGCCAGCCCGGCCTCGGCTGAACCGACGGCCTCCCCCGCGACGCCGACTCCGACCGCCGCACCTGCCCACTGAGGGCTACCCCGATTCGGGGCTACGCCGAGGACCGGACCCACGGCCCCGCCACCATGTTCAAATTTCTGCGAAAATCCCGGGAAGCCAGGAACTCGCCGCGCCAGTGGCACGCCGCCAGTCTCTCCCGCCGCCTGTCCAGCATGCTGTACGAGTCCATGCTCATGCTGGGAGTCCTGAGCGTCACGTTCATCGCCCCCTACCTGCTGCTCGGCGTCTTCTGGAAGGTTTCGGTCTCCGGCGCGGTGGAATGGCTGCACCTCTTCCTGGTGATGGGCACCTATTTCGTCTGGTACTGGCGCCGGAACGGCCAGACCCTCTCGATGCAGA
>JAQTNA010000063.1 GCA_028714035.1 Rhodocyclaceae bacterium
CTCGATCAACGTCCGATCCTCTGCGCTAAGATGCAATTCCGTCTGTTGCATGGTCCTCTCCTCGTCTTGAGATGGATATACAACAGCATAGTACATGTTTCGTTAATTACGTGTTTAAATACTAGCCCCTAGCCTCTAGCCCCTGCCCTTGAACGACCTCCCCTTATCGGCCCTGTTCCTGGCGCTGGCCTTCCTCCTCCTGTTCTCCGGTTTCTTCTCGGGTTCGGAGACGGTCATGATGGCCGCCAACCGCTACCGCCTGAAGCATGCGGCGGAGCATGGCCACCGGGGCGCCCAACTGGCCCTGGACCTGCTGGCCAAGACCGACAAGCTGCTCGGCATGATCCTGCTGGGCAATACCCTGTTCAATGCCGGCTCCGCCACCGTGGCCGGCGTGATCTGCATCCGCCTCATGGGTACCGAGGAGTGGGTGCTGGGGGCCAGCACCCTGCTGGTGACCTTTGCCATGCTGGTGTTCGCGGAGATCACGCCCAAGGTGATCGGCGCGAGCTATGCCGACCGGCTGGCACCCATCCTGGGTTATCTGCTGACGCCGGTGCTCAAGGCCACCTACCCGGTCGTGTGGTTCGTCAACCTGTTCGTGCGTGCGCTCCTCGGCGCCTTGCGCCTCAAGGCCGACACGGCGCATGTCCAGGGCATGTCCGCCGAGGAGTTGCGTATCCTGGTGCTGGAGGCCGGGCATTTCATTCCCCAGAAGCACCGCAGCATCCTGATGAATCTCTTCGATCTGGAGCACATCACCATCGAGGACGTGATGATTCCCCGCGGGGCCATGGAAATGCTGGATTTGCAGGCGCCCATGGAGGAGGTCCGGCACAAGCTCGCCACCAGCTACCACACGCGCCTGCCGGTGTTCGAAGGCGATCCGGACCGGGTGGAGGGTATGCTGCACATGCGCCGCGTGCTGGGCGCGGCCGTTTCCGGAGAACTGGACCGTGAAGCGCTGCGGGAGGCCCTGGTGGAAGCCTATTTCGTTCCCGCCTCGACGCCGGTCCTGGCCCAGCTCCAGTATTTCCAGGAGAACCGGCAGCGTATCGCCCTGGCCGTGGACGAGTACGGGGAAATCGTGGGTCTCGTGACCCTGGAGGACATCCTGGAGGAAATCATCGGCAAGTTCACCACCGGCATGCCGGGGAGCGGTCCCCATCTCGCCTGGGAACCCGAGGACAATTCCCTGCTGGTAGATGGCGGCCGCAGCCTGCGGGAACTCAACCGCTTGCTCGGCCTGTCCCTGCCGCTCTCCGGCCCCAAGACCCTGAACGGCCTGATCCTGGAGCATTTTCAGGACATCCCGGAGGCGGGCGTCAGCGTCAAGATCGCCGACGTGCCCATGGAGGTCGTCCATACCCAGGATCGCATGGTGAAGACGGTGCGTCTCTTCCGGCCCCGCTGAGGCCGCAGGCGGTGAGCGGTAAGACGGTGAGCGGTGAGCGGTGAGCGGTGAGCGGTGAGCGGTGAGCGGTGAGCGGTGAGGCGGTAATATTATCCGCGCCTGCGGCGCGCCAATTAATGCGGCTTACCGCTCCCCGTCTTACCGCTCGCCGCTCACCCCTTGTACGCGATGAGGCTATAATTCGACGCTGACCCGCACCCCATCCACGCCGGCATAACGAACCTGACATCATCCATGGCAACGACTTCGCAAGCCTCGCTCAGTGGTCTGGCCTGGGCCTTGGTACAGGAGGGGCGACTCGCCGAGGCGGATGCCGTCGGCTGCGCCGCCCAGGGCGCCAGTTCGGGTAACGGCTTTGTCGCGCAACTGGTGGTCAGCAAGCGTTTGAGCGCGCGCGAGGTGGCCTCGTTCGCCGCCACCACCTTCCGCCTGCCGCTCCTGGATCTGGATGCCTTCGATGAAGCCTATGTGCCCTCGAATGCCATAGACAAGAAGCTGATGAAGGCGCACCAGGTGATTCCCCTGTGCAAGCGCGGTACCCGCCTGGCGGTGGCGGTGTCCGATCCGACCGCCGTGCGCGCCCTGGACGAAGTGCGTTTCCAGACCGGCATGACGGTGGACCCGGTGGTGGTGGAGGTGGACAAGCTGGGGGTTCTGGTGGCCAAGCTGTCCGAGACCACGGAGACCACCCTCAAGGAACTCACCGGCGATGACATCGAGGTAGACTTGAGCGGCGAGGTCGCCGAACCCTCGGAAACGGCCGATGCCGGTGCCACGGAGGTGGACGATGCCCCGGTGGTGCGTTTCATCCAGAAGATGCTGCTGGACGCGATCAACGAAGGCGCCTCCGACGTCCATTTCGAACCCTACGAGAAGTTCTACCGCATCCGCTTCCGGACCGACGGCATCCTGCGCGAGATCGCCCAGCCGCCCCTGGTCCTGAAGGACAAGATCGCCTCCCGCATCAAGGTCATCTCCCGCCTGGACATCTCGGAAAAGCGCATCCCCCAGGACGGGCGGATGAAGCTGGTGCTGTCCAAGACGCGCTCCGTGGATTTCCGGGTCAGCACCCTGCCGACGCTCTATGGCGAGAAGATCGTCATGCGTATCCTGGAATCCTCGCCGGCGCTCCTGAACGTGGACGCCCTGGGCTACGACCCGGAGCAGAAGGAAGCCCTTCTGAACGCCATCGCCCGGCCCTACGGCATGGTGCTGGTGACCGGCCCCACCGGCAGCGGCAAGACGGTGTCCCTCTATACCTGCCTCAGCATCCTGAACAAGCCCGGCATCAACATCTCCACGGCCGAAGACCCGGCGGAAATCAACCTGGCCGGCATCAACCAGGTGAACATCAACGACAAGGCCGGCCTGACCTTCGCTTTCGCCCTGCGCTCCTTCCTGCGCCAGGACCCGGATGTCATCATGGTGGGAGAAATCCGGGATCTGGAAACGGCGGAGATCGCGGTGAAGGCCGCCCAGACCGGCCACATGGTACTGTCCACCCTGCACACCAACGACGCGCCGGGTACCCTGACCCGACTGGCGAACATGGGCGTGGCGCCCTTCAACATCGCCTCCAGCGTGATTCTCATCACTGCCCAGCGCCTGGCCCGGCGCCTGTGCTCCTGCAAGAAGCCGGTGAACATCCCCATGGAGGCCCTGCTCCAGGCGGGCTTCACGGAGGAGGACATGGACGGCACCTGGACGCCCTACGGTCCCCAGGGCTGCGACCGATGCAAGGGCTCGGGCTACAAGGGCCGGGTGGGCATCTACCAGGTCATGCCCATCTCCGAGGATATCGGCCGGATCATCATGACCAACGGCAACGCCCTGGACATCGAGCAGCAGGCACGCCTGGAAGGCGTGCGCGACCTGCGCCAGTCCGGTCTGGCCAAGGTGAAGCAGGGCTTGACCTCCCTGGAAGAAGTGCTGGCGAATACCAATGATTAACGAGTCGAGAACCTGATGGCCACACCCGCGCGAACCGCACGTAAACCCGCTGCCTCGAAGGAATATCTGTTCATCTGGGAAGGCAAGGACAAGGCCGGGAAGGTGGTGCGCGGGGAAATGCGCGCGGGCGGCCTGACCCTGGTCCAGACCACCCTGCGCCGCCAGGGCATCACGGTGGGCAAGATCAAGAAGCAGTCTTTCGGCGGCGTGCGCCGAATCTCGGACAAGGACATCACCCTGTTCACCCGGCAGCTGGCCACCATGATCAAGTCCGGGGTGCCCCTGCTCCAGGCCTTCGATATCGTCGGCAAGGGTTCGAGCAACCCTTCCATGTCCAAGCTGCTTTCCGACATACGTTCGGACGTGGAAACCGGCAGCAGCCTGAACGCCTCCTTCCGCAAGCATCCCCAGCAGTTCGACCCCCTGTTCTGCAACCTGGTGGCGGTGGGCGAGCAGGCCGGTATCCTGGAAGGTGTCCTGGAGAGGTTGGCGGACTACAAGGAGAAGATCCTCGCCATCAAGAGCAAGATCAAGTCGGCCATGACCTATCCCATCGCGGTGGTGGTGGTGGCCCTGATCATCACCTCGGTGATCATGCTGTTCGTGATCCCCCAGTTCAAGAAGGTGTTCTCCAGTTTTGGTGCCGATCTGCCGGCGCCTACCCTGTTCGTCATCGCCCTGTCCGACGCCTTCATCTCCTATTGGTACCTCATCTTCGGCGCCTTGGCGGCGGGCGGCTTTGCCTTCACGAGGGCGCTGCGAAATTCGGAGACGCTGCAATTCACGGTGGACCGGTTGGTCCTGCAATTGCCCATCTTTGGTCCCATTCTGCGCAAGGCGGCGGTTGCCCGTTGGGCACGGACCCTGTCCACAATGTCCTCCGCCGGCGTGCCCCTGGTGGAGTCCCTGGATTCCGTGGCCGTCGCGGCGGGAAACCGGGTCTATCAGCTGGCCACCAACGCCATCCACAGCGAGGTATCCACCGGCTCCAGCCTGACCATCGCCATGCAGAACACGGGGGTTTTCGCCAACATGGTGATCCAGATGGTGTCCATCGGCGAAGAGGCGGGCCAGCTGGATTCCATGCTGGGCAAGGTAGCCGACTTCTATGAGCAGGAGGTGGACGATGCCGTGGACAGTCTCTCCAGCCTGATGGAGCCCCTCATCATGGTTTTCCTGGGCACCCTGATCGGTGGCCTGGTGGTGGCCATGTACCTGCCGATCTTCAAGATTGCGTCGGTGGTCTGATTACATCGGGGAGTGGGCAGTGGGGAGTGGGCAGGGAAGTGGGGTTCCCACCCCCAACTTTCTACTCTCCACTCCCCCGCTGTTGTCTTCCAACTACCTACTCCCCACTTCCCACTTCCCATCTCCCATGACCGAACTCTTCAGCCTGCCCCAGCCCTTCACCGTCCTCTGCGCGCTCATCGGGCTCATCGTGGGCAGCTTCCTGAACGTGGTCATCCACCGGCTGCCGAAGATGATGGAGCGCGGCTGGCGGGCCCAGTGTGCCGAACTGCGGGGCGAGGAGGCGGCAAAGGAAGAGCCCCTCAATTTGCTGCTGCCGCCCTCGCGCTGCCCGAGTTGCGGCCACGCCATCGGTGCCCTGGAGAACATCCCGGTGCTGAGCTGGCTGCTGCTGCGCGGCCGCTGCCGGGGCTGCGGGCAGGCGATTTCCGCCCGCTATCCCCTGGTGGAAGTTCTCGCCGGCCTCTCTTCCGCTTACGCGGCCTGGCACTTCGGGCCGGGCTGGCAGGCCATCGGCGCACTGGTCTTTCTCTGGGCCATGATCGCGCTGACCTTCATAGACCTGGACACCCAGCTTCTGCCGGACGACATCACCCAGCCGCTCCTGTGGCTGGGGTTGGTCTTCAACTTGCAGGGCCATTTCGTGCCCCTGGAATCCGCCGTCATCGGCGCCATCGCCGGCTACCTTTCCCTGTGGCTGGTGTATTGGGGCTTCAAGCTGGCCACGGGCAAGGAGGGCATGGGCTTCGGCGACTTCAAGCTGCTCGCCGCCATAGGGGCCTGGCTCGGCTGGCAGATGCTGCCGCTCACGATTCTCTTTTCTTCCGTGGTCGGCGCGGTGGTGGGCATCGCCCTCATGTTGTTCGCGCGCCATGGCCGCGACGTGCCCATTCCCTTTGGCCCCTATCTCGCCGGTGCCGGCGTCCTCGCCCTGTTCTGGGGCGAAGAGGTCTCCCGCGCTTACCTGGGCATGCTTTGAGTCCGGCTTGAAAATTCGATCCTCGCCCCCATTTCCCGGTCACCGGCAGGTGGCTCCGGGCGGGTTTCGTTTCCAGGCTCTGGTCCCTGGCCACCGCTCCCCTATATAATCCAACATTTTTCGGAGGCAGCCATGCCCATCTATGCCTACCGCTGCGAATCCTGCGGGTTCGAAAAGGATCACCTGCAGAAAATGAGCGATGCACCCCTGACAACCTGCCCGTCGTGCACTGCGGAAAGTTATGCCAAGCAACTTACCGCCGCCGGGTTCCAGCTGAAGGGCAGCGGCTGGTACGCCAGCGACTTCAAGGATGGCGGCGCCAAACCCAAGAAACCCGATGCGGTCCCTCCCTGCCAGGGCGGCACCGGCTCCTGCGGCTGCAACTGAATGTCCCTTCCCCGCTCCATGATGCCTGCCCTGAAAAAATACTTCATCACCGGCCTCTTGATCTGGGTGCCCCTGGTCATCACGGTCTGGGTGCTGAAGCTCGTGGTCGGCACCATGGACCAGTCGCTCCTGGTCCTGCCGGTCGGTCTGCGTCCCGAGACCCACCTGGGTTTCCCCCTGCCGGGCCTGGGCAGCATCCTCACCCTTTTGGTCATCCTGCTGACCGGCCTCGTGACGGCCAACATCATCGGCCAGCGCCTGGTGCGCTTCTGGGAAAGCCTGCTCGGGCGTATCCCGGTGGTGAAATCCATCTACTACAGCGTCAAACAGGTCTCTGACACCCTCTTTTCCAGCAGTGGCGAGGCCTTCCGCAAGGCCCTCCTGGTGGAATATCCGAGGAAGGGATCCTGGACCATTGCCTTTCTCACCGGGCAGCCGGGCGGCGCGGTGGCGGAACACCTCACGGAACACGTCAGCGTCTATGTGCCCACCACCCCGAATCCCACCTCGGGATTCTTCCTCATGATGCCCCGCTCCGAAGTGATCGAGCTGGACATGAGCGTGGATGACGCCCTCAAGTACATCATTTCCATGGGCGTCGTGGCTCCGCCCGCCCGGAACGGCACGGGCCACGCCCTGGAAACCAACGATAATTGACCTCCCCGGCGCTCCGCGCCGGCCCTCACCCCGGATCTTTCGACATGCGAACTCACTACTGCGGCCACCTGAATGCGGCCCTCATCGGCCAGACCGTGACTCTTTGCGGCTGGGCGCACCGCCGGCGCGACCACGGCGGCGTCATCTTCATTGACCTCAGGGACCGGGAAGGCCTGGCCCAGGTGGTGTGCGATCCCGATCGCCCGGAGATGTTCGCGATGGCGGAGGACGTCCGGAACGAGTTCGTGCTCAAGATCACCGGCCTCGTGCGCGCCCGCCCCGAGGGCACGGCCAATGCCAACCTGGCCAGCGGCGAAATCGAAATCCTGTGCCTGGACCTGGAAGTGCTGAATCCGGCGGTCACCCCGCCCTTCCAGCTGGACGACGACAACCTGTCAGAGACGGTGCGCCTCACGCACCGGGTGGTGGACCTGCGCCGGCCGCAGATGCAGAAGAACCTGATGCTGCGTTACAAGACCACCATGGCCTTCCGGCGCTTCCTGGACGTCAACGGATTCATAGACATCGAGACGCCCATGCTCACCAAGTCCACGCCCGAAGGCGCGCGGGACTACCTGGTGCCGTCCCGGGTGCATGCCGGTGAATTTTTCGCCCTGCCCCAGTCGCCCCAACTGTTCAAGCAGATGCTCATGGTGGCCGGCTTCGATCGCTACTACCAGATCGTCAAGTGCTTCCGGGACGAAGACCTGCGCGCCGATCGCCAGCCGGAATTCACCCAGGTGGACCTGGAAACCTCCTTCATGGACGAGACCCAGATCACGGGCCTCGTGGAGGAAATGATCCGCTTCGTGTTCAAGGAAGCGCTGTCCGTCGACCTGCCCAATCCCTTCCCGCGCATGACCTACGCGGAAGCCATGGCCCGCTTCGGCTCGGACAAGCCCGACCTGCGCGTGAACCTGGAGTTCACCGAACTCACCGATCTCATGAAGACCGTGGAATTCAAGGTCTTCCGGGGTGCGGCGGACATGGAGGGCGGCCGGGTCGCCGCGCTGCGCATTCCGGGCGGCGCCGCGCTTTCCCGCAAGGAAATTGACGACTACACCACCTTCGTCGCCATCTACGGCGCCAAGGGCCTGGCCTACATCAAGGTCAACGAAAAGGCCAAGGGCGTGGAAGGCCTGCAATCCCCCATCGTCAAGTTCCTGACCCCGGAAGTGGCCGCGGAAATCCTGGCGCGCACCGGCGCCCAGGATGGCGACCTGGTCTTCTTCGGCGCCGACAAGGCCAAGGTGGTGAACGACGCCCTGGGCGCGCTGCGGGTCAAGATTGGCCACGAGAAAGGCCATGCGCAGAAGGGCTGGCAGCCCCTGTGGGTCACCGACTTCCCCATGTTCGAGTATGACGACGAGGCCAAGCGCTGGGTGGCCTGCCACCATCCCTTCACCGCCCCCAAGGACGGCCACGAGGCGTACCTGTTCACCGATCCCGGCAAGTGCCTGGCCAAGGCCTACGACCTGGCCCTGAACGGCTGGGAAATCGGCGGCGGCTCGGTACGTATCCACAAGGCCGAGGTGCAATCGAAGGTGTTCGAGGCGCTGGCCATCGGCCCGGAGGAGCAGCAACTGAAGTTCGGCTTCCTGCTGGATGCCCTGAAGTACGGCGCGCCGCCCCACGGTGGCCTGGCCTTCGGCCTGGATCGCATCGTCACCATGATGACCGGCGCCGAATCCATCCGGGACGTGATCGCCTTCCCCAAGACCCAGCGCGCCCAGTGCCTGCTGACCCATGCCCCGAGCGAGGTGGACGAGAAGCAGTTGCGCGAACTCCATATCCGCCTGCGCCAGAAAATCGAGACCCAGGTGGAAGTGACAAAAAGCTGAGCCCGTGTGCACAAACCACCCCTGACTCACCGCAGAGGCGCGGAGGCGCAGAGAAAACCTGAACGTTTGTTTTCCCTCTACGCCTCTGCGTCGCCGCGCTTCAATCTGCTAATTCCGGGAACATGAGCCCCAGTGCGGTCAGGCTGCCGTCCGGGCTGGCGATCGCCCTCTCCCTGATCCTGCACCTCCTGGTCCTGTCCATCCCCATGCGGGAACCCCGGCCGCCCGCACGGCCGGCCAAGAGGCTTGAGGCGAGCCTCGCTCCGCGCAATCCGGCGCCCGTGGCGGACGTGCCGCAGCCCGCGGCCCGTCCCAGGGTCAAACAATCCCGGCGGCCCATCCTGGCCATGGAACGGCCCCATCCCGCGGCCCCCAGCTTCAGCACGCCCAAGTGGACCGAGGCGGAAAAGGCCGAGATGAACGAGTTCCTGGCGGAGACCGCGCGGGAGGCCAGGATGCGTCCGAGCCTGGCGCAGGGCGCCCTGGCCATGGCCAGGGAGCTGGGCCGGCGCCAGGCGGAGCAGGAGGAAGGCGAGGGCGAAACCCTGGAACGCCTGCCCAACAGCCCGCCGGTGGACCCCTTCGGTCTGGAGATGTACCTGGATGCCCTGGTGAAGAAGCTGAACAGGAGTTCGGCCTTCGTGAAGGACCAGCGCAAGAAGCAGGGCTTCAAGAACGCGTCGGTGCGCATCCGCCTGAATCCCGATGGCAGCCTGGAGAGCCTGAAGGTGCTCAACATGGGGGATCAACAGGACGAGATAGAGTACGTCAAGGCCGTGGTGCGCCAGGCGGTGCCGTTTTCAGCCTTTCCGTCGGACCTGAAGCGTTCCGCCGGCGCTCTGTCCATGCTCATCTGCATACAGCCGGGCGGCAGCGGGGGTGGCATGGGCTTCAGCCGCATGCCGGCCGGCAAGGGATGCTGAGGCGGTCGGAGGCGGCGTGACTGGGCGCCGCCTCAGGGCTTCTTGCCGCTGTTGATTTGGGTCTCCAGCAGGGTGTGGATGTCCTGGAGGGAGCGCCGGACGATGCGTTCATTGGCGCCTTCGAATTCCTGCTTGATGATAGTGGGCAGATCGAAGTTGAGCCATTCCTCCATCAGCAGCGTCAGTATCTGCCGCTGTCCGGTGAGCGCCTCGGCGACCCGGATGGCCACTGCCTCTTCCGTCAGCCCGGGGGGGGCCGTGATCTCCGGCGCCTCGGCCGCCAGGGCAGAGAGGGGCGCAGGCTCGGGAGATCCTGCTTTTTCCGGTTCCGGACCATCCCCGGCCGGAAGCTCGAAGTCCAGTTCGTCGAGCCTGGGCAGCAACTCCGCCACGCCGAAGGCACTGGACTCCGGCCTAGCCATCGGCATCGGTGCAGGCACAAGCGTGACGGTTTCGTCGGAGGACTCCTGCGGGGCTGGCGCCACGGGCTCAGGCCGGATCACCGGCTCGACAGCTGCACCGGGTTCCGGCACCGCCTCATCCTCCAGGTCTTCGGTAACCTGCGGCGGGGCAGGGGGCGCCCTGTCGGCGGGCGGAGGGGCTTCCACCGGCAGGTCCAGTTCCGACTCCGGCACGATGTCCGTCAGAATGGGCACATCGTCGTCGCTGGCGGGTGGCACGGCGACACGGCGGCGGCGCAGAAAAGCCTCGGCCTTGTCGAGAACCTCGTCCGCCGAATCGGTCAAGTGGTGGTCTTCAGGCAGCATCGCGGCAGGCTCCGGAGGCGACGAGGGGTGGGACGATGTCATTCAGCTATCTACTCTAACAGACTGGGGCACAAAACCGCAGTCCTTGTAATGGCGGAAGCGCAGCCGGGCCGGGGCGGCATCCTCCTCCGTGGTTCCCACCACCTCGATGACTTCCCGGAAACGCTCGAAACCCGTGGGTAACTCCGTGGCCAGGTTGATCAGCACGTCGCTGAAGTCGCCCGCCGGCACCGTACCGGAGATGACGACCGGGGTTTCCGCCGCCAGGGGCGATGCCGCGCGGCAGTGGGGCACGAAGGAGAGGGAGGCGAAGGACCACAGCTGGTGATCGAAACGGTCCGCGACCGCACCGTTCGGGGCATAGACCAGCACCCGCCGGCCGTCCTGGAATCGCTCCTGCGCCAGGCGGCAGGCCACCGCCAACTTGTCCTGGGCGCCGTGATGGAAGGTGATGGTGGTCATGATTATAGGGCTGAGGAGTGGGTCGGGCTTTAGCCCGACAAGGGCGCCAAAAAAAGTCTCGTCGGGATGAATCCCGACCTACATCAAAGCTTTCCCGCCCGCTTCAGGAGGAAATGGGCCAGGAGCGGCACGGGCCTGCCCGTGGCCCCCTTTTCCTTGCCGGATTTCCAGGCGGTGCCGGCGATGTCCAGATGCGCCCACTTGTAGGCCTTGGTGAAGCGGGCGAGGAAGCACGCCGCCGTGATGCTGCCCGCCCCCTTGGTGCCGATGTTGGGCATGTCGGCGAAATTGCTTTGCAGCATCTCCTGGTAGTCGTCCCACAGGGGCATCTGCCAGGCCCGGTCGCCCGCTTCCTGCCCCCGGGCCAGGAGCTCCTGTGCCAGTTCCTCGTCGTTGGCCATGAGGCCGCTGGCGACGGCCCCCAGGGCCACCACGACCGCGCCGGTGAGGGTGGCGATATCCACCACGCATTCCGGCTGGAAACGTTCCGCGTAGGAGAGGGCATCGCACAGGATGAGGCGCCCCTCGGCGTCGGTGTTGAGGATCTCTATGGTCTGGCCGGAGAGGGAGGTGACGATGTCGCCGGGCTTGATGGCGCTGCCGCCGGGCAGGTTTTCCGTGGCCGGGATGACGCCCACGATGTTCAGGGGCAGATCCAGGAGGGCGGCCATCTTCATGCAGCCGAAGACGCTGGCGGCGCCGCACATGTCGTATTTCATGTCCTCCATGCCTTCGCCGGGCTTGAGCGAGATGCCGCCGGAGTCGAAGGTGATGCCCTTGCCCACCAGCACCACCGGCTTATCCTTTTTCTTGCCGCCGTGATGGTGCATGACGATGAATTTGGGCGGCTCGTGGGAGCCACGGGCCACGGCGAGCAGGGCGCCCATGCCCAGCTTTTCCATGTCGCTCCGGTCCAGCACGTCCACCTTGAGTTTGAATTCCTTGCCCTGCTTCTTCGCCTGCTCGGCCAGGTAGCCGGGGGTGCAGACGTTGGCCGGCACATCGGCGAGTTCCTTCGCCAGGTTCATGCCGGCGGCGATGGCCCGGCCTTGAAGCAGGGCGTCCGCCGCGGCCTCGCCCTCGGCGCGATGCTTCAGCAGGAAGCCGATTTTCGCCAGCGCGGGCGGCTTGTCGTCCTTCTTGGACTTCATACCGTCAGAGCGATACAGGGCGGATTCCGCCAGGACGATCGCCTGGCGCAGTTTCCAGCCCAGGTCGCGTCCGGCCACCTCTTCCCGGGAGAGACAGAAGAGGGCGTCTTCGGCACCGGTCGCCGTCACGGCGCGCACCGCGCCATTCAGCGCGTCCCGGAAAGCCTTGTCCTTGATGCCGCCTTCCTCCTCCTTGCCCAGACCCACCAGCAGCACACGCTGGGCCTGGACACCGGTCAGGTGGTGCAGCATGAGCGTGCTGCCGGCCTTGCCCTTCATGTCGCCCCGATTCACCAGCTCCGAGATCAGGCCGCCGCCGGCACGATCCAGAGCCGCCGCGCTTTCGGTCAATTTCCCGTCTTCGAACAAACCGACCACCAGGCAGCCGCATTTTTGCTTTTCGGGGCTGCCCGCTTTTGTGCTAAATTCCACGCCTTGCTCCTTGGGTAATGAGGGCTCTCAGAGCGCCATCCGGGGATTATCCGCAATTCATTCAGATAAAGTCAAAAGCGGTTATGTGCGCGCTGCATGCACCGATAATGAATCTTCCACCGCTTTCCCTCGCTCCCCCGCCCCTCTCCCGTTCCGGGCAAGGGGGGCATCGTGAGTCGCTTCGCGACTTCCTGGGCTGACCATGATTCTCCAGCGCTCGGTGGCGCGCGAGTTTGCCAGCGTCGCGGTGGCGGTTTTCGTGGCCCTGTTTGCCATCCTCCTCACGACCCAGTTGATCCGCCTCCTCGGGCAGGCGGCCGGAGGCGAGCTGGCCTCCGAGGCGGTGGTGGCGCTCCTGGGCTTCGGCGCCCTCAACTACCTGCCCATCCTCCTGTCGCTCACGGTCTTCGTGGCGGTGTTGCTGACCCTGTCCCGTTGCTACCGGGATTCGGAGATGATCGTCTGGTTTACTTCCGGTGTCCCGCTCACGGCCTTCATCGGCCCGGTGCTGCGTTTCGCCCTGCCCATCGTCGTGGTGATCGCCCTCCTGTCCCTGTTTCTCTCGCCCTGGGCCTTGGGGAAGAGCGCGGAATACAAGAACCGGGTGGAGAGCCGGGATGACGTGTCCCAGGTGAGCCCGGGCGCCTTCCGGGAGTCGGCGGGCGCCGACCGGGTGTTGTTCGTGGAGGGCGTGGATGGCGTGGCGTCCACGGCCGCCCGGGTGCGGAACGTGTTCGTCAGCTCCATGCAGCACGGCCGGCTGGGTGTGATGGTGGCCAGTCAGGGGCATGTCGAGACCATGGGCAACGGCGACCGTTTCGTGGTGTTGGAAAATGGCCGACGTTACGAGGGCGAGCCGGGCAAGCCGGAGTACCGTATCACGGAATTCAAGCGCTATGCGGTGCGTATCGAAACCGCGGAAGGCGAGAAGGTGCAGGATACGCCCAAGACCCTGCCTTCCTGGGAGTTGGCGAGGAAGCCGACCCTGCCCAACCTGGGGGAGCTGCTTTGGCGCCTGGGATTGCCGCTGGCCGCGTTGAACCTGGCCCTCCTGGCCATTCCCCTGTCCTTCGTGAGCCCCAGGGCGGGGCGTACCAATAACCTGGTCCTGGCCATCCTGACCTATCTGACCTACAACAACGTGCTCAGCGTGAGCCAGGCCTGGGTGTCCCAGGGCCGGCTGCCTTTCCACATCGGCATCTGGGCGGTGCACCTGGCCATGTTCGTGCTGCTGGTGGCCCTGTTCTACCGGCGCATCCTGGTCGTTTCCTGGCGGCGGGTCCGGTCATGAGAGTCCTCTACCGCTATCTCTCGCGCCAGATCTACGGCGCCACCGCCCTGGTGCTGCTGGCTTTCCTGGGCCTCTTCGCCTTCTTCGATCTGGTGCACGAGATGGGGGATCTGGGCAATGGCGGCTACCAGATCCAGCACGCCCTGATCTATGTCAGCCTGTCCCTGCCCTCCCGGGCCTACGAGCTTTTTCCCATCGCGGTCCTGATCGGCACCCTCTACGCGCTGACCACCCTGGCTCGCCATTCGGAAATCACCGTCATGCGCGCCTCGGGGCTGTCCACCCGGGGTTTCCTGAAGGTGCTGGGCCGTACCGGTCTGGCCTTCGTCATCATCACCCTGATCCTGGGCGAGCTCATCGCGCCCCGGGCCGAGCGGGCGGCCGAAGAATGGCGGCTGAAGGCCATGAGCTCGGTGATCGGCCAGCAGTTCCGCTCCGGATTGTGGCTCAAGGACGAAAGCTATTTCATCAACGTGCGGGAGGTCTTGCCGGATACGTCGCTGCGCGGCGTGCGCATCTACGAATTCGACAACCGCTCCGCCCTGCGCTCCATCAGCGAGGCGGAGGCGGGGGAGTTCGTGCGCCCGGATCGCTGGCACCTGAAGAACGTGGTGCAGACGGTGTTCTCCACGGATCTGGCGACGATACGCCGCCTGCCCGAGATGGAATGGAAGTCCTCCGTGAATCCGGACATCCTGAATGTCCTCCTGGTGTCCCCGGAACACATGTCCATGCCCAACCTGGTGCTCTACATCCGGCATCTCGCGGAAAACCGCCAGAATACGGATCGCTACATCATCGCCCTGTGGAAGAAGCTCATCTACCCGCTTGCCTCCCTGGTGATGATGGCCCTGGCCCTGCCTTTCTCCTTCCTCCAGAACCGCATGGAAGGCGTGAGCGTGCGCGTCTTCGCCGGCATCATGCTGGGCATCCTGTTCCAGATGCTGAACGGCCTGTTCTCCAGCCTGGGGGTCATCAACAGCTGGCCGCCGCTCCTGGCGGCCGTCACGCCCAGCATCCTGTTCCTGTTCATGGCGCTGGCCATGCTCTGGCGGGCCGAGGCGCGCTGATTGATGGTCAGCGGTTAGCGGTCAGCGGTTCAAGTCGGCGAGACTCTGTCCGCTTACCGCTTACCGCTTGCCGTCGTCAATCCACCAGGGCCTGTTGCAGCTGATCGCGCCTTTGCACCATGTCCGCGGGCAGGCGATCCTTGAGCTTGTCGAACAGCTCGCCGTGCAGGGCGAATTCCTCGCGCCACATCTCGGTATCCACCTTGGTCAGGGCCTCGAACTGCTCCTTCGTGACATCCAGGCCGGTCCAGTCCAGGTCCTCGAAACGCGGCATCCAGCCCAGGGCCGTCTTTTCGGCGCTGGCGCGGCCCTTGACCCGGTCCACGATCCACTTCAGCACGCGCATGTTCTCGCCGAAGCCGGGCCACATGAAGTTGCCCTGCTCGTCCATGCGGAACCAGTTCACGGTGAAGATGGCGGGCGGGTTCTCGATCACATGGCCCATCTTCAGCCAGTGGTTGAAGTAGTCGCCCATGTGGTAGCCGCAGAAGGGCAGCATGGCGAAGGGGTCGCGGCGCACCACGCCCTGGGCACCGAAGGCGGCGGCGGTGGTCTCCGAGCCCAGGGTGGCAGCCATGTACACGCCGTAGTTCCAGTTGAAGGCCTCGAACACCAGGGGCACGGTGGTGGAACGGCGGCCGCCGAAGATGAAGGCGGAGATGGGCACGCCCGCCTGGGCTTCCCATTCGGGATCCAGGGACGGGCACTGGCTGGCGGGCGCGGTGAAACGGGCGTTGGCGTGAGCCGCCTTGCGGCCGGTGGCCTTGGCGATTTCCGGGGTCCATTCCTGGCCGGTCCAGTCGGTCAGCCTGGCGGGGATTTCCTTGCTCATGCCTTCCCACCACACATCGCCGTCCGGGGTCAGGGCGACGTTGGTGAAGATGACGTTGGAGTGCAGGGTGGCCATGGCGTTGGCGTTGGACTTTTCCGACGTGCCGGGAGCGACGCCGAAATAGCCCGCTTCCGGGTTGATGGCGTAGAAGCGGCCGTCCTTGCCCGGCTTGATCCAGGCGATATCGTCGCCCACCGTGGTCACCTTCCAGCCGTCGAAGGTCTTGGGCGGGATGAGCATGGCGAAGTTGGTCTTGCCGCAGGCGGAGGGGAAGGCGGCGGCGACGTAGGACTTCTCGCCCTCGGGGCTTTCCACGCCCAGGATGAGCATGTGCTCGGCCAGCCAGCCCTCGTCCCGGGCCATGGTGGAGGCGATGCGCAGGGCGAAGCACTTCTTGCCCAGAAGCGCGTTGCCGCCGTAGCCGGAGCCGTAGGACCAGATTTCCCGGGTCTCGGGGAAATGGGCGATGTACTTGACCGTGGGGTTGCAGGGCCAGCGCATGTCCTGCTGACCGGGTGAAAGCGGTGCGCCGACGCTGTGCAGGCAGGGCACGAAGGCGCCGTCTTCGCCCAGTTGCTCGACGACCTTGCGGCCCATGCGGGTCATGATCTTCATGTTCGCCACCACGTAGGCGGAGTCGGAAATCTCGACGCCGATGTGGGCGATGGGGGAGCCGATGGGGCCCATGCTGAAGGGGATCACGTACATGGTGCGACCCTTCATGCAGCCGGTGAACAGGCCGGTGAGGGTCTCCTTCATCTTGGCCGGGGATTCCCAGTTGTTGTTGGGGCCGGCGTCATCCTTGTGCGTGGTGCAGATATAGGTGCGGTCCTCGACCCGGGCCACGTCGGAAGGGTCGGACCAGGCCAGGTAGCTGTTGGGGCGCTTCTCGGGATTCAGCTTGATCATGCTGCCGGCGGCGACCATCTCCTCGCACAGGCGGGTGTATTCCTCGTCCGAGCCGTCGGCCCAGACGATGCGGTCGGGTTGGCACAGGGCCGCCATTTCGGCGACCCAGGTCTTGAGGCCTTCGTTCTTGACGTAATCCGGGGCTGCTGCATCGGAAATGCGCGGGTTCATACGGTTGTCTCCAGGTGTCTTCTTGAATGGGAATTCGGGTGGCACGCGTTGCGGTGCCGAGGCGGCATGGGAGGCAAGGGAATGTCCCCGTAGGGGAGTATTTTTCCAGCCAAAACAGCTTGCAATTATGCCACAACTCGCCGCAACATCCCTTTCGGATGCCTTGCACGGCAGGGCAATCGCATGAATGCCGGCATCGTAAACCCATGACATAAGCCGTTTACGATCAACAGGTTACAAGGGATCTGTTCACAGTGCTTTGATTTGTATATATTTCTGTCTTTTTGGGTGGGCCA
>JAQTNA010000064.1 GCA_028714035.1 Rhodocyclaceae bacterium
AAGTCAGGATATGACCACAAATCAGCCTCTGTGAACAGCCCCTTCGTAACTCATTGAATGTTAACGACGATTCCAAAATGGATATTCAGTACGCGTTTCGGAGATTTGATTGTCAACAGACCCTAGGTCGGCCTTCAGGCCGACATGTCGAGATGAATCCGGACCTACAGCTTTCGACTGTTTCAAGCTAAAATCGCCGTCTTTATCAGCGCAGTTGGAGACTCAATCATGTCCATGGCCGACCGTGACGGCTTTATCTGGTACGACGGCAAGCTCGTGCCCTGGCGCGACGCCACCACCCACGTCCTCACCCACACCCTGCACTACGGCATGGGCGTGTTCGAGGGCGTACGCGCCTACAAGACCGAGAGCGGCACGGCCATCTTCCGCCTGAAGGAGCACACGGAGCGGCTGTTCAATTCCGCCCACATCTTCCAGATGAAGATGCCCTGGGATCGGGAAACCATCATGGAGGCGCACAAGGCCGTGGTACGGGAGAACAAGCTGGAATCCTGCTACCTGCGCCCCATCGTCTTCTATGGCTCCGAAGCCATGGGCATCGCCGCCACCACCCTGTCGGTACACGTGGCGGTCGCCGCCTGGCCCTGGGGCGCCTACCTGGGCGCGGAGGGCATGGAGAAGGGCATCCGGGTCAAGACTTCCAGCTTCACGCGCCATCATGTGAACATCAACATGTGTCGCTCCAAGTCCGTGGGTACGTACACCAACTCCATCCTGGCCCACCAGGAAGTGGCCCACGACGGCTACGACGAGGCGCTGCTGCTGGACGTGGATGGCTACGTGGCCGAGGGGGCGGGCGAGAACGTCTTCATCGTCAAGAACGGCAAGCTGTACACGCCGGATTTGACCTCCTGCCTGGAGGGCATCACCCGTGCCACCGTGCTGGAACTGGCCGCCGAGCTGGGCATCCCGGTGATCGAGAAGCGCATCACCCGGGACGAGGTGTATTGCGCGGACGAATGTTTCTTCACCGGCACGGCGGCGGAAGTGACGCCCATCCGGGAACTGGACAACAGGCAGATCGGTGAAGGCCGCCGTGGCCCGGTCACGGCCCGCATCCAGAGCCTGTTCTTCGATGTGGTGAACGGCAAGGTGCCGGCCCGCGCCGAGTGGCTGGCCCACGTCTGAATCACTGGGGAGTAGGGAGTGGGAAGTGGGGAGTAAAACCTTTCGGCTTCCTCGCACGGCCCCAGCCTCTGGAATCTTTTTGCCGTCTACCGGAAACTATCATGGCTGAAAATATGGATACCGCTCGCGCCGTGGATGTCACGGCCCACGACCTGCCCCTCGCTTGCCCGCGGCCCGACAGCCCCCTGTGGGCACGCCATCCCCGCGTCTTCCTGGATGTCCTGAAGACCGGCTCTTGCTCCTGCCCCTATTGCGGCACGAAATACAGCTTCACCGGCGAGGCGCCGAAGGGGCATCATTGAAATCGGAGAAGTGGGAAGTGGAAAGTAGGAAGTGGGAAGTGGGCGATTCGCGCGCCGCAGGCGCGGAAACTTACGCTCCCCACTCTCCACTCCCCACTCCCCACTCTCCGCAGTTTCTCATCATCGCCCCCTCCTGGATCGGCGACACGGTGGCGGCGCAGCCGCTCTTCATGCGCCTGAAGCAATACCATCCGGACGCGAGGATTGATGTCATGGCCCCACCCTATGTGGCGGCGGTGCTCAGGCGCATGCCCGAGGTGGACGGCGTCCTGGACAACCCTTTCGGCCACGGCGCGCTGCGTATCCGGGAGCGTTGGCGCCTGGGCCGGCAACTGGCGGCCAAAGGCTATGATGCCGTCTATGTCCTGCCCAATTCCCTGAAGTCTGCCCTGGTCCCCTTCTTTGCCCGCATCCCGAAGCGGGTGGGGTTCAAGGGGGAAATGCGCCGGGGCTTCCTGAACGTGGTGCATCGCCTGGACAAGGCACGCCTGCCGCTCCAGGTGCAGCGTTATGCCCAACTGGCCGAGACGCCGGGCGCGCCCCTGCCCGAGCCCCTGCCCCAGCCCAGGCTCCGGGTGGAACCGGAGGCCGTGAGGTCGACGCTGGCGGCCCTGGGACTGGCGGCAAGCTCGGCCCCGGTGGTGTTCTGTCCCGGCGCCGAATACGGCCCGGCGAAGCGCTGGCCTTCCGCCCATTTCGCGGCCCTGGCGCGCCTCCTGGCGGCCGAGGGCCGGCCGGTATGGCTGGTGGGCTCGAAGAAAGACGAAGCGGGGGGAGAGGAGATCGCCGTCGCTTCGGGAGGAACGGCCTTGAACCTGTGCGGCCGAACCAGCCTGGACCAGGCGATTGACCTCATTGCCGCCGCCGCCTGCGTGGTGACCAACGACTCGGGCCTCATGCACGTGGGTGCCGCCCTGGATGTACCGCTCCTGGCCCTGTTCGGCTCCAGCAGCCCCGGCTATACGCCGCCCCTGTCCGACAGGGCGAAGGTTCTTTCCCTCGGCCTCGAATGCAGCCCCTGTTTCAAGCGGGAGTGCCCCCTGGGGCACCTCAAGTGTCTGCTTGATCTCACGCCCGAGCGGGTGTGGGCCGAGATGAACCTTGTAGGTCGGGCTTCAGCCCGACAGGACGAAATGTCGGGCTGAAGCCCGACCTACGATAAGAACCCCATGCCCTCAGTAAAAGCCTTCTTTGCCAGCCCCCAGGAAGCGGAAAGCGCCTTCTACGACGCCCTGGAACGGGCCGACCTGGACGCCATGATGGGTGTCTGGGCCGGGGACGATGAGGTGGTCTGCATCCATCCCGGCGGCCCGCGTCTCACGGGCTTTCCAGCCGTGCGGGACGCCTGGGCCCAGGTGTTCAAGGGCGTGAAGCGGCTCTCGGTGCGAAGGGTCGCCCTGGTGCAGACCCAGGCCCTGATGATGGCCGTGCATAGCGTGGTCCAGTACATCTCCTCGCCCGACGACAAGCGCGCCATGCCTCCGGTCGTCGCCACCAACGTGTATCGCCGCGCGGCCGACGGCTGGCGCCTGCTCATGCACCACTCCTCCCCCATGCCCACCCCGTCCCAGGAGCCGCAGGCGAACGAGCCGCGCATCCTGCATTAGGCAAGGAAATCCAGAAGCTCGGCGGCGAAGCGCTCAGGCTGATGCAACTGAGGGCAGTGGTCGGCGCCATCAAAGCGGCTGAGGCTGGCCCGGGGGATGTGGGACAGCAGATACCGGGCGGTGGCAAGAGGGTAGAAATTGCTCTCGGCACCCCAGGACAGGAGGGTCGGCACCGCGATTTTCGGCAGTACGTCGCGGTAGTCCGCCGCCACCAGGGACTTCCAGATGGCGATGAGCGGAACGGGGTCGAGCCGTCGCAGGTTGCGCCGGGATTGCTGCCAGCCCGTACCATCCCGCTCGTAGCCTTGGCGCGCCTTGGTGTTCAGGCCGTGGGCAATCAGCCGCAGGACGGCTTCGGCAAAATCCTCCTCCAGTTCCTCGATCAGACGCGCCGAGCGTGTTGCATCGAAGTCGCCGTAGATGCCATGGGGCCAGTCGGGGTCGGTCAGCAGTTTCGGCGACTGGTCAATGATACAGAGCCGGGACAGCCTTTCGGAGCCGTGGTCGCGAATGAACTGCCACAGGGTCAGGGCGCCCATGGAGTGGCCGACGACGGCGGCCCGCTCCAGGCCGTAATGATCCAGCAGGTTGAGGATGTCCCGGGCCAGCCGCGCCACATCCGGGGTCTGGGTGGCGGTGAGGCCGTGGCCGCCATGGCCCCGGGCATCCGGCCGGAATATCCGGTGAGCCTGCGTCAGACCCTTCAGCAGCGGGGTCCAGACGGCATGGCTGGAGGTCCAGCCATGGAGCAGGATCAGGGGCGAACCACTGCCCGAGATGTGGAGGTGCAGGCGCTCGCCGTCGTCGGCGGTGAAGGTTCCCATGGAAGGGTCGGGGTTCTGGCGTCGGTGAGTCGAGGTGGAACCATACCGGTAATCGGTGCCTATGTCAGGTGAAGCAGGCCCGGCGCACCCTCGAAACCGTGGGCGAGGCTTGAGCCGCCGACGCTCGATTCGCCGCAGCCATCGCTTGTCCTCGTCCCGGTTTCCTGCCGTTTTCCCTAAAGCATCCTCCCTTCGCTGCCGTTAGGTCGTCCATGCCCAAGGATACCCCCAACGACATCTTCGTCGGCCGCCAGCCCATCCTGGATCGTGACGAGCAGCTCGTGGCCTACGAGTTGCTGTTCCGCAACAGTCAGAAGAACGCGGCCGAGGTGGCGGACGACATGGCCGCCACCGCGACCGTGGTGACGCACGTATTTTCCCAGTTCGGCGTCGAGGCGGCGCTGGGTTCCTACCTGGGCTTCATCAACGTGGACGAGCACCTGCTCATGACCGAGCTGTTGGAGGCCTTGCCGCGGACAAAGATCGTGCTGGAAATCCTGGAAACGGTGCAGGTGACGCCGGAACTGGAGCGGCGCTGCCGGGAACTCAAGGACATGGGCTTTACCCTGGCCCTGGACGACTTCATCGGCGAGGAAGAAAAGTACCG
Source organism: Rhodocyclaceae bacterium (assembly GCA_028714035.1). Classification (GTDB taxonomy): domain Bacteria; phylum Pseudomonadota; class Gammaproteobacteria; order Burkholderiales; family Rhodocyclaceae; genus JAQTNA01. The sequence goes on from JAQTNA010000064.1 coordinate 4,490, forward strand.
GCCCATTTTGCCCTTCATTGACATCGTCAAGGTGGATGTCCAGCCCCTGTCGGAGCAGGCGATCAGGGCGCTTACCCCCGGACTCAGGCAATGGCCCGTGAAGCTCCTGGCGGAGAAGGTGGATAGCCGCGAGCAGGCCGCCCTGCTCAGGAGCCTGGGCTACGATCTTTTCCAGGGCTACTACTTCGCTCGGCCGACCATCATGGCCGGAAAGAAACTGTCTTCCTCCGAACTGGCCCTGATGCGCCTCTTCGGATTGCTCATGCAGGATGCGGAAACTTCGGACCTGGAAAAGGCGCTGAAGACGGAACCGGCCCTGACGCTCAACCTCTTGCGCCTGACCAATTCCGCCGCCAACGCGCCGCGCGCGCCCATCACTTCCCTGCGCCAGGCCATCACCATGCTGGGGCGGCGCCAGTTGCAGCGCTGGCTGCAACTGCTGCTCTATACCACCCCCGGCGGTTCGGTCGTCTCCAACCCCCTGTTGCAGATGGCGGCGACGCGTGGCCGTTTCATGGAGTTGGTGATGCTCAGGATGCAGGGCGGCAACGAACAGCAGGATCGGGCCTTCATGGCCGGCATCATGTCCCTCATGCCGGCCCTCCTTGCCCTGCCCATGGATGAGATATTGAAGGATCTGCCCATCGCGGCCGACGTGGGCGAGGCCCTGCTTCGGCGCGGCGGCAGGCTGGGAAAACTCCTGGCCCTGGCCGAGGCCCTGGAGGATACGGATGGCCGTCCGCTGGACGAGGTTCTGCCGTCGGGACTGGACGCGACGGGTGTCAATCAATGCCTGTCTGAGGCGCTGGCCTGGGCCAACAGCATAGGCCGGGAAAGTTGAACTTGCCCGGAGGCTTCATGTCGAAATTGTGCCGTAGTTGGGGTGCCTGGGGGGCGCCGCGGGGCTGCTCCGTTGACAGTTGCTCGATATCAACATAGCGTGGAGCTGTTTGCTGCTCCGCACAAAGGAATCCCGCATGAAAAGTTTTGTCGCCTGGAACGACGCCCTGAGCATCGGCATCGAGGACATAGACGATCAGCACAAGGGGCTGATCGCTCTCATCAATGATGTCTGGAAAGCGCTTATGTCACACGCGGCGGCCCAGAACATCGAGAGCATCGTCCTCGATCTGGATGACTACACCTGCACCCACTTCAAGGAAGAGGAAGCGTTGCAGGAGCGCTACGGCTATCCCGGCCTGGAGGCGCACAAGGAAAGCCATGCCTTCTTCATCGGCAAGGTGAAGGAACTGGATGCCCGCATCGCCGCGGGCGAGATCATCGGGCTGGAACTCCTGGAGTTCCTCAGCGACTGGCTGACCTACCACATCAGCATCGTGGATCGCCAGTACGCGGACTTCATTCGCAGCCATGAAGGGTAGGCGCAGCGCGGCGACCTTGGCGTAGGTCGGGTTAGGGCGTAGCCCGTAACCCGACACTGCCTGATGTTTGTAGGGCGGGCTTCAGCCCGCCAGCGCCATACGAGGCGCCCGATGTCGGGCTGAAGCCCGACCTACAGTCTTTCCATCACCCAGGCATCCACGGAGGCCAGCGCCGAGGCCAGGTTTTCCGGCTGGGTGCCGCCGGCCTGGGCCATGTCGGGGCGGCCGCCGCCCTTGCCGCCCACCTGCTGGGCGACGAAGTTCACCAGTTCCCCGGCCTTGACCCTGGATGTGAGGTCACCCGTGACGCCGGCGATGAGGGTCACCTTGCCCTCGGAGGCCGTGCCCAGCACCACCACCGCGCTCTTCAGCTTGTCCTTCAGCTTGTCCAGGGTCTCCCGCAGGGCCTTCACGTCCGCCCCTTCCAGGGCCGCCGCCAGCACCTTGGCGCCCTTGATCTCGGAGGCGTTGGCCATCAGGTCGTCGCCGGCGCTCGCGGCCATCCTGGACTTCAGCTTGGCCAGTTCCTTCTCCAGTGCGCGCAGGTTGTCCTGAACCTGGGCGATCTTGGCCGGCAGTTCCGCCGCGGGCGCCTTGAAGGCGCCGGCCGCCTGGGCCAGCAGGGCCGTCTGTTCCTGCACCAGGGTCAGGGCGTTGTCGCCGGTGACCGCCTCCACACGGCGCACGCCGGCGGCCACGCCGGATTCGGACAATATCTTGAACAGGCCGATATCGCCGGTACGCTGGACATGGGTGCCGCCGCACAGTTCCTTGCTTGATCCGATGGCCACCACCCTCACCTCGTCGCCGTACTTCTCGCCGAAGAGCATCATGGCGCCGGACTTCTGGGCATCCTCGATGCCCATGACCCGGCTGTCGGTGGCGGCATTCATCAGGGTTTCGGCGTTCACCAGGGCCTCCACCCGGCGGATTTCCTCATCCGACATGGGCTGGGTGTGGGCAAAGTCGAAGCGGGTCTTGTCCGGATCCACCTGGGAGCCCTTCTGCTGCACGTGTTCCCCCAGCACTTCCCGGAGCGCCTTGTGCATGAGGTGGGTCACGGAATGGTTGCGCGCGGTGCGCGCCCTGGCCTGCACGTCCACCCTGGCCGTGACGCCGTTGCCGACGGTGAGCTTGCCGGTCTTCACCACGCCGTGGTGGCCGAACACCGTGGCCTGGATCTTCTGGGTGTCTTCCACGGCGAAGATGCCGTGCACGGAACGCAGTTCGCCCCGGTCGCCCACCTGGCCGCCGGACTCGGCATAGAAGGGGGTGTCATCCAGCACCGCCACGCCCATGTCGCCTTCAAATAATTCATTGACCGCCACGCCGTCCTTGTAGAGGGCCAGGATGTTGCCCTTGGTCTCCAGGCCGTCATAACCGTGGAAGGTGGTGGCCGGGCCGGAGTACTCCAGGTTGGCCGCCATCTTGAACTTGCCGGCGGCGCGCGCCTGCTCCTTCTGCCGCGCCATGGCGGCGTCGAAGGCGGCGCCATCCACCGTCACGCCCCGCTCCCGGCAGATGTCCGCGGTGAGGTCCAGGGGGAAACCGAAGGTGTCGTGCAGCTTGAAGGCGGTGTCGCCGTTGAAGACCTTGGTGCCAGCCTTCTCCATCTCGGCCAGATCGGCCTCCAGGATGGCCATGCCGTGCTCGATGGTGGTGAAGAAGCGGTCTTCCTCCTGCTTCAGGATGTCCGTGATGCGGGCCTGGTTGGCCTTGAGTTCCGGATAGGCCTCGCCCATCTCCAGCACCAGGTCGGGCACAATCTTGTGGAAGAAGGCGGCCCGCGCCCCGAGCTTGTAGCCGTGGCGGATGGCGCGGCGGATGATGCGCCGCAGGACGTAGCCCCGGCCCTCGTTGCCCGGGATCACGCCGTCGGCCAGCAGGAAGGAGCAGGCGCGGATGTGGTCCGCCAATACTTTCAGCGACGGGCTGTCCATGTCCGCGTCGGAGGTTTCCCGTGCGGCGGCCTTGATCAGCGCCTGGAACAGGTCAATCTCGTAGTTCGCATGCACGCCCTGGAGCACGGCGGAGACCCGCTCCAGGCCCATGCCGGTGTCCACGCTCGGGCGGGGCAGGGGGTGCATCACGCCCGCCTCGTCCCGGTTGAACTGCATGAACACGTTGTTCCAGATTTCTATGTAGCGGTCGCCGTCTTCCTCCGGGCTGCCGGGCGGGCCGCCCCAGATGTGCTCGCCATGATCGTAAAAGATTTCCGTGCACGGGCCGCAAGGTCCCGTATCGCCCATCATCCAGAAGTTGTCGGAAGCGTAGCGGGAACCCTTGTTGTCGCCGATGCGGATCACCCGCTCCTCGGGTACGCCCACTTCCTTGGTCCAGATGTCATAGGCTTCGTCGTCTTCCGCGTACACCGTGACCCAGAGCTTGTCCTTGGGCAGCTTGTACACCTCGGTCAGGAGTTCCCAGGCGTAACGGATGGCATCGTGCTTGAAATAATCGCCGAAGCTGAAGTTGCCCAGCATCTCGAAGAAGGTGTGGTGGCGCGCCGTGTAGCCCACGTTCTCCAGGTCGTTGTGCTTGCCGCCGGCTCGGACGCATTTCTGGGAAGTGGTGGCCCGGTTGTAGGGGCGCTTGTCGAAGCCCAGGAAAACGTCCTTGAACTGGTTCATGCCGGCGTTGGTAAACAGCAGCGTCGGGTCGTCGTGGGGCACGAGCGAGCTGGAGGCCACGATCTGGTGGCCCTTCGAGGCGAAGAACTGGAGGAACTGGTTGCGGATTTCGGCGCTTTTCATCGTATTCGGCTTTGTCGTGATCCCCGGCCGGGGCGGATTTTCAAGTACCGGAAGTGGCTTCCGGATCAACGGCGCATTTTAGCATCAAGCACCGTCCCCCCACGATTGTGCCCGCCACGAAGGGGCAGGGCCGGGGGCTGTGCCGGGCACTCTCGTGATTGCTTACTATCTGTATATAGTGGATGTATTTCTATGGGTCTTATCGTCACTGATTGTAAGTAATAACATGCGTCCAGCGTGCTCGAAGCGCACAGCCTGAAGCCATATCGGGCCGAGGGTGCGCAAAATCACTATTGGAGAATAGACATGAAGACACGAGAGATACTGACCCTGGACGACGTGAAGAGAATCGCGGCCGCTGCCGAGGCGGAAGCGCTGCGCAACCATTGGGCGGTGACCATCGCCGTGTGCGACGAGGGCGGGCATCCGCTCTGGCTGCAAAGGCTGGATGGCGCGCCGATCATGAGCACCGAACTCGCGCCCGGCAAGGCGCGGGCCGCCGTCATCGCCCGCAAGTCGGGCAAGTCGCTGGAGGACATGATCAACGGCGGGCGCGTCGCCGCCCTCTCCATGCCGCTCACGCCCCTGGAGGGCGGCGAAATGATCGTGGTGAACGGCGCCGTGGTGGGGGCCGTCGGGGTTTCCGGGGTGAAGGCCTCGGAAGACGCCCAGGTTGCCCGGGCCGGCATCACGGCGTTCGGCGCCTCATGCAGCCTGTAGGAGGGCTTCCACGTCCACGGCGTCTATCTGTTCCGGCTGCATGTAGCGCCGGGCGTAGTCGAGATAGGCACCGGAGCGCAGGAAGAGGGCAAACAGCTCCCCGTCTATGTGCTGCTCTCTCTGCATGCGGGACATGATGCCCAGGGCTTCCGACAGGGTCTTGCCCTTCTTGTAGGGCCGGTCCACCGCCGTCAGCGCCTCGAAGATGTCGGCGATGGCCATCATGCGCGCCAGGGGGCTCATGTCCTCGCGCCGGAGTCGCCGCGGGTAACCGCTGCCGTCCATCTTCTCGTGGTGGCCCCCGGCGATCTCAGGCACCTGTCGCAGGTGCCTGGGGAAGGGTAGCTGGGACAGCATGACCAGGGTCTGCACGATGTGCTCGTTGATCTTGTAGCGTTCCTCTTCGGACAGGGTGCCGCGCTCCACGGCCAGGTTGTGGAGTTCTCCCCGGTTGTAGAGCAGGGCCGGGACGGGCATGCGGAATCCCCAGGGATTGTCTGCCGGCATGCAGTCCTGGGGCCGCCTCGGGAAGAGGTGCTCGGGCTTGTCGGCCAGCAGCGGCTCGAGCGCGGGCAGGGCGGCGGGAGGCGTCGCCGCCTTGCGCAGCTTCTCCTCGTGGGAGAGGCCGATGCGGTCATCCAGGGTGCGTAACCAGGTCCGGCCGGCGATCGCCTCGAGCCGGGCGATCTTCTCCGGGGCCATGAACTCGCCGCCTTCGTTGCAGCCGGCGACGAAGGCGAAATCGTCATCGAGCTGCGCCAGTTCGGCGGCGAGCCGGGCGCGCGCCGAGGCCCCATCCTCGCCATCGGCCATGGCCTTCAGGCAGGCGATTTCCGCGTCGCGCTTCTTCACCTCGAAGCGCATGCGGACTTCGTGCAGGCGGTCATGGAGGGTCTCCAGCTTGGTCGCCTTGTTCACCACGTATTCGGGCGTGGTGATCTTGCCGCAGTCGTGCAGCCAGGCGGCCAGGTGCACCGCCTCCCAGTCATCCTCGCTCAACTGGAAGTCCCGGTAGGGGCCGCTCGTTTCGGCGCAGGCGGCCCGGGCCAGCATCTTGGTCAGTTCCGGTACCCGCGCGCAATGGCCGCCGGTGTAGGGGCTCTTGGCGTCAATCGCCCCGGCGATCAGGCGGATGAAGGCCTCGAACAGATCCTTCTGGGCCTTGATCAGCGCCTTGCTCTCCAGGGATACCGCCGCCGAACCGGACAGGGCCTGCACGAAACTCAACTGGCCCTTGTCCGTCGGGGTCTGGCACAGCAGGATCATCGCCCCGAGCAGTTCGGCATTGCGATCGAGGAGGGGCACGGCGATGGCGTGGGTCGCCTGCGCCAATCCTGCCTCCGTAAAGCCCAGGCAGGCCAGATCCTCGGGCTTCAGGCGGCCGGCGTGGGCGAGGCCGTCGGCCAGGGCGGCGCCGAGCAGGGGGCCGACGCGGGCGACGTCGAGGGCCGGCAAGGTTCCCGCCAGAGCGGAGCCGGCGTTATCCCGCGCGGCGGCCGGCTTGAGCTCCTTGCCTTCGGCCAGATACAGCACGCCGGCGTGCGCTTCGGAGGCCGAGAGGGTGTCGGCGAGCAGGCGCGGCAACAGGCGATCGAAATTCTGCTCCGCGGCCACCTCGTGGCTGATGTCGAGAAAACGGCGGATGGTGTGCTTCATGCCATCCATCATGGTCGCGAGCTGGACCACTTCCTTGATCGAGGATGCGAGGACGATGGACCCGGAGAATTCGAAATGGCGGATGCTTTCGGCTTCCTGGGCCAGGCTGCCCAGGGATCGGGAAATGCTGCGCGCCAGCAGCCAGACGAGCGGGATGGTCAGCAGCAGGACGAGCAGGGTGGCGATCGCCGAGTGGTGCATCAGCTGCAGGGCGCTGGCCATCAGCTCGTTTTCCGGAATGGCGGTCACGAGGTACAGCGGCGGGATGCCTTCCAGCCGCATGGGGCTGACCGAGGCGCGCCAGTTGCCGCCCCGGACCGCGACGCGCAGCGTCTGCGTTTCCTTGCCCGGCATGGCTCGCACGGTTTCCAGCAGAGGCGCCAGCGTCGGCACTCCCAACTGGTCCAGGCGCGCCAGGGATGGCCTGCCGTCGCTGCCTCGGGAAGGCCGCACCAGCCGGGAAAGGTCCTCATAGGCCAGGGCAAAGCCCTCGGAATTCACCAGCACCATCTGGCTGCCCGGTGTCACCTTCTGGGTCGCCAGGGTCTGCCCGAGGGTGTAGAGCAGGATGTCCGCGCCCACCACGCTTCGGCCGCCCCGGGCGCGGCTGGCCAGCGTGGTGCCGACCTTGCCGCTGGAGTAGAAAAGATAAGGGGGGGTCTTGATCTGGGCCTTCGAGGCCAGGCCCTGAATGAACCAGATCCGGCTGCGCGGATCGTAGGCCTGGGCATAGTCCGGCCGGTCGTCCTCGCGCAGCGTTCTCAGGGCCGAGTCGAGATAGATGAAGCGGCCCCGGGGCCGGGCGCCGTTTCGTTCGATGCTCTGCACGACGTAGGTGGCGCCGGCCGGCACCCGGGCCGCCTCGGCCTCGCTGCCGTGGCCGGTGCGTCCGACCAGGAAGTAGTCGCCGTTGCCGTAGCCGATGTAGAGCGAGGACAGGGCCGGGGAACCGTCGAGGGCCTCCCGCAGGAATTCCAGGCTGTTCAGGCGTTCCTTGAGCGTAGCGGCCTCGGTCACGCTTTGCAGGCTCAAGAGCCGGGTCGCCACCTCTGCCGGCTCGACGATGCGCCGCATCTCGCTCAGTGCCTGCCGGTTGATCCGGGTGGTGAGATCGGCGGCGGATGCTTCCAGGAGGTCGGTGCTGAGCTTGTAGCCGATGCCGCCCAGAACGCCGCAGACGACCAGGATCAGGGCCAGGAAAAGCGTGGAGATGTGGATGTGCAGCGGGTAAGGATGGCGCATGGTCCTGGCCTCCGGGCCGGTGGCCCGATCGTGCGCCCGATTGGATGCGGGCTTCACCATGGAGAGGAGGATACGCACTCTCGGATGAGAGTGCCACAATCCGCATTTCCCGGTCATACTTGGCGGTGAATCTCCTCGTGGGACTATGGATATGGAAACGCGCAAGATTGCTCACGCCTGGACGGGAGACCTCTGGGGCGGCCTGGCGGCGATGCTGGTGGCGCTGCCCTCGGCTATCGCCTTCGGTGTCACCATCTTCTCTCCGCTGGGCGGCAGCTATGCCGCGCAAGGGGCGGTGGCCGGCATCCTGGGGACGACGGCCCTGGGTCTCATCGCCTCCAGCTTCGGCGGCACCGACCGACTGATCACCGCACCCTGCGCTCCGGCCGCCGCTCTGCTGGGGGCGTTCACCCTGGACGCGGCCCAGCGCGGCACCGCACCCGAGACGGTCATCCTGATGTTGATGTTGATCGGTCTGACCGCAGGCATCATGCAGTTGGTCATCGGCCTTTCCGGCATTGGCCGCTTGATCAAGTTCATTCCCTATCCCGTGGTCAGCGGCTATCTCTCCGCCGTCGGTATCACCATCATCGCCGGCCAGTTGCCGCGAGTGCTCGGGGCGGCCAAGGGCGCGGGGCTATGGCAAGCGCTGACCCATCCGCTTGCCTGGCATTGGCAAAGCCTGCTGGTGGGCGTGGCCGTGGTCGTGGCGATGGTGGGCGTGCCGCGCCTGACCCGCGCCGCGCCGCCCGCGATCATCGCGCTCCTGGCCGGCATCCTGGTTTATTTCGGCCTGGGATTTGCCGATCCTGGCCTGTGGCAAGTACAGCACAATCCTTTCATCGTCGGTCCCCTCGGCCAGTCCGATGCCCATCTGTTCGACGTTTTTGCCGGCAACCTGAGTGCCCTGGGCGCCTGGGATGCCACCCTTCTCACCCAGATATTCCTGCCGGCCCTGTCGCTGGCGGCACTCTTGTCCATAGACACCCTCAAGACCTGTGTCGTGCTGGACTCGGTGACTTGCTCCCACCACAACCCGAACCGGGAAATGTTGGGCCAGGGCCTGGGCAACCTCTGCGCGGCGCTGCTCGGTGGTATTCCCGGCGCCGGTACCATGGGGGCCTCGATGGTGAACGTTACGAGCGGCGCCCAGACCCGCCGCTCGGGAACGATGGAGGGCGCCTTCGCGCTGCTCGCCTTCCTGCTGCTTTCCTCCTTGGTGGCCTGGGTGCCCATCGCCGCGTTGGGGGCCATCCTGCTGGTGGTGGGGTACCGGATGATAGACTGGCGCAGCCTGGAGTTTTTCCGGACTGCCTCCACCCGCTTTGACTTCCTGGTGATCCTCACCGTGATCGGGGTGGCCATCACGGTGGACCTGATCGCCGCCTCCGGCGCCGGCATCCTGCTGGCCATCGTGCTCTACCTGCGGGAGCAGATGCGCAGCACCGTCCTGCACCGCAAGGTGAATGGTGGCGAGATGTTCTCGCGCATCGTCCGGCACGAGCAGGAACTGGAGATCCTGGTCAGGAACGGCAGCAAGACCGTGATCGTGGAGCTTCAGGGCAGCCTCTTTTTCGGCACCGCGAACCAGTTGTACCAGGCCCTGGAGCCGGAGATCGGGCCGCGCACCTATGTCATCCTGAACATGCGCCGGGTGCAGTCCATGGACCTGACCGCCACCCATGTCCTGGAACAGATCAAGGACCGGCTGGAGGCGGCCGGCGCCTACCTGATCTTCACCGAGATCCCGCGCGGACTGCCCAGCGGCCTGAAGATGAAGCGCTACCTGCGGGAGGTGGGCCTGGTGCGGGACACGGAGAAGGCCCTGGCCTTCCGCCAACTGGACGAGGCCCTGGAATGGATCGAGGCCCGACTGCTCAGCGCCGAACTCTTCTTTGGCGACGACAATGAGCCGCCCCTGGAACTGGACGCCCTGGAAAAGCTGCTGGGCTGGAAACCGGGGACGCTGACCCATATCGCGGCCATCATCGAGACGCGCCATTATCCGGCCGGCAAGAAGGTGCTCAAGCTCGGTTCCCAGGGCGACGAACTGCTCTTCATCCGCCGCGGCACGATACGGGTCGTGCTGCCCCTGCACAAGAAGGACGAATGGCACATCGGCACCTTCGGGCGCGGCGACTTCATCGGCGAAATGGGTTTCCTGGACAGCGCCCGGCGCACCGCCGAGGCCGTTGCCCTCGATGAGGTCGACTGTTTCGTGCTTTCCCGCCAGCGCTTCAACGAACTGGGCGAAGAACACACCCAGGCCGCCGCCTACATCTTCGAAGGCATCGCCAGCGTGCTGGCGATGCGCGTTCGCTTCATGAACAAGGAACTGCGCGCCCTGCGTACCTGACCGGCCTTCAACTTGGACGAAGCACTTGATTCACCGCAGAGGCGCAGAGACGCAGAGAAAACCAGAGCTTGGCTAAACTCTCGGTCTCACCCAATGGGTGAAGGCAACCGAGATTTGCCAATATTCATCGTTTTTCCTCTGCGCCTCCGCGTCTCTGCGGTTCAAGACTGGGGTTCTTGGGTTCAAGCCTCGGGCTTGCCGCCTCCGTGAGTGTTCATGAAGAGCAACTCACCTCCAGCCCGCTGGCCCAGTCGGGGGGCGGGGCGGCGTAACGCTCCTGTTCCGGCTGTTCCTCGAAGGGGCGGGCGAGGCAGGCCAGGACCGACGCGATCTCCGAATAGTCTTTCTCCTGGGCCTTCCGGATGGCCGATTCGGCGATCCAGTTGCGCAGGATGTACTTGGGGTTGACGCCGTTCATGGCGGACTGGCGGTCGGCATCGCTCGATCCTTCCCTTGCCAGCCGGCTGCGCCAGAGTGTCAGCCAGGCGTCGCAGGCGGCGCGATCCACGAACTGGTCTCGCAGCGGATCATCTGCGCGGGGATCAAGGCCGGATTGGCCGGACAGGGCGCCCAGGCGGCGGAAGAACAGGGTGAAATCGGGCCGATGTGCCTGCAACAGGGCGAAGACGTCGGTGATGAAGGCTTCGTCGTCCGGCAGGCTGGCCGCGAGGCCCAGCTTGGCCCTCATGCCGCCCAGGAACGCGCCGTTGTAGGCATCCGGGTAGGTCGCGTCCACGATGTCCAGGGAAGTCTCGGCATCGCCGGTCAAAGGCGCCAGGGCATGGCCCAGGGCCTGGAGGTTCCAGTGGGCGACGTGGGGTTGGGCGGCATAGGCGTAGCGCCCCTGGGGATCGGAATGGTTGCAGACGTGCCCGCCATCGAAGGCTTCCATGAAGCCGAAGGGGCCGTAGTCCAGGGTCAGGCCCAGGAGCGACATGTTGTCGGTGTTCATCACGCCGTGCATGAAACCGACACAGGTCCAGCGGGCCATCAATTCCCCGGTGCGCCGGGCCACGTCTGCCAGCAGAGCCTGGTAGGGCTGGGGTTCATCCAGTAGTTCCGGGCGGAAGCGAGCGATGAAATAGTCCGCCAGCCGCTTCAGCTCCTGGTCGCGGCCCAGGGAGCGCCAGTGTTCGAAGGAGCCGAAGCGCAGGAAGCTGGGGGCGAGCCGGGTGACCACGGCCGCGGTTTCCACCGTCTCGCGCCGCACCGGCGCATCCGAGCCGATGATGCACAGGGCGCGGGTGGTAGGGATGGAGAGGGCGGCCATGGCTTCCGAGCAGAGGAATTCCCGGATGGAGGAGCGCAGCACCGCGCGGCCGTCACCCATGCGGGAATAGGGCGTGCGCCCGGCCCCCTTCAGCTGGATTTCCCAGGTGCCCTGCGGTCCGCGCACGCCGCCCAGGAGGTGAGCGCGGCCGTCGCCCAACTGGCCGGCCCAGACACCGAACTGGTGCCCGGAATACACGGCGGCCAGGGGTTCGCTGCCGGCCGGCAAGCGGTTGCCGGCGAATATCTCGGCGAACTCGGGCCGGGTGAATTGCTCCGGGTCGAGGCCGATGAGGGCGGCGGCCTCCGCGCTCACCGCCACCCGGTAAGGATCGGGCAGACCCCAGGGCGGCAGGCGGGTGTGAAAGGCGTCCGGCAACCGGGCAAAGGAGTTATCGAAGGGCAGGTCTTCGAGGGCGAGCGGCGCCGGGGCGGCGTGCCGAAAGTCGGGAGCATTCATGTCGGGGTTCCATCTTGTCTTTTTTATGTGTGCCTAG
>JAQTNA010000065.1 GCA_028714035.1 Rhodocyclaceae bacterium
CCGCCGGCCAGACCGCCACGCTCGCCAACGTCGGCACCCTGGTGATCAACAGCAACGGCAGCTACAGCTTCACCCCGGTCGCCAACTACTACGGCCACCCGCCCGTCGCCACCTACACCATCAGCGACGGCAACGGCAGCTCCGACGCCACCCTGAGCCTGAACGTCACCCCGGTCGGCCCGGTTGCGGTGGCCGACAGCCAGACCGCGATCGAGAACACCGGCCCCCTGACCGGCACCGTCCTGGCCAACGACACCGACGTGAACGGCCTGCCGCTCACCGTCACCCAGTTCGTGGTCAATGGCAGCACCTATGCCGCCGGCCAGACCGCCACGCTCGCCAACGTCGGCACCCTGGTGATCAACAGCAACGGCAGCTACAGCTTCACCCCGGTCGCCAACTACTACGGCCACCCGCCCGTCGCCACCTACACCATCAGCGACGGCAACGGCAGTTCCGACGCCACCCTGAGCCTGAACGTCACCCCCGTCGGCCCCACCGCCGTCGCCGACAGCCAGACCATCGTCGAGAACACCATCGCCTCCGGCAACGTCATCACCAACGACACCGACATCAACGGCAAGGCCATCTCCGTCACCGGTTTCGATGTGAACGGTAGCCACTACGCCGCCGGTTCCAGCGCCACCCTGGCCGGCGTGGGTACCCTGGTCATCGCCGCCAACGGCGCCTACACCTTCACCCCCGCCACGAACTACTACGGACCGGTGCCCGTCGCCACTTACCAGATCAGCGACAGCCTGGGCACCGCCAGTTCCACCCTGACCCTGAACGTCACCCCCAACGCCTGCAACACGGGCATCAGCATCGTCAAACTGGTCGAGGGCATTTACTCCACCGGCACCGGTGGCGAGGGCCTGACGCCGGGATACTGGAAGAACCACACCCCGGACTGCTACGGCACCGCCAGCGAATGGTACAAGACGGGATACAGCCCGACCGACAGCTTCAATGCGGTCTTCGGCGTGAATGTCGCCGGCAATCCCTCCTTGCTGACCGCCCTGAGTACCGGCGGCGGCGGCCTGATCGCCCTGATGCGTCAGGCCACGTCGGCCCTGCTGAGCACCTCGGACCCGAACATCAGCTACCTGTACAGCAAGGCGCAGATCATTTCCATGACCCAGCAGGCGATCCTCACCGGGCAGTATGACGGCGTGCAGAACCTGTTCGCGGCGCAGAACAATCTGGAGGCGGACCTGACCACCGCGGCATCGGCATCCACCACGGTCGTCACGCCGATGATGGACGCCAATACCGCGGCCGACAGCGTAACCATCCGCGTCAATGGTGAAGCGCTGTTTGCTTACAAGGTAACCAATACCGGTACCGCGGCACTGGCGAACGTCCAGGTGACCGACAACGTCGTCTCCAACGTCACCTATGTGAGTGGCGACGCCAACCATAACGGGCTGCTCGACGTGGGCGAGACCTGGACCTATACCGACTTCGCAGTGGTTTCCAGCGTCGGCGTTCAGGCCACCAGCGCCACCGTGACCGCCGTCAACGCCGGCACGGGCCAAGCCGCCACCGCGTCGGATATGGCCTACATCAACGTGACGGCAAGCACCCCGGCCGCTCCCAACAGTGCTCCGACCCAGAGCCTCCCCACTAGCCTGAGCATCAATGAGGACAGCGCCCTCGCACTTGGCTCCAGCAACGGCAAGAGCATCACGGTGGCCGACGCCGACGGCGACCGCCTGACCACGACGCTGACGGTGGCCAACGGCACCCTGACCCTGGTTTCCAACGGCGGCGCGACGCTGACCGGCAATGGCACCGGCACCGTGACCCTGGTCGGCACCGCCGCCCAGATCAACGCCGCCCTGGCTTCCTTCAGCTACAAGCAGTCCGTGGCCGACTGGAATGGCACCGATACCCTGACCGTCACCACCTCCGACGGCGTCGCCACCACGACCAACACCACGTCCATCACCGTCACTCCGGTGGCCGACATCGCCAACGACGTGGCCACCACCAACATGAACACGGCGGTAGCCATCTCCGTAGCGGCCAACGACACGTTCGAGAACGCCAGCCACCCGATCACCGCGGTGAACGGCCTGGCAATTACCGCCGGTGGCGCCGCGGTCGCCGTCTCCCACGGCACGGTCAGTCTCAACGCCGCCGGCCAACTGGTGTTCACCCCGACCACCAACTACACCGGCGCTGCCAGCTTCACCTACACGGTCACTTCCGGCGGCGTCACGGAAACCGCCACGGTGGGCGTCACGGTCAATTCCGCCAACCACGCTCCGACCCAGTGCCTGCCCACCTGTCTCTCCACCTGTGAAGACTCCGCCCTCAACCTGGGCTCCACCTACGGCACAGCCATCACCGTCGCCGACGTGGATGGCGGCACCCTGACCACCAGGCTGGCCATTGCCAACGGCACACTGCACCTGGCGAGCAACGGCGGCGCGACCTTATCCGGCAACGACACGGGCCTCATCACCCTGGTCGGCACTGCCGCCCAGATCAACGCCGCCCTGGCCTCCGTCAAGTACACCCAGGCCGTCGCCGACTGGAACGGCACCGATACCCTGACCGTCAGCACCTCCGACGGCCTCATTACCACGACCAATTCCACGTCCATCACCGTCACCCCGGTGGCCGACATCGTGGATAACTGCGCCACGACCAACTTCAACACCGCGGTCACCCTCAATGTGCTGGCCAACGACAGCTTCGAGAATGCCACCCACCCGGTCACGGCCATCAACGGCCACGCCATTGCCAGCGGCACCAGCGTCGCGGTGACCAATGGCACGGTGAGCCTCGACGCCTCCGGCCAACTGGTCTTCACGCCGGCCACCAACTACGCGGGCAATGCCAGCTTCACCTACACCGTCACTTCCGGCGGCGTCACGGAAACCGCCACGGTAACGATCACCGTCGCACCGAACCACGCCCCGACGGCCAACGACGACTGCGTCCAGGTCAGCCAGAGTTGCGCCAAGATCCTGAGCTGGGAAGACCTGGCGGGCGGCGGCGACCGGGACTACAACGATGCCATCATGAAGGTGGTGACGAACGCCGACGGCAGCGTCACCGTGACTTTCCAGGCCGACAACGCCGGCTACAACAACAGCATCGGCTATTACGTGAAGGACGCCAACGGTAATCCTGCCACGGGCAAGGTGCTGTTCTCCGACTCCGACACCTCCGTCGGCCATAGCGTGACCATCCCGGCCACGGTCCTGGCGGGCAAGAACTACGGCTTCTTCCTCATTGCCGACGGCGGGCACCTGAACGGCAGCCTGGTGGACAACACGTCCGTCAGCTTCAGTCACAATGCCTCGGGGGTCTGGTCTGCCGTCACTTCCACCGGGGCCAAGCTGGTGGGCAGCGGCGCCAACATCTTCTTCGACGACGCCCAGTTCAACAGCGACAGCTACACCACCGGCACTACCCGCTGCGGCACGGGCAACGTGGGCGAAGGCATGACCCACGTGCATGCCACGACCCAGGTCACGGCGGCGACGGCCAGCGGCAACGTGCTGACCAACGACACCGACCCGGAACACGACACCCTGACGGTGACGGCCTACACCCAGGCGGCCCACGGCACGGTGGCGGTGGCCGCCAACGGCGCCTTCACCTACGCGGCTGCGGCCGGCTACACGGGCAGCGACAGCTTCACCTACACCATCTCCGACGGCCATGGCGGCACGGATACGGCTACGGTAAACCTGGGCAACCATGCGTCTGTCTGCGTGGATCACCAGGCCACCTGGACTCAGGGCGGCTGCGCCTGGGGCAAGACGGTCTCGATTGACCTGTCGAAGTATTGCCAGAACCCGGAAGGCGGCGCCCTGCACTACAGTTTCGATTCCGCCACCTCGGGCCACGGCAGCTACAGCGATTGCAACTACTCGGTGCAGAATTTCGATGCCAACACCGGTTGCCTGACCCTCTACGTGCGCAGCCACGGCAGCGATTCCTGGATCCAGGACGGCTTCACGCCTGACCTCAAGTTCTCCGTCACGGACGGCAACGGCAACTGTAGCCACGGCGACCTGAAGGTGAACGCCTGGGATTCCAGCCCCGGCTCCCCCATCGCCTTCGATCTGAACGGGAACGGCCAGATTGACGTGACCGGCCAGAGCACGGCCCGGGACGGCGACCACGGCACCCTGGGCAAGACCGTGCAGTTTGATCTGAACGGCGACGGCAAGCTGGACACCATCGAGTGGCTGAAAGGCACGGGTGACGGCCTGCTGGTGGACAACCGGGACGGCAACGCCGCCAGCGACATGAACGGCAACCGCCTGTTCGGCAACGATGCCACTCACGACAACGGCTACGCCAAGCTGGCGGAACTGGACACCAACCACGACGGCAAGCTCACCGGCGACGAACTGAAGGGGCTCCAGATCTGGGTGGATAACGGCGACGCCCAGGTCCAGGCGGGCGAATTGCACGCTCTGACCGATTTCGGCATCACGTCCATCAACGTCGGCTTCAACCTGGTGCAAGACGCCCACGGCGACAGCCTGACCCGTTCCAGCGCCAGCACCAGCGACGGTGGCAGCCTCATGACGGAAGACATCTGGTTCGGCGCCCTGGGCAGCCTGAGCACGGCCTCCGCCGCCCCCGCCCTGCCGGCCCTGGGCGACATGCTGACCCAGAACGACAGCCTGGACAGCGTGCTCGGCTCTGCCACCCAAGTGACGAGCGCCTGTGCCGGAACACCTGCCCCCATCGCCTGCGCGGCACTGAGCAGCCTTGCCGCATTGGCCAACCTTGCCGACCAGCACCAGCCGGTGGTGCATGCCTGATCGAACTCCCAACTATTTCACAAATAAGGAAATCCCCATGATTCCACAACGCAAGCTTCTGATCTCCGCCCTCATCGCCGCCGGCCTCGGCCTGGCCAACGCCGCCCAGGCCGCGACGGCAACGCTCTATAACGACGTGGGCCTCACGTCGTCGTTCTCCTCGACCGTGACCGTCGGAAGCTTCTCCAGAAACAACGCCACCACCGGCAACTACACGCTTTATGACGCATCGAACGGCTGGAACGCCTTCATCGCCTATTGTTTCCAGCCGCTCCAGACCATAGACGGCAACATGGACGCCTTGAACACCGGCGCCGGCATCGTGGACTACGGTGGCGGCGGGGCGGTGTACACCTCCTCCACGACCCTGACCGTGGCCGACAGCACGACGACGGCACTGGACTCGGCCACCACGGCAAAGGTCCAGAAGCTGTTCGATCTGCACTACAGGGAATCCCTGAACAGCGCCGAGAACTCCGCCGGCTTCCAGCTCGCCCTGTGGGAAGTGGAACACGACACCCCGGCCACCGGCACGCCGTCCTACAACCTCGGCGACGGCGTTTTCAAGGCCGGCAACGTGGTCAACAATGATCCGTACGGCCCCGCCGGATCCACGGCCGTCTCCGCCGCCAATGGCTATCTGACGGACCTCCAGACCGCCACGGCGACCGAGCACTACCTCCTGACCCAGTGGGTGAATGCCTCCAGCCAGGACTTCATTTCCGCCCAGGTCATACCCGAGCCCGCCTCGCTGGCCCTGGTGGCCCTGGGCCTGGCCGGCATCGCGGCCCTGCGCAAGCGTTCGGTGCATTGATCCGTTCCCGCCCGGATGAGAGGGGTGCCCGCCAGGGCACCCCTTTTCCATTTCAGTTCCACCTGTCCAAGGCCGTAAAATACCCACGTTTCCCGCCCACTGCTCCCCCATGACCTCAGAGTTCTCCGAAGCCCGCCCCAGCACGGCGGAACCAGGCAGCATGGACGACCCGGTGGGCGATCGCCTGCTCTTCCTCGCCCGCCACTTCGGACGCAGTTTCGCCCCGGACCAGATCAAGGGCGGCCTGCCCCTGCCGGATGGCCGGGTGGACGCCGAGCACCTGGCCGAATGCGCCGCCCGCGCCGGGCTGGCGGTGACGCCCAGCACCGTGGCGCCCCAGGCAGTGAAGGCTTCCATGCTACCGGCCCTGGTCACCGGGGAACATGACGCCCTGGTCGTCCTGCACCGGGACGGGGACCGCTTCGAATGCGCCCTGGCCGGCATCGAGGGCAGCCGCTGGCTGAATCTCTCCGACCTGCTGCGCGACCACCCCGGCCAATGGCATTTCGTGCGCCCGGTGTTTCATTTCGACGCCCGCGGACTGCTTTACCACCTGAAGGAGCCGCGCCGCTGGTTCTGGGACACCCTGCTCGCCAACCGCTGGATCTACGGCTGGGCCCTGGCCGCCACCCTGGTCACCAACCTCCTGGGCGCCATCGTGCCCTTCTACTCCATGGCGGTGTATGACCGGGTGGTGCCCAACGACGCCCTGGACAGCCTGTGGGTGCTGACCACCGCCGCCGTCGCGGCCTCGCTCTTCGATCTGGTCATCAAGCTCCTGCGCGGCTACCTGGTGGATGCCGCCGCCCGGCGCGCGGACCTGGCCCTGTCCTCCCGCATCTTCACCCAGAGCCTGCGCCTGCGGGCCGCCAACCGGCCGGCCTCCGGCGGCGTGCTGGCCAACATCGTCCGGGATTTCGAGTCGGTGCGGGAGTTCTTCGCCTCCGCCTCCCTCACCGTGCTGGGGGATCTGCCCTTCACCCTCATCTACCTGCTCATGATCCTGGCCATAGGCGGCCCCCTGGTCCTGGCGCCGGTCGTCGCCATGGCGCTGGCGCTGGGCTCCTCCTGGGCCTTGCAGAAACCGCTGGCGCGCATCATGGGCGGCAACATGCAGGATTCCGCCCAGCGTACCGCCCACCTGTTCGAGGTCATGAACGGCCTGGACACCGTGAAGACCCTGGGGGCGGAGGCCTGGGCGCGGCGCAAGTGGGAAATGCTTTCGGTGCGCATCACCGAGGAGAGCGTGCGCATGAGGGAGATTTCGGCCTTCGGCGGCTACCTCTCGACCACCTTCATCGGCCTGGAAACGGTGCTGCTGGTAATGTTCGGCGCCATCATGATCGGCGAGAAACATCTCACCATGGGTCAGCTCATCGCCTGCTCCATGCTCGCCACCCGCGCCATCAGCCCGGCCACCCAGCTTTCCGCCCTGGTGCTGCGCTGGCAGCAGACCCGCCTGGCCCTGTTCGCCCTGGACCAGATCATGAACGCCCCCACGGATGACTCCCAGGCCGGTCTCAACCTGCCCCGCCTGGAAGGCAAGGTGGAATTCCGGGACGTGGGCTTCGCCTACCCGAAATCTCCTTTCGTCCTGCGCCACCTGACGCTGGCCATCGCGCCGGGCGAGAAAGTCGCCATCATCGGCCGCCTGGGCTCCGGCAAGAGCACGGCCATCAAGCTGCTGCTCAACCTCTACACCCCGGAGGAAGGCAGCGTGCTGCTGGACGGCATCGTCGCCCAGCAGATTGATTCCCTGCGCCTGCGCCGCCTGGTGGGCTACGTGCCCCAGGATTTGACCCTGTTCCACGGCAGCATCCGGGACAACCTCATCATGGGTGCCGGGGAAGTGGACGACGCCACCCTCATGGAGGCCGCCCGCATCGCCTGCCTGGACGAAGTGCTGACGCAACTGCCGGACGGCCTGGAAACCCAGGTGGGCGAGCGGGGCGAGCGCCTCTCCGGCGGCCAGCGCCAGGCGGTGGGCATCGCCCGTGCCCTGGCCAGGAAGCCGAAACTCCTGCTCATGGACGAACCCAGCAGCCAGATGGACCCGGCCAGCGAGTCCCGCTTCATCGCCAATCTGAAGGGCGCCCTGGGCGGCACCACCCTGGTGCTGGTCACCCACCGCATGTCGCTCCTGCCCCTGGTGGATCGGCTGGTGGTCATGGACCAGGGCAAGGCCGTGCTGGACGGCCCGCGGGACCAGGTGCTGGCGCAGCTGCGCGGCGGCCCGGCACCCCAGGGAGCTTCCGCATGACGGGCCTGCCGGAACGCCCCCTGTCCCGGCAGCCGGACCTGGATCCGGGGCCGCGCCGGGCGGTGCTGATCCTGGTGGGCAGCCTCGCCACCTTCCTCGTATTGGGCTTCGCCTGGATGAGCTTCGCCACCCTGGACGTCTCGGTGCGCGCACCGGGCACGGTCATTCCCTCCCGCAAGCTGCAACTCCTCCAGAGCCTGGAGGGCGGCATCCTGCGGGAACTGGCGGTGAAGGAGGGCCAGAGAGTGAAGAAGGGCCAGTTGCTCGCCCGCCTGGAGAACCGGGAATTCGATTCCGAGCTGGGGGAGAGTCGCCAGAACGACTACAGCCTGCGCGCCACCATCACCCGACTGGACGCGGAAATTTCGGGCACGGAGCCGATTTTCACCGATGAGCTGAAGAAGGCCGCGCCGGAAACCGTGGAGCGGGAGAAGCTGCTCTGGCGCATGCGCCGCGAGGAGCAGAACGCCGCCAACGAGGCCCTGCGGCGGCAGATCGAGCAGCGCCGGCAGGAGTTGGAAGAGGCGAAGGCGAAGGGCGACTCGCTCTCCCAGAACCTGGAGCTGGCCAGGGAATCCCTGGGCATCGAGCGCCTGCTCTTCGAGAAGGGGGCAGGCGCCCGGGCCGATTACATCGCGGCCCAGCAGCGCGTCTCCCAGACCCAGGGCGAACTGGAACAGGCGCGTCTGTCCCAGCCCCGGCTCAAGGCCGCCATCCAGGAGAGCCAGGCCCGCCTGGCCGAGATCCAGGCCAAGTTCCGGGCGGAGGCCAGCACCCAGAAGAGCGACTTGAGGATGAAGCTTTCCGCCCTGCAACAGCTCATGGCGGGCAAGGAGGACCGGGTCGCCCGGCACGAGCTGATCAGCCCCATGGATGGCGTGGTGAATCGCATCCTGCTGTCCACCCTGGGCGGCATCGCCAAGGCCGGCGAGAGCATCATGGAGATCGTGCCGGAAGAAGACACGCTGATCATCGCCGCCCGCGTGCCGCCCAAGGACATCGCCTTCATCCATCGCGGCCAGGAAGCCAGCGTACGCATCACCGCCTACGACTACTCCCAGTACGGCGCCCTCGCCGGCAAGGTGGTGCGGGTGGGCGCGGACGCCGTGCTGGACGAGAAGCACGAGCCCTACTTCGAGGTGCAACTGGAAACCGGCCGGAACTACGTCGGCAGCGCCAAGGAACGGCTGCCCATCACGGCGGGCATGACCACCGACACGGCGATCCGCACCGGCCACCGCACGGTCCTGGAATACCTGTTCAAGCCCGTTGCCCGGACCCTCCAGCGTTCCCTGGAAGAACGATGAATCGGGGAGTGGGAAGTAGGGAGTGGGGAGTGGGCAGAAGTACCGCCCTTCTCGCCTCGCTATTGATCTGGGCCTTGCCGGCCACTGCCGCGCCCTTGCCGGAAGTGGTGGCGCGGGTGTTGGAGACGAACCCGGACGTACGCTCCTCGGCCGCCCTGCTGCGGGCGGCGGATGCGGCGGTCTGGCAGGCCCGCTCCGAATTCCTGCCCACCCTGGGCGTCCAGCGCAGCATGGGCTCCAGCCGGGACCGTCCCGCCGGGGCGCTGGACTACAGCGATACCCAGACCCGGCGCAGTGAATCCTATCTCCGCTGGACCCTGTTCAATGGCTACGCCGACTACTACGGCAATCGCTCCGCCGAACACAGCCGGGAGGCGGCGGGATCGGACCTGGAAGAATCCCGGGAAGCCATCGCCCTGCGTCTCACCGAAATCTACGTCGAGGTACTTCGGCTGACCGAGCAACTGCGCCTCGCCCAGGATTACGTGGATGACCTCCGGCGCCTGGTGCGGGACGTGGAATTGCGCGCCGAAGCGGGCCGCATCCCTCCGGTGGAAGGGGATCAGGCGAAAAGCCAGCTCATCGCCGCCGAGAGCGAGCAATCCCAGATCAGGGCGCAGTTTGCCGCCGCCAGCAACACCTTTCGCCAGGTGTTGGGCGCCCCGCCCGAGGATCTCCACGTTCCCCGCTTGAACGAGGCCCTGGCCGAGGAGCCGCTGGATACCCTGCTGGCCCGCGCCGAGGAGAACAGCCCGCGCCTGAAGGCCGCGCGCCAGAGGATCGCGGCCCGGGACGCGGACGTGGGGGCGGGCACCGCCGGTTTCCTGCCCCGCCTGAGCCTGGAAACCAGGAAGCGCATCAGCGGCACACCGGCGGACAATCTCCTGTCAGACCAGGCCCGCAGCGACGCCCTGCAACTGAGCCTGGAAATCCCCCTGGGGGGAAAGAACTTCGCCAGGCGCTGGGAACTGGTGGAGAAGAAGCTGGCTGCGCAGGCCGACGCCGACGCCAAGGCATTGCAACTGCGCACCGACCTGGGGGAGCAGTACGCCAACCTGCGGGAGGCCCGCTACATGGCGCCGCTCCTGAAGGACAAGACCCTGGCCTCCTACAAGGTCGTGGCCGCCTACCGCCTGCAATTCGCGGCCGGACGGCGCTCCCTCCTGGATCTGCTCAGCGTGCGCGACCAGCTCTATCAAAGCCTGTCGCAGCGAAACGGCAACCGCTACGCCCGCATCGTCGCTACCGCCCGCCTGGAACGCCTGGCGGGCACCCTGCGCCTGTCCCTCAACCCGCCAAAGTAGCCCCCACGCGCCATCCCCTTGTCCCGCTACTTGCCGATATCGCCATCCTTGCCAGCGAGGAAGGCCAGGGGGTAGGGCGGTTCGCGGCCCAGTTCCATGCTCAGGGTGTTGATCGTCTTCTTCAACTCGATGATGTCCAGCTCGCGCCCGATCACGGCCCGATTGAAGCGCTCCAACTCCTCGTTTCTGGCCTTGAGCTCGGTCTCGGCCGCCTTGCTCCGGGTGATGTCCTGGATGGCACCTTGTACCTTGATCACCTTTCCCTGTTCAACGATCGGCTCGCCGATGGTACGAACCCACTTGCGGCGCCCCGTCGCGGACACTATCTCAAGTTCCAGATCGTAGGGCTCCGCCTTTTCGGCGACGTCATTTACGGCCGCCCGAATCGTGTCCCGGTACTCTTCGCAGTAGTAATCCATACCCTTGGCGACATCAATCGGCGCGTCGTCCGGCAGGTCATGAATACGAGCGGACTCCCTGGTCCAGTGTCCCTGGCCACTGACGGGATCGAAAACCCAGCCGCCCGTGTGGGTCATGCTGCTCATGGTATTCAGGAGTTCCTCGCGATCCTTCAGCAATTCTTCGGCCTGTTTGCGTTCGGAGATATCCACCACCGCCAGCAGCATGTCGTCACCCAGGTGCAGTCGACGCATCAACACCGTCTTGGTGGCCCCATCCTTGCAGGTCACGACCTCTTCAAATTGCCGTGTCGTTTCCGCAGCCTTATGCCGGGGCGGCTCGACTTCCTCGTCCCGCACGGCGCCTTGCTGCTCAGCTTGAATCGTCTGCCGCCATTCAGACATGGTTTTGATCTCGCCGGGTTCATAACCGAAGATGGCCATGAATGCCCGGTTCATGAGGACGATGTTTCCTTCCCCGTCGCTCGTCAGGAAGCCGACCGGGGACTCCTCGAACAGCAGGCGGAAGCGTGCTTCGCTCCGCGACAAGGCCATCCTTGCATCCTGGCGCCGCCTCAGCTCCTTGGAGAATGCCAGCGCCAGAACGACAAAGAGGCCATACAACACCGCCTTTGCGGCAGCGACCGGATACCATTTCGCGACAACCCGGTCGTATTGGGCCGATATCCCGACGTCCAACCCGCTATCCCCCACTTTCCCGAATACGAGGACACGCTTCAGGTTGTCCGTCACCACCGTTCCGAGATAGCGCGTGACATGGCTGTCGGACTGAAGATAGCGCTGGAATGCCGCCCCTTTCGACACGTTCTTGCCGATGTGCTTTTCGGGGTCAGGCAAACGATAAAGAACATCGCCCTGGCGATTGTGGATGGCGGCCGCGTCCACGACATCATTGGCCAGGATCTCCCGAAGGACCGGCTCAAAGAACGTGGGGATGATGGTGGTCACCACGACGCCGCGGAACTCCCCGTTCTTCCCTCGTATTGCCCGGGACGCCACGACGATCCACCGTTTCGAGACACCGATGAACGGACGAGATATATGGACCCGCTCCAAGTCCACCGCCCGCGCATCCCGGTGGAACCGGAAGTAATCGCGTTCCGCTATGTTGAACTTGCGTATCGCATCGAGGTCCTGCGGGGTCTGAATACTCTCCGCTGCCGTCACGTGGCCGGTTTCGTCGGTAGCCGTGACCGTCCTTACTTCCGGAAATTCCTTCAGGAATGCGAGCTGATGCTGCGAAATGGCTTGAGCCGGGAGTCGGGGGGCAGCCTCCTGGTCTGCGACCAGTCCGCGCAGCCCCACATTCAATCCGCGCAGCACCCCGCCAACCTGCGATTCCGCCTGGAGCGCCTGGCGTTCCAGGGCTCGATACTCCGTGGCGAGGACTTCCTCGAAATCCTGGCGAATTGACGCCGCAACCAGGATTCCGGCGGTCACGATCAGAATCGCCATGCCCTTCCAGGACGTAAACATCCGAGTCACCGAAGTCGGCTCGCTAATGGCTCTTGTCAACATTTCCGATCGAACCCGATGGAATATACAGAACGGCTGCCGATTGGGCGACCCTTGCCGAACGGCAGAAGCTTGCTCCCCAAAAACCCTGGTACCGCCGTTTACGGACAGGCGGCGGCTTCCTGAAGTATTACGGCGTGGCGTCGGCTTCGTGATTGTTTCCAGCCGTTCAATGCGGTGTTGCCGAGGCCGTTTCGGATGCCCGATTGCGGACGTTTTCCCGAAGCGCCCTCTTGCCACCAGCCGGGAAGGTCAGCCCAGCCGATCCATCCTGCGCCGGTCGCGCTTGGTGGGGCGGCCGTGGAGTTGGGCGGCGGGGTCTGCCGCGACCTTGCGGCTTTCCTGGGCCTGGGCCCGGGCGGCTTCGCTTTCCGGCGTTTCCTCATAGAGCAGGCGCGCTTCCGCGGCGGGGCGACGCTGCTCGTTGATGCCGCGCACCCTGACGGTCCATCGGGATTCCCCGGCGACGATCTCAAGAAGGTCACCGATCTTCACGTCCCGGGCCGGCTTCACCCGCTGGCCATTCAGGTGCACCCGGCCGCCGTCCACCGCCTCCGTCGCCAACGCCCGCGTCTTGAAAAACCGCGCCGCCCAGAGCCACTTGTCCAGCCGCAAACGATCCGATTGTTCCATCTGTCCGCCTGAAAAGTCGAATGGCCGATTTTACTCTCGACTCTCGACTCTCGACTCTCGACTACATGTGCGACACTTTGCCGCATTGCGGGCGCGGCCGATCGCGTTACGATGGCGGCTTTCCCAGGAGGAACTCCCATGCACAAGAAATCCCTCGCACTCATCGCCCTGCTCGCCAGCCTGGGCAGCGTAGCCGCCTCGGCCTCCGATCTGGAGGTATCCAACGCCTGGGTGCGCGGCACGGTTCCCGGCCAGAAGGCCACGGGCGCCTTCATGGACCTGAAGTCCGTCGAGGGGGCGGCTCTCGTGGGCGCCGCCAGCAATGCGGGCGTGACCCAGGTACACGAGATGACCATGGACGGCGGCGTGATGAGAATGCGCGAGGCGAAGAAGCTGGATCTTCCCGCCGGCCAGACGGTATCGCTCAAGCCCGGCGGCTACCACATCATGCTCATGGACCTGAAGAAGCCCCTGGCCAAGGGCGAGATCGTGCCCCTCACCCTGAACATCCAGGGCAAGGACGGCAAGACCACGGAAGTGCAGGTCAAGGCCGAGGTGCGCGAACTCAACGCCATGCCCATGGAACACAAGCATTGAAGCGGTAAGGGGTGAGCGAAGCGGTCGCAACACCCCTCACCGCTGACGGTTGTTCTACAGGCCCTGTTCCAGGGCAAACAAGGCGTCCACCGTTTCCCGCCTGCGGATGAGGCGGAAGGACTCGCCGTCCACCATCACTTCCGCGGCCCGGGGCCGGGTGTTGTAGTTGGAACTCATGGTCATGCCATAGGCGCCCGCCGACAGGATGGCCACCAGGTCGCCCTCCCGCAGAGCCAGATCCCGGCCATGCCCCAGGAAGTCCCCGCTCTCGCAGATGGGTCCGACCACCTCGTAGCCCAGACGCTCCCCGCCCGTATCCGCGACCGGCAGGATCTCGTGCCAGGCATCGTAGAGCGCCGGTCGGGCCAGGTCGTTCATGGCCGCGTCCACCACGGCGAAGTTCTTCTCCTCCCCATGCTTCAGGGTCTCGACCCGGGTCAGGAGCAGGCCGGCGTTGCCCACCAGCGAGCGCCCCGGCTCGAACAGCAGCCTCTGGGGCCTTCCCGCCAGCTTTTCCAGGAGCGGCCCGAGATAGGACGCGTGGCTGGGCGGCACCTCGTCCCGGTAACGGATACCCAGGCCGCCGCCCAGGTCCATGTGGGCAATGCCGATGCCCTCCGCCGCCAGGGTGTCCACCAGGCCCAGCACCTTCTCCGCGGCCTCGGCGATGGGTGCCGGGTCCAGCAACTGGGAACCGATGTGGCAGGCGATGCCCTGGATGCGCACATGGGGCAGGGTCGCGGCGCGCCGGTAGAGGGCCAGGGCCTCATCGAAGGCCACGCCGAACTTGCTGCTCTTCAAGCCCGTGGAGATGTAGGGATGGGTCTTGGGATCCACATTGGGATTGACCCGGAAGGCGATGGGCGCGATTCTGCCCAGGTCGCCCGCCACCCGGTTCAGGCGTTCCAGCTCCGAGGGCGACTCCACGTTGAAACAGCCGATGCCGGCCGCGAGTGCCTGGCGCATCTCGGCTTCAGACTTGCCCACGCCGGAAAACACCACCTTGGCCGGGTCGCCCCCGGCGGCAATCACCCGCGCCAGTTCCCCCCCGGAAACGATGTCGAAGCCCGAACCCAGGCGCGCGAAGGTGGCGAGCAGGGCCAGGTTGGAATTGGCCTTGACCGCATAGCAGACCAGGGCATCCCGCCCGGCCAGCACCTGCCGGTAGCTCTCGAAGGCGGATTCCAGGGCGGTTCTGGAATAGACGAAACAGGGCGTGCCGAAGGCCTCGGCGATGGCGGAGAGGGGCACGCCCTCCGCGCACAGGCGGCCGTCCTTCCTGGGGAAAAAGCTGTCGGGAGAGATCATTTCTGGCTCGTGCTGGAGGAACTGGGCGCGACGGCCGCGGCGGGCGTCCCGGCTTTGCTATCATCCGTCTTTGCCGGCGCCGGCTGCGCGGCCGGCAGGACGGCCCGGGGGGGCGGCATGGTGAGCGGGCCCTTGGTGCCACAGGCGGCGAGGAACAGGGCCGCGACGGAAAGCAGTATGTACCGCATGGTTCAACCCAAAAGACTGGATGCTAGCAGAAATGATCGAGGAAACGCAGTTCAACACCCTGGCGGACGCCACCCTGGCCCGCCTGGAAACCGCCCTGGACAGTTGCGGCGCCGACCTGGACTATGAACTGGGGGCGGGCGGCGTGCTGGAAATCGAATTTCCGAACAAGAGCAAGATCATCGTAAACCGCCACACCGCCGCCAGGGAAATCTGGGTCGCGGCCAAGTCCGGCGGTTTCCACTTCCGCCCCGAAGGCGAACTCTGGATCGGCACCCGCAGCGGTGAAGAACTCTTTTCCGCCCTCTCCCGGGTCATCTCCGAGCAGAGTGGGGAAGAGGTGGTGTTGGCGTGACGCGGGGGCTGGGGGCTGGGGGCTAGGGTCTGTTGACAATCAAATCTCCGAAACGCGTACTGAATATCCATTTTGGAATCGTCGTTAACATTCAATGAGTTACAAAGGGGCTGTTCACAGAGGCTGATTTGTGGTCATATCCTGACTTT
>JAQTNA010000066.1 GCA_028714035.1 Rhodocyclaceae bacterium
TTCTGTCGTATCAAACAGTTCCGACGTATCGCCACCCGCTACGACAAACTCGCCGAACGCTTCTCCGCCTTCGTTGCCCTCACCGCAGCCGTCATATGGCTCACTTGATTGTCAACAGACCCTAGGCCGATGAAGGGTTGCGCACTGCCACGAGTAGCTCCCTTGATGAAGCCTTGCACCAGCTCTGAAAGCAGAAAATACTCAAGATAGCGTGGGTAAATCGTCGCTGGGTTTGGTTTGAACAGTGCAACATTCTTAATGCTAAACGGCCTAGCCGTTTGAACGCGAACAAGATCCCCGATGGAGTTTCCAATGTTGGCAAACAGAATGTCGTCACGTTCAGGCTTGGATCGTTCGATGACTTTCCGATGCTCATCATCCGAAATGTTGTATGTCACCGAGAAATCTATTCGGCGATCTTTGATCGCCTTCCCTGTTACCAGTGGGTATCCACCGTCAGAAACCGGCTTTGGTGAATCATGGGTTCCATCGGTCACTTGTCGGCAAACCTGAGACAGCGTTGCTTCTTGCCAGTCATCCGGGAAAGTGCCAAGAGCACTTATTGGAAGGTACTCGTTCGAGACTTTAGCCATAGAAGCCCAGCCCCCCCAGCTTCTGCCGGATCAACTGGTCCAGTTCCGCGCCCTTGACCATCTGCTCGCCCAGCTTCTCGGTGAGGGCCTGCATCTTGTCGGCGAAGGCCTCGTCGTCGTCTTCCACGGCTTCCGCACCCACGTAGCGGCCCGGGGTCAGCACGTGGCCGTGCTCGGCGATCTCGGCCAGCGCAACGCTGCGGCAGTAACCGGGAATGTCTGCGTAGGCTTGCCCCTCACCCCGGCCCTCTCCCCCGAGGGGCGAGGGAGTGTCTCCCCGCCAAGCCGCCACGGTACCGCCGATGCGTTCGATGACCTCGTCGGTCAGTTCCGCCTGGACCCGGCTGATCATGCGGCCGAGCTTCCTGGCGTCAATGAACAGCACCTCGCCCTTGCGGGCGGTCTTCTTCTTCGCCAGGAACCACAGGCAGGCCGGAATCTGGGTGTTGAAGAAAAGCTGGCCGGGCAGCGCGATCATGACTTCCACCACGTCCGCCTCCACCATGGCCCGGCGGATGTCACCCTCGCTGTTCTGGCTGGAACTCATGCTGCCGTTGGCCAGCACGATGCCGGCGCGGCCGTTGGGACCGAGGTGGTACACCATATGCTGTAGCCAGGCGTAGTTGGCATTGCCGGCGGGCGGGTCGCCGTACTCCCAGCGCGGGTCGCCGGCCAGGCTGCCGTGCCACCAGTCGCTGATGTTGAAGGGCGGGTTGGCCAGGATGAAGTCGGCCCGGAGAATCGGGTGCTGGTTCCGGGTGAAGGTGTCGCCGGGCTCCTTGCCCAGGTTGAAGTCAATGCCGCGGATGGCCAGGTTCATGGCCGCCAGCCGCCACGTCGTCGGGTTGGACTCCTGGCCGAAGATCGCCACGTCCCCCAGCTTGCCGCCGTGGGCCTCGATGAACTTCTCCGACTGCACGAACATGCCGCCCGAACCGCAGCAGGGGTCATACACCTTGCCATGGTGCGGGGCCAGCACGTCCCGGGCCTTGCCCGGATCGTCGCCGAAGCCGATGGTGGAAATCAGATCAACCAGTTCGCCAAGTTTCCCACTCGGCAACTGGGCACGCCCATACCGCTTATCGAGGATGCCCTTAAGTTTGGGATTGACCAGTTCGATCAGCACCAGGGCGTCGTCAATGCGCTTGCCGATGTCTGGCTGTTTGGCCGCGGAGCGCAGAGCATCCCATCGAGCCTCTTCCGGAACCCAGAAGACGTTGACCTCCGTGTAGTAGTCCCGGTCCTCCAGTTCGTCGGCCAGCAGGTCGTCGTCGGAGTCGTGCAAAAAATAGTCGTCAGCGGGGTCCGTGAAGCGCCGGGTCAGGTCCGCCCGCCGGGCAGCGAAGGTGTCGGAGATATACTTCAGGAAGATCAAACCCAGGACCAGATGCTTGTACTCGGCGGCGTCCATGTTGGCGCGCAACTTGTCCGCCGCGGCCCAAAGGGTTTTCTTGATGTCGTCGAGCATGAGATGGGAGGTGGTGCAGACTGCTGTTGAGGCTGTTTTTGCCGAATGTCGCCATCGTAACAGAGGCGCCCCGCTGGCATCGCGCCGGAGCAGGAAAACGGGCAAGCCGGCGGGCTCAGGGGCGGTTTTCCCTTGGGGACAGAGAGCAGCGCACCGGAGGGACCGTAGGCAGAGGCGCATCTGCACCGCCAAAACGGCAATTCTGGTCGGAGTGGTTCTGGCCCGAAATGCTGGCGTGGGCCAGGACCGATGCGCCCGGGGCGGGAAGTGTCAAGGCAGAGCGGGCTGAAAACACGGACCAGAGATGGACCAGAGGGTAAACGCAACAAGGGCCTAGCCGAAGCTAAGCCCTTGTTTTTTTGGTAGGGGATGGCAGGATCGAACTGCCGACAAACGGATTAAGAGTCCGCTGCTCTACCAGCTGAGCTAATCCCCCAATACTCTTGCAACGCTTTACTGCGAAATCTGGTAGGCCGTGCGGGACTCGAACCTGCGACCAACGGATTAAAAGTCCGCTGCTCTACCAACTGAGCTAACGACCCAACGAGGGGCGCGATTCTAGCCTTGGTCGGTGCAGCCTGTCAATCCATCACCGCCGATTCGCCACGCCGGAAAACCCGGAAGCGTTCAACGGCGCGCATTATGGCAAAGATCGGCGGCATTGGGAAGGGGCGCGTACGGCTTTCCTTCTCCCGGCGCCGGTTGCCGGCAGGCGTGAAGGCCGCTAAAGTGGCGCGATGCACAACGCGCTCCTCATCCTGCCGGACTTCGCCCTGATCCTGCTCGGCTTCGCCCTGCGCCGGGCGCTGCAACTGGGGGATCATTTCTGGAGCGACCTGGAGCGGCTGATCTACATGGTGCTGTTCCCGGCCCTGCTGTTCAACGCCCTGGCGAGAAGTCACTTTGACTTCCGGGCGGCCGCGCCGCTCGTGGCCTGCGGCCTCACCGCCCTCGCCACCGGCATCGGACTCGGCCTCCTGGCCCGTCCCCTGTTCAAGCAGAAGCCCATGGTCTTCGCCTCCCAGTTTCAGGGCGCCTTCCGCTACAACTCCTACATCGGCCTGGCGGTGGCCGGAAAACTCTACGGCGCGGCGGGCATCGCGGCCATGGGCATCCTGGTGGGTACCATGGTGCCGTTCGCGAACCTGGCGGCGGTCTGGATGCTGGCACGGCATGGCAATGCCCACCTGCTCCGGGAACTGGCGAAGAACCCCCTCATCCTCGCCACCCTGGCGGGCCTCGCCTTCAACGCCGCCGGACTGGAACTTTCCGCACCGGCGGCCCAGTTCCTGGGCAGACTGGCGGAGGCCTCCATCGCCCTGGGGCTCCTGGCGGTGGGGGCCGCCCTGCGCCTGCGGGGCAACTCGGGAGACCACCTGCCGGGCATCTATTTCCTGTCGGTGAAGCACCTGGCGGTGCCGACGGCCACCTGGCTGGCGGCCGTCTCCTTCGGCCTGCCCAGCCTGTATTTCCACGTCGCCGTGATGTTCGCCGCCCTGCCCACCGCCTCCTCGGCCTACATCCTGGCCGTGCGCATGGGCGGCGACGGTCCGGGCACCGCCTGGCTGATCTCCGCCAGCACCCTGGCCGGCATGCTCACCCTGCCGATGTGGCTGATGTTCATCGGGCCTTGAGAACGGTGAGCGGTAAGCAGTTAGCGGTTAGCGTCTCCGATTCAGGGCAACAAGGCTGAACATGCGCCTCCCGCTCACCGCTCACCGCTCACCGCTGACTGCTGACTGCTCACCGCTGACCGTCTCTCAGTCGAAGCGCGTGTCCAGCCCCGCTTCGGCCATCTCGGCGGCGCGCAGCACGGCCCTGGCCTTGGTCTGGGTCTCGGTCCATTCCGAATCGGGATTGGAGTCGGCGACGATGCCCGCGCCCGCCTGGACATAGAGCTTGCCGCCCTTGACCACACCGGTACGGATGGCGATGGCCAGGTCCATGTCGCCCGAAAAACCCAGATAGCCCACGGAGCCGGCGTAGATGCCGCGCTTCACGGGCTCCAGTTCGTCAATGATTTCCATGGCACGCACCTTGGGCGCCCCCGAGACCGTGCCGGCGGGGAAGGTGGCCTTGAGCACGTCGGTGGCGTTCAGGCCGGGCTTCAACCGCCCTTCCACGTTGGAGACGATGTGCATCACGTGGGAATAGCGCTCGATGACCATGGTGTCGGTCACCTTGACCGTGCCCACCCGGGCCACCCGGCCGCAGTCGTTCCGCCCCAGATCCAGGAGCTGCACATGCTCGGCCAATTCCTTCTGGTCCGCGAGCAGTTCCACGGCCAGGGCCTGGTCCTCCTCGGGCGTGGCACCGCGCCGACGGGTGCCGGCGATGGGGCGCACGGTGACCCGGGCGTCCTCGCCCTGCCCTTCCAGCCGCACCAGGATTTCCGGCGAGGCGCCCACCACGTGGAAATCCTCGAAATCGAAGTAGAACATGTACGGGGAAGGATTGAGGGAACGCAGCGAACGGTAGAGCGCCATGGGGCTCGCGGCGAGGGGCTTTTCCATGCGCTGGGAGAGGACGACCTGCATGATGTCGCCTTCCCGGATGTATTCCTTGGCCTTGACCACCGCCGCCTTGAAGCCTTCCTCGCCGAAGCTGGACACGGCCGGAGCGCTCTCGGCCGGTGCCTCGGCCGGAATATGCACCGGGGCACGCAGCCGGAACAGCAGTTCCTTAAGCCTCGCCTTCGCCTTCTGCCAGGCGCCGGGCACACCCGGTTCCGCATAGACGATGAGGGTCAGCTTGCCGGACAGGTTGTCCACCACCGCCAGTTCCTCGGACAGCAGGAGCAGGATGTCCGGCGTGCCCACATCGCCCGCCGTCGGGCCATTCTTCAGCTTCTTCTCGACATAGCGCACCGTGTCGTAACCGAAACAGCCCACCAGGCCGCCGGTGAAACGGGGCAGTCCGGCAGTGGGCGGGGCCTTGAAGCGGGCCATGTATTCGGCGACGAAATCCAGGGGATTCACGTCCTCCGCGCGCTCGGCGATGCGGTGGCCGGTGAGTACCAGCACCTTCTGCCCATAGACGGCGATGCGCGTCTGGGCCGCGAGGCCGATGATGGAATAGCGGCCGAAGCGTTCGCCGCCCTGCACCGATTCCAGCAGGTAGGTGTAGGGCTGGTTCGCGAGCTTGAGGTAGATGGAGAGCGGGGTGTCGAGATCGGAGAAGGTCTCGAGGGTCACCGGGATGCGGTTGTAACCCTGCGCGGCGAGCGCGTCAAACTGGGATTCGGTCATGATGGCCTCTGGAATGCGATAAACGGGTGCGACGGACGAACAGGCAGGATCAGGCACGCCAGCGGCGCCAACCCTCGTTCCATTCCATGCGCAACATCGCTTTCGCCTTCCGGACCATGATGATCAACTCTTGCTGGAGGTTGAAACCTGCTTACACCGCCACCCTCTGGGCAGCTTCGAGTACCGTGGATACTAGCGCATCGCAATCCTCGCTGTCCACTTCCTCGCCCTCGTTGTAACCGTAGGGCACGCAGAACACCGGGCAACCGGCGGCACGGGCGGCCTCGATGTCATTCATGGAGTCGCCGATGTGCAGGTTTTCCCCTGGCTCCGCCCCCAGCGCCCGGCAGGCATGGAGCACGGGATCGGGGTGGGGCTTCTTGTTGGGCGTGGTGTCGCCACCCACCACGACTTGGAAGTAGGGCGTCAGGCCCAGGCGGGCGAGCAACTGGTCGGTGAATACGTTGGCCTTGTTGGTGATGACCCCCATGGGCACGCCCCGGGCCTTGAGATATTCCAGGCCCTCCATCACCCCGGGATAGATGGTGGAGGACAGGCCATTCACCGCCGCGTAATGGCGCTTGAACACTTCGTGGGCGGCATGCAGGCGCTCGGGCGTGGGCATCTCGCCCCGGTTGAGGCAGCGCTCCACCAGCTTGGGGATGCCCTTGCCGACGAAGGAGCGCACTTCCTCGACGGTGCGGAACGGCTCGCCCAGCTCCGCCAGCATGCGGTTGGCGGCCTCGGCCAGGTCGGCCACCGTATCCACCAGCGTACCGTCCAGGTCCAGCGTGACTGAACGAATTTTCACGGGAATCCTCAATGAATGATTAACCGCAGAGACGTAGCCGGTCAGCGGTAAGCAGGAAGCGGTTAGCGTCGCCGATCCTGCTCACCGCTCACCGCTTACAGCCGCCCCCGGCATACTCCGCAAGTACCTCTGCGGTTCAAGTCGGCAATCAGACCTTCGCCAGCTCGGCGCGCAGGGAGCCGATGATGGAGTCGTAGCGGTTCGGGTCCGTATCCTTGCCGGCGCCATAGACGGCGGAACCGGCGACGAAGGCGTCGGCGCCGGCGCGGGCGATCTCGGCGATGTTGTCGGTCTTCACGCCGCCGTCAATCTCCAGGCGGATGGTGCGGCCGGTACGCGCCGTGTAGGCGTCAATCTTGGCCCGGGCTTCCCGGCACTTGTTGAGCGTCTCGGCGATGAACTTTTGGCCGCCGAAACCGGGGTTCACGCTCATGAGCAGCACCACGTCCAGCTTGTCCATGACGTGATCCATGTAGGTCAGGGGCGTGGCCGGATTGAACACCAGGCCGGCCTGGCAACCGCATTCCCGGATCAGGCCGAGGCTGCGATCCACGTGCTCGGAGGCTTCCGGGTGGAAGGTGATGATGTTGGCGCCGGCCTTGGCGAAGTCGGGGATGATGCGATCCACGGGCTTGACCATCAGGTGCACATCAATCGGCGCCTTGGTACAGGGACGGATGGCCTCGCACACCAGGGGGCCGATGGTCAGGTTGGGCACGTAATGGTTGTCCATCACGTCAAAGTGAATCCAGTCGGCGCCGGAAGCGATGACGGCGGACACTTCTTCGCCCAGTTTGGCGAAATTGGCGGAAAGAATGCTCGGTGCGATGACGTAGGATTCGGACATGATGGCCCCCTGAAAGTTGAGCGGGAATTCTAGACCGATTCGACGATAACCTTCCTTCGATTTTTCTTATGCTTTGCTGGGCTTGGGGCTTATGGCTTTGAACCAGGGGATTGTCGGGTTACGGCGCAAACCCCGCGCCTAACCCGACCTACGGCTAGGGAAACCATCGCGCGCGCATATGTTGCCAACTCCTCTGGCTTTCCAGCCTCTAGCCCCTGGCTCTCGTCCCCCTTCGCATTTTTCGGCCTTGGCTCTACAATCGGCATCTCTTGATGGGTCATCCAGCCATGAATCCCTTGATCGAGCGGCAACAAGAATCCGTAGCGGCACTGTGCCGGCGCCACCAGGTGCGGCGCCTGGATTTGTTCGGCTCCGCGACAGGCGAGGGGTTCGAGCCGGGCAGAAGCGACGTGGACTTTCTGGTGGAGTTCGCCCCCATTCCCACTGGGCAGTACGCGGACGCCTTTTTCGGCTTGCGGGAAGACCTGGAGCGCCTGTTCGGCCTGCACGTTGACCTGATTACCCGCGGCTCCGTGCGCAACCCCTATTTCCTCGCAGCCATCGAAGCCCAGCGGGAGCGGCTCTTTGAAGCCTGAGGCCCAAAAATTTCTTTGGGATGCCGCAGACGCCCTTCAGCGTATCGGTCAGTTCGTGGCCGGCCAGACTTTGGAGTCCTATCTCGCGGACATCATGCGGCGCTCGGCTGTTGAACGCCAGTTCGAGATCCTCGGTGAAGCGCTCAACCAATGTTGCCGAGTGGAACCGTCCATTGCCGACGCCATTCCCGACCTGCCGCGCATCGTTGCTTTTCGCAACATGCTCATCCACGGCTACTCGACGGTGGACGACACCCTGGTCTGGGAAATCGCCGCCACCCGCACAGCCGATCTGCTCGCTCGCCTTCAGAGACTTCAGAAATTGTAGCCGGACCCGCGCTTGGGGTTGGGAAGCGGAGCACAAGCGGTCGGCACTCGCCGGAAGGGATAAGTCAGAGGCGAATGAATTCGCCCCTACCGATCACTCCAGCGGCGCCAGGAGCGCGGCCAGGTCGGACTCGGAGAATTTCACCGCCTTGGCGCCGTCCTTGGACAGGATGCCGTCCGCCAGATTGGCCTTCTTTTCCTGAAGGCCCAGGATCTTCTCCTCGATGGAACCGGCGACGATGAGCTTGTAGACGAATACCGGCTTGTCCTGGCCGATGCGGTGCGCCCGGTCGGTGGCCTGGTTCTCCACGGCGGGATTCCACCAGGGATCGTAGTGGATCACGGTGTCCGCGGCGGTGAGGTTGAGGCCGACGCCGCCGGCCTTCAGGCTGATGAGGAAGATGGGCACCTCGCCGGCCTGGAAGCGGCGGATGGGATCTTCCCGATCCTTGGTGTCGCCGTCCAGGCGCACGAAGGCCAGCCCCAGGGACTGCAACTCCGCCTGGATCAGGTCCAGCATGGACGTGAATTGGGAAAACAGCAGGATGCGCCGCCCCTCGTCCACCATTTCCGGCAGCATATCCCGGAGCAGGTCCAGTTTGGCCGATTCCCGCAGGCGCTGAGCCACCGCGCTCTTCAAGAGGCGCGGGTCGCAGCACACCTGGCGCAACTTCAGCAGGGCATCCAGGATGACGATCTGGCTGCGGGCGAAGCCCTTCATGGCCACCGCGTCCCGAACCTTCTTGTCCATGGCACTCCGCACCGTCTCGTAGAGGTCGCGCTGCTTGCCCTCCAACTCCACGGATTGCAGGATCAGGGTCTTGGGCGGCAGTTCCTTGGCCACCTCTTCCTTGCTGCGGCGCAGGATGAAGGGCCGGATGCGCTTGGACAACACCTCTCCGCGCAGGCTGTCGCCGTGCTTCTCCACCGGCGTGCGCCAGCGGCGGGTGAAGTCCTTGGCGTCCCCCAGGAAGCCGGGCAGGAGGAAATCGAACTGGGTCCACAGTTCCCCCAGGTGGTTCTCCAGGGGCGTGCCGGTCAGGCACAGGCGATGCCGGGCATCAATGCCGCGCACCACGGCCGCCCCGCGGCTGCCGGCATTCTTCACGGTCTGCGCCTCGTCCAGGATGAGCATGTGGTACTCGTGCAGCGTGAGAGCTTCCTCGTCGCGCCAGAGCAGCGGATAGGTGGTGAGCACCAGGTCGTGGCTGGCGATGTCCCCGAAACGCTTCTTGCGCTCCAGGCCCTGAAGGGCCAGCACCGAGAGTCCGGGCGCGAAACGGGCCGCCTCGCTCTTCCAGTTGTGGATGAGGGAGGTGGGCATCACCGCCAGCACCGGCCGGTCCAGGCGCCCCGCCTCCTTCTCCGCCAGGATGTGGGCCAGGGCCTGGGCCGTCTTGCCCAGCCCCATGTCGTCCGCCAGGATGCCGGAGAGATTCTGTTCCCGCAGGTATTGCAACCAGGCCAGGCCCGCCGACTGATAGGGGCGCAACTCCAGCGCCAGGCCGGCGGGCGGCGCCACCACCTGCACGCCACCGCTGGCCCGGAGCTTCTCCGCCATGCTGCGCACCGCATCCATGCCCTTGAACTGGCGCCTATCCTCCAGGCTCGCCAGGCGCAGGGCATCCAGGCGCGAGACCCGCAGACGGCCATCCGACGAGGGAGAGTCGAACAGGTCTATCAGGGTCAGCACCAGGGGTTTCAGGCGCTCCGCCGGAATGGCGATCAGCACGCCATCATCCGTCTCCAGGGTGATGGACTCCTGGTCCGGGATGGCCCTGAGGCGCCTGGAGTCCAGCCAGCGCGAGTCACGCTCGAACAGGGCCGTGAGGAGCGGGGCGAGCTGCAAACGATCTCCCCCCACCTCGATGCCCAGATCGAGATCGAACCAGCCGCCTACCCCTTCCTCCACCTCCAGATCCCAGTCGTCCACGACGACGCGGTGATGGCGGAAACCGGAGGGAATGTCCACCTCCCAGCCCGCCTCCCTCAAATCGGGCACGGCCTCCCGCATGAATTCCTGCCAGGCCTCTTCCTGGGCCAGGCCGTAGAGGCGCAACTGGGGCTGGGCGGACGCGACATTCATGGAGAAGTCAGGGGCCTTGGACAGGCTGTAGGCGGCCAGGCCCTTCAGGAAGGCGGTTTCCGCCTCCATGTCGCGGCGCACGCGCACGGTCCCGCCTTCGTCATCGGTGACGAACTCCCGCGCGTCGCCCTCGGCGAAGACGAACTCGTCGTAATGAAAGGACGGCAGGGCGTAGTCAAAGTCAATGCGCCCCCAGGGATAATCCCGGTAGCGCCCAGCGTACACGCCATAGAGCGTGCCCAGGGTCAGCACCGGCTGGGGCGCCACCTCCAGGACCTCCAGGCTTTCCGCCAGGTTCGCGTCCGGGGTGGGCAGATCGGGCACGAGTTCCGTCAGGGCCGCGGAAAAGGCATGGGCCTGGTCGGGCCGCAAGGGCGGAACGGTCAGGAGGCGCTTGAGCACATTGGGCTTGCCCTCCACCTGCAACCGCCCGATCTGCCCCGCCTCCCGATCCAGGTACCAGAAACCGCTGGCAAACAGCGTCTCCGTCCGCCCGGCGGCCAGGGTCGGTCGCAGGAGGCCGTCCGGTCCGATCTTCCAGTCCAGGCGGGCCTCCCGCGCGCCCCCCGGGCAAAGCGGTGCCCCCAACTCGTCACCCTTGATCCGGCCGACCGGCTCCTTGGGAAAATAGAGACGCTCCGAGGCAATCATCCGCTCCAGAGCCTCGTCACCCTGGGCACCGGCCAGAGGCAGTGCGGAGAGGTAGGCGGTGCCGTAGTAGCCGTGCCTGGGCCGCTGCGCCCAGAGCAGGCGCAGTACGATCAGGTCGTCCTCGGACACGAAACGGGGCGCCTTGACCAGGGCCGCTTCCACATTGGCCCAGGGGTCCAGGCCGCCGAGGCCGCCGGCCGCGTTGCGCCGGGCCTTGAACAGGGCCACGACCCAGTCGTTTTGCCCCGGACTCTTGTGCAGGGTGTAGGCCAGCACTTCCTTGGAAGGCGCCACCACCTTGGGCTGAAGTTCCTGACGGAACTCCTCCAGCCAGGCCGCCAGCACGGGATCGGCGCCGCCCCGGCCCATCTGGGGCAAGGCGGCGAGCAGCGTCGCCGCCACGTGCTTGCAATAACTGCCGACCGGGCAGGTGCAGGCGTTTTCCATGGCCGCATGGCCGCCGACCTCTTTCCAGAGGTGAATGCGCACCTGGTAGGGCTGATGCGCCGATCCCTGGACTCGCGCCGCGATCCAGCCGGGGCGGACCTCCAGGGAAAACACCGCGTTGCGGTAGGCCCGTCCCTTCGCCACCTCCTTCTCCCCCAGCCAGCGCGTGATGTCGGTCAGGGTGTAGGAAGCGTGGGACATTGGGTGGCAGGAATCGTGGGGAACAGGGGATTATCCTTGCTCGCTGCGCCGCGGGCAAGCAAATAACGGAAAGCCTGGAGCAGATCGCCGTGGGGCCGGCTTCAGCCGGCCATGGCGGACTGAAGTCCGCCCCACAAACGAGCTTCTCCGCTACTTCGTCCGAGGTTTCTTCGAGAAGGGACGATCGCTACCGGGGAAGGAGCGATCCTTCGAGGGGAAGGATGGCTTGCCTTCGCTACGGAAGGGCGGCCGCTCGTCGCTCCTGAAGGGCGGACGATCCTTGCCGGGGAAAGGCGGCTTGCCTTCGCCGGAGAAAGAACGCCTGGGTGCGCGCTGCCCCGGTTCGTCACCCGCATCCGCCAGGCGGATGTTGAGCGGCTTCTGCCGCACGCGGGTGCGCTTGAGGATGGACAGGGTCTCGGCCGGCATGCCCGCGGGCAGTTCCACCGTGGTGTATTCATCGAACAGATGAATCTGGCCGATGTAACGCCCCTCGATGCCGCCCTCGTTGGCGATGGCACCGACGATCTCCTTGGGCATCACGCCGTCCTTCTTGCCCACTTCGATGCGATAGCGCACCAGGTTGCCCTCGGAGAAGGAGCGCCGGGCGGGCGCCTCCTCCCGGCGCGGCGGACGCTCCGAACGAAATTCTTCCCGGCTCTCCCGCGGAGGACGTTCCGAGCGGGAATCCTCCCGGTTGTCCCGGAACGAACGCTCGGGCCGAGGCTCGTCCCGACTCTCCCGCCGGGGCGCCGGCTCGGGAATGTCCTTGCCTTCCGGTTGCAGGGGCCGCTCGCGGGTGGCGAGGAAGGCCAGGGCCGCGGCGATCTGGCGCGCGCTGTATTTCTGGCCGTCTTCGCCCTCGTCTTCTTCCATGCCGCGCACCACGGGAAAGAAGAAATCCAGATTCTCGTCCGCCAGCACGTCCAGCACCTGCTGCTTGAACTGGGCCACCCGGCGATCCGCCACCTCGCTGCGGGTGGGCAGGGTGATGGGCTCGATCTTCTGCCGCGTGGCGTACTCGATCGCCTTCAGCATGCGCATTTCCCGCGGCGCCACGAACAGGATGGCGCTGCCGACGCGGCCCGCGCGGCCGGTGCGGCCGATGCGGTGCACGTAGGCCTCGGTGTCGTAGGGCACGTCGTAGTTCACCACATGGCTGATACGGGGCACGTCAATGCCGCGGGCCGCCACGTCGGTGGCCACCACGATGTCCAGGCCGCCGCTCTTCAGGCGCTCCACCACCTGTTCCCGCAGGCCCTGGGTCATGTCGCCGTTCAGCGCCGCCGCCTCGTAGCCGCGGGCCTCCAGCTTTTCCGCCAGCTCCACGGTGGCAATCTTGGTGCGCACGAAGATGATGGCGGCCTCGAAATCCTCCTCCACTTCCAGGATGCGGGTCAGGGCCTCCAGCTTGTCCGCGCCCTTGACCTGCCAGTAGCGCTGGCGGGTGGTGGCCACGGTGGTGGTGGCGGAACGTATCTTCACATGCTGCGGGTCGCGCTGGTAACGCTGGGCGATGCGGCGGATCGGCTCCGGCATGGTGGCCGAGAAGAGCGCCGTCTGGCGCTCGGCGGGCGTGTGCTCCAGGATCCATTGCACGTCGTCAATGAAGCCCATGCGCAGCATCTCGTCCGCCTCGTCCAGCACCAGGGTCTGGAGCCTGTCCAGTTGCAGGCTCTTCCTCTCCAGGTGATCCATGATCCGGCCGGGTGTGCCGACGATGACGTGGGCGCCGCGGGAAAGCGCCCGCAGCTGCACCACC
Source organism: Rhodocyclaceae bacterium (assembly GCA_028714035.1). GTDB lineage: Bacteria > Pseudomonadota > Gammaproteobacteria > Burkholderiales > Rhodocyclaceae > JAQTNA01. Next base: position 13,038 of record JAQTNA010000066.1, read on the forward strand.
ATGCTCTGGCCGCCGTAGAGCGGCAGCACGTGAAAGCCGGGCATGTGGTGGGCGTATTTCTGGAACGCCTCGGCCACCTGGATGGCCAGCTCGCGCGTGGGGGTCAGCACCATGGCCTGGGGCATCTTGAGGGCCAGATCCAGACGGGCCAGGACCGGCAGGGCGAAGGCCGCCGTCTTGCCGGTGCCGGTCTGGGCCTCGCCCAGCAGATCGCTGCCGGCAAGCAGATGGGGAATGCAGGCCGCCTGGATGGGCGAAGGCGTTTCGTAGCCGACGTCCGTCAGCGCGGAAAGCAGGGCGGGCGGCAATTGGAGTGCCGCGAAGGAATCAATGGGTTCGCTCATGGGATGCCCGCCTCAAGGCAGGAAAGGAGAAGAAAGGAACAGGCCAAACAACCGGGGAACCGCGCATTATCGCAGACTTCGGCCTTGAATTCTCGGGATTTTTCCTTGTAGGCCGGGCTTCAGCCCGACACTGGCCTGGTTGGCGGGCTGGCGCCCGCCCTACTGGCCGGCCCCTCAGCCCTTGTCGGGATAAATCCCGACCTGTCAAGCTCAGAACTTGTAACCCATCCGGAGGCCGCCCCAATGGCGGCCGTTTACGTAGATGGGGGCGGACAGATCCTTCATCAGCACGAACTGACCGTTGCCCATGTCGCGGCGGTAGATCTGGAGCAGGAAGCGCTTCTCGCTGCGGCCTGCGGCCAGGCCCGTGCGGTCGTTGAAGATGCGCCGGTTGCGGCAATTGGCGGCATTCCACTTGGGATCGCGGCTCTGGGGCTGGGAATATTGCCGGTTGTGGGTCGGCAGGTAGCCGTTGCGATCCACGGCGGCGCAGAAAGTCACGGCCGGGCTGAAGCTCATCAGGGGTTCCTGGATCGCGGGCAGGAGGCTGTCGGTCAGGGTCACGAAGCCCGCCTGGTACTGCTGCGGATCCGTGCCGGCAATCAGCCGGTAATTTTCATCGAAGAGTTCCCCTTCCCGGATCTGGCCACGGGCCAGCGCCTGCTCGAAGGCTTCCGAGATACGCGCCGCCCCGTCGAGCACGGCATCAATGAAGGGACTATCCTCGGTGAACAGGCCGCTCTCCGCGGTGAGCTCTATCAGGTTCTCGTTCAGTTCCAGCAGGGACTCGGCCTGCTGGCGCGCCTCGTTGATGGACGAGACCGAATGAACCAGCTCCCGGTCCAACCCCCTCACCTCCTCGAGCACATTCTTCGCATTGCCGCCACTGGCCGAGGCCGCGTCCGCGATGTCGTGGATACGCTTCTGCACCTCATCGAAGGCGCTCCGGACCACGTCCATGGTGTGCGCCACCGTGGCGCCCGCATCCCGGGAGCGCCCGGACCTGCCATCCCCGTGAACGTTCTGCGCCAGTTCTTCCAGCTTCAAGCCGAGTTCCTGCAAGGTGGAGCGAATGTCCTGGCTGGATTGCTGGACCTTCTGGGCCAGATCCTTGACGGCCTCCGCCACCACGGCGAAGCCCCGCCCCCGTTCACCGGCGCGCACCGCTTCCACGGAGGCATTGAACGCGACGATGCGGGTCTGGAAAGCGATCTGGCCGATTTCCTCCGCGGCACCGGAGACATGCTTCAGCACGCCCATCACGGTATCCATGCCGGCATCCACACGCTGCACCGCCTGGGCCAGCACCTGGGTTTCCGACAGGGCCTGCTCCACGGCGGTCCGCGCACGGCGGGTCTCCTGCTCGGTGTTCAGGGCGGTCTTGCCGATCTGGTCGTTGGTGACGCTCAGGGCGGCCATCTCCTCACCCACCCGATGAAAGGATTCCGCCTGGCGCGTGCCCGACTTGGACAGGTCGTCCAGCACCCCGACGATTCCGGCCACTTCCCGGCCCAGACCCGCCGCCCGGGTCGCCAGTTCCGCCACGAAACGGTCATCGGTGCCCTGCTCCCTACCCGGTCCTTCCTCGCGTTCCATGGCATTTGCCCCTCGTGAAGAGATGGAGGATGGTATCGGCGCAAAAAACGCAGACTTTAGCGCACCGAGGGACGATGCCTCCCATAAAATGCCAACTAGTAGATCGTTCCAGTAATACGTTTACAATATAGGTGATATTTGCCATGATGCCCCCGGAACTATAGGGGGTGATCATGGCGAGGAAAAGTGGGCGGGCGGCGTTGGTGCTGTCAGACGAGAAC
>JAQTNA010000067.1 GCA_028714035.1 Rhodocyclaceae bacterium
AAGTGCATGGCGCCAAGCTGGTGGGCCTGATAGAGCGGGCCAGGGCCACGCGGCCCGCCGCCGTGCTGTTCCTGTTCGATTCCGGCGGCGTGCGTCTGCACGAGGCCAACGCCGGCCTGATCGCCGTCTCGGAAGTGATCCGTGCCGTGCTGGCGGCCCGCATTGCCGGTATTCGCTTCATCGGCCTGGTCGGCGGCGCGGGCGGCTGCTTCGGCGGCACCGGGCTGATTGCCCGCTGTTGCGACAGCCTGGTGATGTCGGAAGAAGGTCGGTTGGCCATGTCCGGCCCCGAGGTGATCGAGACGGTGCGGGGCGTGGAGGAGTTCGATTCCCGGGACCGTGCCCTGGTCTGGCGCGTCACCGGCGGCAAGCATCGTTACCTGCTGGGCGAGGCCGATGCGCTGGTGGGCGACGATACGGCGGACTTCCGCGCCGCCGCCATTGAACTGCTTGCCCGACCCGCCGGGCTGTCCCTGGAGGACGTGGAGCGGGAACACGAGATGCTCACGCGCCGCTGGCAGCGCTTCTCCGCCTGCGACGATGCGCCCGCCATATGGCAGGCCCTGGGCGTGGCGGACCCGAAGCGCGTGCCGCTCCTGTCCCCCGCCGAGTTCCGGGCCGTGGCCGATCCCTGCCGGAGCCACTTATGATGCTGGAAAATGCAATTGATTCACCGCAGAGGCGCAGAGGCGCAGAGAAAAGCAGAACTTGTGCTGACTTTCTGCCCAACCCGTTGGGTGAAATCGAAAACCGCCATGATTCATTGTTTTTCCTCTGCGCCTCTGCGTCTCTGCGGTTCTGATCGAGGTCTTTAGAATGCAAACCAATACCCTCCTCGAACAACTCTTCCCCGACGGCTGGATTCTGCACGCAGAGACCCCCGAGTTTTTCGACGGCACGGCGCAGGTCGGCCCCGGGCCGGTGCAATTCATCGGTACCTCCGACGCGGCCGAGGTGGGCGTGGACCTGGCCCTGACCATGGCGAAATGTGTGCTGGACACCGTGCACCATCACCCCGGGCGCCCCATCGTATTCCTGCTGGACACCCAGGGCCAGCGCCTGCGCCGCCGGGACGAACTGCTGGGCCTGAACGGCTACATGGCCCACCTGGCCAAATGCGTGGAACTGGCCCGCAGCCGGGGCCACCTGATCCTGAGCCTGGTCTATGGCCAGGCGGTGAGCGGCGGCTACCTGACCACGGGCATGATGGCCGATGCCTGCTTTGCCCTGGCGGAGGCGGAGATCAAGGTCATGAACCTGCCGGCCATGGCCCGCATCACCAAGATTCCCCTGGAGCGCCTGGAAGCGCTGGCGGCCCAGTCCCCGGTCTTCTCGCCCGGCGTGGAGAACTACTACCGCATGGGTCACGTGAACACGGTATGGGAAGGCGACCTGGCGGGCCGGCTGGCGGCGGCCATCGCCGGCTTGCGCGGCCAGTCGCTGGCCGATACCCGGCGGGAACTGGGCCGGGAGCGGGGCGGGCGCAGCCATGCCGCCACCGTGGTGGAGCGGGTGCTCGCCCATGCCTGATCGGCTTGCCGCGCCGCGTCGCCACGATCTGGTCTGGCTGGAACCGTTGGCGGCAGGCGATGCGCGCACCGTTTCGCTGGGGTGCCTGCCGGACGCCGAGGCCAGGGGGCTGCTGGCCGATTGGCTGGAGCGCGGCCATCCTCTGATCGTTTCCCGGCAGCCGGAAATGGCGGAAGGGCTGCTCGCCCTGGGGCTGGCCCTGCCGCCGTCTCTGGGCAAGCATCGCCTGCCTTTTCAGGTGCCGGTTTGCCATGTGCGGCGCAGCGCCGCACCGCCTCGTCTGGCGGACCTGGCCTCGGCGCTGCCCGAATCCTGGTTGAGCCTGATCGGCGCGCTGCTGGCCAGCCCGGCGCTGGCTGCCGTCTGCCCCCGCGTGCTGGGGTCGGCCGGCATGCAGGCCGTCACCCTTGAGCCCTGTCTGGGCGAGGCGTCCGACCTGGATCTGCTGCTGGCGGCGCCGGACTGGCCTGCGGCGGAGGCCGCGCTCCTGGCCCTGGAGGCGATCACGGACGCCAGTCCGCTGCCGCGTCTGGACGGCGAATTGTGCTCGCCCGATGGATTCGCGGCGGCCTGGCGGGAAGTGGCCGCCTCCCCCGCCCGCCTGCTGGTGAAGGGGCTACATTCGGTCACGATGGAAGCGATGGCGGATTATCGCGGCCGCTTCTTCACTTCGGTGGGGCTTCCGGCCGCATGAACGCCGCCGAACATATCGGACGCCTGGCGATTGAGGCGCTGGAGTTGGAACTGAACCTGGACCCCAAGCCGGGACTGGTGACGCCCACGGGGCGCGGCAGCCACTCGGACATGGACCACCGCACTTTCCTTGCCAGCAGCGCTTCACTAGGGGGATATTTTTCTGACTGTGCCAGCCTGGGGGCGGCCGGAGTAGATTTCGTTGAATTGCAGCGCCGGGGCCTCGCCGCCGAACGGGACATGCTGGCCGCTACCGGCGGCATCAACACCCACAAGGGCGCCATATTCACCCTGGGCCTCCTGTGTGCGGCCGCCGGGAGGTCTACGTCCCGGCCGGAGAGTGGAACGCTGGGCGCCAGCGTTTCCCGCCACTGGGGCGAAGCCATCCTCGCCGCCGCCACATCTCCCTCGCCCCGCTCGCGGGGAGAGGGCTGGGGTGAGGGGCGGGTCGAGGCAGCAACCGGCGCCGGGCTGCCCCTCGCCCTGACCCTCTCCCCCCTCCCGGGGGGCGAGGGAATAGGTTTCACGGGTTTCCCGTATTCCGGCGAACCAGTGTGTCTGAGCAGCATGGATGTCCTCAGCCACGGCGAGCGGGCCAGGCTGCTGCTCGGCTTGCCCGGTGCCCGGGAACATGCGGCGGCCGGCTTCCCGGTGCTCTTCGATGTGACGCTGCCGGCCCTGCGCTCGGCCCTGAAGCGTGGCCTGGATGCCCGTTCTTCCTGTGTCCATGGCCTGCTCAGTACCATGGCGGTGCTGCCGGACACCAACCTGGCCCATCGAGGCGGCATGGCCGGCCTGGAATGGGCGCAGCGGGCGGCGGAGGCTTTCGTGGCCGAGGGCGGCGTCTTTGTTTCCGGTTGGGAGCATCGCCTCGCCATCCTCGGGGGAGAATTCGAGGCACGCCGGCTGAGTCCGGGCGGCAGCGCCGACCTGCTGGCGGCCGCCTGGTTCGTGCATCGCTTCGAAGCCAGCGTTGGTGCTCAGGTTCGAGTCAGAGCCGAGGCCGTCTGCTGAAAGCAATAGGGAACCTCATGACGCAAATGCTGCTGGATGCGGCCATCGCCTTCCTCTCCCGCCATGCCCCCTTCGATGAGATGGCCGAACAGGAGCCGCAGTCGCTTCGCTTCCTGGCCGAGCGCCTGAAGCAGGCCTATTTCGAGCCGGAGTGCCGTATCCTGGGGCCGGAGGTGGGCGTGCCCGGCCACTTCTTCATCATCCAGCGGGGGCGGGTTCAGGCCCGGCAGGCGGGGGAGGCCAGCGTGCTGGAAGCCGACGCCATGACCCTGGGGGAGGGCGAGTGTTTCCCCATCGGCGCGGTCACCGCCCAGAGGCCCAGCACCAACCGCTACACCGCCATCGGCGACGTGTTCTGCTTGCAACTGCCGGCCGCGGATTTCCAGGCATTGCTCAAGAGCAGCGCCATCTTCCATCGCTTCTGCACCCGCTACATTGCGAGCCTGCTCATGCAGTCCCGGCGCCAGATCCAGGTGCAGTTTGCCCAGCGGGCATCCGAACAGCGGAAGCTCTCCGCGCCGCTTTCCGAACTGGTGCGCCGGACGCCGGTATCCGTTCCCGAATCCCAAGCCCTGCGCCTCGCGCTCCAGATCATGAGCGATCAACGGGTCGGCTCCATCGTGGTGTGCGATACGGAAGACCGGCCCACGGGCATCTTCACCCAGTCCGACCTGTTGCAGAGGGTGGTGCTCGCGGGCATCGCCCTGGAAACGCCGGTCTCAGCGGTGATGTCCCGGGAGCCGCACACGCTGCCCCTGGATGCCAGCGCCTTCGATGCCGCCAGCCTCATGGCACGGCACGGCATCCGGCACGTGCTGGCGGTGGATGCCCAGGGCCGCCTGGCCGGGGTGTTGTCCGAGCGGGATCTGTTCGCCAGCCAGCGCCTCGGCCTGCATCAGGTGCGCCAGGCGATTCAGACCGCGCCGGACGTTCCCCGGCTCCAGGCGGCAGCCGCCGATGTTCGGAGACTGGCCCGGGAACTGGTGGCTCAGGGCATCGGCGCGGAAGCCGTCACCCGCTTCATCACGGCGCTGAACGACGCCCTGACCCGGCGCGTGATCGAAATGAACCTGGAGCGGCACGACCTGTCGGGAGCGGACTGGGCCTGGCTGGCCTTCGGTTCCGAGGGGCGGGAGGAGCAGACCCTGGCCACGGACCAGGACAACGGCATCGTCTTTCTGGCCCGCGAGTTTTCCGACCGGGAAGAACTCCGGCTGCGCCTGACGGCCTTCGGCGCGGACGTGAACCGGGATCTGGACGCCTGTGGCTTTCGCCTCTGTCCCGGCCTGATCATGGCGGGCCGGCCGGAATGCTGTCTTTCCCTGGAAGAATGGCAGGAGCGGTTTCTCTCCTGGATGCGCACGCCGGACCCGGTGGCCCTGCTCAACGCCAGCATCTACTTCGATTTCCGTCCCGTCTTTGGTGCCGAAAAGCTGGCGCGCCTCTTGAAGAAATCCGTGTTCGATACGGGTGGCCGGGCGCCCCAGTTCCTGTTCATGCTGGCCCAGAATGCCCTGGCCGCGTACCCGCCCCTGGGGCGCCTCCAGGACTTCGTGGTGGATGCCGATCCCGCCGACCCGGGGCCGCGCCCATCCCTGGACCTGAAGAAGGCCGGCGCCCGGATATTCACGGATTGCGCCCGGGTCTATGCCATCGCCCGTGGTCTGGCTCCCACGAACACGGCGCAGCGCCTGCATGCACTGGCCCAACTCGGCGAGGTGGACGCTGCCGACATGGCGGCGGTCAGCGCCGGGTTTCACTTCATCCAGTCCCTGCGGCTGCGGCTTCAGAGTCGGGACGGGGAAGGTACCGGCGGGAACCGCATGGTGCCCGACAGCCTGCACGAGATGGACCGGCGCCTGCTCAAGGAGTCCTTGCGCCAGGTCCGAAAGCTGCAACAGCGCTTGCGGGCAGATTTCCTGTCATGAACTGGCTCGGGGTCTTCCTGGGCGGCACCACGCGGCGGCTTTCCGCCGAGCAGACGCAGCGCCTGGATCGCTGGCAGCGCCTGCCGGAATGCCCTTTGGATCAGAACGGCTACCGCTGCCGCTTCGTGGTGGTGGACACGGAATCCAGCGGCCCCGACCCGAAGCGCCACGACCTGATCTCCATCGGCGCCCTGGCCGTGTGCGACGGGCTCATCGCCCCCGCGGACGCCTTCTCGGTCATCCTGCGCCGGGAGGGCGCGGGCGGGGCGGAGGAGGCGGACAACATCCTCATCCACGGCATAGGTTCCGGCGCCCAACGAGCCGGCACCGACCCGGTGGAAGCCCTGCTCGGCTTCCTGGAATACGTCGGCAAGTCGCCCCTGGTGGCCTACCATGCGTTTTTCGACGATGCGATCACCCGGCGCGCCGTCAAGCTGCAACTCGGGGCCGGTTTCAAACGGCCCTGGCTCGACCTCGCCTGGGTGTTGCCGGAGCTCTTCCCGGTGAAGATGGATCGGCGGGCGAGCCTGGATGAATGGCTGGAAGCCTTCGGCATTGCTCCCATCCAGCGCCATGACGCCGTGTCCGACGCCTACAGCGCCGCCCAGTTGTTCCAGATCGCCCTGTCCGCCGCACGGCACGCCGGCGCCACGACGCCGCGCAAGCTGATGGCCCTGGAAGCGGAGCGGCGCCGGCGCCTGGCCATGGTCACCCACCCCGGCGTGCCCTCAAGGCCCGGCGACGTGCGATGATTGCGCCATGAGCCTCTGCATCCTCTGTCCCGGCCAGGGCAGCCAGACCACGGACATGTTCGATCGCCTGCGGACCGATCCCCTCACCCGGCACGCCTGCACCGAACTGGCGGCGGAAATGGGCGCCGACGCCTTCGAGATCGCCGCCGATCCGACCCGCTGCTTTGTAAATGCCCAGGCCCAGCCGCTCATCTGCCTCAACCAGATGACGGCCTGGTCCGCGCTGAGGGCGGCGGGCGTGGATCCGGCGCTGGTGGCGGGCTACAGCGTGGGAGAACTGGCCGCCTGGGGCGTGGCCGGTGGGCTGTCCGCGTCCCAGGTCTTGCGCCTAGCGAATACTCGGGCCGTCGCCATGGACGCCGCCGCACCTGCCGGGTCGGGCATGCTGGCCATCCGCGGCCTGCGCCTGTCCGCCATCGAACGGGCCGCACTGAAACACGGCGCCGTCCTGGCCATCATCGTCGGCGACGATCACGGGGTCGTTGCCGGTCTTTCCCCCGGGCTCGACGCGCTTTCGGCCGAGCTGGAGACAATGTCCTCGGCGCACGTGGTGCGTCTTCCCATCACCGTGCCGGCTCACTCACCCTGGCTGGCATCGGCCGTAGCGCCATTCACGGAGGCTCTGTCTAAGGAAAGCTGGGCGTCGGCCTGGTGCCCGGTGCTCGCCGGCATTGATGGGCTACCGCGTGACGGTGCGCCCGAGGCGATCAGTAGCCTGAGCCGACAGCTCGCAGAACCCGTGCAGTGGGCACGGGTGCTCGATGTGGCCCTGGAAATGGGCGTCAGCCATTTTTTCGAACTGGGGCCGGGAAACTCCCTGTGCCGCATGGTCCTGGAGCGTCACCCCCGGGTACAGGCCCGGTCGCTCTCCGATTTCTCGACCGTGGCGGGCGCCGCTGCCTGGCTGGAAAGGCAGGCCGCGTATTGAAACAGGGGCACAGTCCCAGAACTTGTCCATGTCATCGCTCGCGAGTGCTAGAATTTTGGCCATGATCGAATGGACTCCCGCCCTCAGTACCGGTGTTCCCCTGATAGACGAGCACCACAGGACGATTTTCCAGTGGCTGGCCGAACTGGAAAGCGCCGCCGCCGAGGAGCGCACGCTTTTCGGCGTATACGCCATTACCCGTCTCAAGCACTACGCCCGGGATCACTTCGCGGTGGAAGAGTCCATGATGACCGAGGCGGGCTATCCGGACCTGGCCGAGCACGTGGCCGAGCACGTGGCCTTCCGGGCCAGGCTGCAGGAACTTCAACTGAGATCCATCGGCACGGACATCTCGTCCGAAACGGTGGATTTCCTGCGCGACTGGTTGACGCATCACATCGCCGAGACCGACATGGCTTACGTCCCCTGGGTCAGAAAACTGGACGCTCGCTAGCCCGCCGGTTCGGGTGGATCCCTTGAGCGAAAGGCCCAACCGCTTCCGGTTGGGTCTTTCTTTCTGAAGATGTCGAGGTCGCAAGCCCTCTTCAGCGGGAGTCGGACCGCCCATTTCCGACGCCCGCCTTGAGCCAGACGTGGCTTGGCGAACCGATCCCGGGGCTATCGAAAGGAAGTTGCAGGCCTTTCGTGATCCACGTCACACTCTGCTCCGGAAATGAGGCGGAACCACTTGTCCTTGCCGGAGGGGGTCACTATCCTTGAACTCAGGTCCATGTGTCCGGCGCAACGGCGGGGCATATCGGCCCAATCAGCGATGGGTGGTTCTCGTGAGCGGCCCCCGGCGGTGCGCATGTCGTTCTCGGGCGCTCAAGCGAATACGTGGCATTACTGCGGTGGATGGTCCAAGGGAGGTTGATATGGGATACCGGTGCTTTTCCGACAAGCTGTTGCCGGCCGTGGGCTGCGTAGCCAGGCTGTATTCGCGACGGATCACCAAGATTGGCGCTGCGGCAATGATGGCGCTGGGCTGCGTGGCCCTGGCCCATGGCGCGCTGCCCGTAATCCGCACCGTGGGGCCGCATGGCCAGTACAAGACGATTGCGGCCGCAGCGGCGGCGGCGAAGTCGGGGGATGTCGTGGAAATTGCCGCCGGAACCTACTCCGGGGATGTGGCGGTATGGCTGCAAAGTAACCTGACCATTCGTGGCGTGAACGGTATGGTGACCCTCAACGCGAATGGGATGTCCGCCGAGGGGAAGGCCATCTGGGTCATCCGAAACGGAAATTTCACCATTGAAAACATCGCGTTCAGCGGCGCGCGGGTTCCGGATCAGAACGGCGCCGGCATCCGCTTCGAGAACGGCAATCTGGTCGTACGGAATTGCAAATTCCTGCACAACGAAAACGGGATCCTGACGGGAAACATCAATACGGCCACGCTGGCGGTCGAACGCAGCGAGTTTGGCTACAACGGTCACGGCGATGGATATTCGCATAACATCTATGTTGGTCAGATCGCCAGATTCAGCATGACTGGAAGCTACTCTCACCATGCCGTTGTGGGGCATCTCCTCAAAAGCCGGGCTAAGGAAAATTACATCAGCTACAGCCGTCTGACCGACGAGACCGGCGGCAAAGCCAGTTACGAGGTGGATTTGCCGAATGGGGGCACGAGTTATCTGATCGGCAACATCATCGAGCAGAGCGCGACGACGCAGAACAGCAATATCATCAGCTTCGGCGAGGAGGGATATTTCTGGCCCCAGAATCAGCTTTACCTGGTGAATAACACCATCGTCAATGATCGGACCGCAGGCGGCGTGTTTCTGAAGGTTGCTCCGGGAACAAGAACGGTCAAGGTGTACAACAATATCCGGTATGGCAATGGGGCGACCCTGGAATCGTCCGGGACGGGGCAATATGCAGGGAACGTTCTTGCCAGTGCCAATGACCTTGAACTGCCGACTGCCTTTGATTACCGACTCCGCGCCACGTCCTCTCTGGTGGGCAAAGCCACGGCGCCGGGCAGCGCCAACAACGTGGCCCTGAAACCGGTGATGGAGTATTTGCATCCCCTGCAAACCAAAGTGGTACCGCCCTCGGTTCCCTATAGTCCCGGTGCGCTACAGATACTGGGACGGTAATTCGGGTGGGCAGGTAGGCGAATCAGCGCTGCCGAATATGTGAGTGCGGGAGTGTGTGGTGCCGGGACTGAGCGCGCGCCGTTGGGCAAGGCGCGTCATTGTCCAGGTCACCGGCAAGTTCTCATCCGTCGGCCCGATTAGTCGCCAGCACCCGAATCCCGGTTCGCATCACGGGTAGCCACTCATTTTCGACGGAAGTGCGCATGCGCTCGCCTTTGAGCGGTAGCTTGTCCAGATTGAAGGGCAGCGACAGGGAAAGGGGCCGTCCCTCGGGGGAGCTTACCCAGGTCGGGTCGTACTGAAGTTCCATGGGGCCACGGGCGGGCAGGCGCCATTGGCCGACCCGCTGGCCGTTGGCCCAGATGTCCAGCGCCCGGCTGAGTGCTCGGCGTCCCACGGCTTACCACTCCCCGGCAGAGGGTGGGCTGCCGGCCGGATCGCGGATGGCCTGGTCGTGGATAGTCAGCTCCAGCCCCAGCACGTTGGCCAGGGTGAGGAGGCGATCCAGCGTCAGCCGGTCCGGGTTCTCTTCCAGTTCCGACAGCCGGTTTTGGCTGATACCCAGTTTGGCGGCTACCGCCCGCTGGGAAAGTTTCAGCGCCCGGCGTCGGCTGGCCAGCACCTGGCCCACCTGGCCGGAGTCTCCGTCGCCGACACGGTGCGAAAATGCACACGCTCGCTGCCATCCGGGTAGAGATGCGAGGCGAGGCGGATGGGCATGGCGGTTTCCGGTGCCGGTGTCACACAAAAGTGTCACACCTGAGTGGAAAAAGCCAAGTCGAAAAGGAAAACGCCAAACTAAATCAATAGTTTGGCGTTGAATTGGTGGAGGCGGCGGGAATCGAACCCGCGTCGTAATCAATTAAAACAAACACTTGCGTGTGCATGGTGGCGTAAAGCTGTCATTCCAAATTCTGTGCTGTTCGATTCCCTGGGCCGGAACCGAATAGGGCATCGGCAGCGCTGCCGGCGTTTGGGGCTGCATCAGGCATCCATTTCCCGTACCGTTTGCGGATCAGGCCCCAGTCCTCATGCCCCATTTGCGACGCCACCCACATCGGGTGCTCACCGGCCGACAGCATCATGCTGGCGTAGGTGTGCCGGGTCTGGTAGGGGTAGCGGTACCGGACTTCTGCCTTCTTCAGGGCATGCACCCACATGGTTTTGCGGATCGGTTGGTCTCCCTGCCAGCGGTTGCCAGTTCGTGGGTTCTGAAATACTTCTCCCCCCTTCAGGAAGGTCCATGCTTTTTGGGCCTCCAGCGCTGCCTTGGCCAGCGGCAGCATTTTTACTTCACGGGTGCCGGCGCTGGTCTTGGTTTTTTCTGCCTTGCCCTTCGATGCCTGTGTTGTTGCGCGCCGGACGTGAATAATGCCCCGCTTGAAATCAATGTCGCCGCCAGTCCAGGGCCACCAGTTCGGATGTGCGCAGACCGGACCAGAATGCAACCTGCACCAGGTTGTAGGCCTGCCCATCCAGAACCCTCAAGATAGCCGCGCGCTCCTCCATCGAGAACGGATCAATGTCGTCGGTTTCCTTTGGAGGCTCGTTCCTGGTGTAGCTGAAGCCCGCGACCGGGTTGATCGAAACCTGCTTCCGATCCTTGGCATTATCCAGAGCAATGCGCAGCACGCTGAGGATGTTTCCGATGCGCTTGTTGCCGCATTTCAACTTGGCGCAGAAATCTTCCAGTTCAGCTTGATCGATCTCCGTTAGCTTCTTTGCTGCAAAGGCTGCCAGAGGGCCGTTCACTGTCTTTTTGTAGTCAGCATACGTGGATGCTGCCAGCGTAGGCTCAACGCGCAGCAACCACTCGGCCAGAAAAGTCCCTGTCGGCGTCACGTCGCCTGGGCATCGGGCAAATTGCTTGGCCCGCGTGGATTCGGGAAAAGTAACGGCATAGTCGAAGGTGCCGCCTTCGATGGCTGCTTCGATGGCAGCCTTGTGGCGCGCCGCCCGCTTCAGGTTAGCGGGGGTGGGCTGGAGCCTGATCCTCTCACGGCAGCGCGTGCCCTGGTAGGTGAAGGTGATTTCAATTGTGGTATCCGAAGCGGCGCGGACACCGGACCCATTTCGACCCATTCGTTGTAACCCTCTACGATGATAAGGATTCGTCCATCTGGAGCGCGAATCCACACCCTGCCTTCGATCCAAACCCCGTCTCGAATCTTTGACCGGATGGCATCCTCAGTGTAACCGGATTCCTCCGAGAATTGCGGGATGGTTTTGTATTTGACCATATACCAGTTGGGAGCGCGAGTGGGAATGGGTACATTTCTGTCACGGTCAATTCAACCAGACGGGCGCCTGGGAAACACTGCCAAAAGCGCACACCTGGACGCCATTTCACTGAGACGTGACCTCTATCCGGAGTGGCGTCACGAGCGAATGTGGCGGCGCGCTGGCGGCCCTTTGGAGTGTTCGCCAGAACCTGCGCGGCCCGCTCCGTGAGGACACGAGTCTTGCCGGTGCCTGGGCAGGCCAGGATCGCCCGTTGGCAGTTGCCGATGCCCCACGTTCCTGTTGGCGATTCAGGGTCAGGTGACCTCTGCCGGCGCGGCAACCGCGAATGCGTCAGTCTCGGCAGCGGCCGGGGCGCCTGCACGGCGCTTGCGCGGTGAGATCGGGGCAGGTGTGGCAACGGCAGGCGGCTCGCCTTCGGGTACTGCCACAGGGGTGCTTGGTGACTGCGGCTCAGCCGGTTGCGAGTCAGCCACGGCGGCGGGCGCCAATTCGCTGGGGATCGGCATGTCTTTGCGACGTGCACTGGCCATGGCACGACCGGAAATCTTGCGGATGTCGCCGGCCAAGCGAAGCAGCTTTCGTTTCCACTCGTAAATCTGCAATGAATAGTCCGCGTTGGGCATCACGCCGGACAGGAAGAGCACGTCGAAGCTGGCCACCAGCTTGTCGAATTCGCGGATTAGTGCGACATACCGCACCGCATTCGGGGAGGTGATTTCGGCCGAAAACTCCTGGGGAGCGGTGTAGGCCATGCCCACGCTTGCCATGTCAATTCCGTGGGACTCAGCCAGTTGCGCAAGCCGTTCGGCCTCGGCGCCAAGCTCACGGAATGCGCTGTTGAAGCGTTCGTCCGCCATCCCCTGGGCCTCCAGCGCCTGCTCTTTGGTGGCCAAAGTGGGCAAGACGATGGCGAGGATGAAGAATGAGCCAGCGCAGACCTCAAAACCCCGTTCAAAGACCCTCTGGGCATGAAGCGACTGGAGAACGACCTTTTGAGGGAAATAGGGGTGGCTTTTCTGGGTGCCGCCACCACTGGTGCGCTTGGCTGGTGTGTTGGCGGTGCGCTGGGTGCCGATGTCCACGGGGCTCTCCGAATGTGCATGGGATGATTCACGATGCTACGAAACGGAATGAGGCCAGTACGGCAAAAAAGCGCACCAAAGCGACCTGTTTACGAGTTGTGTCCGCAAAAGCGCTGGTGGAGAATCATCCATACTATCCGACGAGCCTATGGCCGCCGAATGAGTCCTAGCTGGGGACTGGCAAAACAATCAGCATCAAGTATCTCAAGAAGCATTCCAGGCAGCATCTATTGACCTGTTTTCCAACCCCGCGGGGACATCCTTTGTCCCCATGGGCAAGGTGTCTCCGTGTTTTTTGACTTGACCGGAGACTCAGCATGGAAAAGATAGTCCTCATCGCGGCCCTTCTCGGGTCATTCTGGATGGCGATACAAGGCACCAGGGCCTGCGTTTCGGCGCTATGGTTGGTTGTCCGGCGGTTCTCGACCGCCGACAAGGGTAGTAAACCGGGTATTGCCAACACCACGAGCGAACCGAAGGTGCCGACAGTGGCGCCCGACAAGACCTCTGACCCATGGGCCGGACTCAACACCCCGACCTTCATGCGTAAGGGGGGTACGTTTGCCCAGATCGAAGAGAAGGCCGAAGAGAAGGCAGCCCGAATCAGAGTGGAGCGCGAGGCGGTAAGCAAGCCAAAGCGTCGAATCAGGCGGACCAAAGCGGCGCTTGATCCGGCGCCGAGTCTGCCGCCGGATTTCGATCTGCTCTGACAACGAACCGAATCGTTTTTTTTCATCCCCGCGGGGGCGTCAAGCCTCCGCAAGGGGCGTGGTGCCTCCGCTTTTTCATCATGGAGGCACCATGGCACTCATCATCATCGCTTGCTGCGTTTCCGGTTGGGTTATCAGCCGTCCGGTCATCCGCGCGCTTGGCCTGTAACCGCGGATCTGAATCATCCAGTGCCGAGCAGTCGGCGCTTTCGTCAATCGCCCCCGTGGGATGCTTTCATCCCGCAAGGGGGGGCGTGTCTCCTGGGGGTTTGTCATTCCCAGGAGGCAACATGAAAATCAATACGATGGTTCCCGGCCTGCCGGCCGAGCAATACCATGGCGATACGGCCGTGGGCCATTCCGGGCTGGTGCGCATCATGCGTTCGCCGGCCCACTTCCAGGAGTATGTCTCCAATCCGCCTGTTCCGACGCCGGCAATGGCATTCGGCACGGCGGTACATGCCGCAATTCTGGAGCCGAAGGAATTTGGCGACCAGTACGCGGTGGTGGACGAGGCCGAGTTGGAAGGCACTCTGGAATCGCTCGACGACTTCAAGGCTGCGGCCGATAAGCTGGGGATCGCTTACGGCGTGCCGACCAAGGACGAACTGAAGGTAGCCATCAAGGCGGCCGACAGTGCGGGTACCTGTCGCTTCAAGGACGATGTGCAGGCCGAGATGGCTGCACTGACTCAGGAGAGGCTCCAAGGCACACTCCAGTCGCTGGACGATCTCAGGTGTGCGGCGGAAGCGCTTGGCATTGCAAGCGCCAGGATAAAGAAGGACGAACTGAAAGCGGCGATCAAGGCGGCGGACAGTTTGGGCACCTACCGCTTCAAGGAAGACGTGCAGGCGGAGATGGCTGCATTGTGCCAGGAGAAGCTGGTCGGCACCCTACAGTCGCTTGAAGACTACAGGACTGCGGCACAGATCTTTGGTGTTCGCACGGAAGCTCTGGGCAAGGACGAACTTAAAGCCGCCATCAAGGCGGCAGACGGTGCGGGCGCTTGTCGCTTCCGTGAGGATGTTCTGGTCGAGTTATACGATGCCAAGACCCTCCTCAAGCCAGAGCAGATGGCGGCGATCCAGAGCATGGCGTACTTGGTGCGCTGTCACGCCGGCGCGGCCAAAAAGCTGTCCAACGGCATGGCCGAGATGTCCGGGTTCTGGCGTGATCCTGAAACCGGCATCGAGTTGAAGTGCCGCCCGGATTTCCTGGCGGTGGCGGATGACACCATCGCTGGCATCGTGGACGTGAAGACGTGTTGCGATGCCTCGACGGATGCGTTTGCGCGCTCGATTGCCAGCCTTGGCTACGACGTGCAGGCCGCGTTCTATCAGGATGGGGTCAAGGCCATTACCGGCATGACCGCTCCGTTCTATTTCATCGCCGTCGAGAAGGAAGCCCCGTTCGCGGTGGCTGCCTACAAGGCGAGCGAGGAAATGATCGAAACGGGTCGTGCCAAGTATCGGGCCGCACTCCAGTTGCTTCAATGGTGCCGCGAGAACAAGCGTTGGCCGGCCTACCAGCCGAACGGGGAGATCGAAGAGATCAACCTGCCGCGCTGGGCTGCGAATTTCGAGCTAGGGTCTGTTGACAATCAAGTGAGCCATATGACGGCTGCGGTGAGGGCAACGAAGGCGGAGAAGCGTTCGGCGAGTTTGTCGTAGCGGGTGGCGATACGTCGGAACTGTTTGATACGACAGAAGA
>JAQTNA010000068.1 GCA_028714035.1 Rhodocyclaceae bacterium
GTTCTCGTCTGACAGCACCAACGCCGCCCGCCCACTTTTCCTCGCCATGATCACCCCCTATAGTTCCGGGGGCATCATGGCAAATATCACCTATATTGTAAACGTATTACTGGAACGATCTACTAGAAACCTCAGTTGGACGCGCCCGAGTGTGCGGCTGGCGGGTTGTCTGGCAAGGCGCGACCTCAGTTGCCAACAGCGCGCGGGAGCGGCCCCCGCGTTGATTCGCAACACAGCCAGGCGACCCGCCAGACGTGCAATCGGGTGCGTAGCGGTCTCACCCAACGGGTGAAGCCCATCGAAGGCACTAACGTTAATGTTCACAATAACTTACTTGAGTAGACAAGCGGTCAACTGAGGTTTCTAGGATTATTTCCTGGCTGAAGATCAGCACCCATCCAAAAGCCCCGCCACCCCCTTCCATGACGAAAATTCGCTGCCCCTGGGCCGGAGACGACCCGCTCTATGTGGCCTACCATGACCAGGAATGGGGGGTGCCGGTACACGACGACCGGCGCCTGTTCGAGTTCCTGGTGCTGGAGGGCGCCCAGGCGGGCCTCTCCTGGATCACCATCCTCAGGAAGCGGGAGGCCTACCGGGCGGCCTTCGATCAGTTCGATCCGGAAGCGGTGGCCCGGTATGACGAGGCCCGCGTTTCCGATCTGCTCGCCAATCCCGGCGTCGTGAGAAACCGCCTGAAGATCGCCTCCGCCGTGGCCAACGCCCGCGCCTTCCTTGATGTTCAGGCCGAATTCGGCAGCTTCGATGCCTTCCTCTGGCGCTTCGTGGCGGGCGAGCCCATCCTGAATGCCTGGAGCAGCATGGCCCAGGTTCCGGCCAGCACGCCCCTGTCGCTGGAACTGAGCCGGGAACTCGCCCGGCGCGGCTTCAAGTTCGTCGGACCGACCATCTGCTACGCCTTCATGCAGGCGGTGGGCATGGTGAATGACCACCTCGTGGGCTGTTTCCGCCACGGGACGAGCGAGTCCTCGTAGCTCCCGCGGGGCAGCGCCCTATATCCACAGCTTGAGCCTGAGGAAATCCAGCAGGCGGTGGCTGACCATCCACAGTAGCGGGCGATAGCCGGTACTCACCTTGGCCACGCCACTCATGCCCGGGCGCCACCAGTCCGGTTGGGCGGCGACCGGCTCGGCCCTGACCGGGAAGGTGTTGTGGCCTTCCTTGACGGAAGGGGAAGGCGTGACCCGCAGCACCCGCACGTCCCAGCTATGGTTGGGATTCGCCACGAGCATGATTTCCCCGTCCTGCCCCGGAGCGACCAGTTCCAGATCCCGCTCATCCACCGCGATCTCGGCGTAGAGATGTTCCACCTGCGCCACTTTCAGCACGGTATCACCGCGTTTCACCGGGCCTCCCAGGTTCTTGCCCGGCTCCCCTTCCACCACCACGCCGGCAATCGGCGTCGTCACCCTGGCGTGGGACAGGCGATACTCCACCTGATCCAGTTTGGCCTGGGTCTGGGCCATCTGCGCCTCGGAAATTCGCATCTCGGCCAGTTGGTTTGCTGCCCGCCGCTTCTCCACTTCCCGACTGTACTGGGCCAGGTCGGCCAGCGCCCCCGCCCGTTCCAGCATCAGTTCCCGGGTGGCCAGGGTAAACACCACCTCCCCTGCTTTCACAGGCATGCCAAGCGTGACCTGGCTCGACTCTATGTAGCCATCGAAAGGTGCGCCGACGAAGGCCGTGGCATCGGTCTTGAGGATGAAACTGGCCTCTATCCGGTAGGGCAGGGGCACCAACAGAATGAAGGCGCTGCCGATCGCCAGCCACTTGGTGAAGCGCCTGCCCTCTTCAGTGAATGGACGAAACTGGCGGGGTAGGCTGGCCCATAGCTCGCTGCCAAGACGCCGGTAGAGCGGACGCTGCCGGCCCTCCAGGTCGCGCAGGGGCCGCGTCACCTGATCACACAACAGCCGCAAGGCCCAGATTTCCGCCTGGGAGAAGGGCATGCCCCGGCGCTCGCAGATCACCGCGGCCAGGTGATCGCCACCCGAGATGAGGGGCAAGCTGAGCAGGTAGCCGGGTTGGCAGGCATCCGCATAAATGCGGTGAGCGCGGGTCACCGCCTTGGCCGTATGCCCATCGCGCCGTGGCCACACAATCTCACAGCCCTGAGCCAGCGCCTCCTGGCCGGCTTCTTCCAACAAGGAAGTAAAGGCGCTGCGCCGCTCCAGCTTGTCGCTGTGACTCAAGGCGCGCAGCTTGAGGCCCTCTCCCGCCATCCAGGCCAGGGATACCTGTTCGCAGGCGAAGAGTTCGGCCAATTCATTGACGAAAGCCAGGGAGGCCGACTCGAACCCTTCCGCTTCCAGGACCCGGCCCAGGGCTTCCAGCGCCTGGGAAAATCGCGTCGCCTCACGCTCGGCCAGCCGGCGTTGACGGCCCTGCTCGAACAGGCGCGGCATGAGCCCCAGCAACTGAAGGGCATGCCGCGAGGGCAAGGCACCCGTCTCCCGCTTCGGTACATGGGCGCAAAGCATCACTTCCCGTTCACCGGGCTCCGGACGCACACCGGCCAGGGCCACGCTCCAGGCGCCCAAGGCGCTCTCGCCGACCGCCACACCTTCCCGCAACGCCTGTCCAACGAGGTGTTCCGGCGCACTGGCGGCCAGCCCCGGCAGCCCGGCGGCATCCAGTTGCGCGGGGCTGTGAGCCAGCACCGACCAACCCTCCAAGGGCGGCTGTCCCGCCTGACGGGAATAGGCCACCACCAATTCGGCGGCGAGCATTCCACCCGCCGTTTCCGTCCAGTATTCCCAGAAAGCCTTGGGCGAACCCTGGAAATCGAACTGATCGGGCAGAAGATTGGACGGGAGATCGTTGGAAATCATGGTGTCAGAAGCCAAGTTTGTCGAGCTGGATGTCCTGTTCGAGAATCATCTGGCGCTGCCGGAAACTCATGCGTTCGGCCCGTTTCTGAGCCAGGCGCAGGAAAAGCGGCGCATATTTTTGGGCCTGCTGCGGCCGGGCGGCAAGCCAGCGCGCCCAAGGCTTGAGAACCAATGCCGGCAGAAAACGGCGAAAAACCTCGTCTTCCAGGCAGGCGAAACACTGGACCGAGCCCGGGTCTCCCTGCCGGGCGCAGCGCCCTACCAGTTGCCGGTCAATGCGCGCAAAATCGTTGGGCTCGCCGATGATGACATGCAGCCCGCCGCTCTCCCTGACCGCGGGATCGAGCGCGATGTCGGTTCCCCGCCCCGCCATGTTCGTGGCAATCGTAATGGCACCGGATCGGCCTGCCTGGGCGACGATACCGCTTTCCAGTGCGTGGTTGACGGCATGCAGGAGCTCAATGCGGGAGCCCGTGACCGGGTCCAGCTCCACAAAGCGGGCAAACAGGGCCTCGCTGGTACGAACGCTGCGCATGCCGATGAGGACCGCCCTTCCCGTCGCCAACAACTGCCGCGCGGAGGCCACGATGGCTTCGATCTTTTCCGCCTCGGTGTGAAACAGGCGCATGGGCAGGGTCTGGCGCCGGACCGGCCGATGGGTGGGAATATCCAGGGTAGGCAGACGGTACACGCCCAGCAGTTCCGGCCGAGCCTCCCGGGCCGTACCCGTCATGCCGCCCATGCGGGGAAAGCGGCGGAAGAAGCGCTGGAAGCTCAAGCGCGCGGAAACCTCGCTGGGCGGGGACAGGGGAAGCCCCTGCGCAGCCTCCAGCAATTGCTGCATGCCCAGGGAAAGCGTGCGCTGGTCGGCCAGGCGCCCGGTCAGTTCGTCCACCAGCACGATCTTCTCATCCTTCACCACGAAATGCTGGTCGCGCACGAGAAGGTGCAAGGCATAGAGCGCCATCTCCACCAATTCCCAGGTGCGGTTGCGCCCTTTCCAGAAGGCGGAGAAACGCTCCGTCAAAGTCTCCAGATGCTCTTTCCCGGCCGCCGTCAGTTCCACGTGCCTCAGGGCTCGACTGATACGGTAGTGCTGCACCGGGTCCAGTTCCCGCGCCAGCGCCACCGCTTCCTGCGCCGCCTGATCCAGGGACGAATCCGGGTGGGGCATGGAGATGATCAGGGGGGTGACCGCCTCGTCCACCAGCACGCTGTCCGCCTCATCCACGATGACCTGGTGGATGCCGCGCATCACCACGCCTTCCCCTTCTCCCCCGCGAAACTTGCGCACCGTGAAGCGCACCGCCGAGGGCGATCTGCCGAGGACGAGCCGGTCACGCAGGTAGTCCCCCAGAAGTTCCTTGGCCGTCGAGTAGATCACGTCGTGACGGTGGGCCGCCCGCCGGCTGGAAAGGGGCGTCTCGCCGTCCAGGTGGCTGACGCTCAAGCCGCAGAACGCATACAGGCGTGCGAACAGTTCCGCGTCGCGCCGGGCCAGGTAGTCGTTGGCGGTCACCACATGGCAGGGCAGACCGCGCCAGGCGGAAACGATGGCCGCCATGCCCGCCGTCAGGGTCTTGCCCTCCCCCGTCGCCATTTCCGCGATGTAGCCCTCCAGCAGGGCCAGGGCGCCCATCACCTGTTCCGGGTGGGGGGTGAGTCCGGTCACCCGCATGACTGCCGCCGCCGCCCCGGCCAAGGCCTCGTCCTGGGTCGCCCTATCCTCCCTTTCAGCCAGGCGCATGGCACCGGCCAGTTCCCCCAATCTCTCCTGGAGCGCGCCATCCTCCAGACTCTCCAGTGTGGCGGCGGCCTCCAGGATGGCCTTTGAACGGACACGCAGACCCTCCACGGGTTTGCGCCAGCCATCCAGGGTGGCATGAACCCGGTGCCCCATGCGATCCAGCCAGGGCAGAGGGCGAACCTCCCGGTGGGCACGCAGCACCGCCAGGTGTTCGGAAGGCATGCCGGGTTCGGCGACCCCTCCGGGAACGGACTCAAGCGCCATATCCCAGCTCACAGGTGATACCTTCTTTCCAGGAATTGCCGCAGGCTGGTCCAGAGCTGGGCGGCGAGGGGTCTCGCCGGCAGATGCACCCGTATCCACCCGGAACGCCCGGCCCTGACCGGCTCGTAGTCGGACCCCGGGGCGGGCGCCTCGATGTTCGCATGCAGGATGAAGAAGGGCTCCGCGCTACGCTTGCCCGAGGGATCCGCTGCGGCGATGGGGACCTCTCCACCCGCCAGCGGGCTGAGCGCCGCCGAGGGCAACATGTCCTGGGAATAGGGAACGAGGGTCAGCGCGGTGGCGCGGAACACCTCGCCCAAGGCGCCCTCCAGCCGCACCTGAATGCCGTCCTGGCGCGCACCGGTCAGCACCGCCCCGGCCTCCTGGCTGATCACGCCGACGAAACGATGCTGCCGGTCGTCCACCACCTCGCCCAGCTCCGCGCCCCGAGCGACCCACTCTCCGAGGCGGTAGCCGACCTCCGGCGCCACCCAGTAGCCGCCGTGGGGCGCGCGAACCGTCAAGGCGGCCTTCTGGCGCAGCAGCGTGCCCTTCAACTCGGTCAGGGTCTTCAAGCGTTCCTCCACCGGTGCCAGATCCACCCCCCCTTCCGTCAGCGAGCGCGCCTCCAGCGTTTCCGCCTGGGCAATCTGCGCATCCACACCGACGATCTCCGAATCCAGTTCCGGGTTCTCCAGTTGAACCAGCACTGTAGCGCCATTCACCCGAACGCCGGAAACCGTAAGGACCCGCGCCACGATGCCGCCCGCTTCCGAATAGATGCGGGTGTGGGGCCTCGCCTCCACGACGCCGGGCAAGACACGATTGTCAGGCATGGGAATGACCAGGAAGAACAGGAGCAGCACGCCCAGCCCAATCGCCACCCGCCGGATGAGGAGTTTGCGCTGGTACTGGAAAAGCGGGCTGCGCAAGGTCTTCCAGCCCTGCTGCAACGGCAGCACGAAGGAAGTCAGACCCAGGGCGACGGCCACCACCAGCCCCAATCCCAGGTAGGCATCGGCGATGAGCAGCACGATGCCCAACATGACCATCAGGCGATAGACATTCGAGGCGACGAAGAAGGTGGCCAGAAGCACACTGCGCACACGCTCGTCGGGCTCAATGATGCCATCATCCAGTTGCAGGGCCCGGCTGCGGAACCAACGACGAAACTGGTTACGCGCCTGTTCATGGAGATTCGGCACGCCCGCCAGATCGGCCAGGATGTAGTAGCCATCGAAGCGCATGAGCGGGTTGAGGTTGAACACGAGGGTGTAGACCGCCGTGGAAAACATCAGGTTGTAGGCCAGCTCGTTCACCATGCCGGGTGGCGAGTGCGCCCAGACGATGGTGGCGATGGCGGCGACCACGATGTCCGCCAGCATGCCCGCCGCGCCGATCAAGGCCCTCTGCCACCGGTTGCGCAGTGCCCAGCTCGACGTCACGTCCACGTAGGGCAGGGGCGTGAACATCAGCAGCATCAGGCCGATGGTATGCACCTCGCCGCCGAAGCGCTTGCACATGGCGGCGTGGCCGAGTTCGTGCAGGGCCTTGGCCAGAAAGACGGCCAGATAGAGCAGAACGACGTTATTCAGTTGCAGCAGCCGGTCTGCCTGGTTCCACGCGGACCGACCGGACAAGGCCAACTCCACCAGACCCCAGCCGACGATCAGTGAGGCGGCCAACACGCCCATGGGGCTGAATACGCGCCGGATGGCCGGCTCCGCGCGGCGCAGATACGGCTCCGGATCCAGCAGGGGGATGCGAATGAACATCAGCTCGGACAGACGCGCGAGGACAGGCTTTCTCTTCTTGTCTGCGCCCCGCTCCACCAGGCGCCGCTCGTCGGCACCGCCCTCGATGTGAATAAGATTGCTTCGATACAGGCTGGCCAACAGTTGAAACACATCCTCCTGGCCCGGCGTCTCCTCGGGAGCCGCCTCGATGGATGCGCGCCAGACTTCATCCACCGTGGACTCCACGGACAGCCGGGTCAGAAAATTCCAGGTGTCGGGGCTGACGCGGTGAAAGGAGTTGTGGGCGCGTTCGTGCAGAACATACCAGGGTTCCTCGCCATAGTATTGAACACGCACGTCTACGGTAGGGCGCAGGCCTATCCGCAGATCGGCGACGCGGTACCAGTTATCGGAAAACGTCTTGCCCATGACACCGCGTTCCCGGCGATCCGGGAGAAAGCCCTCAGGAGCGGGCCTTCTTCACCTTGATTAGATTGAGTCGGGCGGGCATGCCCGGACGAACGCCGGCTCCGGTGCGCAGAAGCTCCACCTTCACCTCCCGCAGGCCGCTGGCGGCATCCACCACCGGCGAGACGAAGATGACCTTGCCGGCAACGACGGCCTGATCCTGTCCCACCAGGAGCTCCACGCCGTCGTTCGCGGAGAGCTCGCCCACCTGGAGCGCAGGCACGTTGGCCACGAACAGAATCTTGCTCAGGTCGCAGACGCGGATGGCAGGCTCGTTGGCCTGAACGCCTTCGCCCATCAGCTTGATGACCTTGGTCACGATGCCCCGGGTCGGCGCCCTCAGGGTGCGCCGCTCCAGGTTCTCCTTGGCCGTCAGGTAGTCCAGGCGCTCCATTTCCTTGGAGTTCTTCAGGCGGTCGTGCTCCGAGCTCGCCAGTGAATAGGCCAGTTCCCGGTTCTGCAACTCTTCCTGGCTGATGCCCCGGCTGCCGGCATAGATTTCCCGGGCCGCCACGACCTGCTTCTCTGAAGTCAGCATGCGCGCCTTGGCGGCGGCGACCTCCGCGGTACTCATCCACTGCAATCGGCGCCGCTCCACATCGAATGCTTCGGCGGCTCGGTCCAGGTGCATCAGGACATCGCCCGGCTTGACCGTGGAACCCTCGGTGACCGGTACCGCCGCAATGCGTCCCGTGACGGGAAATGACATGCTCAAGTCATTGGCGCAACGGGTGATGCCCTTCACGAAGCCCTCATCGCCCGCGGGCTTGGCCGCAGGAGCCGCCTGGGCAGTCGGCGCCACCGACGATGGCTGAGCCTGCGCCCAGGCCGGACTGGGGCCGAGCATCAGGCTGCCGAAGCACCCCAGAATGGACGCGGCGGCTCGGCCGAAACCTCCATGGATCATTCCAGCCCCACCCGCTTGAGCAGCAGGCCATGGGCCTGGGAAACCAGGAAGCTGGCACGGTTGGCAATGACGATGCTGTCGGCCAGGGACTCCTCTGCCGTCAGCAATTCCAGTTGCTTTCTCATCAGGTCAATGGAGGACTTCTTGCCCTCCTTGACCAGGTTGGATTCGATCTCGAGCAGCATGCGTTGGCTGGTGACGATTTCCTGTTGACGGCGCACGGTCTGACGCCCCTGCTCCAGGACACCGGCGCTGCTTTCCAGCTCGTTTACGATGCGCTGCTGCAGGGCGGCCTGAGCCAGTTCCACCTGGCGACGCCGGATGTGCGCGGCCTCGTATTCACTGGAGCGCTTCTCGTCGCCGAACAGATAGTAGCGGACCTGTACGCCCACGGACCAGCTATTGTAGGGGAAATTCTGGCTGCCGAAATAGTCGCCGGGATTGCGGAACTGACCCTGATTGATGTCCTCTATGCCGTAGCGAACCGTCAGATTGACTTCAGGCAGCTTCTGATTCTGGGCGTAATTCATGCGCACCGCTTCTCGTTCAAGGCGAATGTCGTTCACCCGGATCTCAGGCCTGCGCGCCAGGCTGTCGCGCAAGGTGGCTGGGATATACACCGCCCCGTCCTCGCCAACGAGTTCGTTGCCCCCAGATTTCTCCTGGGTGGGCTGGGGCAAGAGAGGCGTTTCCACCGGTTGCGCCAGCAGCACCAGCGGGTCCGCCGTTTCGTAGCGGCGCACCGCGAGCCGGGCGCCCTTCGCACGCTCCCGTGCGGAGATAAAGGCCTGGAAAAGATTCTGCTGCTCTTCCAGGTCCTGCTGGCCCTGGGCCAATTGGGAACGACGCAGGGACGCTGCCGATTCTGCATCCAGCGTATCCCCGGCGGACTTGAGACCGGCTTTTTCCTGCTTGCGAAGGTCAAGAAGTATCTTTTCGGCGAGGTCGAGGGCCTGACTACGCAGACGAACCCGCTCTCGCGCCCTTTGCAGGTTGAAATAGACCACCATGCCGTCCATGACCCGCTGCGCCAGCACCTGGCGCACGGTTTCCCGGGCGGCCAACGTGTCCTGCTCCGCCACGCGGATGTTCGTGGTGGTCGCCTCCCGGCCGGCATTCCTGAGCAGGGGCTGGGTGAGCTTGAAGCCCAGGGACGCCTTGTATTCCGGCTCCGTGACCCCGCTGAAAATCTGGAGTGAATTGGTCAGCCGGGATGGGTTGTAGAAAATCTCCGCGTCCGTGCCCCAGGGCAACTTGAAATCCAGCCCCGTCTTGTAATTGTTGTCCTTTGCCCTGTAGAGGCTCTGGCCGGAACGCTGCAACGCCTCGCTGGAGGTGTTCTGCACGAACTGACTGTCATGGCTCGCCTCAACGAAGAACGAAGGCTCGAAGATGGCTTTCGCCCCCTTCACGCCCTGCTCCGCGATATCCGCTTCCAGCCTTTGAACGAGTACCTGCTCATCCGATCTGCTGATGAGATCAACGAATTCCTTGAGCGACAAGGATTCAATCCTGGCCGACGGTGCACCCGGAGCGGCCATGGCGGCCGCTCCCTTTGGCGCCGGCATGACCGGCGTAACTCCTGCGGCTTGCGCCAGCACCGGACAGATACCCAGCACCGTCGCCAGTCCGGCGAGCTGCTTCCGATTCATGCCAATCCCCTCTTACGCAATCTTGCCGATGCGGGTTTCGTATTCCTGCAACACACGCTGCAGCGTCTCCACCAGGTTCTTCGCGACCGACGGAGTCATGATGATACGTGAAGACAGGGCAATGACGATCTCGTCACCGATGGCGCCCCAGGTCTGGTTCGTGCCGAACAGCAGGGTCACTTCATCCTTGCTCATGCCGACATTGGCGACATTGGCATAATGGCTGACCATCTGGCGGTCATCAAAACGGACCCGCACCTGGCGATCCCCGCCGCCGGGAGCAGTCGCGTCCGTCGTTTGTGCCTGGGCGGCGTCAATGATCTCTTTTTCCTTGGTACTCATAAAATACTCCCGTATAAATGGCGCATCGCGCCTTACCCCTGGAGACGATCTCCCGGGGACAATTCGCCCAACCCCGGCAAAGGGGAAGGACCCACCGGCGTATATTCGGCCCGCACAGCGATTCCTTTAGGGAATTCTCCGAATTTGCAGTGACAATTCTCGGTCATATTCGCATACGCCTAGCCGGTAGCCAATCACTCAGGCGAACAACTCCTCATCAAGCGTGTCGTCCGCCAGCTCCACGACCCGCCGCAAACTATCCCGCACGGGAGGCGCAATAGCGACCTGCGCAGCTTCCTGACCCGCATTTTCCGCCCGCAGGGAGACACCCGTCGCCGCTCCCGCATCCACCCCCATCTGCCCATCCCGCATAATTCCGCGCAGTCCGTCAATCTTCTGTTGAAGAGTCGTATCCAGGGAAGAACCCTCTCCAGACCGGCCTCCCACAAGACCACGCAGCGTATCAATCTTCTGTTGAAGCGTCGTATTGAGAGAACTGCCCTCGCCCGCTCCGGTCCGATTGGCGACCATGCGGGAAACCGCATCAATCTTCTGCTGTAGCACGGTCTGCAGCGGGTCTGCGTTACCCAGGCCTAGGCTCTGCAGGATCGCTTCGGGCCTGGCCACCACGCGACCGGGCGCGGACTGAATGGGACGGGAGAGTTCCCCGTTGGAATGACGAGCAATTCTTCTGGCTTCCCTGTCCTGCTCGGCGTCCTGCATACTGGAGGACAAGTCGGTCACTCTCCGTCCATCCGCGTAGGCGCTGACTTCAGCACTCACGGCTACGCCGAAAGAGGACGCAGAACCTCCTCCGACGGAGTCAACGCTGTAGACCGGTTCGATCGCCAGGGGTTGGAACAGCGGTGGCGTCCGAGCCAGACCCAGCGGTGGATTCACCTCCGTTACGAGGCTCGCCAGAATCGGCAACACATCGAGGGATTCCGATTGCCTCAAGTCAGCATTGGCATGCTGAATCACGACTGACGCCTGGCCGGGACGATTCACCACCCAGCCCGCCCCGGCAACGCCGTCCGTACGCACACCCGAGTAGGCGACGCTTCCCGCGCTGCTGAGCTGGATGCTGCCGAAACCGCCGTTCCAGACACCGTGGCTGCCCACCCGGAAGCCGCGACTGTCCGCAATCACAATGCCACCGGCCACGCTATTGCCGGCATCCACTTCATCGGCAGCCACATTGATGTTGTCCGTACCGCCGGCCCCTACCCCCTGGGCTGCTTCCAGCCATACCCGCGCAGCGATGATCAGGTCGTCTTCCGCCAGGGTGTTGTCGAGGATGGCGCCCGCTTCGGAACGTAGATGCACCGCATTACCGGCCTGAACTCGGCCCAGACGGATATCGCCTTGCGCCGCGAGGTCAAGGTTCGCCCCAACGATGATCTGCGGGCGCGACGCGGTGGCCGCCGCGGTTCCCGGATCGGCCATGGTCATGGCACCGCCCAAGGCCCCGTCCAGACTACCGCCGACTCCGATCCAGGCATCCGCGGCCATCCAGAGATCGCCGGCGATCGCCAGCGCCACGTCCCTGGCCACCTCGATGACGGCTCCGGGGTACATGTTCAGATTGCCGCCAACGGCCAGCACCAGCCCGCCACCCGCCGAGACGGAGCCCAGGGACAGCGAACCCAAGGTGCGCAGGGAAACATCACCATTGGCCGTTACCACCACGGGAGCGCCAAAGGCATTCGACAGTTGCAGGACCACATCCCGCGCCGCCGCCAGGCTGGTGCCGCCCAGGACGGACAGGGCGCCGGTCTGGGCGATACTCTTGCCCGCGGAAGCCGCGAGGCTACCCAGATGGCTGGTGGAGAACGTCAGAGAGTCCCCGGCGATGACGTTCAGGCGCCCGGCGTCGCCGCCAACCGTCAGATCGTTCGCATCCTCCAAATCGGCTGTGACGATCTGACTGCCATTGACGGCCGCCAATATCACATTCCCGAAGTCGTTGCCGGCATTGTCCAGACGCGCGGCAATCGGGCCGCCGTCTGCGATCAGGGTCGTGGTTCCACTTACCGCCAGGGCACCGGACTGGGACACATCCGCCCCGGCCCGGACCGTCAGGGAGCCGTAGCCGCCGCCACCAAGTTCCACGCCACGGACCGCGGCAACGGACAAATCGCCTACGCTGCCGGCAACCGCAACCTGGTTCCTGTCCCGGATATCCGCCTGGGCGAAGTGTGTGCCATTGGCTCCGGCAAACACCACCTTGCCAAAGTCATTCCCGGCATCGTCGAGGATGGCCCACAGCTTGTCGCCATCCGAAGTAAACGTCGCCGTACCCGACACGGTCAAGGCGCCGGTCTGGATGATGTCGTCCCTGACCGTAGCATTCAGCGTGCCGAAGCTACCGCCGGTGAACTCCAGAACACCACCGGTCGTCACGTTCAGGGTGTCGGCCGCGCCACCGATTCGGAGGTCATTGGCATCCCGGATATCTGCCGACTTGAAGTAGCCATGATTCAGGCTGCCCAGAAGCACCTGCCTGAAATCATTCCCGGTATCGTCGAGCTTCGCCCAGATTCCGTTCGTATCGGCAGTCAGACTCGTCTGACCGCTGACGCTCAACGAACCACTCTGACTCATGTCGCCCCTGGATTGGGCCGTCAGATTGGTGTAGCGGCCACCGGCAAATTGCAGGGTCGAACCGGCGGTAGCGGTGAGCGAGCCGACATCCCCACCGACCGACAGAGCGTTCATGTCGGCGATGGATGCGCTGGCACCGCCCGCGATGGACACCGCACCGACGAAATCGTTGCCGCTGTTCTCGAGGATGATGCCGCTCGCCCCACCCGCCGTCAGCGTCGTGCCCGCCTCGGCAAGGATCGTGGTGCCGATCGCCTGGGTGATGCCCCCCCCCGCGCGGATGACCAGATTGCCATGGGCGACGACATTACCCAGAAGCAGATCATTGGCGCCCACCAGGGTGAGCGTCGCGGGATCAACGGTCAGCATTCCGCCGAAAATGTTCGTGGCGTTGTCCAGCACCACGTCAAAGCCGTCTGCCGTAATGGTAGTCGTGCCCGTGACCGAGAGCTTGCTGCTGTCCGTGACGTCTCCACCCGCCGTCAGGGCCAGGTTGCCCGTGAGCGTGCTGGCGCCGAAGTCAAAGGCGTTGGCATCCACCAGGGTGGCGTTCGTCGCCGTGAGACTCACCGCGCCGCCGAAGTCGTTGCTGCTGGTGTTCAGCACCACGTCGTGGCCGGAGGCTCCGATCGTGGTCGTGCCGCTCACCGCCAGCTTGCCGCTGTCCGTGACGTCTCCACCCGCCGTCAGGGACAGGTTGCCCGTGAGCGTGCTGGCGCCGAAGTCGAAGGCCGTGGCATCCACCAGGGTGGCGTTCGTCGCCGTGAGACTCACCGCGCCGCCGAAGTCGTTGCTCGCCGTGTTCAGCACCACGTCGTGGCCGGAGGCTCCGATCGTGGTCGTACCGCTCACCGCCAGCTTGCCGCTGTCCGTGACGTCCCCGCCCGCCGTCAGGGACAGGTTGCCCGTGAGCGTTCCGGCGCCAAAGTCAAAGGCGTTGGCGTCCACCAGGGTGGCGTTCTGAGCCGTGAGACTCACCGCGCCGCCGAAGTCGTTGCTCGCCGTGTTCAGCACCACGTCGTGGCCGGAGGCGCCAATCGTGGCCGTGCCGCTCACCGCCAGCTTGCCGCTGTCCGTGACGTCTCCAGCCGCCGTCAGGGACAGGTTGCCCGTGAGCGTGCTGGCGCCGAAGTCGAAGGCGTTGGCATCCACCAGGGTGGCGTTCTGAGCCGTGAGACTCACCGCGCCGCCAAAGTCGTTGCTTGCGGTGTTCAGCGTCACGTCGTGGCCGCCGGCGCCGATCGTGGTCGTACCGCTCACCGCCAGCTTGCCGCTGTCCGTGACGTCCCCGCCCGCCGTCAGGGCCAGGTTGCCCGTGAGCGTGCCGGCGCCGAAGTCGAAGGCCGTGGCGTCCACCAGGGTGGCGTTCTGAGCCGTGAGACTCACCGCGCCGCCGAAGTCGTTGCTCGCCGTGTTCAGCACCACGTCGTGGCCGGAGGCTCCGATCGTGGTCGTGCCGGTCACCGCCAGCTTGCCGCTGTCCGTGACGTCCCCGCCCGCCGTCAGGGCCAGGTTGCCGCCTAGCGTGCTGGCGCCGAAGTCGAAGGCGTTGGCGTCCACCAGGGTGGCGTTCTGTGCCGTGAGACTCACCGCGCCGCCGAAGTCGTTGGTACTGGTGTTCAGCGTCACGTCGTGGCCCGACGCCAGGATCGTGGTCGTGCCGCTCACCGCCAGCTTGCCGCTGTCCGTGACGTCTCCACCCGCCGTCAGGGCCAGGTTGCCCGTGAGCGTGCCGGCGCCGAAGTCGAAGGCGTTGGCGTCCACCAGGGTGGCG
>JAQTNA010000069.1 GCA_028714035.1 Rhodocyclaceae bacterium
AAAAGTCAGGATATGACCACAAATCAGCCTCTGTGAACAGCCCCTTCGTAACTCATTGAATGTTAACGACGATTCCAAAATGGATATTCAGTACGCGTTTCGGAGATTTGATTGTCAACAGACCCTAAGCCAACGAGCATCGGCCGGTACATGTCCACGGCAAATGCCAAGGGCGGGAGGCGAGGGCGGAACTGTTATTGGTCAACGGTGTGGTGGTGGATGTAAGATATGCCGCCACGCCGGAACAAAAAACCGAACAAAAAAACCGGGTCACGCGGCCTTCCTCGGCTTTGCTGAAGTGCTGGCGCTGCCCGGCAAGCTTTTCTCCGTGGCGCCAAAATTCCGTATAATCGGACGACGAATTCAAAGGGTCCGCCATGAACGCCGCCGCCTATCAACTCGCCGAGAAAATCCTGCAACTGCCCCAGTTGCGTCAAGCCGAAGTGGCTGACTTCGTGGATTTTTTGCGCGCTCGCGAACAGGACCGCGCCTTGGCCCAGGCGGCGGCTCAAACCGCTACGACGAGCTTTGCTGCTGTGTGGGACAACGATTCCGACGCCGATTACGACAAGCTCTAAGCCGATGGCGAATGCGGCTTATGATTTCGGCGAGGTCGTCCTCGTGCCTTTTCCCTTCACGGATCAATCCGGGGGCAAGAAACGGCCGGCTTTGGTCGTTTCCAGTGCTGCTTATTCAGCCCATCGACCTGACCTGCTCATCATGGCCGTTACCAGCCAGCCCCATGCGGCGCTGGACTTTGGCTCTTTTCCCATTGCCGACTGGCAGGCGGCCGGCCTGCTCAAGCCCTCACTGGCCAAGCCGATCCTGACCACGCTCGAATCCGGCCTGGTCATACGCCGCATGGGCCGGCTGTCCCCGCGCGATCAGGAATCGCTGCGCCTGGCCTTATCCTCGATGTTGGGTTAGGCGGCTCCAAGCGCTTGGCTTTCTCCGCTCGCGCCCCGGATTCCGCCGCGCTGCATCCGGGCTACGGGTTCATGCGGGGCGCGGCCTGGAAGCCATGTTTTGATCCGGGGCGTATGATAGGCGCTGCTCCTGAAAACTTCGGCCTTACTATTGCCGTGTTGCCGCTACGCTGCCGATCCATGAACTTCGTCCTGCGCCTATTTCTGCTGCTTTGCCTCTTGGCGGGGGGGACTGCTGTGCGGGCCGAGTCGGTGGCCGTGCCGGTGCTCTCGGCCCGGGTGACGGATTTGGCGGGTACGCTGGATGCCGGCCAGAAGGCGGCGCTGGAAGACAAACTGGCGGGCTTCGAGAAGGTCCGGGGCAGCCAGATCGCCGTGCTGATCGTACCCGGCACCCAGCCGGAGACCATCGAGCAGTATTCCATGCGCGTCGCGGAGGCCTGGAAGGTCGGCAGGAAGGGCCAGGACGACGGGGTGATCCTGGTGGTGGCCAGGAACGAGCACAAGCTGCGCATCGAGGTGGGCTACGGCCTGGAGGGCGCGCTGCCGGATGCCGTATGCCGGCGCATCATCGCCGAGGACATCGCGCCGCGCTTCAAGGCGGGCGACTGGGCAGGGGGGCTCGATGCCGGCGTGGATCGTATCCAGGCCCTGATCGCGGGCGAGAAACTTGCCCCGCCCGCGGCGAGCGCCAAGGCCGCGGCCCGGAATCCGGACTGGGAAGGCATGCTGGTGCCGGGCATCTTCGCCGTGGTCATCCTGGGCGGCATCCTGGCCAAGGTTCTCGGCCGGCTCCTGGGCAGCCTGGCCACCGGCGGGCTGGCGGGTTTCGTGCTCCTGTTCGTTTCCGGTTCCCTGGTGCTGGCCCTGGCGGCAGGCTTCGTGATCTTTCTGCTGTCGCTGATCCTCTCGGGACGTGGCGGCAACTGGCACAGCGGCTCGGGCTGGAGCGGCGGAGGTTCATCGAGTGGCTGGAGTGGTGGCGGGGGCGGCTTCGGTGGCGGCGGCGCCTCGGGAGACTGGTGATGGACCTGGAACGCATCCTCCGACATCTCATGAACCCGCATTGGGCCGTGCGCCGCGCCTTCCCGACGGCTCTGCTGGAGAAGATCGGCCAGGCCGTGACGGCTTCGGAGCAGACTCACGGCGGCGAGCTGCGCTTCGCGCTGGAAGGCGGCCTGGAACTCTCTGCCCTGCTGCGGGGCCAGACGGCGCGTGAACGGGCGGTGGAACTGTTCTCGCGGCTGCGCGTCTGGGACACGGAGCTGAACTGCGGCGTCCTGATCTATGTCCAGTGTGTGGATCGCAAGCTGGAAATCGTCGCCGACCGGGGCATCGCGGCCAGGGTGGCGCCGGAAGAATGGCGGGCGATCTGTCGCCGCATGGAGCAGGCCTTCCGCCAGGGCGAATTCGAGGCCGGCTCGCTCTCCGCCCTGGATGAAATCGGCCGCCTGCTCCAGGCCCATTTCCCGGCCCGGGGTTCCCGCCCCAACGAGTTGCCCGACCAGCCGCTGGTGCTGTAGGCCATCAAGAGCCCCGGCGCCCGCCAGGGCAATCGCATGAATGTCGTTGGCGTCGGTTCCTCCCCCTCCAAGGGGGAGGCTAGGAGGGGGATGGGGGTGGAAAGTCCCGGAGTTTGGTCGTCTTCGGCAAAGTCTTGCCCCCATTCCCACCCCATCCCTCCCCTTGAAGGGGAGGGCGCGCACTCGGGGAAATTTGTACGGCATTCATGCGTACGCCGTGGCCCCGGCGCCGCCTACGGCCGGCTATGCCCCGATTCACGTTAAAATGCCCGGCTTAGCCGCCCCCGGCGCGGCCTTTTCGTGCAGACACATCATGAGCGCAGTGCACCGGTCTCCCGTAGATGACATCCGTATCAAGGAAATTCTGGAGGTGGCGCCGCCCTCCGATGTCCTGAGGGAATTGCCCAGCACGGCGAGGTCCATGGCTACCACCTTCCAGGCACGGGAAGCCATTCGCCATGTCCTGCACGGTGGCGATGATCGCCTGGTGGTGGTGATCGGACCCTGTTCCATCCACGACTACGCGGCCGCCCTGGAGTACGCGACCCGGCTTCGGCTGGAAGCGGAGCGGCTGAAGGACGATCTCGTGGTGGTCATGCGCGTCTATTTCGAGAAGCCGCGCACCACCGTGGGCTGGAAGGGGCTGATCAACGATCCCTACCTGGACAACAGCTTCAAGATCAATGACGGCCTGCGCCTGGCGCGGCGCCTGCTGCTGGAAATCAACGAGATGGGGTTGCCGGCGGGCAGTGAGTTCCTGGACATGATCTCGCCACAGTACGTGGTGAATCTCATCAGTTGGGGTGCCATCGGCGCACGCACCACGGAATCCCAGGTGCACCGGGAGCTGGCCTCGGGCCTGTCCTGCCCGATAGGCTTCAAGAACGGCACGGACGGCAACATCCGTATCGCCGTGGATGCCATCCGTGCCGCCACGTCCCCTCATCACTTCCTGTCGGTGACCGAGGCCGGGCACTCCGCCATCATCGCCACCCTGGGCAACGAGGATTGTCATGTGATCCTGCGCGGCAGCAGCAGCGGGCCGAACCATGATGCCGCCAGCGTGGATGCCGTGTGTGGGGAGCTGGCCAAGGCGGGCCTTGCCGCCCGGGTCATGATTGACTTCTCCCACGCCAACAGCAGCAAGCAATTCAAGCGCCAATTGGCCGTGGCCCAGGATGTCGGCGGCCAGATCGCCGGCGGTGACCCACGCATCTTTGGCGTCATGATCGAATCCCACCTGATGGAAGGCCGCCAGGATCTGGCCCCCGGCAAGCCAGCCGAGTACGGCCGGAGCATTACCGACGCCTGCCTCGGCTGGGAGGACAGCGTGGAGATGCTGGAGGGGTTGGCCGCCGCCGTGCGTGCCCGCCGCCAGGCGCGCACGACGGTATAAGCCATTGCCTTACCGGCGCTTGTTGGCCCTCGGCGCGTGCACTTCGCCGCCGGCCTTCCTCACCAGGGAGTCCAGGGCGTCGTCCAGGGTCGGCCGGTTCTCGCTGTAGTAGAGGCCCAGGGCGGGCGTCGTGTCGTTCATGGCTTCCTTGAGAGCCGCGAGCTTGTCGCTCGGGTCGTGGTCCGCCGGCAGGTCGCGCACGCTCATGCTCAGATTGACGTAGGTCTTGTGCGTCTTGTCGAAGGTGACGCAGGGCGACAGGATGTGCAGATAGGAGAATCCGCGGTGCGCCATGGCCTGGCTGATCATGTGCCGCAGGTGCTCGGGGCGCCCGGCGTAGGATTGCCCCACCCAGCTCGCGCCGTAGGAGAGCAGCATCATCAGCGGGTTCAGCGGGCGGTCCGGATTCTCGTAAGGGCTGGTGGTGGTCTTGAATCCCGTGGCCGAGAGCGGCGAGGTCTGGCCCTTGGTCAGGCCGTAGATGCCGTTGTCGAACAGCAGGTAGGTGATGTCCAGGTTGCGCCGGGCCGCATGCGGGATGTGGCCGCCGCCGATGGCGAAGCCGTCCCCGTCGCCGCCCACGGCCACCACGGTCAGGGCCGGGTTGGCGGTCTTGACGCCGGTGGCGCAGGGCAGGGCGCGGCCGTGCAGGGTGTGCATGCCGTAGGTGTTCATGAAGAAGGGGAAGCGGGAGGAGCAGCCGATGCCCGAGACCATCACCGCGTTCTCGTTGGGCACGCCCAGTTCGCACAGGGCCGCCGCCACCGAATCCACGATGGCGAAATAGCCGCAGCCCGGACACCAGGTGGGCAGGGTCTTGGAGCGGTAGGAGAGGCGCCCGCTGTCCTCGACTTCCTTCAGTTTTTCTTCCAGATAGACCGGATGAATGTCGCCCATGGCTGTTTCCTCTCTCAAACGGCTTGCTTGTCGGCGCCCGCGCCGGAAGGCGCGGCCAGCCGGCGGATTTCACACAGGATGTCCTCGACTTCCATGGGCGCGCCGGGTACCTGGGCCAGGCGCGCCACGGGCCTGGGGATGTGGGACTGGAGGATGCCGGCAAACTGGCCCTGATAGTTCAGTTCCGGTACCAGGACCTGGCCGCAATCCTCCATGAAGGCGGACACGGCCTCCACCGGGAAGGGCCAGATCATGCAGACTTTCATGGCCGCGCAGCGTATGCCCTCGCTCCGGGCCGCGATCATGGCTTCCAGGCATTCGCCGAAGGTGGAACCCCAGGAGATGATGCCCACGTCCACCTTGCCTTCGTCGCCGAAACGCTTGGTGACGGTGAAGTCCGGGTGGTTCAGGGCGGCCTTGAGTTTTTCATGGCGCTTCCGGCTCATGGCGGTGTGCATCTCGGGCTGGTCGTTGGGGCGGCCCAGCTCGTTGTGTTCCAGGCCCGTGGCCACGTGCATGCCGCCAAACTGGCCGGGCACGCTGCGCGGGCTGATGTGGTCGGCAGTGAGGGCGAAACGCTGGAAGCCGGCGGGACCGCCGCGGGTGTCCGCGTAGCGGCTCTTGTCCGGATCGAAGGGTGGCTTCGCGGGGAAGGGCACGGTCTCGTAACGGTTGGACAGGTAGAGGTCCAGGAGCACGATCACCGGCGTCTGATAGGCCTCGGCGATCTCGAAGGCCTTGCCGGCCACCCGGTAACAGCCTTCGACGTTGGTCGGGGCGAGCACGATGCGCGGGGCGTCGCCATGGCCGCCATAGACCGCCATGTTGAGATCGGATTGCTCGGTCTTGGTCGGCATGCCGGTGGACGGGCCGCCGCGCTGGGACACGAACACTACGCTGGGCACCTCGGCGATCACGGCCATGCCGAGCATTTCCGCCATGAGGGCAAGCCCCGGGCCGGAGGTGGCGGTGGCGGAGCGGGCGCCGGCAAAACCCGCACCCACGGTGGCGGAGATGGCGGCAATCTCGTCCTCGGTTTGCAGCAGACGGGTGCCGTGCTTGGGCATCTCGGCCGCCAGCCGCTCCATGATGGAGGTGGCGGGCGTGATGGGATAACCGAAGAAGTTGGCGATACCCGCATCCAGGGCGCCGCGCACGACGGCGGCGTTGCCGCTGATCATTTCCACCTTGGCCCCGTTGCCCTGGGCGGGCGGTGGCGCGAAGCGGATGTCGTCCAGGCGGAAGGCGGCGCGGCCTTCCCCGTGGCCGGCCCGAAGGCCCGCCTCGTTCTTGGCGGCGATGTCGGCCTTGCCCTTGAACTTGCTGTTCAGGGCCTTGAGAAAGGGTTCCAGCGGCAGATCGAAGAGACCGGCCAGGTAGCCCAGGACGACGATGTTGCGGGAGCGGGCCGATCCGGTGCTCTTCTCGGAAAGCTCCCGGATGCGCAGGGGATAGGGGATCTGGCCCGGGTCAATGTGGGCGCTCATGTGGCTGCCTTCGGCCAGGGCGGAGACGGAACCGCTCTCGTAGACCACGGCGCCCCATTCCCTCGCCTCGCCCGCGTGGGGGATGGCATGGCTGTCGTCCAGGGAGACCAGCACGTCGGACTTGGGCTTCAGGGAATAGGCCTGCTCGCTGGTCACCCGGAGCCGGGCGATACACTTGCCGAAGCCGCGGATTTCGGCCGGGTAGAGATCGAAGCTGATGACCCGGTAGCCGATCTCGGCCATGGCCCGGCGCAGGATGTCGCCCGCGGCGATGGTGCCGTCGCCCGCCGAGCCGATGATGGCGAACTGGATGTCGGTACTCATTATTGATACTCCCAGAACGGCGAATGGACGCGGCCGTCCGGCGTCAGGATC
Organism: Rhodocyclaceae bacterium; assembly: GCA_028714035.1. Classification (GTDB taxonomy): domain Bacteria; phylum Pseudomonadota; class Gammaproteobacteria; order Burkholderiales; family Rhodocyclaceae; genus JAQTNA01. The sequence continues at coordinate 6,605 of JAQTNA010000069.1, forward strand.
AGGCTTTCGTCCTGAATGGGCACCCAGGCCTCACCGGCGCCGACGATATTCCGGGCGGCCAGTTCGCCCATGGCCCGCACGTTCTTCCAGCCATGGTAGAAGGTGTAGCGGCGCGCGCTCGCGGTCCAGATCTGGCACACGTCGCCCGCGGCCCAGATGGCTTCGTTGGTGGTGCGCAGTTCCGGGTTGACCAGGAGGCCGCGCTCGATGTCGGCGCCGGAGCCGAGCATGAAGTCCAGGGAGGGTGTGATGCCGAAGAAGGGCATGACCACGTCGCCATGAAGTTCGGAACCGTCCCGGAAGGTCAGGCTCCGGGGCGAGAGCCCCTGGGCGCCCTGGGCGATGCCGGCGATGCCGCCCCGGTTGGCCGCCTCGATCACGGCGATGCCCATGCGTTCCAGCGCGGCGATGAAGCCGGGCCGCGCCTCGGGGGCCACCTCGTGCGGCCAGAAGGTGTGGGGGCCGGCGACGAGGGTCACGCGATGGCCGGTGTCCAGCAGGGTCCGCGCCAGGTCCAGGCCTATGGTGTCGCCGCCCAGGAGGATGGCGTGGCCGCCCTCGGGCAGGGCGTCGGCCACCCGGATGGCGTCCTTGAAGCCGCCGAAGCCGTGCATCAGGGGGCGGAACTCGGACAGTTCCTCCGGTAGGTAGGCTCCGGCGCCGGAGGCCACCAGCATGGTGTCGTAGGCGATGGTTTCCTTGTGTTCCAGGCTCAGGGTGCGGTTGGCGCTGTCCACCGCCACCACCTTGGTCGCCCGGCGCAGGGCGATGCGATTCTTGCGGTAGTAGTCGGCCGGGTAGATGATGAAGTTGCGCCAGTCCCGTTCGCCGCGGAAGACCCGCGGCAGGTCGTAGCGATTGAAGAAGGGCAGGCGTGAGGTGGTGATCATGGTCACCCGGCTCGCGGGATCCTGCTGGCGCAGGGTTTCGGCCGCCTGGTTGCCGGCGACGCCGCTGCCGATGACCACGTGATGGCGCACGGTGCTCAAGGTCACATCTCCTCTTCGGAAAGCTCGCAACGCGAGATCGAGATACACTTCACGGGGCACACCACATAGCAGGCTCCGCAACGGATGCACTCGTTGTTGTCTATCCAGATGGCGCCGACCCGATTCCATTCCTTGGTTTCGAGCAGCTTGCCGTAGGCGCCGTCACTGCCGATCTCGACGCCGCTCACCAGCTTGATGCAGTTGCGCGGCGCCACCTCGATACAGGCGCGGCAGTAGATGCAGCGATCCACGTCAATCTGGTAGCGCAGGTTGCACAGGTAACAGCGCTTGGCCTCCTGGCGCGCCGCCGCGTCGTCCATGCCGGTTTCGACTTCCTTGCCGGCTTCGCGCGTGCGCTGCTCCAGGGGGAGGGTGGGCATGTGCTGGCGCGGGATGAAGTCAAAGGCACGTTCGCGCAGGGGCTCGGCCACCGGGCTGATGCGCACCACCTGGCGCCGCCTTTCCCGTCCCATGAGCCAGGCGTCCATGCGCCGGGCGATTTCCCGGCCGTGGCCGACGGCCTGGACCACGGTGGAGGCGCCGCGCACGAAGTCGCCGGCGGCGAACACGCCGTTCTGGGAAGTCATGCCGTTCTCACCCAGGCGGGCGTTCTTCCAGCGGTCCAGTTGCACCGGCAGGTCGTTGAAGTCGTGCACCGTCTGCTGGCCGATGGCGATGATGGCGGTGTCGCAGGGCTCCACGAACTCCGAGCCTTCGATCGGGATGGCGATGCGCCGGCCGCTTTCCCGGAAGCCGCCCAGGCGGTTCTGGGCGAATTCCACACCGGCAAGCTTGCCTTGCTCGTCCACAACCAGGCCCACGGGGCTCCTCAAGCCCTTGATGCGTATGCCTTCCCGCTTGAGCTCGAAGAGTTCCTCGCTCGGCACCGGGATGTATTCCTCGGCGGTACGGATGTGGATGGTGACATCCTGGGCTCCCAGGCGGGCCGCCACGCGGGCGCAATCCAGGGCGGTGAAGCCGGCGCCGATGACCGCCACCTTCCTGCCCACCACCTTGTTTATGCCCCGGTGCATCTCCACCAGGAAGTCCAGGCCGTATTCGATCCCCGGCACGTCCCGCGGGTCGCGCTCCTTCCACTCGCCCGAGAGCGGCAGGGGGGAGGCGGCCATGCAGCCCGTGGCGAGCAGCACGGCGTCGTACTCGGCCATGAGCCGCGTCACGGGAATCTGGCCCGAGCCGTTGCCCACTTCCACGCCGGTTTTGAGTTGCACGCCCAGGCGCAGGGCGTTGTGCAGTTCGGTGTCCAGGATGTTGCGCGGCAGGCGGAACTCCGGGATGCCGTAACGCAGCATGCCGCCGGGGCGCTGTTCCCGCTCCAGCATCACCACGTCGTGGCCGAACAGGGACAGGTCGTGGGCCGCCGAGACACCGGCCGGCCCCGCGCCGACGATGGCGATGCGTTTGCCGGTGGGGGCGTAGAGGCGCTCGGTGATGCGGTGGCCCGCATCCTTCATGTCCGCCGCGACCCGTTTCAGGTGGCAGATGGCCACCGGCTCGCCGTTGCCCGGCCAGCCATGGCGGCACTTGGATTCGCAGGGGCGGGAGCAGATGCGGCCCAGGACGCCGGGCAGCACGTTGGCTTCCCGGTTGATCTCGTAGGAGGCGCCGAACTGCTCCTCGACGATGCTCCGGATGTAGGCCGGCACGTTGGTGCCCGCCGGACACGCGCTCTGGCAGGGTACGTTCTTCCTTACCCAGCCCAGGTCACGCGGATCGTCGGAAATGAAGACCTCGCGCGTCGGCTCGTCGGCCGCCCTCGCGGAGGGGATGCTTGTCTCACCCATGCCTGCTCCTTCGATGTTTCGAAAGTCGCCGAGCCGACTCGCTGCACTCCCTTGGCCTCTTGCGGGGTGGGGGTGAGGGGCGCGCGGACTTTCGCCGAAGGCGCTATTCGACTCCAAAATTCCTCGCAGTGCAATAATTCTATGCGGCCAGAAGGGAAATTATTGCTTGCGAGTAAGGCGTGGACGGACAGGCGCTGCCGGCCGGGATCAATCCCGTCAAGGATTGGTCAGTGGCTGGCGCCGTCCAGGTGGCTCACGGAGTCAAACTGGCGCTGGTTCTTCTCGTGACGGATCTTCACCAGGATCATGGAAAAACCGACGAACAGGCCGAACAGGATGATGACCGTCTGAATGGCGAAATTCAGGTAGATGAGCAGGGCGTAGAGGCCGGTCATGAGCAGGATGGAGAGGTTCTCGTTGAAGTTCTGCACGGCGATGGAGTGGCCGGCGCCCATGAGGATGTGGCCGCGATGCTGCAACAGGGCGTTCATGGGCACCACGAAGAAGCCGGCCAGACCGCCCACCAGCACCATGAGCGGTATGGCCACGGCCAGGCTATGCACGAAGATCATGCCGATCACGCCCAGGCCCATGGCGATGCCCAGGGGAATGACCTTGACGGAATGCTTGAGGCTGATGCTCTTGGCCGCGAGTCCGGCGCCCACCGCCACGCCCACCGCCACCAAGCCCTGCATCATGCTCGCCTTGGAAAGCCCCATGTTGAGGCTGGTTTCGGCCCACTTTATGACGATGAACTGGAGGGTGGCGCCCGCTCCCCAGAACAGGGTGGTGACCGCGAGCGAAATCTGTCCCAGCTTGTCGCGCCAGAGCAAACGGAAAGAGTGGTTGAAGTCGTGGATGAGGTAGATGGGGTTCTTCTTCAGAGCCTTGTGGTCCACGTCGGTCTTCGGCACGTAAAGATTGAAGATCGCGGCGATGACGTAGAGGCCGCCTATGACCGAGAGCACCATCTCCGGAATGGTGTCTATGCCGGTGTCAATGAGGGGGAAATCGAAACTCAGAAGGGAATGGGCGATCTCGGGCTTGATGAGCACGCCGCCCAGCACCGTGCCCAGGATGATGGCGCCCACCGTCAGGCCCTCGATCCAGCCGTTGGCCACCACCAGCAGGCGTGGCGGCAGGTACTCGGTCAGGATGCCGTACTTGGCGGGGGAATAGGCCGCGGCGCCCAGGCCCACCACGGCGTAGGCGAGGAGGGGGTGTACGTCCCAGAACATCATGGTGCAGCCCACCACCTTGATGGCGTTGCTGATGAACATCACCCGGCCCTTGGGCATGGAGTCGGCGAAGGCGCCGACGAAGGCGGCGAGCAGAACGTAGGAAACGGTAAAGAAGAGCTTGAGCAGCGGCTCATATTCCTGGGGAGAGTGCATGTCCCGCAGGATGGATATGGCGGCGATGAGCAGCGCGTTGTCGGCCAGCGCAGAGAAGAACTGCGCCGCCATGATGATGAAGAAGCCGAGGTTCATCGTCCGGGGGGCTGGCGCTCAACAGTTGGATTCGGGCAGAGACTCGCCAAGCGCCCCTCGATCTCTCGCCGGGAGGGCGGAGGGGAGGGAAGGGCGACTATCATGTCATGGAGCATCATCAATGGTCATGCCCGACAGGCTGGAGCAGGGAAGCGGGTTTATATCACGAAGTATTGCGGCTGTCAGTTTGCAGTGCCGCGAGGGCTTCGTTGACCATTTTCTAAGTATATGTTTACTAATGATTGATCATACCGGGGCGAGCCTGCTTCTTTGCGCCGCGGCCAAAATGTGTTTGAATGTCCCCATAAGAATGAGGAGATAGGCTCTATGGCCGACAGGAGACTTCAGGTTTTTCACACCGTTGCCAAGCAGCTTTCCTTTACCAAGGCTGCGGATGTGTTGTTCATGACGCAGCCGGCGGTGACTTTCCAGATCAAACAACTGGAAGAACATTTCAATACCCGCCTCTTTGATCGGGGGCATGGGAAGATTACCCTGACCCCGGCCGGGGAAGTCGTGCTCGGTTACGCCGAGCGCATCCTGTCCCTATCCGCGGAGATGGACGTGCGGGTGGCCGAGATGACCGGCCAGGTGGGCGGCGCCCTGCTCATCGGTGCGAGCACGACCATCGCCGAATTCTTCCTGCCGCCCATACTGGGGGCGTTCAAGGCACTCTATCCCAAGGTCAGTCCGCGCCTGGTGGTCGGCAATTCCGAGACCATCGAAACCCGGGTGCAGGAGCACAGCCTGGACATCGGCCTGATCGAGTCCGCCTCCCATCAGCCCAATCTACAGACGGAGACCTGCTGCGATGACGAGCTTCAGGTCATCTGCGCGCCGTCCTCGCCCCTGGCCTGCCACGAGTCGCTCACGCCGGATCAACTGGTGGGCCACGACTACGTGAGCCGCGAGCAGGGCTCGGGTACCCGGGAGTTTGCCGAAACCTACCTGCGCAAGAACGGCGTGTCCATGGATAGCCTGAACATGGTCATGGAACTGGGCAGCCCGGAGGCGATCAAGGGCGTGGTGGGGTCCGGCCTGGGCTTCTCGGTCATGTCCAAGGCCTCGGTGGTGCTGGAGCAGGAACTGGGTGCCCTGGTGGCCATTCCCTTCCAGCCGCGCCTGATCCGCACCCTCTCCCTGGTCTATCCCCGGGAGAAGTTCCGCTCGCGCCTGGTCAATACCTTCGTCGGCTTCGCCCTGGATCGGCTGCGTGAAAACAGCGTCGAGGCGTGAAACCGGGCAGATTAATGCTGTTTGAACCGCAGCAAGCGTAGGTCGGGTTAGCGCAGCGTAACCCGACCCGTCAGGCTATCTCGTACTCCAGATGTCCCGCCCCATCCGCGCCCTGATTCACCCGGAGGCCCTGCGCCACAATTTCTCCGTCGTCCGGCGCCATGCCGGAGAGGCCAGCCTCTGGGCGGTGGTCAAGGCTTACGGCTACGGGCACGGCCTGTCGCGGGTGGCCCACCCGCTGAGCGGACTGGCGGACGGTTTCGCGCTCCTGGAACTGGCCGAGGCGCAGACCCTGAGGCAAGAGGGGCTGAACCATCCCATCCTGCTCCTGGAAGGCTATTTCTCGCCGGACGAGTTGCAGAAGGTCGCGGCCCTCGGCCTGACACCCGTGATCCACAGCCGCCGGCAACTCCAGTGGCTGGAAGAAGCGCGGCTACCGGTCCCGATCCGCATCTACCTCAAGATCAATACGGGCATGAATCGCCTGGGCTTCGTGCCCGCGGAGGTGCCCGAGGTGCTCGCCGGCCTGCGCCGTCTGACCCAGGTGGCCGGCATCACCCTCATGAGTCATTTCGCGGAGGCCGATGGCGGGCGGGGCGTCGCCTGGCAACTGGAACGCTTCCGGTCGGCGCACGCCGGCACCGGCCTGCCCATGAGCCTGGCCAATTCCGCCGCCCTCATGAATCACCCGGAGACCGTGGGTGGGCGGGGTGACTGGGGGCGTACCGGCATCGCCGTGTACGGTTCCTCGCCCTTTCCCGAGGCGCGGACCGCCCTGGAGCTGGACCTGTGGCCGGCCATGACCCTCTTGAGCGAGGTCATCGCCGTGCAGGAACTGAGGCCCGGCGAGCGCGTCGGCTACGGTGGCCTGTTCCAGGCGCAGCAACCCATGCGGATCGGCATCGTCGCCTGCGGCTATGCGGACGGTTATCCGCGCCATGCCCCCACCGGCACGCCGATCGCTTGCGCCGGCCGGCGTACGCGCACCCTGGGGCGGGTCTCGATGGACATGCTGATGCTCGATCTGACCGACATTCCCGCAGCTGGCATCGGTGCTCCGGTCGTTCTCTGGGGTGGCGAGGGGGCGCAGCATGTGCCGGTGGACGAGGTCGCCACCGCCGCCGGCACCATCGCCTACGAGCTGTTCTGCGCCCTGGCACCCCGGGTGCCGGTTTTAACGGCGTGAGAGGTGAGGTGAAGAAAAGGTGCTAGAGGCTAGAATTTCAGAGGGGCTAGGGGGTAGTATGCGCGCGCAAGGCGCGCGGAGGTTATTCCCTAGTCTCTAGTAGTCAGTCATGCTGATTCGCAATGATGTGGGGCCGGCTTCAGCTAGCCCAAAAGTCCCCTCGCCCCGCTTGCGGGGAGAGGGTTAGGGTGAGGGGGGATTGGCCACTGAGTGCCCCTCACCCCGGCCCTCTCCCCCCTGTCGGGGGGCGAGGGAGGTGTAGCCGAGTTACCTTCCTAATAAGGTATCCATTTGATTCAGAATGACTGACTACTAGTATTTAAACACGTAATTAACGAAACATGTACTATGCTGTTGTATATCCATCTCAAGACGAGGAGAGGACCATGCAACAGACGGAATTGCATCTTAGCGCAGAGGATCGGACGTTGATCGAGTC
>JAQTNA010000070.1 GCA_028714035.1 Rhodocyclaceae bacterium
ACGCTGGCGCGGCCCCACCCGGAACTGGGATCGCCCCGCCACCGTCTGGCTCAACCCGGTACGACAAAAGAATAACGATCTGAAAATGGCTGCTTGAACACCGTGACAACTATCTTGACAAATAACGGCCGACGCAACGCTGGCCCTTGGCCAGCCCCCAACAATATTGACAGGAAAGCTGCATGACTCTGACCAAGGCAGAACTCTCGGACCTGCTTTTCGAGAAGGTGGGACTGAACAAGCGCGAAGCCAAGGACATGGTGGAAGCGTTTTTCGAGGAAATCGCCCTGGCCCTGGAGGGCGGCGAAGAGGTCAAGTTATCGGGCTTCGGCAACTTCCATCTATGCGACAAGCCGCAGCGGCCTGGACGCAACCCCAAGACGGGCGAGGAAATCCCCATCTGTGCACGCCGTGTCACGGCTTTCCATCCCAGTGCGAAACTGAAGCTGGCGGTGGAAAGCGTGCACGACAGGGCCAGGCAGTAGCTCTGGCTACCGCTCAGCGTTCGCGAAACACGTCTCGATTGAGCGGTTCGCTTTCCTTCCCGGCAGAACTGGTATTTCATCATGGTGAATCCCATGCCGGAATCCCGCGAAGGATGGTGCCCCGGTAACGTGGCGGACAGGCCGTCTCGCGGCCGGGATGCTCAGGGGGCAGTCGGCGCTCCCGCCACCAAGGGCATGAACTGATCCAGATAGTCTGTCTCGCCCATGAAATACACGTGCAGGCGGGCCAGATCGGGAACGGGCTGGCCGCTGGCAGTCCAATTGTGTTCAACCATGCTGCGATTGGCCGAGGGCGACAGAATGGCCGACTCCAGTACCACCGAACGATCACCCATGCGTTTTTCCAGCTCCTTGATGCCGTGGCTCAAGTTGATCTTGTCGCTGCCCGGCCCCTCGTGTCCCAGGCCATGGGGGTCTACGAAGGTGATGCGCTGGCTTCCATCCGCCTTCAGACACCAGAGGATAAAGTCCGGGTAGAAATTGCCCGCCTCGAAGAAGCCCACTCCGCGCTTCACCAGGTTGCGCAGCAGGAACAGGCGCTCGCCACGTGCTGCCAGGGCGGCGCTGTGCTTTGCCAGCCACAAACGCAGATCGTTTACGAAACGGAACTCGGATTCGTTCAAGGCGACCGGCTGAATCTTCACCAATTCGCTGGACAGCAGCGGCTCGTAGAGATGAATGTCCAGGCGGATGCCCTTGACGTAGCCCTGGGTGCGCCAGCCCACATTGGCCAGTTCCGTTTTCAGGGTCTTGATGTCCTCGATCAGATAGTCTTCCCTGCCTTCGACGATTAGCGTGTAATTGCTGCCGTCCTCCGGCAAGTTTTCGTGCCCCCGTTCCAGGAGCACCAGTTCCATGCGGGGATCAATGTATCGGCGCTTATGGTGATTGAAGCATTTCTCCAGGGCGCCGGAGAGCAGTTCAAAGGCGATGGACTGCCACTGGCGCACATTGGACATGGCCGGCTTCCACCAATGTTCGGGTAACTGGATGCCGTACCAGTCCGGGGTTTCCAGCAGGGGCCGCAGGGACTCCGGCCGGATCATCAGATTGTCGAAATGGCGTTGCCGGCGTAGGCGCTCCAGATCAAACCAGAGTTGCTGCCAGTCCAAGAGCGACAGGCGCAGGGCATCGAAACGATGGATTTCCGGCATCAGGGGCACTACGGCCGGGCCGCCGATTTCAGCCGCCTGGATTACTTGCAGGCGCGGGAAACGATTCACCAGAATCGGCGCCCCCCGCAGCAGGGCCGGCGGCAAGGCCTCCACGCCGAGGTCCACCGTCGGGCCGTGTTTCCTGAAGTCGTACTGCTCCTGGGTATCCTTGCGGAACTTGGCGCGCAGGATTTTTAGCTTGTGGCCGAAATCGTGGGTCACATTCAGCGTGATGCTGTCCACGTGGGGGGTATCGTTGGGTGGCAAGCCCTCGCTTTCCAGGAATTCCCGGAAGGTGGCCATGAAATCCGCCTGTACGCCAAAGACGTTCAAGGTTTCCAGCAAGTGGATGTCTTTGGGCGGATTCACCGGCTGGTAGCGACTGGTGCGCATCAGGCTCATGTCCTTGCCCTTCAGACGCACGCCTCGACCGAAGAGCTGGATGATCTGGGCACCTTCACTCTGGCCCATGCGCATGAGGCCAAGGCTGGAGACGCGCCAGCAGTCCCAACCCTCGATGAATTTCTTCGAGCCCACCAGCAGATGGATGGGCGAGTCGGGCTTGCCCACGTCACCGAACACCGGCTCGCCAAATTCGCTGGGGCGCACTTCCGCCAGGGAGTGCTTGTGCTCCAGTTCTTCCTGCACATGCTTGGCCAGGGCCGCCGCGTCACCCACGTTGATGAGGCCGAAGGCCTGCTCGGATTCGCCTACCTTCAGGAGCAACTCGCCGCTATCGCCCTTCACCCGTTCCACCACCAGATGGCCGCCACCGGGGGCATGGAACAGACGCGCGCAAATGTCGGCGTAAAGCACTGCCGGGCCCAGCTTGATGTCCTTCAAGTGCGGGAAGGAGCGCAGAAAAATGTCCCGCCCCTCTCTATCCACCAAACCGGTTTCCTGGCTGCTGCCCGAGAGCACCAGATGAATGAGCCGGGTAAACTTCTCTCGCTCGGCCAGGAAGCGGGCAAGGAAGTCCAGGATTTGCGCCACGTCTGAAGGCGAAACGCTGTCCTCGTCCACCTTGCGTCCGGTGACGCTGGCGCCCACGAACACCCACAGGGGCTTCTCCAGGTTGTAGCCGTCGTAGCGTTTGCCCGACTCGGTAAATAGGTGCAATTGCTGGTGAAAGGCCAGGAGCGCCGCCGTCAGGTACGTGTCCTTGTGGGCCAGTTCGTCCCTGGGCAGGTTGAAAATGCGGTAGTCCTTGCCGTAGCCATCGGCGTAGAAATAGCGGTAGCTGTAATCGAACAGAACCGCCTTGGCGTAACTTTCCGCCAACACCCGGTCGTTGGCCGCCTTTACCGCCTGCTTGAAGGTGGCAGAGTACTCGAAGGTGAAACCACGGGCCGCCAGTTTGTCCCGTTTGCTCTTCCAGTCGCTGCCGCTCATGCCCCGGTGGCCCTCGTCCACCAGCAGCAGATTGGCATCGCCGAAGCTGTCCACCGCCATCTGCTTCACCTTCTGCTCGTCCGCCAGCTTGGTGATTTCCGTGAGCAGAGGCACGTCCAGTGGATTCCGGTTGGCGGAAACCAGGTCGCTCTCCTGGCGCAAAGGCTCCGGGTAGAAGCCGTTTTCCCGCAACTCCCGTTCGTGTTGCTCGGACAGCCGTTCATTGGGTGAGAGCACGATCACCCGGCTGTAGGCGCCAGCCTGCCCAGTGGCGCGGGCGTAGTGCGCGAACTGCATCAGGTTTACGTGCATCAGCAGGGTCTTGCCGCTGCCGGTGGCGTTTTGCAGGCAAACCTTGTTCAGGTCGTCCACGTCATAGGGCGTAATGCCCGTTTCCCGGACTTCTCGTTCGTGGTGGCGGTTGAAGCGAGCAACAAAGTCATTCAGCGCATCGCACAGGCCTTGCCGATCATTGAAATACCGATCCAGGTAGATTTCCACGAACAGCAAGGTCAGCCACTGGAAATACTTCCAGGCCAAGCCAGTCTTCTGTTTGCGTCGGCTGTTGATGGCCTGGGTATGGGCCACCAAGTTGGCGTCGAAGCGCTCCAGTTCGGCGACCGTAAGCAGCGCCTCTTTGGGCAGATGGGACAGCAACTCATCCAGGAAACGGTGCTTGCCATTTGGGGCGATGCCCGGCTCGACGGCACACAGGCTCTTGGCGATCTGTTCCAGGGGCCGTACCTTGCGGCCCCCATCTTGATGGGGCGCCAGGGGATCAATGCCAAAGAGGCTCACCAGGTACTGATTAAGAACCAGCGCCTCCTGAAAATGGCTCGCCACCAGGGGCGGCTGTGCCTTGGCGCGGGGCTTGGAGACGCGACTCATACTTGGCTTCCCAGACTTTCCAGCCGAGTCACCCAGGCATCGAAGCGGGGGCATTCGGCGCGGATGGCGGGGAGGCCGGCGGCGGCGACAATGGCGGGGCCATGGGTCGGCTTATTGAACCGGCCACTGAAAATTTGTTGCAAACGGTGGGACGGGCTGGTTTGTGGGCTGTCGTTGATGGCCTCCGGCTCGCCACAGGCTTTGACGGCGGCTTGCATGGCCAGCAACTCGGCGGACGAAGCACGCACGGCGGCAACAGTCTCTTCAGGAACAGCAAACAACAAGGCCTCAAACTCGTAACGCTGTACATAAGGCAAGAGGCGCGGGCGGGAAGGCTCGGACACCAGCCCGAGCATGGCCGCTTCCAACGTGTCGACCGTGTGATGTCCCCGCCGCTTGAAGCCATAATAATCAAACAAGGTACTGAGAAAGTCGAAGTTGGCAACGGCTTCAGGCAATACCACCGCGAGACGATCCAGGCTGACGCTGCCGCGCAGGTCAAGCGTATGTGCCCAAATGCCAAAACCCGCCAAATGCGGCCCAAGCACATCGCGAACGAAAATCCGCTCAGTCATGCCTTCCACGCAGATACCCAGGCGACACATCAGGGATTCCCCCCCAACAGATTCATTTCCCACAACTCGCCGAGGCGGAAGTTTTCCAGCCAGCGCGCTACCTCCTGTTCCTGCAAGTGCCGTAATTGGCTTGCGCCCTCGGATTGATCCACCATGACCAGGTTTTCCCAGCTCACTTGGTTGGCCAAGGTCGAAGATTGGGTGGCGGCAATGATCTGAGTGTGGTTACTGGCCATCGTCATCAGAGCGCCCACCAGTTCGATAGCGTAGGGATGCAGTCCCAGTTCCGGTTCATCGAGCAAGAGCAGTTCCGGCAGCAGTTCCGGCGGCAGCGACAGCAAGCTCACCAGGCAGAACAGACGCAAGGAGCCGTCCGAAGTCAGGTGCGGCACAAAAGTCTTGTCGCTGAAGCGACTTTTCCAGCGCAAGCTCAATTTGCCGAATTGCGGCTCCAGCACAAAATCGTCAAACACCGGCAACACCCGACGGATACGCTCCACGATCTCCTTGTAACAGGGAAAATCGTTGTTCAACAGGTTCCACAACAGGGGCGCGAGATTGGCGCCATCGCTGCGCAGTCGGGCGTTGTCAGTCTCATCCCAGCCCCGGCGCAGGGCGGCCGTAGGCGAGGTATCGTGAAACTGGTAAAGGCGGCTTTCCCGCAAACCCTGTAGCAGCGAGCGGATGCAGGTCCGGTTTTCTCCTTCCCGGTTGGCCATGACCAGATCCGCTTCCCGACCATTCCCGCGCAAGGCATGCCAAAGCGGCGTATCGGCATCCAGGTTGCAGCAATACGCTTCTTCCTGCAAAGACACCGAGTTGTCGGCCAGCACAGGAGCCAGCGCAAAAAGGTAAGCATGCCGCCCAGTGGCCGAGCGCACCCCCAGCTCTGCGCGGATTTGTTGCGGGGTCGTACCACCGGCGAAAAACAAATCCGTCCCCCCGCCCTGGTGCAATACGAATTCCTGCAATTTCTGCGTTTTCAGCATCCAGCTCAGCATCTCAAAAAACCGCAGAAAATTGGATTTCCCCGCGCCATTGGCTCCCACCAGCAAGGTCAGAGCGGGTAACTCGATACACTGTCGCTGGGCCAGGCTGCGAAAGCCTTCAATCTCGATGTACTCTATGTGCCCCTTCAAGGGGGGCTGGTCAGGGGCCGGCTGGGGGCAGGTTTCCTGATTCATCATGCGTCCTCCCACATGCGTAGTGCGAAGGTCTCTTCGATGAGGCGAATGCGGCCGGCGGCGCTGCCGTCACTGGGCAGGGCGTGGCTGCCATTCAAGTAGATGACATCGAATTCGCTCTCCAGCGGATTGATACCCCGCTTCGCCAGGTAGGCTTCCAGGGCCGCCTGGTCGCGCGCCGGGTCGGTGCCGAGCTTCCTCCACAGCACGGCCACCCGTTGACGGGAAGTGCCGTCGCCGGGCACGGCCAGCACATGGCCCTCCACCCAGCGGAACCAGAATTCGCCGTCCGGGCGCTCCTTGATGCCCTGACTCACCCAGCGAGTGGCGCCGTCCTCGGGCAAATCCGGGTCCGGCTCCCGATGCAGATCCACCTGATAGCGGCGCGGCTGGTCCAGTTGAGCCACGTGCAGGCCGATCAACCAGTTGAAGGTTTCCACCAGGTCCACGGTCTTCTTCACCTGGGCGTCGCTGCCCGGCTGCTTGACCATCAGGGTATAGGCGGTGGGGTCGCTGAACTGGCGCACGTTCAGGAGGCTGGGGCTGTCGGCGGTCTCGAATTCCAGCCAGTATTTCAGCAGGTAGTCCCGCGCCATGTCCGCGCCTTCAGGCCCGGCACCGGCCAGGGGCGACACCTCGGGCAGCACCAAGTTGTTCAGGGTGTCCTCGTAGGATTCCAGGCGCAAGGTCTTGAAGCAGTGGCTGATGCCTTCGCGGGAAACAGGCTTGCCGTCTTTCCAGTCCTTGGAATAGACGACTTTCTGGATGCGGGGTTTGAGGACGGTGTTGAAATGTGCCCCTTGCTCAAGCAATACATATTTCCTTAATCCGTTTCGCTCCTGACGATTTATGGAAATAACAGCATCACCAGTCGTGCCTGACCCGCCGAAGAAATCAAGCGCTATGGAGTTTGGTCTCCCTAACCCACAAGCACGCAATGCATCCTCTACTAACCTTCTCGCCTTTGGGTAACTAAAGTCATTTTCTCGGAATAGCTCCTTCATCTCCGAGGCTCCGTAATTTGCGGAGGCATATTCAGATTTGTCCCACCATGTTACAGGCAATGCCTCCTCATCAAGCCGAGTTCTAAAATCGATACTAATTTCCCCATTAGGAGTTCTTCTGACCCGATATTCGCTGCGTTCTGACTGTACGCGCAAGTGGCCTCTTTGCCAGCGCTTTTCCACTATTACGCCATCCAGTACTTTTGTTGGAAAAACAAGCTGCTCATCTACTGGCACCTCTTCGTTAAGCTGATACTCGGCCAATTCATCGTTCCATGTCATCTTCGGAACGCGTATTTCATTATTAAGATTGACAGCAATCGGATAATATAATTTTGGCCTATCAATACGGAGATCGTTGTTTCCTGTTCTAATTAGATTGAGCCATGCATAACGACCTGTGTCGTCTATCAATGGATAGCGAGCGGCCTTCAATTCACTGTAGCCAATCGAATGAGGATCGGATTCTTCCGATTTTCCGAAAAATAATGAATATTCATGTACTGGGGAGAATTTTCCGGACGCTTTTCTACTCTGCGGATTAGATCGAACAACCGCAACGCCAAGTTCTTTCTCAAATAGAGTTTTCATCAGTAGTCGCAATGACGACACCTCTTCATCATCGATCGCAATCGCTATTGAAGCATCGTCCTTCATTAGTTCTTTTGTCACTAACAAACGGTCTTGCAATAAACTAAGCCAAGAAGCATCTTTGTAATCATTCTTGTAAATTATTGCCGACGCGTTCGTATTGTATGGTGGGTCAGCATAAACACTATCGACACCTAGTTGGTAGCGTTCCTTTATCAATGACAAAGCATGAAAATTATCCGAGTGCAGCAGCACCCCATCGCACTTCGCATCAATGTCATTCTGGCTGGCAATCAGTCTCGCGCGGGTTTCTTCGTCGAATAGCGCCGTATCCAGCATCAGGAAGGGATTCGCCTGCAAAAACCCAACCGTCAGCGGCACCGAATAGGCCGGCGTGGCCATGTCGCCTTTTATTTCATCGATGGCGAACAGCCTGACCCATTCTTCCCGCTGCGCTTCGTTGGCGGCGATTTCCGGGTAGAAGGCTTCGGGGATGCGATCCAGGGTGATGCAGTAGTTCGTTTCCACCACGAATTTCTTTTTCAGCCACAGCTTTTTCTGGAAGTCTTCCAGTTGGGCCAGGAAATCAATCAGGCGGCGGGCAATTCGGCGTAGCACCTGGAGCTTCTTCAGGTAGCTTTCCACCCTGGGGGCCTCGGCGGCTTCGATGTCGTCCAGGCGCATCACCTCGTTCTTGATGTAGAAATCCAGTTCCCGCCGCAGGAAGCCGCCCAGATTTTTATGGATGAAGTAATCCATGGTGTTGCGGCCGGTGTACTGGCCCAGGTACTTGGCGAGCAGGGTGCGGCCCGGCTGCTTGTCCGTGGGGGCGGGGGCAAACAGGGCATCGGTAAAGGCCTGGGCGCCGGGCAGGGCAGCCAGGGCTTGTTTGACCCGGCTTTCCGCTTCCGTCAGGCGCTTTTGTTGCCAGGTGCCGGCCTGGCCGGTCTTTTCCGGGTCCGGGCGGTACTGGAACTGGATGACGAGTTCGTTATGTCCCTGGGCGTTCTGTTCCAGCCTGACGGGCTCGGCATCGTGGATCAGGAAATAGCGTTCCGTGCCTTCCTTGACGTTGTTGTGTTCGCCCTCGGAAGCGGCGGACAGGCGGAAGTGAGCCTTGAGGGGCGCACCGGCGGGGGCTTGAAAATCGAAGCCGCGCTGGCTTGGGTTGGCCAGTCTGTGGGTAGCGGCGGCCAGGTCCACGGTGTAGTTGGCCAGGTATTCGCTGGACTTGATGTAGTACTGGTCCTTGTTGGCCCAGTGCAGCAGGACTTCCCGGCCGTCGTAGGGCACGGCATAGGGCGCGGCGCGGCTGTCGTTTTCGGAAACGAAGTAGCGCTTCGACATGAAGTCGCCCTTGTCGTAGTAGCGGCTGAAGAACCGGTAGAGGTGGTCATAGACCTGGGCATCGTCCGCCAGCGGTCCACCCTTTTGCGCCGCCTCCCATGCCTGCCGGTATTCCTGTCCGATCTTGGTGGCGTGAAACTCCGGCTTGAGTTCGCCATCCGCGAAGGCGTATTCGCCCAGAGTCTGCTCCACCTTGAGGCGGGCGGCGGCAAGAAGACCGCCGGCCGTGGCTTGGGCATGGCCGGCGAAGACTTGGTCAATTTCCAGCCCCAGTTCATTCTGGATGAAGGTTTTGATCTGGGCGCCGCGGGCATGGAGGATACGATAGAGGCCGAAATCCAGTTCGGGCTGGTCAAGCTGAAAGAGTTCTTCCAGCAGGGCAATGAATTGGGCTTTGTGTTGGCTCATGGGTGTCAGGTCAGTGCGTGTTCGGGGACAGTGCTTTGGCATCCTGAATGCGCAGCAACAGGCGGTAATGTGTCCATCTCAATTCGGTACGCACTGCGTTCCAATTCGGGAACGCAAGATAGAAGCCGCGCATGTTGTAACGGGTTCCAAACCAACCGGGCCTCAGCTCAACACCAGCAGTGTGGAAACGCGCGATTGTGCCTCATGTCGGGGGCAAAAAGCATGTCAACTCACGCTCCAGCGTACCGTGAACAGCGCATGGCGGCGGCTGGCCTTGTGCAGGCGTTTTTCCAGCGCGGCGATGAGGGCGTCGCGGCGGGCTTCAATCTCGTCTTCCACCTGGAAGATTTCCTGGCGCTGGCGGCGCTGCTCGGCTTCCACCTTGCGGGTTTCGTCCTGCAAGCGTTTGGATTCTTCGATGCCTTGAGCCAAGCGGGCTTGGCGTTTCAGTCCCTTGAGCTTGAGCTTGGTGTCCTGCAGGGCCTGCTCGGCGGCCAGCACCCGGTCTTCCGCCCAGGCATCCAGCTTTTCCCGTTCCTGCTGGAAGAATTTGTCGTTCTGCTCCAGGGCGCGGCTGAGGGCGGCGTCCAGGCGGCGGCTGGCATTGCCCGCCAGGCTTTCCGGTGCGGTGGTGGCGAGTTCTTCGCGGCGGGCGGGTAACTGGAACAGCTTCTCGCAGGTTTCCTGGTCCAGCAATTCGCCCTCGTCGGTCAGGGCCGTGAACACCAGATGCTCTTCCTGCTGGAAGCTATCCAGTTCCAATAGGTTCAGTTGCAGCCAGCCTTGGCGGCCAAGCAGAGGTTCGAGGGCACTGATGCGCGGTTTCTGGCCCTGGTAGTCGAAATGCAGGATCGCGCCCGGCGTCTGGCCGTTTCGGCCCTGATCCAGCACGTATTCCCCCAGGGGATGGGTGAGGCGGTAGATGCGGGTGTGCTCCGGCGCCTGGGGCAGTTCGCCCTTTCTGATGAGTTGGTAGTGGCCGGGTGAAATCTTCGTCAGGGGCGGTAGATCCAGTTCAAAGGCCAGTTTGTCGGTATCGAAACGGGCCTGTCGGGCCAGGATGAATTGGGTCAGGCGCCAGAACAGCCGGGTGATGCGGTCCAACTGGCTTTCGGCCTTCTCCTTGTGGCTTTTCAGGAGTTCGTGGATGTCGGCATCGAAGTGTTCCAGCAGCAGCCGCTCAGTCTCGTGCATACGGGCCTGGATGTCGGCATCCAGTTCGGCCCGCAGGGCGGCGAAGGCCGCTTCGATTTCCTGGGAACTGCGGCAACGGTCATATATTTCGGCGATGCGTTTCTCGAAATCAATGCCGCTTTCGATGCGCCCCAACACCTGGTCCGAGGCACCAAAGACGCCGTCGAAAAGCTGGAACTTGTCCTGGAGCAGTTCCAACACCCGGCGGTCGGCCTCGTTACGCTGGTTGAGGAAGTTGATGACCACCACGTCGAAGCGTTGGCCGTAGCGATGGCAGCGGCCAATACGTTGCTCCACCCGTTGTGGGTTCCAGGGCAGATCGTAGTTGATGACCAGGGAGCAGAACTGAAGATTCACGCCCTCAGCGGCGGCTTCGGTGGCCACCAGGATGTCGGCGCCATCCCGGAAGTGGTCTATTAGTGCCGTGCGGCGGTCTATGGCGGGGGAACCTGTGACCCGGTCGCTGCCGGCGTAGCGCGCCAGCCAGCGCTGGTAGATGCCGGTCGTGGCTTCACCCTGGCTGCCGCCGCTGAAAGTAACCACCTTGCCCAGGTGGCCGTGAGCTTCCAGGAAACGGGCCAGATATTCCTGGGTACGGCGGGATTCGGTGAAAATCACGGCCTTGCGGGCGGCACCCATGCCGGCCATGCGCTCAAAGCCTTGATCCAGCGCATGGAGCAGGGCATGAGACTTTCGGTCTTCCCGGATGCTGTGGGCCAGCGCCAGGTAGTTGTCCAGTTCCGCAATTTCGGCCTTGAGCAGGGTGAAATCCACCTTGTCTGGGTTCTCTTCGGCTGTCGCCTCCTCATCTTCGGCGGCCTCCAGGAGATCCTCCTCCAGGTCGTCGTTTTCGACCAGATGCTCGAACCATTCCTCGTCTATGCTCTGGCGATCCAGCAGTCTTTGCAGCCGGGCGCGGATGGCCTCCAGGGTGGTGGCGACGGCTTCGGTGGATGAGGCCAGCAGCTTGCGCAGTATCAGGGCCACCAAATGCTTCTGGCGCTGGGGAAAACCGTAGCTGAAATCCCGTTGCAGGTAGGCGGAAATGAGATCGTAGAGGCGCTGTTCGTCGTCGCTGGGCGTGAAGGGCGTGGTCAGGGCATGACGCCGGGTGTAGGGCACATATTCCAGCACATCCCGGCGCAGGGTGCGCTGAATGAAGGGCGTGAGGCGCCTCTTCAGACCGCTGAGGTCGCCGCCGCCGTTCATGAACTGGGCACGGAAGCTGCGCTCGTCGCCGAAAATGTCTTCGTCTATGAGGGTGCCCAGGCCGTACAACTCCATGAGGGAGTTTTGCAGCGGCGTGGCAGTGAGCAGCAGTTTCCGCCGCCCAGCCAGGGAGCGCTTGAGCGATTGGCCGGTCTCGTGGCTCTTGCGGTGAGAATTGCGCAGCTTGTGGGCTTCGTCTATGACCACCACGTCCCAAGGAATGGCGCCAATCTGGGTTTCCATGCGGGCGGCGAAATTCAGGGACAGGATGCTGATGACGTCTTGATCCAGGGGGTCGTAAATCCCGTCCTGCCGTTGTTGGCGCCAAGTGCGGGCATCCAGCACTTGGGCAGGCAGATTGAACTTGTCGGAAAGTTCCTGCGCCCACTGCTTGCGCAAGGCGGCCGGGCAGATGACCAGGAGCCGCCGACGACGTTCCGCCCATAGTTGGCACAGCACCAGAGCCGCCTCGATGGTCTTGCCCAGGCCCACCTCGTCCGCCAACATCACGCCCTTGCTCAGAGGATTGTTCAGGGCAAAGAGCGCGGCGTCTATCTGGTGGGGGTTCAGGTCTACGCTGGCGTCGAACAGGGATTGGGCAATCCGGTCTTCCTCGCTCGCCGCCCGGCGGCGAGTGAGCTCCCAAGCGTAGTACTTGGCATGGTGCGCGGTCAGCGCGCTGGCGTTGCTTTCGCTGTCAGGCATTGCTGAATCCGCCCTAGATATGAAGCCGGTTGGCATGGGGCGGTATCATACATTTTCAGGACAATGTCCGTCTTCACATTCCGTCTGCCGCTCGCGCCGGTTTCTGGAATGGGCTGGAGTTCAATTGAATATCCCCGGCACGGGTGGCTGATTGCTACCAGTTGGGCCTTTGCAGGAAACACTCCCGTTTGGTGCGCGTTTCCCGCTCGATATGGGATGCTGAATTTGTAGCATCTCGGCCATGTTCAAGTCATGGCCCATTCTCTCATTTCTCCTGCTCGCCCCGGTAGCCGGCAACGCCGCCTGCTTCGAGGACGCGGCCGCGCGCTACCGGGTTCCCGCGTCGCTTCTCCAGGCCATCTCCAGGGTGGAGTCGTCCGGCAATCCATCCGCCATTCACCGCAATGCAGATGGCAGCCATGACATCGGGCACATGCAGATCAACAGCCGGTGGCTGCCGGTGCTCCAGCAGCACGGGGTCAGCGAACAAACGCTGCTCGACCCGTGTACCAATACCTATGTCGGCGCCTGGATTCTGGCTCGGAACATCAGCCGTCTCGGCTATGGCTGGCTGGCGGTCGGCGCCTACAACGCCGGCAGTCACACCAAGCGAATGGCCTACGCCAAGAAAATTGCCGCAGTGCTCAGGCGGGAGTCGGGCACATGAGGCGCGTTCCCACGATTGTAATGGCAGGCGCAGCCCTTCTGTCGGTAGGTTGCGCCATCGAGCCGACAGTGCTCCTTCAGGTACCGCCTGGCGCACATGACATTGGATGGGTCAGGCAAAACTGGCGTGTGTGCAGCGAGGGCGTCTGTCCCAGCCCGACGCCAAAGACCATCGTCTTGCCAGCGACGATGCCGGCGCCGGAGATCAAGCCCGCGCCGGCCGTGGCCCCTCGTCCGGCCGTTGAGCGCGTGCCTATCAGCATTCATTTCGATTTCGCCGCAGCCGAGCTCACAAAAGCGGGGCTCGCGCAACTGGAGCAGGTTCTACCCCTGATCCGGGATGGCGACTCCTTACGCATTCAGGGCCGCACGGATGCTCAGGGCAGCACCAAATTCAATGATCGGCTTGCCAGACAGCGAGCCGATGTCATGGCGGCGTGGCTAAGGCAGCGCGGCGTCAAGAATCCGATGGAAATTGAGGCCCAGGGCCGGTGTTGCTACGTGGCTTCGAACGACTCGGATGAGGGCCGCGCGGCCAACCGGCGCGTGGAAATTCATTTCATCTCTATCAAGGAGGTTCATCCATGACCCTGCCCCACTCGAAAGAGGCAGTCAAGGACACGGTGATCGCCGCAGCGTTCATGACCATGGGCGCGCTACTCCCCGGATCGCTGCTCGACAAGGGGTTTGAAGCCCATGTCGGTGGCATCGTCCTGGGCATCGGCA
>JAQTNA010000071.1 GCA_028714035.1 Rhodocyclaceae bacterium
CCGCTGCCGCCCAGGTAGGCTTCCACCACGCGCGGATCGTTCTGCACGTCGGCGGGCTTGCCGGACGCGATCTTCTGGCCGAAATCCAGCACCGTCACCGAGTCGCAGATGCTCATCACCACGTCCATGTGATGCTCGATCAGGATCACGGTCATGCCGTGGCTCTTGATCTTCCTGATGATCTCGATCAGTTCCTTGATGTCGGGCGCCGTGAGGCCCGCCGCCGGTTCGTCCAGCAGGAGCAGGGCGGGGTCCAGGGCCAGGGCGCGGGCGATCTCCAGCAGGCGTTGCTTGCCGTAGGGGAGGTTGCGCGCCTCCTCGTTGTGGAAGGCTTGCAGGCCGACGAAATCCAGGAGGCTGGCCGCCCGGATGCGCGCCTCGTGTTCCTCCCGCGTGCAGCGCGGGGTATGCAGCATCACGTCGGCGGAGGTGCTGCGGAAGGTATGGTGCAGGCCCACCAGCACGTTCTCGATGGCCGTCATCTCGCCGAACAACTGGACGTTCTGGAAGGTGCGGGCGATGCCGGACTTGGCGATCTCCGCCGGGCTGCCGCCGGAAATCTTCCTGCCGTCGAACAGCACCTCGCCGTCGGTCGGGGCGTAGATGCCGGTCAGCACGTTCATCATGGTGCTCTTGCCCGAGCCGTTGGGGCCGATCAGGCCGTGAATCGTGCCGCTGGCAACCTTCAGGTCCACCCGGTTCAGCGCGCTCAGTCCGCCGAACTGCATCAGGATATGGCGCGCATCCAGCAGGTCGCCGCCGGAGGTCTGGCGGGCGCCCGACCAGACATGATCCTTCGCGCCATGCTCCAGGACGATGGTGTGCGCCGGAGCGGCCTCGGGGGAAACGCGGGCGAACAGCTTCCGGACCCAGCCGACGATGCCATCCTGCAGGTAATAGACGATGAACAGGGTCATGAAGCCGAAGATGGTCAGGCGCCAGTCGGTGATGTTCTCCAGACGGTAGGAGAAGATGGCCATGCCCAGGGTACCCAGGACCGGCGTCGCCACCTGGCGCAGGGTGCTGCGCTTGGTCGCCACCAGCACGATGCCGGCCACCAGGGCGATGCCGGCAAACGTCGCGGCCAGCATACGGAACAGTTCCAGGTCGGCCAGCAGACTGGGCAGCATGACGACGATGGTGGCGCCGATCATGGCGCCGGAGCGGGTCTTGCGACCACCCATGATCACCGCCAGCAGGAACATCACGGTCAGTTCGAAGTTGTAGGTGTTGGGCGAGATGTATTCCTCGGAGTGGGTATAGAGCGATCCGGCCAGGCCGGCCAGGCCGGCGCTGATCACGAAGGCATACACCTTGTAGCGATAGACCGAGACGCCCATGCAGTCGCAGGCCACCGGGCTGTCGCGCAGGGCCTCGAAGGCGCGGCCCAGGTGAGAGCGCACGATGCGATGCACCACCACCAGGGACAGCAGCATCGCCACCATGACCACGTAGTAGTACTCGGTTTCGTTCAGCTTGTGGCCGAGGAGGATGGGTTTGGCCACCTTGATGCCCAGGGGGCCCTCGGTGAGGAAGGTCATCTCGTTGATCAGGATCTGGATGATGGTGCCGAAGGCCAGGGTCACCATGGCCAGGTAGGGGCCGGTGACGCGCAGCGCCGGCAGGGCCAGGAGGGCGCCGAAGCCCGAGGTGATGAGGATGGAGGCCGGCACGGCGATCCAGAAGGGCGCCCCGAGCTTGAAGGCCAGGACGCCGGCCGCGTAGGAACCGATGCCGAAAAGGCCGGCGTGGCCCAGGGACACCTGACCCGTATAACCCACCACGATGTCCAGGCCGAAGAGCAGGATCGCGTAGATCATGATCGTCTCCACCAGGTGCACGTAGTAGGGATTGGGGATCAACAGGGGATAGACGCCCAGGGCGGCAATGCCGAGCAGCGCGGCGAAGATGGAAAGCTTCTTCATGGTCAGACTTTCTTGATCGCGGTCTTGCCGAACAGGCCGGCGGGTTTCACGGCCAGCACCAGGAGCAGGAGCACCAGGCCCGGCACGTCCTTGTAGCCGGTGCTGATGTAGAAGCCGGTGGTGGTCTCGGCGATGCCCAGGATCAGGCCGCCGACGATGACGCCGACGCCGGAGGTGAGGCCGCCGATGATGGCCACGGCGAAGGCTTTCAAGCCCAGCACCGAGCCCATGGTGGCGCCGGTCAGGGTCACGGGGGCGATGAGCACGCCGGCGAAGGCGGCGGTCATGGAAGACAGGGCGTAGGAGAAGGTGATCACCAGGCGGGTGTTGATGCCCATGAGGCCGGCGGCGTCCCGGTCGTTGGAGGTGGCGATCACGGCCTTGCCGTAGATGGACTTGCGGTTGAATATTTCCACTGCCAGCATCATGGCCAGGGCGCCCACGACGATGATGATCTCCATGGGCAGCACGTTGGCGCCGAGGAAATGCAGCGGCGCTTCGGAGACGGGGGAGGGGAACTTGAGGTCGTCCTTGCCCCAGATGTTTTCGGCCACGTTCTTGAAGATGATGGCGAGCGCGATGGTGGACATGATCCAGCCGAATTCGCTCTTGATCTTGATGGCCGGACGCACGCCTATGAATTCCACCAGCGCGCCCTGCAACAGGCCGAACACCATGACGAGGGGAATCATCAGCCAGAAGTTCAGGTAGGGGCCGCCCAGCACGTTGCCGGCGAGCGACAGGCCGACCAGGGCGCCGAGCATCAGGGCCTCGCCCTGGCCGAAGTTAAGCGTGCCGGAGGTGGCGAAGGTCAGTTGGTAGCCGAAGGCGATGACCGCGTAGATCATGCCCAGTGCGATGCCGCTGAAGATCAGCTGGAGCAGAATTTCCATGGAAGTTTCCCGGAATAGGAGGGGAAAGACAAAGTCAAAATCTCACCGCAAAGGCGCGAAGTTACGCAAAGGAATACCAAGGCTTCTTCGAATTCGTGATAACCAGAACCGATTTCCGAGGGAGTCCAAGGGGTTTCTTTGCGGCCCTTTGCGTTCTTTGCGGTGAGGTGTCGCTTTTAAGGCTTACTTGGCCTTTTCCTTGGCCGGAGCCTTGGCTGCCGGAGCGGCCTTGGCGGCCTTGGTGCGCACTTCGCCGCCTACCTTCTTGTCTTCCTCGTAGGCATAGACGACGCGGCCGCCCTTGACCGTGCCGATCACGGGAATGTTGGCGGTGATGGCCTCGTGGTCGTTATGGGTGTAGGGCTTGTTGTAGACGGTGATGACGCCTTCCACCGGATCCTTCAGGTTCTCCAGGGCCTCACGGATCTTCGGACCTTCCGTGTTGCCGGCCTGCTTGATGGCGGCGGCCAGGAGGTACATGGAGTCGTAGCCCTGGGCGGCGGACACCGGCGACGGGATGCGGTCCACCTTGTAGGCCTTCTGGTAGGCCTCGATGAACGCCTTGCGCTTGGGCGTGTTGGGTTCCTGGATGAAGGTCTGGGGCATGAGCGCGCCTTCGGCGTTGGGGCCGGCGTTGTCAATGAAGTTGCCCATGGAAAGCGTCCAGGAGCCGATCATCGGGACCTTCCAGCCCAGCTTGACCATGCCGTTGGCGATCTGGGCCAGTTCCGGGCCGATGCCGTAGGTCACCACCACCTGCGCGCCGGCCTCCTTGGCCTTCAGCAGCTGGGGCGTCATGTCCACGTCCTTGATGTTGTACTTCTCGACCGCCACGGCCTTCAGGCCCTTGGCGGCCAGGGCCTTTTCCACGTCCTCGCGGCCGAGCTGGCCGTAGTTGGTGGAGTCGGCCAGGATGGCGATCTTGGTGTACTTGCGCTTATCCACCACTTCCTTGACGATCATGCCGGACTGGATGGTGTCGTTGGCGCTGGTGCGGAAGACGTAGTTGTCGGGCTGGTCATCGAACTGGTGGGTGACGATGGAGCCGGTGGCGACGTTGTTCAGCACCGGGATCTTGGCTTCCTGGTAGAAGCGCTGGGAGGCCAGGGAAACGCCGGTGTTGATGTAGCCCAGGGTGGCCACCACCTTTTCCTTGTTGATCAGCTCCTGGGAGACCTGGACGCCGCGCTCGTTCTTGGCTTCGTCGTCCCGCTCGATCAGTTCGATCTTCCTGCCGTTGATGCCGCCCTTGGCGTTGATTTCCTGGGCCGCCAACTTCACGCCGTCGCGCATGGAGGTGCCCATGGGGGCGGAACCGCCGGTGAAGGGGCCGGACAGGCCGACCTTGATGGCGTCGGCGGCGAAAACCTGGGCCGACAGCGCGGCGGCGACTGCGAAACCGACGATACTGGCTTTGAAGTTCATATTGTCTCCTGAATTGAATTTTGTGTAGGGGTAGCCATCCTGCGGAACGGAGAATAGGGCGCATCCTGGGATAACATAATTAGGGATAGTACCTACACGATAGTTATGCGAAAGGGTGCGGCATGAAGGATGGAGCGGCGGGCGGCGGGCGCTGGTACGGGAATCTCCCCTACCTGCTGGTGAGCGCCTTTGCGCTGGCCATGCTCGCCGTCGTCTGGGTGTTGCAGAGGCATGAACTGGACATAGAGCGCAGCAGCATGATCCGGGACATGCACTGGGCCGAGCAGACCATGCGTCTGCGCATGGATGCCAGCCAGGATTTCCTCCAGATACTGGCGCGGGACCTGGGCGACGCCCACCTGAAGCGGGATGCCTTCCTGGTACGGGCGACGCAGTACATCGCCAACAACCCGGAGCTGGTCAACGTCCTGTGGGTCGGCCCCGATGGCGAGATACGCTGGGCCGCGCCCTTCGAGACGACCGAATGGACGCCCGGGCAGAAGCTCCCGGCCCGGCTGCGGGAGCTGCTTTCCCGCGCCCAGGGTTCCACCACGGGGGTCTATGGCCCGCCTCCGGGCGAGGCGCAGGACGTGCATCGCATACAGTACCTGGTGCCCGTGAAGCACGGCGGGGAGACCCTGGGGACGGTGGTGGCCATCTTCGATGTGGCCGGGATGATGCGGCACCTGGTGCCCAAGTGGTTTACCGACAAGTACCTGCTTTCCATCACCGGGCCGGATGGCCAGGTCCTGGCGCGGAACTCCTCGCTGCAGGAAACCGACGACGCGCTGCGGGACGTGATCCCCCTGGCGCCCTCCGACATCGGCCTGACCATGCGGGCGCTCGCCTATCGTGGGGCCTCCGAGGTGCCGCGCGCCCTGCCGACGGCCATGATCATCGCCCTGTCGCTCCTGGCGGCGGCGAGTCTCTGGTACCTGAGCAAGAGCGTGCACAGCCGGCGCCAGGCGGAGGGCGCCCTGCGCACGGAATACGCCTTCCGCAAGGCCATGGAGGAGTCCGTCGTGACCGGCCTGCGGGCGATTGACCTGGAAGGGCGCATCACCTACGTCAATCCGGCCTTCTGCCGCATGGTCGGCCTGCCGGAGGAAAAGCTCATCGGCTGCCTGCCGCCCTTTCCCTACTGGCCGCCCGAGGGCATGGACGAACTGGACCACAACATCCGGCTGACCCTGGAAGGCAAGGCGCCGGAGGAAGGCTTCATCGTGCGCATCCAGCGGCCCGACGGCGAGCGCTTCGATGTCCGCCTCTATGTCTCGCCCCTGATTGATGCCGCCGGGCACCAGACCGGCTGGATGGCGGCCATGAATGACATCACCGAGCCGCTGCGCGCCCGGGCGGAACTCCAGGCCTCGCACCAGCGCTTCGTGGCCGTGCTGGACGGACTGGACGCCATCGTCTTCGTCGCCAACGCGGAGACGGACGAGATCGTGTTCACCAACCAGGTGTTTCGCAGCGCCTTTCCCGGCGATGTCCTGGGCCAGGACTCCTGGGTCGTCACCGCGCCCCTGAATCTCAAGCGGGGCGACCTGGCGCGGGAGCCCCGGACGCTCAGGCCGGACGACGTGCCCTGCGAACTCTTCGATGGCGAGGTAAGGCACGAGGGCACGGGCCGCTGGTACCACCTGCGCGACCGTGCCATCAAGTGGGTGGACGGTGCGGTTGCGCGCATGGTGATCGCCACCGACATCACGGACAGGCGGCAGATGGATGAACTGGCGGCCCGCCAGCAGGAACGCCTGGATCACACCGCGCGCCTCATCTCCATGGGCGAGATGGCTTCCAGCCTGGCCCACGAACTGAACCAGCCTCTGGCGGCCATCGCCAACTATTCCATGGGTTGCGTGAAGCGCCTGCAAGGCGAAAACTTCGATCGCGAGGCGGTTCTGGCCGCCATGCAGAAGGCCAATGCCCAGGCGGACCGGGCCGGGAAAATCATCCGGCGCATGCGGGAGTTCGTGAAGAAGAGCAAACCCCATCCGGAGTCGGTCAAGCTGCACGAAATCGTGGAGGAGACCCTGGGCCTGGCCGAGATTGACGCGCGCAAGCTCGGCATCAGCATCCGGTGCGACGTCGGCCACGATCTGCCGGCGGTGTTCGCGGACCGCATCATGATCGAACAGGTGTTGCTGAACCTGATCAGGAACGGCATGGAAGCCATGGCGGCGACGCCGAAGGTCAGGCGCCTCCTGTCGGTCGGGGCGCGCCGGACGGACGACGGTCAGATAGAAATGAGCATCAGGGATCGCGGCGAAGGTTTCGATCCCGCGGACACGGAGCGCATGTTCTCCCCCTTCTTCAGCACCAAGCCGCAAGGCCTGGGCATGGGTCTGAACATCTGCCGTTCCATCATCGAGTACCACCGCGGCCGCCTCTGGGCTCAGTCTTTGCCCGAGGGCGGCAGCCAGTTCGCCTTTACCTTGCCCTTGCAGGAGTCCGATCATGTCTGACGCCATCGAACAGACCGTATTCATCGTCGACGATGACGAGGCCATCCGGGATTCCCTGCAATGGCTGCTCGAATCCCACGACATGCGCGTGCGCCTCTACACTTCGCCCCAGGAATTTCTCGATGCCTGCGATGCGTCCGATTCCGGTTGCCTCGTCCTGGACGTGCGCATGCCCGAGATGAGCGGCCTGGAACTGCACGAGAAGCTGCGGGAACGCGGCATGTCCTGGCCGGTGGTGTTCATCACCGGGCACGGCGATGTGCCCATGGCCGTCTCGGCCCTGAAGAGCGGGGCCGTGGACTTCATCGAGAAGCCGTTCCGGGACGAGGACATGCTCGGACTGGTCAGGAAGTGTCTGCTGGTGGACGCGGAACGGCGCGTGCAGAAGCGGCGCTGTGTGTCGGTGCAGGAACGTTTCGCCCTGCTCACCGACCGGGAGCGGGAAGTCATGCAGTTGATCGTCGCCGGCCTGCTCAACAAGCAGGTCGCGGATCAGCTGGGCATCAGCGTCAAGACCGTGGAAGTCCATCGCGGCCGGGTCATGGACAAGATGCGCGCCCGCACCGTGGTGGACCTGGTGCAGTTGTCCTTGCTGCTGGAAGGGTGAGCCGTTCTCGCCGGGCTTCGAGGCGAATCCCGTAAACTTTTCCCGCGGGCTGCCGTGAACGCAGGCTAGTGAAACGCGTAATGGTCGCCATGACTGCCGAAGCCGAAACCCTTGCCCGTCCCGAAGATGTACCGCGTCAGGCGGTCCTGTTGTTCGTCGACGACGAGCCCAATATCCTGTCGTCCCTGCGCCGGCTGTTCCGGCCCCTGGGCTACCGCATCCTGACCGCCGAGAGCGGCGCGGCCGGACTGGAACTCCTGGGCAAGGAGCACGTGGATCTGGTGGTTTCCGACATGCGCATGCCGGCCATGGACGGGGCGCATTTCCTGGAGCAGGTGCGCCAGCAGTGGCCCGGTGTCACGCGCATCCTGCTCACCGGCTACTCGGATATCAATTCCACCGTCAATGCCATCAACCGGGGGGAGATCTATCGCTATATCGCCAAGCCCTGGGACGATCAAGACATCACGCTCATCGTGCGCGAGGCGCTGGAGCGGCGCCGCCTGGAGAGCGAGAACCAGCGCCTCCTGGACCTGACCCAACACCAGAACGAGGAACTGAAGAGCCTCAACCAGGGGCTGGAAGCCCGGGTGGCGGAGCGCACCGCCGAACTGAGCCAGACCATGTCCTTCGTGGAGATGGCCAACCAGCAGTTGAAGCGGACGCTGCTCACCACGGTGCGGGTGGTCTCCGGGCTGGGGGAAATGCGCGGCGGGCTGGCGGCGGGCCATTCCCGGCGCGTGGCCGAGCATGCCCGCGCGATTGCCACGCGCATGGACCTGAACGAAAGCCAGATCCATGAAATCGTGATGGCGGCCCTGCTGCACGACATAGGCAAGCTTGCCATCCCGGATCGCATCATGGAAAAGCCCTTCAACGCCCTTTCCCAGGAGGATAGAGCCGTGGTCATGAAGCACCCGGCCCAGGGTGCCATGGCGCTGATGGAGATTGAGCAGCTGAGGGGGGCGGCCCAGCTCATACGCCACCACCACGAATACTTCGATGGCACGGGTTTTCCGGATCGTCTGGCGGGGATGTCCATCCCCCTGGGCGCGCGCATCCTGGTCGTGGCGAACGAGTTCGACGCCCTGCAGATGGGCATGCTGTTCAACCGGCGGCTCGCGCCCATGGACGCCTGGACTTTCGTGAAGGACAACAAGGGCAAGCGCTACGACCCGGAGGTCGTCGCCGCCTTCGATCAGATCCTGGCGCAGACCCTGAAGCAGGAAAAGCCCAAGGAGATTGCCCTGCCCCTGGTCAAGTTGCGTCCCGGCATGGTGCTCTCCCAGGATCTGTTCAACCACGATGGCTATCTCCTGCTGGCCAAGGGCTTCGCCCTGACCGCCCAGATCGTGGATGAACTGCTGAAGGTGGAGCATTCCGCGGGCAAGGCCGCCGGGCAGGCATTGCGCGCCTTCGTGACGACCGAATCGGCCGGTAAGTGAAGCCTTAGCCAAACCCCTGGAGGCGCATGCGCCGCGACGAGGATAGCTGAATGGAACCCTTTGTCTGGACCGATAAATTCGATACCGGCCTGTCCGAGGTGGACGCCCAGCATCGCCATCTCGTGGTGGTGCTCAATCGCGTGGCCGAGTTGTATACCTCGGGTTCGGACCTGGCGACCCTTGCGCCCCTGCTCAAGGAACTGACGGATTACTCCCACTACCATTTCGAGACGGAAGAGCGGCTCATGGCGGAGACCGGCTGTGCGCCCGAGCATGCGCGGGAGCACGCCCAGATCCACCAGGACTTCTTCCGGGAAGTGCAGATGATGATCGTCTGGGCGCGGGAGAATCCGGGCGAGGCCGTGCCGGCGCTCCTGCGCTACCTCACCACCTGGCTGGTGCACCATATCCTGGGCTCGGACCAGGCGATGGCGCGACAGATGCGGGCGATCGCCGCCGGCATGAGTCCGGCGGAGGCCTACCGGCGCGAGGAGGGGGTCTCCGGCCACGAGACCGACGCGCTGGTGGCGACCCTGCAAAAGCTCCATGGCGAGTTGGCGACCCGCAACCAGGATCTGGCGGCGCGCAACGAGGACCTGGAGGCGGCGCGCCAGGAGCTGCGCCGGGCCAACGAGGGGTTGGAACTTCGGGTTCAGGCGCGCACCCGTGAGTTGGAGGAAGCCAATCGCCAGCTCACCGTGGAGAAGGACGCCCAGAAGGCCCTCATCCGCAAGCTGGAGGAGGCCCAGAATCAGCTATTGCAATCGGAGAAGCTGGCGGCCATAGGCCAACTGGCGGCGGGCGTGGCGCACGAGATCAACAACCCCGTGGGCTTCGTCACCTCCAACCTGGGCACCCTGGCCCAGTATGTGGACAAGCTCCTGGCGCTGGTGGAGGCCTACGAGAACGTGGAAGAAGGTCTGGCCGAGCGCCTGTTGCAGGAGGCCTCCGTCAGCCTGGCGCGCAGGGAGGCGGACCTGGAGTATCTGCGGGACGACGTGCGCGATCTGCTGAAAGAATCCCAGGACGGTTTGGGCCGGGTTCGGCGCATCGTGCAGGATCTGAAGGAATTCTCCCACGTGGATCAGGCCGAGTGGCAGCAGGCCGACCTCAACGCCGGCATCGAAAGCACCCTCAACGTGGCCTGGAACGAGATCAAGTACAAGGCCAGGGTGGACAAGGAACTCGGCGTCCTGCCCCCGGTCACCTGCATTCCGGCCCAGATCAATCAGGTCATCCTCAACATCCTGGTCAATGCCGCCCAGGCCATCGAGTCCCAGGGCACCATCTTCCTGCGCACCGGCGCGCGGGACGGCTGGGCCTGGTTCGAGATCCGGGACACGGGCAAAGGCATGGCGCCGGACGTGAAGAAGCGCATCTTCGAGCCCTTCTTCACCACCAAGCCCGTGGGCAAGGGTACGGGCCTGGGGCTCTCCCTGTCCTACGGCATCGTCTCCAAGCACGGCGGCCGCATCGAGGTGGACAGCGAACCCGGCAAGGGCACGACTTTCCGCGTCTGGCTGCCCGTGGAACGCTCGGAACCCCCGGCCCAGAAGCCGGTACGAGGGTAGTAGTCAGTCAATGTATAACGCACATGCTGTGGGGCGGACTTCAGTCCGCCATGGCCGGCTGAAGCCGGCCCCACATCCATTAGACTCAGCATGACCGACTGCCAGGGCTATCCCGCGGGTCGGGAGTCGCCCCGCGTGGAATTTCCGCGGGTGCTGCCCCGGGCCCGGTTGTCGCTAAGACTCGCTTAAGACAGGCTCCGTACACTCCTTTTTCATGAACTTAACCAGGAGCCTTCCCATGAAAACCGCCATCCTGGCCCTGTTGCTGGGCCTCTCCCTTCCGGCCCTGGCCGACCGCATGCCCCTGCCTGCCGATACGCCGGCCAGCTACAAGGCGGAATGCGGCAGTTGCCATCTGGCCTTTCCGCCCGCGCTGCTCTCGGCCGGCGACTGGCAGCGTACCCTGGCCGGGCTGAAGAGCCACTTCGGCACCGATGCCTCGGTGGAAGGCCGGAACTCGCAGGAAATCGCCGCCTTCCTGCGGCGCCACGCCGGCGATGCCGGCCGCCTGGGATCTGCCGGAGACCCGCCCCGGATCACCCAAACGGCTCGCTTTTCCCACAAGCACCGGGAGGTTCCCGCCAGATTCTGGAGCGATCCGCGCGTGAAGACGGCCGCCAACTGCGAAGGTTGCCATCGGGGCGCCGCCGAAGGCCGGTACAGCGAGCACGACCTCGCCATTCCCGGCCTGCACGGATAAACGATGCGGCCGCTTCGGGAGCGGGCAGGGGCCGGCCCGGGCAATTTCGGGGTTCAGTCTCCCTGAGCGCCGGTGGATAGATTGGACGGATCGGGGATTGGCGGGAGGTTTTCCGGGGTGAGGTGCAGCCTGTGCAGCAGGGTCTCCCGGTTGATGTGCAGAAGTTCCTGGATCGCCTGGAAATCGTCCGGCAGGGCCGGGTCGTCCCAGCCGTTGGCGGCGTGGCGCGCCAGGTCTATGGCCAGTGCCACGTTGCGCACCCGGGGATGATCGGAGTTGCGGCCGTGCCACAGGTCCTGGAGCAGGTGGGGCAGATGCCAGGCTTCCCCCAGGGCGATCTGGACTTCGTTGGCGGAAATCCCGAACACCTGGTGCTGGGCATCGGTGGTGCGCATGTGGGGGTTCTGCCGGCGCAGTTCCTGTACCTTCAGGGACATCTCCGGCGCGAAACACCAGGCCAGGATTTCCGCGGCGTGATACAGGAGTGCGGCGACGGTGATGTCCTCCACCTCCAGGTCATGGCGGAGCAGTGCCCATTCCCGGGCGTACTCTGCCGCATGCTTGGCGCGGGTGATGACCTTGAGCAGTCCGATGAGGGCCCTGGGGTACTTCGCCAGGTGGGATTCCAGGGTGGGCAGATTTTCGAAGGTGTGGAAGAAGGGCGTGATGCCCATCATCATGATCGCCCGGTCTATGGTCGTGATGTCCGTGGTCTGCCGGGCGCGGCGGTTGGCCTCCAGGTGGGAAAGCACCTTGAGCGCCATGAGCGGGTCGGACAGCACCACCATGCCCAAGGAGCGGCCGTTGACCGTGTCTTCCTGTTCCCGCAATTCCGCGATGTGGGCGGCGGTGCGCTTGAGCACCGGAATTTCCGCGTGGGTATAGAAATAGACCCAGG
Source organism: Rhodocyclaceae bacterium (assembly GCA_028714035.1). Taxonomy (GTDB): domain Bacteria; phylum Pseudomonadota; class Gammaproteobacteria; order Burkholderiales; family Rhodocyclaceae; genus JAQTNA01. The sequence goes on from JAQTNA010000071.1 coordinate 11,933, forward strand.
AATGGAGATCGGTGTAGGGAATGTCAATCATCCTGGAAAGCCTCGGTTGAACGCGCGCAGGGCCGGAACTCGCCCGCTTCCGCACGGCATCGCCGGCTCATGCCGGTAGCCCCTATTACGGCAAGCCGGGTCACGACTTGAGGCGCGCCTCCCGGTCAGGTGTGTCTCGCCGCCCGACTGACGAGCATGGCATGGCGTACCGTGTTCATGGCGACGAGCTGTTGATTGCGCAGTTGGGGTTTCATTACTGAGAGGCGCAACGTAAAGCTGGTCGGCGGCTGCCCAGATAGGCGCGGACCGAAGCCTGCGAGTCAACACTGCTGGAACCGGCCAAGCCCCACCGGCCCGGCGTCCGGCCGAGCGACTGCTTGGGCGTTGTGTCAGCATACTTTTGCTGGACGGGTAGTGGCCTGTGATGTACAGTACCACGTACATATATGGAGGCCAAAAAATGGATGCCATGACCTACACCACCGTTCGCGCAAACCTCGCCAGCACCATGGATAGGGTGTGTAACGACCACGAAGCTCTGATTATTACGCGCAACGGGGATCAATCCGTGGTGATGCTCTCGCTCGAAGATTACAAGGCCCTCGAGGAAACAGCTTATCTTTTGCGCACACCCGTGAACGCCAGGCGCCTTCTCTCGGCTGTCGCACAACTGAACGCGGGAAAAGGCGTTGAACGGACATTGGCGGAATGAAGCTGATTTTTGCGGAGGAAGCGTGGGAGGATTACCTGTACTGGCAAAAACAGGACAGGCGGATGGTTGAACGTATAAACAAGCTGATTCGTGAAACCCAACGTGAACCTTTTGCAGGCGTGGGAAAGCCTGAGGCACTAAAGCACGCGCTATCAGGCTTTTGGTCACGCCGCATAACAGATGAGCACCGCATGGTGTATCGCGTTGAAGTTGATTGCCTGTTGATTGCCCAGTTACGGTTTCATTACTGAAACGCCCAACGTATATTTGGGCGCGCGGGGAATGCTACGGCCTCTCGATACAGTTTACATAATTGAGGAAGCCTGCCGGGACATTGAAAATCTTGTTCAAGGTCTCGCACAGAGTGGGAAAGTCTGGAATCTCGAAGTCACGGGTATCACCGCGCGGCTTCATGCGCGAGGTCCGATGGAGTGATTGGTTGGGCGCATTATTCGAGTCTGGCCGTTCGCAGTAACAGCAATGAATCTAGCGGGTTGAAGTCCCGTCCGGGGAGTTGTCCGTACGCCCCGGTAGCATGAGGAAGCGGCGTCGCGGTGACGCGGGGTCGTGAGTTTCCTCCCAGCAAGAG
>JAQTNA010000072.1 GCA_028714035.1 Rhodocyclaceae bacterium
CGCTACGACACGGGCCTGGAGCGGGAAAGGCTGCTGCCCCTGGATGAAGTGAAGGAGGCGGCCCTGGCGGCGAAGGCCCGGGGCGCGAGCCGTTTCTGCATGGGGGCGGCCTGGCGCGGCCCCAAGGACAAGGATCTGGAGGCGGTGACGGAAATGATCCGGGAAGTGAAGGCACTCGGCATGGAGACCTGCGTCACCCTGGGCATGCTGGGCGCAGGCCAGGCGGAAAAGCTCAAGGAAGCGGGCCTGGATTATTACAACCACAACCTGGACACGGCCCCGGAGTTCTACGGCCAGGTCATCACCACCCACACCCAGGAGGACCGCTTCGACACCCTGGGCAAGGTGCGGGAAGCCGGCATCCACGTCTGCTCCGGCGGCATCGTCGGCATGGGCGAGACCGGCAAGAGCCGGGCCGCCCTGATCGCGGAACTGGCCAACATGGAGCCGCCGCCGGATTCCGTGCCCATCAACAACCTGGTGCCGGTGGCCGGCACGCCGCTGGCGGGTGCGGCAAAGATAGACCCCTTCGATTTCGTGCGCACCATCGCCTGCGCCCGCATCACCATGCCGGCCAGCTACGTCCGGCTCTCCGCCGGCCGCCAGGAGATGAGCGACGAGATGCAGGCCCTGTGTTTCCTGGCCGGCGCCAACTCCATCTTCTACGGCGAACGCCTCCTGACCACCGGCAATTCCGACGCCGATCGGGACGACCAGTTGTTCCAGCGCCTTGGGCTGAAGGCGGTTTAACGCCAAGGGCGAGAAATCCGGTTGAACCGCAGAGACGCGGAGGCGCAGAGGAAACCATGTCTTTGTCGACCGAGATAGGTGGAACAAATTGTGACAATGGCTGAAATCTCCTTTCAGGATGGATTGTGACTCGTTTTGCGCTTTTCTCCGCGTCTCTGCGCCTCTGCGGTGAACTCATTGCCGTTTCTCGGGTTGGATTTTTCCATGTCTCAAGCGCCCCTTCCCCTTGATCGTGCCGCCATCCGGCGCCGCTTCGCGGCGGCGGCGAAGGGCTTCGATCAGGCCTCGGTCCTGCATCGGGAGGTGGCCGGCCGCATGGGCGAGCGCCTGCAATATGTCCGCCTGGAGCCCCGGCGCATCCTGGACCTGGGATGCGGCACGGGCGCGGACCTGAATTTCCTCGGTGAGCGCTATCCCCAGGCCCTGCGCCTCGCCTGCGACCTGGCCCTGCCCATGCTGGCCCAGGCCCGGGAGCGCAGTGCCTGGTTCAAGCGCCTCCTGCGTTCCGGCAGCCTGCCGCAGCTTCTCTGCGCCGACGCGGCGGCCCTGCCCCTGGCATCCGGCAGCACCTCCCTGGTCTGGTCCAACCTGATGCTGCACTGGCTGGACGATCCCTTGCCGGCGTTCCGGGAGATGCAGCGGACACTGGAGGTCGGGGGGCTGCTCATGTTCAGCACCCTCGGACCGGACACCCTCAAGGAACTGCGGCAGGCTCTGGGGGAGGCGCCGCCCAGGGTGCATCGTTTCATTGACATGCACGACATCGGCGACATGTTGATGGCCGCGGGCTTCGCCGAGCCGGTCATGGACATGGAAGTCCTGACCCTCACCTACGGTAGCAGCGACGATCTGCTGAAGGATCTGCGCGCCACCGGCAGCGTGAATGCCGCCCGTGCACGGGCGCGCGGCCTCACGGGCCGCCAGGGTTGGCAGAACGCCATGGCGGCCCTGGAAACGAAACGCCGGGAAGGCCGGCTGCCGGCCACCTTCGAGGTGGTCTATGGCCACGCCTGGAAAGCCCGGCCGAGAACCACGGACGATGGCCGCGCCATCGTCCGTTTCGACCCCGGGAAGAGGCCCTAGCCCGCCTAGGGAGAAGCTGGCGGAACGCTGCCGGCAGCGGCCTCGACCATGATCTTCAGGCAGTCGGGGCAGTAGCAGCCAACTCCCTGCCCTGCGGCCGGCACCTTCAGCACCGGCGGATAGTCGCTGCACCAGCAGCGGGCCAACCCCGCCTTCATGCCGCAGCCCACGGGCTTGCCGCAGCGCGGACAGGCATCGCAAGACGATACGCTCACCATGTTGTCTCCTGCTTGAAAAGGCGCCCAGTAAGCCCCATTTTTTGATCCGGCACAAGAAGAGGATCATTGCTCTTGAAATGCCCCTGTCCTCCCCTACATTGGCAGCAGTGGAGCCTCCCACCGCTCCGTATTTCAACCCACTCAAGGAGAAGAAAATGTCCAATATCGTCCGACACGACCCTTTCGATGATTTCTTCCGCGGCTTTTTCGTGCGCCCGGTGGAAGTCGGCTCCGCGACCGACGCGCCTTCCATCAAGCTGGACGTAAAGGAAGCCGGAGGGAATTTCGTGGTGCACGCCGAGCTGCCCGGCGTGAAGAAGGAAGACATCCATATCAGCATCGAAGGCCCGGTGGTGTCCATCAGCGCAGAGCGCAAGGCGGAGAAGGAAGTCAAGGAAGGCGAACGGGTGTTGCGCACCGAACGCTATTTCGGCAAGGTCTCCCGCAGCTTCCAGTTGGGGCAGGACATTGACGACGCCAAGGCGGTCGCCAAGTTCACGGACGGCGTGCTGGAACTGACCCTGCCCAAGAAGGCCGCCTCGGCCGGTCGGCGCCTCGCTATCGAGTAACCTCCTCTCACCGCAGAGACGCAGAGGCGCGGAGAAAATCGGAACTTGGCGGAATTCTCAACCTCACCCAATGGGTGAAACCGAGAGCCATCAAAATCATTGTTTTTCCTCTGCGCCTCCGCGCCTCTGCGGTTCAATCTGCCTTACCTCCCCCGATAGCAGTTGCCTGATTCACCGCTTGCCACTTATCATCCGCCGCTCGTGGACGGGGCCATGGTGGTGCCGCCCGTGCGGGGGAACCCCATGACCAAGCAACTGATCATCGCCGAAAAGCCGTCCGTGGCACAGGACATCGCCCGCTCGCTGGGAGGGTTTACGCGCGAGGGGGACTATTTCGAGAGCGAGCATTACGTCCTCTCGTCCGCCGTCGGCCACCTGCTGGAACTGGCCTGCCCGGAGGAATTCGAGGTCAAGCGCGGCAAATGGTCCTTCGCCCATCTGCCGGTGATTCCGCCCCACTTCGCCCTCAATCCCATGGACAAGACGGCGGACCGCCTGAAGCTTTTGACCAGGCTCATCAAGAGGAAGGATGTTTCCGGCCTGGTGAACGCCTGCGACGCGGGCCGGGAAGGCGAACTGATCTTCAATTACATCGCCCAGCACGCCAAGAGCGACAAGCCGGTCAAGCGCCTGTGGCTGCAATCCATGACACCGGCCGCCATTCGGGAGGGGTTCTCCCATCTGCGCGCCGGCTCCGACATGAAGGGTCTGGCGGACGCCGCCGTCTGCCGCTCGGAATCCGACTGGCTGATCGGCATCAACGGCACCCGGGCCATGACGGCCTTCAACTCCAAGACCGGGGGGTTCCACCTCACCACCGTGGGCCGGGTGCAGACGCCGACGCTCGCCATCGTGGTGGAACGGGAGGAGCGCATCAAGAAGTTCCAGCCACGGGATTACTGGGAAGTGGAAGCCAGTTTCGGCGCCAAGGCCGGAAATTACACGGGCCGCTGGTTCGATGAAGGCTTCAGGAAGCCCGAGGACGACGAGCACGCCCGGGCCGAGCGCCTGTGGGACAAAGCGAAGGCCGAGACCATCCGCGGCCGCTGCCTGGGCAAACCCGGCAAGGTGGAAGAAGAGTGCAAGCCCACCACCCAGCTGTCGCCGCTGCTCTTCGACCTCACCTCCCTGCAGCGGGAAGCCAACGGTCGCTTCGGCTTCTCGGCCAAGACCACCCTGAGCCTGGCCCAGGCGCTCTACGAGAAGCACAAGGCACTGACCTACCCCCGTACCGACTCCCGCGCCCTGCCGGAAGACTATCTGGGTACGGTGCATACGACCCTGGAGCATCTCTCCGACACCGGCTATGGCGGCTTCGCCAGGCGCATCCTGGATGCCGGCTGGGTCAAGCCGAACAAGCGCATCTTCAACAACGCCAAGATATCGGACCACTTCGCCATCATTCCCACGGGCACGGCGCCGAAGAACCTGAACGAGCTGGAGCAGAAGCTCTACGACTTCGTGGTCAAGCGCTTCCTCGCCGTCTTCCATCCGGCCGCCGAATACCTGGTCACCACCCGCATCACCCGGGTGGAGGGGGAAGCCTTCAAGACCGAGGGCAAGGTGCTGGTCAATCCCGGCTGGCTCGCGGTCTACGGCAAGGAGGCCCAGTCCGATGACGACGCGGCGGCCCTGGCGCCGGTGGACAAGGGCGAGACCGTGGCCACCCGGGAGGTCACGGTCAAGAGCAACGTCACCAAGCCACCGCCCCGCTACAACGAAGGCACGCTGCTCTCCGCCATGGAAGGCGCCGGCAAGCTGGTGGACGACGACGAACTGCGGGAAGCCATGGCCGCCCGCGGCCTGGGCACCCCTGCCACCCGCGCCGCCATCATGGAAGGCCTGCTGACGGAAAAATACCTGGTACGGGAAGGCAAGGAGTTGGTGCCCACGGCCAAGGCCTTCTCCCTCATCACCCTGTTGAAGGGTCTGACGGTGGAGGAACTGACCAAGCCGGAACTCACCGGGGAATGGGAATACAAGCTGGCGCGCATGGAGCGGGGGGAATTGTCCCGGCCCGAGTTCATGAAGGAAATCGCGGTCATGACCGAGCGCATCGTCGCGGCGGCCAAGGGCTTCGAGAGCGACACCGTGCCCGGCGACTTCGCCACCCTTGCCGTACCCTGTCCGAAGTGCGGCGGCACCATCCGCGAGAACTACAAGAAATTCCAGTGCCAGGGCTGCGACTACGCCCTGTGGAAGATCGTGGCGGGTCGGCAGTTCGAGATCCCCGAGATCGAGACCCTGCTCAAGACCGGATCGGTCGGGCCGCTCACGGGTTTCAGGAACAAGATGGGGCGCCCCTTCGACGCCCTGATCAAGTTGAACATTGATAAAATGCCGGAATTCGACTTTGGCCAGCCCAAGGACGACTCCCAGGCGGAAGAGGTGGACTTCTCGGCCCAGGAGACGCTGGGTGCCTGCCCCAAGTGCGGCTCACGGGTATTCGATCATGGCACGGCCTATGTCTGCGAGAAATCCGTGGGGCCCGGCAAGAGCTGCGACTTCCGTTCCGGCAAGCTCATCCTGCAACAGCCGGTGGAGCGGGCCCAGATGGAAAAACTGCTCGCCAACGGCCGCACCGATCTCCTGAAGGGCTTCGTTTCCGCCCGCACCCGGCGCAAATTCTCCGCCTTCCTGGTCAGGCAGCCCGACGGCAAGGTCGGCTTCGAGTTCGAGCCCAGGGAACCCAAGGCCGGCGCCAAGCCGAAGATCGAAGCCAAGGGCAAGGCCGAGCCCAAGGCCAAGGCCGAAGCCAAGCCGGCAGCCCCGAAGAAGCGCAAGGCTTCCGCCGCGAAATGAAGAGGGCGGCGCATCTTCCGATGCGCCGCCCTCTTTCCGGTGCGCCCACTCACGGGGCGCCCGCAAGATCCCGTGCCTGCGCTAGCCCTCCAGGCCGGAGCCGACGAGACCGCTCATTCCTGGCACAGATACATGTTGTTCAGGAAGGCATCAATGTCCCGGGGTTCTTCAAAGCGGCGGCGCGGCCGGGTTTCGATGGCGCTCTGCAAACCCAATTGCAGGGCGGGTTGCGGCATCCAGTTGGCGTGCAGGACTTCCTCGCTGTAGCCGCCTATTTGTTCGAGCCTTTGGCCAGTGCTCATGTCCATGACGATCAACATTTTGCGTACCTCCAGGAAACACGCCTCAGGGGGCGCCCCACTTTCAAGTGATTTATCGGCGGCACCGGCAGAAAGTTGAGTCCTGGAAGCCCCGTTACGGGACACAATCTGTGTCAATCATCACATTTCAAGCGCCGTAGCGAACAAGCGCCAAAATAATGCCTGAGGCTACTCCCGCCCGCTGCGGTTCGGGCAGTCCTGGCGCAGGCAATCCACGTAGAGGTAGAGGGCGTGATCGCGCACCCGAAAACCGCGCTGTTCAGCCACCTGGTTCTGCAGGCGCTCGATCTCCGGATCGAAGAATTCCTCCACCTTGCCGCATTGCAGGCAGACCAGGTGGTCATGGTGCTTGCCTTCGTTGATTTCGAACACCGCCTTGCCGGTCTCGAAATGATGGCGCTCCAGGATGCCGGCCTGCTCGAACTGGGTCAGTACCCGGTATACCGTGGCCAGGCCGATATCCATTTCTTCCGCCAGCAATTGCCGGTACACGTCTTCGGCCGTCATGTGCCGTGCATGGGTAGTCTGGAACAACTCCAGAATTTTCATGCGCGGCCCGGTGACCTTGAGGCCCACTCGTTTCAGGTTCTGGGGGTTGGCCATGCTCGTTCCTGGTAAGCTTGCATTCGTGGGAGGAGGGACTAAGCAGCCGGGTATGATATAGTTTTCCCCTTCACTTGAGAATTCGACCCGCGGCCCATGAAGCGCTTTGCCCTATTCCTCCTGCCAGCCCTGGCAGCCTGTTCGTCGCTGCCCAAGCCTTCGATGCCTTCGCTACCGTCCATGCCGGACTTCCCGTCATGGGTGACGCCCTACCGGATTGACGTGCGCCAGGGCAATTATGTCAGTCAGGACATGGTTTCCCAGTTGAAGCCGGGCATGAGCAAGGACCAGGTGCGCTTCGCCCTGGGCACGCCGCTGCTCAAGGACATGTTCCACGAAGAGCGCTGGGACTACGTTTACCTGTTCCAGCCGGGCAAGGGCAAGATCGAGGAGCGCAGAATTTCGGTCTTCTTCGACGCCCAGGGCAAGCTGTTGCGCCTCGGAGGCGACGTGGTGCCGGCCGGCAGCAAGCCGACCGAGGCCGCGCCGGTCCAGCGGGTGCTGGAGATCAACGCCACCGACGCCAAGGTGGACAAACCGGCTGTCGCAGTGCCCGCCGCAACGCCGGCGGTCTCACCAACCGCCGCGCCTGCCGCCAAGCCCGCGGCCGATGCCCCGGTCGTCCAGCCCGCCGCCGCCCCGTCCGTCAAGCCTTCCGGCGAGCTGCCCCCGCTCAAGAACTGAGTTTTCCCAAACAGATCATCACCATCATTTCTATCCAGACGATGAAGCCATTCCGCATCGCCGTGGCCGGCAGTTCCGGCCGCATGGGCCGCACCCTGATCGAAGCCGTGCAACAGGCCGAGGACATGCTTCTCGGCGCGGCCCTGGAACAACCGGGCAGCCCCGCCCTGGGCAAGGACGCCGGGGAGAGTTCGGGCACGCCTTGCGGCGTGATCATCACCGACGACTTCGAAACGGCGCTCAAGGGTGTGGATTGCCTGATTGACTTCACCCGACCGGAAGGCACCCTGGCCCACCTCGCCGCCTGCCGTCGCCACGGCGTCGCGGCCGTGATCGGCACGACCGGGTTTTCCACCGAGCAGAAGCTGGAAATCCAGGACTTCTCCCGCGACATTCCCGTCACCTTCGCGCCCAATATGGCGGTCGGGGTGAACCTGGTGTTCAAGTTGCTGGATACCGCCGCTCGCATCCTCTCCCAGGGCTACGACATCGAGATCATCGAGGCCCACCACCGGCACAAGGTGGACGCTCCCTCAGGCACGGCCCTGCGCATGGGTGAGGTGGTGGCCCAGGCCCTGGAACGCGATCTGAAGCAAGTGGCGGTTTATGGCCGGGAAGGCGTGACCGGCGAGCGCGCCCCTTCCACCATCGGCTTCGCCACGGTGCGCGGCGGCGACATCGTGGGGGATCACACGGTCCTCTTCGCCGGCACCGGCGAGCGCGTGGAAATCACACACAAGGCCGCCAGCCGCATGCCCTACGCCCTGGGCAGCCTGCGTGCCGTGCGCTTCATGGCCGGCCACCCGCATGGCCTCTTCGACATGCAGGACGTGCTCGGATTGCGCTGAGATTGCGCTGAGATTGCCCCCCTTTTTCATGCCTCAAGTGAGGCCTGGCTCTGCCGATAAGACAGGTTCAGGCTTCATTCTTCGAGCTGTAACCAAGGGGGTCACATGGAAGTTCGGCAACTCACGCTCACAAGCGATTTCTCGGTTTCTTCCCTGGCGGAGCCGGCGGCGCTCCGCCCCGATCTGGTCCTGGTGTTTGGTTCGGTAGACCATTTCGCCCACCCGGACTTCTTTCCCTCCCTCAAGGCGGCCTTTCCCGATGCCTTGCTGGCGGGGTGTTCCACGGCCGGTGAAATCAGCGACCAGGGCGTGAGCGAGGGTAGCGTGGTGGTGACGGCGGTGCGCTTCCGTCATCCGGCCCTGCGCCTGGCCGCCGCGAGTTTCTCCGGCATGGATGACTCCCTGGCCGCCGGCCAGCGCCTGGCCCGCCAGTTGGCGGGGGACGAGGGCGGCGAACCCCTGCGCCACATCCTGGTGTTCGGACAGGGGGTGAACATCAATGGCAGCGCCCTGATCGAGGGCCTGGCCGCGACGGCCGGTGCCGGCGTCGTCATCTCGGGCGGCCTGGCCGGGGATGGCGGCACCTTTCGGCAGACCTGGGTGCTCACCGGACAGGGTGTTTCCGACCAACAAGTGGTGGCGATCGGCTTTTACGGTGAGGGCGTGCGGGTCGGCTATGGTTCCTTTGGCGGCTGGCAACCCTTCGGGCCGGCGCGCAAGGTGACCCGGGCCGAGGGCAACCTCCTGTTTGAACTGGATGGCGAACCGGCACTGGACATCTACAAGCGCTACCTGGGCGAGTACGCGAACGGCCTGCCCGCCTCCGGCCTGCTCTTTCCGCTCTCCATGCTGGGCGAGGATCACCGGGAAGTAGGCCTGATCCGCACCATTCTGGGGGTGGACGAGGCGAAGAAGTCCCTGATTCTGGCCGGGGACGTGGTGGAACACGGCTACATGCAGCTCATGCACGCCAGTACCGATGCCCTGGTGGATGGCGCCATCGCCGCCGCCGAGACGGCCCGCGAGCGCATGGCGAATGCCTCGCCCGGACTGACCCTCCTGGTGAGCTGTGTCGGGCGCAAGCTGGTCATGGGTGCGCGGGTGGACGAGGAGGTGGAGGCCGTGGCCGAGGTCTTCGGCAACGCCGGGGCCGTTACCGGCTTCTACTCCTACGGTGAAATCAGCCCCTTCCTGACCACCATAGAGTGCCGGCTGCACAATCAGACCATGACCATTACCAGCCTTTCCGAGCCCGACTAGCGCCATGGGGACTCCCCTCGGCCCCTACCCCCTCCGCTCCGGCCTCTCGCCGGGGGCTTCCATGCCGGGAAACCGGCAGGAGACACAGTGAGCCGCAGCAAACTCCTGGCGCGACAGTTGAAGCGCGCCTTCGGCATCAACGACCAGGCGGGCGAGGCCCAGTTGCTGAGTGACTTCGCCCGAGCCGGGGGTGATCTGGACCGTCGCTTCTCCGCCCTGCTGACCATGGTGGATGACGCCTACGCCCAGTACGAGCGGGATCTGACCCTGCGCACCCGCAGCCTGGAACTCAGCTCCGCCGAACTGACCCAGGCCAATGACCGGCTGCGCCTGGAAACCGAGAGCCAGGGCCGTGCGCTGGAAGCCCTGCGGGCGTCCGCCCAGCAGCTCATTCATGCGGTGGGCGCGGATGTCCAGAGCACCTGGCTGGAAGGGGACCTGTCCGGTCTGGAAGGCCTGGCCGAACTCATCACCAAGCTGGCGCGGGAACGGGGGCAGGCCGAGGAACGGCTGAAACTGGCCATGGATACCAGCGAGGACGGCCTCTGGGACTGGAATCTGCTGGATGACAAGGTCTATTACAGCCCGCGCTGGAAGACCATGATCGGCTATGCGCCAGACCAACTGGCGGACAGCCTGGGCACCTGGAACGATCTCATGCACCCGGATGACGCACCGGGCGTGCGCTCCCGGCTCCAGGCACATCTCACCGGCCAGGTGCCCGATTACGAGGTCGAGTTCCGCCTGCGCGGCCCGGACGGCGCCTGGCACTGGATACTGGCCCGGGGCAAGGTAGTCCAGCGGGACGCGTCCGGGCGGCCCATGCGCATGGTGGGCACCCACCGGGACATCGCCGAGCGCAAGCGCTGGGAACTGGAACTGCTGAGCGCGAAGGAGGCCGCGGAAGCCGCCAACCGGGCCAAGAGCGACTTCGTGGCCAACATGAGCCACGAGATTCGCACGCCCATGAACGGCATCATCGGCATGACCGAGCTGGTGCTGGACACCCCCCTGGACGCGGAACAGAAAGAATACCTGCGCACGGTAAAGACCTCCGCCGAGTCCCTGCTCACCATCATCAACGACATCCTGGATTTTTCCAAGATCGAAGCGGGCAAACTGGACATCGAGGACATCGTCTTTCCGCTGGCCAGCACCATCGGCGAGACGGTCAAGACCCTGGCGCTGCGCGCCCAGCAGAAGGGCCTGGAACTCATCTACGCCATCGCGCCGGACGTACCGGAAGCGGTGCGGGGCGATCCGGGGCGGCTCGGCCAGGTGCTGACCAACCTGTTGGGAAACGCCATCAAGTTTACGCACACCGGCGAGATCGAAGTGGGATGCCGGGTCGAATCCAGGCAGGAGAACAGCGTCGTCCTGCTCTGCCACGTGCGTGACACCGGGGTGGGCATCCCCTTCGAAAAACATGCGGAGATCTTCGAGGCCTTTTCCCAGGCGGACAATTCCACGACCCGCCGGTTCGGCGGCACCGGGCTGGGACTCGCCATCTGCAACCGCCTGGTACAGATCATGGACGGACGCCTCTGGGTCGAGAGCGAGCCCGGCCAGGGCAGCACCTTCTATTTCACCCTGAAGGTCGGCCTGCCGGCCCAGTCCGAACACCCGCGCCTGCGCCCCGGCGCCATGCTGGCCGGACTCTCGGTCCTGGTGGCCGACGACAACGCCACGGTACGCCACAGCCTTGCCGAACTGCTGCACGCCTGGGGCATGGCGCCGAGGGAGGCCGAGGACGGCGAGCGTGCGCTGGAGGCGATCCGTGCCGCCCGAGCAGAGGGCCAGCCCTTCGATATCCTGGTCCTGGATACCGGCATGCCCCAGCCGGATGGTTTTGCGGTGGCGGCAAATCTGGGCGCCGAAGGCATCCCCCACGAGCGGGTGGTCATGCTCCTGGGGACCGCCAACCAGCGGGAGGAAGGCCGCCGCTGCCGCGATCTGGGGCTGTCAGTACGTCTGGTCAAGCCCTGCACCCCTTCCGACCTGCTGGACGGCATCATGATGGCGCTGCGCGGCGACCTGCAGGCCGCAACGGTGGACGAACCCGGCATGCCGTCAGGCCACGAGGCCGGTAGTGCCCTGGACGTCCTGCTGGTGGAGGACAATCCGGTAAACCAGTTGGTGGCCACACGTCTGCTGGAAAAAGCCGGGCACCGAGTCATCCTCGCCAACAACGGCCAGGAAGCCCTGGAACAGTTCGATGCCCATACTTTCGACGTAATCCTGATGGACGTGCAGATGCCGGTCATGGGAGGCTTCGAGGCCACCCATCGCATCCGCACGCGGGAAAGCCGGCGCGGCGACGTGACGGGCGAGGGCGTGCGCACACCGATCATCGCCATGACCGCCCATGCCATGGCCGGGGATAGGGAGCGCTGTCTGGCGGCAGGCATGGACGATTATCTAACGAAGCCGGTCCATGCCGCGACCCTGTACGCAACCCTGCGGCGAGTATGCCAGCAACCGGGTTCCACCGTTGAAGGGCGGATTCCGATCGGGAAGGACAGGCCACCGAGGCAGGAAGTCGCCGACCTTACCGGCCTGCGGGAGACTCTGGAGGGGGACGAGGCCACTCTCACGGCCATCATCCTCAGCTTCCAGGAAAGCCTGCCGGATCTGCTCAGGCAACTGGATGACGCCCTGGCCGGCCAGGATGGGGCACAGCTCGCGCGCCTGGGCCACTCCGCCAAGGGCATGGTGGGCCTGTTCCAGGCGGCCCCGGCGACGGATGCCGCGCTGAATCTGGAGAAGCTCGCCCTGGGCGGTAGCACACCCGATTTTGCCGGCGCGGCGGAAGACCTGCGCCTGGAACTGGAAAAGCTCTCCGAATTCCTCACCCGGGCAAGTGAACCGGAACGATGACGGGGACGCCAACCCGCTTCCCAGGCAGGAATCGCGGATGGCATGGGCGCGGAAATGCACTGGAACGTGGACGCCCCGCCAAAAAAACGCTATCCTTCGCCCTCTTAAGTCCGGGCACCCGGACGCGCATGGCGGCAGCCTTGCCGTGCGCCGCAAACTCACGCGCTTGTAGCTCAGTGGATAGAGTATTGGCCTCCGAAGCCAAGGGTCGCTGGTTCGATTCCAGCCAAGCGCGCCACCCCAACAAATCAATAAGTTGAGAATCCTCCGGCGGGATGTCTTATGCCGGACGGCTTCACCAAGCTGATCTTCGATGCGGAAACCCATCGTGTCATAGGCGGCGCCATCGTCGGTCCGAGCGCCGGCGACATGATAGGCGAGGTTTGCCTGGCCATCGAGATGGGTGCGGACGCGGT
>JAQTNA010000073.1 GCA_028714035.1 Rhodocyclaceae bacterium
CTTCGAACCTCATCTTCCGAGTCTCCTGTAGCCAGTCCGTCCGTCTCATGGCGCTCCTCCTTCAGCTCGCCATGAAAACCGGACAGATCACGTGCTACAACCCCGGACAGATTACTTGCTCTCTACATGATGCGTCGCAGCAATTGCGGAAGAGGCGGAAAAAGGGCTATAATCCGGCAGTTTCGGATGAGCGGGATCGGCGCGTCGCCTGTCCCGCTTTGCACATGTACCCGTGGCCGGCCCACGCCGCAACCTGCGCCCTACAGGGTGCAATCCGAGCACCCATCATCCAGGAGTTCTCCGTGTCCTGCACAGTGTCCCCGCTCTCGTCACCCTTCCCGCCGGCCATCCTCGCGCTTGCCGACGGGACGGTGTTCCACGGCCAGGGTATAGGCGCCGTCGGTTCCAGTATCGGCGAGGTGGTATTCAACACCTCCATGTCCGGTTACCAGGAAATACTCACCGACCCGTCCTACTGCCGCCAGATCGTCACCCTGACCTATCCCCACATCGGCAACACCGGCGTGAATCGCGAGGATTGCGAGTCCGGCAAGGTCTACGCCGCGGGCCTGGTCATCCGGGATCTGCCCCTCCTGGCCTCCAACTTCCGCATGGAGCAGACCCTGGACGCCTACCTCAAGGCGGAGAACGTGGTCGCCATCGCCGGGATTGACACCCGGAAGCTCACCCGTATCCTGCGGGAAAAGGGCGCCCAGGCCGGTTGCCTGATGACCGGCGAGATTGACGAGGCCGCCGCGCTGGAAAAGGCCCGTTCCTTCCCCGGTCTCGCGGGCATGGATCTGGCCCAGGTCGTGACCGCGCCGGCCTCCTACCCCTGGAGCCAGGGTGAATGGCGCCTCGGCCAGGGTTACGTGGAGCAGAAGAAGCAGCGCTTCCACGTGGTGGCCTACGATTTCGGCGTCAAGAAGAACATCCTGTGCATGCTGGCGGAACGCGGCTGCCGCCTGACGGTGGTACCGGCCAAGACCCCGGCGGCCGAGGTTCTCGCGCTCCACCCGGACGGCGTGTTCCTGTCCAACGGCCCCGGCGACCCGGAGCCCTGCGACTATGCCGTCTCGGCCATCCGGGAATTCCTGGACCGCGGCCTGCCCACTTTCGGCATCTGCCTGGGGCACCAGCTCATGGGCCTCGCCGCAGGCGGCAAGACGCTCAAGATGAAGTTCGGCCACCACGGTGCCAACCATCCGGTGAAGGATCTGGAATCGGGCCAGGTGCTCATCACCAGCCAGAACCACGGCTTCGCGGTGGACCCTGCCAGCCTGCCGAATAACGTTCGGGTGACCCATACCTCGCTCTTCGATGGCAGCCTGCAGGGCCTGGCCTGGAACGACCGCCCGGCGCTCTGTTTCCAGGGCCACCCGGAAGCCAGCCCCGGCCCGCACGACGTGAGCTATTTGTTTGACCGGTTTATCCGAATGATAGAAGAGGGGAAACAAGAGGCTAGAGGCTAGAAAGTCAGAGAGGCTAGCGTTTGATATGAGCGCGCAAGGCGCGCTCCAAATTCCCCCTAGCCTCTAGTCTCTAGCCTCTAGTCTCTGAACTAATATGCCCAAACGTACAGACATCCATAGCGTCCTCATCATCGGTGCCGGCCCCATCATCATCGGGCAGGCTTGCGAGTTCGATTATTCCGGCGCCCAGGCCTGCAAGGCCCTGCGGGACGAGGGATACCGGGTCATCCTGGTGAACTCCAACCCGGCCACCATCATGACCGACCCGGAGATGGCCGATGTGACCTACATCGAGCCCGTGACCTGGCAGGTGGTGGAAAAGATCATCGCCAAGGAGCGCCCGGATGCGCTCCTGCCCACCATGGGCGGACAGACGGCCCTGAACTGCGCCCTGGACCTGGCCCGGGAAGGCGTGCTGGAAAAGTACGGCGTGGAGCTGGTCGGCGCCTCCCGCGAGGCCATAGACAAGGCGGAGGACCGGGAGAAGTTCAAGCAGGCCATGACCAAGATCGGCCTGGGTTCCGCCCGCTCCATGATCGCCCACAGCATCGAGGAAGCGCTGCAAGTGCAGGCCATGATCGGCTATCCGGCCATCATCCGCCCGTCCTTCACCCTGGGCGGTTCCGGCGGCGGCATCGCCTACAACCAGGAAGAGTTCCTGGAAATCTGCAAGCGCGGCCTGGAAGCCAGCCCCACCAACGAACTCCTGATCGAGGAGTCGCTCCTGGGCTGGAAGGAATACGAGATGGAAGTGGTCCGGGACAAGGCGGACAACTGCATCATCGTCTGTTCCATCGAGAACCTGGACCCCATGGGCGTCCATACCGGCGACTCCATCACCGTGGCACCCAGCCAGACGCTCACGGACAAGGAATACCAGATCATGCGTAACGCCAGCATCGCGGTGCTGCGCGAGATCGGCGTGGATACGGGCGGCTCCAACGTGCAGTTCGCCATCAATCCCGACGACGGCCGCATGATCGTCATCGAGATGAACCCCCGGGTATCCCGTTCCTCCGCCCTGGCCTCCAAGGCCACCGGCTTCCCCATCGCCAAGGTGGCGGCCAAGCTGGCCGTGGGTTACACCCTGGACGAGCTGAAGAACGAGATCACCGGCGGCGCCACCCCCGCCTCCTTCGAGCCTTCGATTGACTACGTGGTGACCAAGGTCCCCCGTTTCGCCTTCGAGAAATTCCCCACGGCCAACGACCGCCTCACCACCCAGATGAAGTCCGTGGGCGAGGTCATGGCCATGGGCCGCACCCTCCAGGAATCCCTGCAAAAGGCCCTGCGCGGCCTGGAAGTGGGCTCCGACGGCTTCGATGAAATCGAGGTCGAGGATGACGTGCTGGAGCACGAGCTGGCCAACCCCGGTCCCGCCCGCCTGTGGTACGTGGGCCAGGCCTTCCGCCAGGGCATGACTGCCGAGCGTCTGTTTCAGCTGACCAAGATTGACCCCTGGTTCCTGGCCCAGATCGAGGATCTGCTCCTGACCGAGAAGGCCATCGCCGGCCGCGACCTGGCGAGTTTCGAGCGCGCGGAACTGCTGGGCCTGAAGCGGAAGGGCTTCTCCGACCGGCGCCTGGCGAAGCTCCTGGGCGTGAAGGAAACCGCCCTGCGGGAGACGCGCCATGCCCTGGGGGTGCGTCCGGTGTTCAAGCGGGTGGATACCTGCGCCGCGGAATTCGCCACCTCCACCGCCTACATGTACTCGACCTACGAGGACGAGTGCGAAGCGCGGCCCACGGACAAGAAGAAGATCATGGTCTTGGGCGGCGGTCCCAACCGCATCGGCCAGGGCATCGAGTTCGATTACTGCTGCGTCCATGCGGCCATGGCCATGCGGGAAGACGGCTATGAGACCATCATGGTCAACTGCAACCCGGAGACCGTGTCCACCGACTACGACACCTCCGACCGCCTGTACTTCGAGCCTCTGACCCTGGAAGACGTGCTGGAAGTGGTGGCGGTGGAGAAGCCGGTGGGCGTGATCGTCCAGTTCGGCGGCCAGACGCCGCTCAAGCTCGCCCGCGACCTGGAAGCCTTTGGGGTGCCCATCATCGGCACCAGCCCCGACATGATTGACGCGGCGGAAGACCGGGAACGTTTCCAGAAGCTCCTGCAGGATCTGAATCTCAGGCAGCCGCCCAACCGCACGGCCCGCACCCCGGAAGACGCCATCCGGCTGGCCATGGAGATCGGCTATCCCCTGGTGGTGCGCCCCAGCTACGTGCTGGGCGGCCGGGCCATGGAGATCGTGCACGGTCAGGCCGACCTGGAGCGTTACATGCGGGAAGCGGTGAAGGTTTCCAACGACTCCCCGGTGCTGCTGGACCGTTTCCTGAACGACGCCGTGGAAGTGGACGTGGATGCCCTGTCCGACGGGAAAAGGGTGGTGATCGGCGGCATCATGCAGCACATCGAGCAGGCCGGCGTGCATTCCGGCGATTCCGCCTGTTCGCTGCCGCCCTATTCCCTGTCCAATGAACTCCAGGACGAGTTGCGGCGCCAGACCGAACAGATGGCCAAGGGCCTCTCCGTGGTGGGCCTCATGAACGTGCAGTTCGCCATTCAATGGCAGGCCGGCGAGCCGGTGGTCTATGTGCTGGAAGTGAATCCCCGCGCCTCGCGCACCGTGCCTTTCGTCTCCAAGGCCTGCGGCATGCCTTTGGCCAAGGTCGCGGCCCGCTGCATGGCCGGGCGCTCCCTGGATGAGCAGGGCATCAAGGGCGAGATCGTGCCGCCCTACTATTCCGTGAAGGAAGCGGTCTTCCCCTTCGTCAAGTTCCCGGGCGTGGATACCATCCTGGGGCCGGAGATGAAGTCCACGGGTGAAGTCATGGGCGTCGGCAAGACCTTCGGCGAGGCCTTCGTCAAGTCCCAGCTCGGTGCCGGCGTCAAGCTGCCCAAATCGGGCAAGGTGGTGCTTTCGGTCAAGGAAGGCGACAAGCCCCAGGCGGTCCAGGTGGCCAGGGAGCTGCATGAACTGGGCTTCGATCTGGTGGCGACCCACGGCACGGCAGTCGCCATTTCGGCGGCGGGTTTGCCGGTGACCCGGGTGCACAAGGTCAACGAGGGCCGCCCGCACCTGGTGGACATGATCAAGAACAACGAGATCTCCATGATCGTGAATACCGTCGAAGAGCGGCGCAGCGCCATCGTGGATTCCCGTTCCATCCGCACCTCCGGCCTCGCCGCCCGGGTGACCATGTTCACCACCATCGCCGGGGCGCTCGCCGCCTGTGCCGGCATGCGCCACTTGCAGGAACTGGAGGTTTATCCCATCCAGACGCTGCATGCCCAACTCTAACCCAAGGGGCTAGGGGCTAGGATGTTTGAGGGGCTAGTGTTTCATGCGCGCGCGAAGCGCGCGGAAACTGGCCCTAGCCTCTAGCCCCCAGCCCCTAGTCCCTGGTTTTCAATATGAGCAAGATTCCTCTCACCGTCGTAGGCGCCGAAAAGCTGCGCACCGAACTGCACCGTCTGAAGACGGTGGACCGGCCCATGATCATCGCGGCCATCGCCGAAGCGCGCTCCCACGGCGACCTCTCGGAGAATGCCGAGTACGAATCCGCCAAGGACCGCCAGGGCTTCATCGAGGGGCGCATCGCCGAGGTGGAGAGCAAGCTGTCCAACTCCCAGATCATTGACCCCACGCTCCTGGATGCGGACGGCCGCTGCGTCTTCGGCGCCACGGTGGAGCTGGAAGACCAGGATTCGGGTGACACGGTCACCTACCAGATCGTCGGCGACGACGAGGCGAATCTCAAGGAAGGCAA
The DNA here is from genome assembly GCA_028714035.1 of Rhodocyclaceae bacterium. Taxonomy (GTDB): domain Bacteria; phylum Pseudomonadota; class Gammaproteobacteria; order Burkholderiales; family Rhodocyclaceae; genus JAQTNA01. Next base: position 5,252 of record JAQTNA010000073.1, read on the forward strand.
GATTTCCATCAGCTCCCCCATCGCCCGCGCCCTCATCGGCAAATACGCCGGCGACATCGCCGTGGTCAAGGCCCCCGGCGGCGACCGGGAGTTGGAGATTCTGGATGTACGGTATGTTTAGTCGAGAGTCGAGAGTGGAGGGTCGAGAGTAATATTTGCGCGCCGAAGGCGCGGTTACTTTCGCTCTCGACTCTCGACTCTTCACTCTCGACTGATATGAAGAAACTCTCAGAAATCCTCTACCTCCTCGCCATTGTCGTCTGGGTGGGCGGGATGCTGGCGGTGGGGTATCTGGCGGCGCCGGTGCTGTTCGCCGAACTGTCAGACCGCATCCTGGCGGGCAATCTGGCCGGAAAGATGTTCACCTGGGTTGCCCGCATGGGGCTGGGATGCGGCGCCTACATCCTGCTGTTCGTGCTGGTCAGGCGGGGCTGGTCGGCGTTCAGGTCGTCCGTTTTCTGGATCACCCTGGCCATGCTGGGACTGGTGGCCGCCGGGCATTTTGGCGTCCAGCCCATCATGCAGCACCTGAAGGAATCCGCCCTGCCGGCGGAGGTGATGCAGAGCGCGCTCCGTGACCGCTTTGCCACCTGGCACGGCATCTCCAGCGTGGTCTACCTGGTGCAGAGCGTACTCGGGCTGATGCTGGTTCTTCAGGGGACAGATGTCAGGGGACAGGGAACAGTCAAGTCGCGCGGAGCGCGCTGATATTTCTGTACCCTGTATCCTGTTACCTGAATCCCGGCGAGCGTTTCTTGACGGCCTTGGAGCGGGTGTTGCGCAGTTGGCCGTATTCGATCTTGCGGCGCTGGCCGGTGATGGCGGACTTGATCTTGGAGATGGGCTTGTCCGATGCCTTGGCGCCCCGGGCGGGCTTCCTCGCCGGAGTCCTGACCACCGGGGCGGCTTCTTCCTGGGGTTTCTCCCGGTAAAGAATCAGGATATTGCCGATATGCTGCACGGGGGCGGCGTGGAGTTGCTCGCAGACCTCCGCCATCAGGGCCTCCCGCATGTCCCGCTCCGTGCCATAGACCCGCACCTTGATGAGTTCGTGGGCCTTCAGGCAGGTGTCAATCTCGGCCAGAACCGAAGGGGTAAGTCCCTTGCCGGCGATGGCGACGACGGGAGAGAGGGGATGGGCGCGGGCCTTGAGGGCGCGCCGGTCGGCGGGGGGCAGGGTTTTCACTTTGATTTTCTGGCGCTTCTCTACGGGGTGCCATTGTAACCGATTGATCATGAAACGAACCAAGACAAGCAAGGCCTGGATGCAGGAGCACGTGACCGACCCCTGGGTGCAAAGGGCCAAGGCGGAGGGCTGGCGTTCCCGCGCCACCTTCAAGCTCATGGAAATTGACGCCAAGGACAAGCTCATGAAGCCGGGCACCATCGTGGTGGACCTGGGGGCGACGCCGGGCGGCTGGTCGCAACTGGCGATCCAGAAGGTAAAGCCGGGCGGGCGCGTCATCGGCCTGGACCTGCTGCCGATGGAACCCCTGCACGGCGTGGAGTTCTTTCTCGGCGACTTCCGCGAGGAGGAAACGCTGGCCAAGCTCCGGGAGACCCTGCAAGGCGAGAAGCCGGGGCTTGTATTGTCGGACATGGCCCCCAATATGTCGGGAGTCGGCCTCTGCGATCAGGCCAAGGCCATGTACCTGGCGGAACTGGCCCTGGAATTCGCCGCCGAGGAACTCAAGGTGGGCGGCGACTTCCTGGTGAAGGTCTTCCAGGGTACGGGATTCGACGAGTTTCGGGCCGCCATGGGCAAGGTGTTCGAGAGCGTCCAGGTGCGAAAGCCCGACTCGTCCCGCGACCGTAGCGCTGAAGTTTACCTGTTGGGACGCCGCCGACGCCCTGGAGCGTAGCGTGCCCACGAGGGTGCGTGGGCACGGGCTGTCGTGGGGCCGGCTTCAGCCGGCCGATGGCGGGATGAATCCCGCCCCACGGTATTCCCGCCCTACGCCATGCCTTCATTTGCCTGACGGCGGGATAGTCCGTAGAATCAACGACTCATGTCCGAAGGATGTCTTCGGGATCAAGGAGCAGCTTTGAACAATCTATTCAAGAATCTGGCGATCTGGCTGGTCATCGGCGTGGTGCTCATGACCGTCTTCAACCAGTTCCAGACGCGCCAGGTGTCCCAGAGCACCATGGACTACTCCCAGTTCCTGGACGAGGTCAAGGCCGGACACATTTCCAAGGTGCTGATCCAGGGCCGGCAACTGGAAGCGTCCACGGTGGACAACAAGAAGATCACCGTTTACGCACCGCCCGACCTGTGGATGGTATCCGACCTGCTCAAGAACAACGTCAAGGTCGTCTCCAAGCCCGAGGAGGAGCAATCCTTCCTCATGAGCCTGTTCGTCTCCTGGTTCCCCATGCTGCTGCTCATCGGCGTATGGGTGTTCTTCATGCGCCAGATGCAAGGCGGCGGCAAGGGCGGTGCCTTCTCCTTCGGCAAGTCCCGCGCCCGCATGACGGACGAGAACACCAACACGGTGACCTTCGCCGACGTGGCCGGTTGCGACGAGGCCAAGGAAGAAGTCTCCGAACTGGTGGAATTCCTGCGCGATCCCTCCAAGTTCCAGAAGCTGGGCGGGCGCATCCCCAGGGGCGTGCTGATGGTCGGCTCCCCCGGCACCGGCAAGACGCTCCTGGCGCGGGCCATCGCCGGCGAGGCCAAGGTGCCCTTCTTCTCCATCTCCGGCTCCGACTTCGTGGAAATGTTCGTCGGCGTGGGCGCGGCCCGGGTGCGCGACATGTTCGAGAATGCCAAGAAGAGCGCCCCCTGCATCATCTTCATTGACGAAATTGACGCCGTGGGCCGCCAGCGTGGCGCCGGCCTGGGCGGCGGCAACGACGAGCGGGAGCAGACCCTGAACGCCCTGCTGGTGGAGATGGACGGCTTCGAGGGTTCCGTCGGCGTGATCGTCATCGCCGCCACCAACCGCCCGGACGTGCTGGACCCGGCATTGCTCCGTCCCGGCCGCTTCGATCGCCAGGTGGTGGTGCCCCTGCCCGACATCCGGGGCCGGGAGCAGATCATCAAGGTGCACATGAGGAAGGTGCCCCTGGCCACCGACGTGGACGCGTCCGTCCTGGCCCGCGGCACGCCCGGTTTCTCCGGCGCCGACCTGGCCAACCTGGTGAACGAGGCCGCCCTGTTCGCGGCGCGTTTCAACAAGCGCCTGGTGGACATGGAGGACTTCGAGCGCGCCAAGGACAAGATCATGATGGGCGCCGAGCGCCGCTCCATGGTCATGCCGGAAGAGGAGCGCAGGAACACCGCCTACCACGAGTCCGGCCACGTCATGGTGGCCAAGCTCCTGCCCAAGACCGACCCGGTGCATAAGGTCACCATCATCCCCCGCGGCCGCGCCCTGGGACTGACCATGCAGTTGCCGGATCAGGACCGTTACAGCCAGGACAAGGATCGCCTGCTGAACACCATAGCCGTGCTCTTCGGCGGCCGCATCGCCGAAGAACTGTTCATGCACCAGATGACCACCGGCGCCTCCAACGATTTCCAGCGCGCCACCGACCTGGCCCGGCGCATGGTGACCCAGTGGGGCATGTCGGACGCCCTGGGGCCCATGGTCTATGGCGAAGAGGAAGGCGAGATCTTCCTCGGCCGTTCCGTCACCACCCACAAGAATGTCTCCGAGGCCACCCTGCAAAGGGTGGATGCCGAGATCCGCAGCATCGTCGACCGGCAGTACGCGCTGGCACGGCAGCTCCTGGAAGAAAACCGGGACAAGGTGGAAATCATGACGGCAGCGCTCCTGGAGTGGGAAACCCTGGACGCGGACCAGATCAACGACATCCTGGCCGGCGAGAAGCCCCGGGAGCCCAAGCCCAGCCGCTCTGCCTCCGCACCGCCTCCCGCGGACAGCACCCCCGGCGGAGCCGCCCCCCACGCCGCCGCACCGGCCTGAACGCAGGTTGGCGCAAGCGCCGCGCGGCAAAGCGTGGCCGTCACCCAGGATCGGCCGGCTCAATCAGCCGGCTGCATTCCCTTGGAACGAATGATCTCGGCGGCCTGATGAAGGACGATATCCGTCGCCGCGCGCCACGCGTTCGGCGGCAAGCCCGCCGGGAACCAGGGCCGCCGCTTTCGATCTCACAAGGTCTGCGTTCCCAATCGCTGGCAGAGTGGAACTGGCCGACGCCCGACCAAGATAGGCGCGGGACGAAGCCTGCGAGTCAACACGGCTGCCGCCGACCAAGCCCCACCGGCCGAGCGACTGGTTAGGTTCCGATTGTTGCCAGATCAGCGTCGCCAGCCTACCATGTGCATGGTACACAGAAAGGATACACACCATGCGCACCAATATCGTGATTGACGACCAGTTAATGAACAGCACGCTTCGAGCGACCGGGTTGAAGACCAAGCGGGAAGCGGTGGAACTAGGGCTGCGAACCCTGTTGCGGTTACGGCAACAAGAGGAAATCAAGCAATTTCGCGGCAAACTTGACTGGCAAGGCGACCTGGATGCCATGAGGACCGACAAGTGATTTTGGTCGACTCCAGCGTCTGGATAGACTACTTCCGTGGAAGCGTGACGCCACAGGCGGAAAAGCTGGATTCGCTGCTCGGTATCGAGCCCGTTGCGACGGGCGATCTTATCCTGACCGAGGTGCTGCAAGGCTTTGTCAGTGACCGGGATTTCAACCAGGCGAGAAAACTCCTGACTTCCTTGGTGATCGTGGATTTGGCGGGACAGGACATCGCCATTCAAGCAGCCAGGAATTTTCGCTTGTTGCGCTCGCTCGGGATAACGGTAAGGAAGACGATTGATACGGTGATTGCCACGCGCTGTATCGAGAGCGAGTTGCCTCTTCTGTACAGCGACAAGGATTTCGACCCGTTCGTAGAACACCTCGGCCTCCGTTCAGCGCTGCTTGGAACCTAACGTAGAGCTAACCGGCCTGCGCGGCGCGGCGGATGAACGGAGCGAGAAATGAGTCCCGCTGTCCGGTTCGGCGATTGGTTGGACCTTGCCATGGCTGAAAGCTTATGAATGGGCGGGAGAGGCCGAGAGCTTCACACCGAGGGCATGAAGCAACTTGAGCATCGTGTCATAGCGCGGCTTGGCGCCAGGGGTGAGCGCCTTGTAGAGGCTCTCGCGGCCCAGGCCGGCGTCCTTGGCCAGTTGAGCCATGCCACGGGCGCGCGCCACATCCCGCACGGCGGTCAGAAATACATCTGGATTAGGGTCTTCCAGAGACGCAGTGATGTATTCCGCGATGGTTTCCTCATCGTCCAGGTAGTCGGCGGCGTCGAAAGGGGCAAATTTGGCCATGGGTCACTCCTCATCCAGACTATGCGCCATCTCGATGGCGCGTTTGATGTCTCGTTTCTGCGAGGACTTGTCGCCTCCCAGCAAGAGTAAATAGACCACCGTGCCCCGACGGGTGTAGTGCAGGCGGTAGCCAGGGCCGACATGAATTCGCATCTCGGAAACCCCTTCACCGACTGGCTCACAGTCACCAAAGTTGCCGTGCTCGGCGGAGCGAATGCGCAAAGCAATGCGGGCACGGCCCACCTTGTCTTTCAACGCCGCAAGCCACGCGTCAAATTCGTCGGAACGCTCAAAGGTGTTCATGGGCCGGAGTGTATCCGATTAGATACCGATGCGCAATCGCGGTGAGGTTGCGTCCCCCTGGTTCCCGTATCGAGGCAAGGCCTAACGTAGAATTCATCGAACCTCGCGCGGCTTTATGCGCGAGGTCCGATGGAGTGATTGGTTGGGCGCTTTATTCGAGTTTGACCCCGATACGTGCGCCGATACGTGAGACCCCGATACGTGCAGCGACCGAAGGGAGCGAGGTCAAGCGGCTTGTTGGGCACTTTGGCTGGCCTCGGCGTGTAACTTCAAGCCCAGCGCACCGATCACTTTCAGGATGGTGTCGAAGCCTGGGCTGCGCTCACCGGAGAGTGCCTTATAAAGGCTTTCTCTGGACAACCCGGCATCACGGGCGACCTGGGACATACCTTTGGCACGCGCGATGTCTCCAAGTGCTTTGGCGATGAATGCGGCGTCACCGTCGGCCTCCTCAAGGCAGGCTTCGAGATAAGCCGCCATTTCCTCCTGTGTTCGCAGGTGTTCGGCAACGTCATAGCGAGTGGTGCTGGTATTGCTCATTGCGGCTACTCCGAAAGGTTCCGCGCCAGTTTCAGGGCGGTCTTGATGTCCTGGCCCTGCGTGCTCTTGTCGCCACTGGCCAGCAGGATAATCAGTTCCTGCCCTCGCCTCTTGAAATACACCCGGTAGCCAGGGCCGTAATGAATTCGCAGTTCCGAGACACCCTCGCCGACTGGCTCAACATCCCCAGGATTTCCCGCGGCGAGCCGTTCAATCCTTGCCTGGATGCGCGCCCGAGCAAGCATGTCGCGCAGGTCGTCAAGCCATTTGGCGAAAAGTTCGGTTTTGCGAACTTCTATCATGCCTGAAATGTAGCCACGCGGCTACATGTTGTCAATGCCATGTACGA
>JAQTNA010000074.1 GCA_028714035.1 Rhodocyclaceae bacterium
ACGCGGTGGAGTCGGAGAACTTCGAGTCCATCCACAACCACTCCGCCTACGCCATCATCGAACGCGACAAGTTGGTGGATCCGGTCTGACGACCGGCTGAAACGCCGAGGGAAAATTATTTCATGCGTGGGGCGGACTTCAGTCCGCCATGGCCGGCTGAAGCCGGCCCCACGGCCTCACCACGCCCGCTGGGCGCGCATGAGCGGTTCGCGCAGGGTGCCGGCCAGGGTGACCGGACTCTTCACCTTGTCGGACAGGGAAACCAGGAGCAAGCCGGAGAGGCTGCCGTCTGCGGCGATGAGGGCGTTGCCCGAGGTATGTATGGCACCGGAAGTAAGATTCAGGCTGCCGATCTGCCAAGCCTGCCCGTCCCTTCTCACACCTATGCCCAGCTCCTCGAAACCGGTCACGCCGCCCCGCGCCCAGGAGGATCCGCCGCTGCGCACCGCCATGCCGAAATCGAAGCGTTCCAGTGATCCGCGCAAAACGCGGAAATCACCCTCCACCTGAGGCGGATTGGCCACGCCCATCCAGGCCTCGCCGGCGCCGCCAAAGCGGAAGCTGCCGCTCAATTCGCCCCGAAGCGGCAGGTTCACGCCCAGGACCGAACACAACTGGGAGACATCCACCCGGGTCAGCGACACTTCGCCGGCCACCTGGGTGGCAGGGCTCCAATTCACCGCCAGGCTACCCTTCACCAGGCCATTCAGCGCCCCGCCTTCCACCCGGGTCAAACGCAGTCCGGCCGCATCCATGTCCCCGTCCATGTCCAGGCTGCGCACGATCTGCCCGCCGGTCTTCCAGTCCAGGGCCGACAGGCTGAGCCGCAACTTGTTGCCGTCCCCCTGGATGGTGAGCTTGAGGCTGTCGTCGTCGTTGCGCACGTTGGCACCGTCCAGCCCCTGGTCGCCGACGGCGAGATTGCCGCGCAGATGGTCCAGGCGCCAGTCGTTCAGGGACAGCGCCAGGTTCGAAAACTGCGCATAGATCACGGTTATGCCGGCGTCAAACGCATTGCCCCGGGCACCGGACAGCATGGCCAAGCCCCGGCCATCCATCTCGATTCCGTCCAGATAGGCAGAAAACACCAGGTTGCCGTGCAGCAACTGGTTGAACCCGGGGATGAGTTTCACCGAACCTATGGAAACCTCGCCTTGCGTCCCCACCGTTACCTGATCCAGGGTCAGGTTGGGCTTGGGCGTGAGCGTGACGCCCATCTTGCCCACCTTCACCGGCCGATGCAAAAAAGTGCCCAGCTGCTTTTCAATCTCGGGCCTGTAACTGGCGTAGGGGAAGAACACCAGCGTGGCCACGACGAGGGCCAACACTCCGAGGCTGACGATCAGCGCCAGCAGCGGCCAGCTCACCGAGAGGTGTTGCGACGGCGCCCCGTTCCGCCGGCGATCACGCATGCGCGCCAGCAGGGATTTCCTGGCCGGCTCCTGTTCGGCGGGCATGGCGCGGGGAACAACCGCCGGCAGGTTGGATACCGGCTCCTCCAGGTCTTCTTCGGCGGACAGGGAGATTTCTTCGATGATGGGGGAGGCGGACCGCATCCTGGCCTGGGATTCCCCCGGCTGCCAGGGCGGAATCTCGCCGCTGCCGGGCACCGGCGTAGCGGCCGGCGGCTTCCCGCCGTCGGCGGCACGACGCGCCTGGGCTGCCATGCTGGAGGGTGCGTCCGGGATATCGGTGCCGATCAGGCCGGACCGCAACAGGTCCGAGAGCGCCGCGCGCCCCACCACGGCATCGCCGAAGCGGGTGACCACCTGGGACGCCGTGGACCGGCCGTCCACCAGGGCCAGCGCCCGGCGCAGGTTGTACTGGAGCAGGCGCATGGGCTCCGCCAGGGCCTGCTCGCCCAAACGCGTCCGGAAATAGATCTGGTCCTTGTCCACTGCCGCTTACCCGTATCCGCCCGCCATCACACCCATCGCCGCAACTTCGGCACGAGTGGCTAGTTTACACTGTAGCGCAACATAAGGGCTTGCCATGCGCTTGACAAGCCTCCATTTACCCGGCTTTCCGGAGCTGAATTGTTAAAATTGCGCCACTTTCCAGCGGAATCCCATCGTGTCCATCAGCTTCCCCGGCAGCCCCTACCATCTGCACCAGCCTTTCCAGCCGGCCGGCGACCAGCCCGAGGCCATCCGGCTCTTGACCGAGGGCATCGCGGACGGGCTGATGTACCAGACCCTCCTGGGGGTGACCGGCTCCGGCAAGACCTACACCATGGCCAACGTCATCGCCCGACTCGGGCGCCCGGCCCTGGTATTGGCGCCGAACAAGACCCTGGCGGCGCAGCTCTACGCCGAATTCCGCGAGTTCTTCCCCGAGAACGCCGTGGAGTATTTTGTCTCCTATTACGACTATTATCAACCGGAGGCCTACGTCCCCTCCCGCGACCTGTTCATCGAGAAGGACTCGGCCATCAACGAGCAGATCGAGCAGATGCGGCTCTCCGCCACCAAATCCCTCATGGAGCGCCGGGACGTGGTGATCGTGGCCAGCGTCTCCTGCATCTACGGTATCGGCGATCCGGTGGACTACCACGGCATGATCCTGCACATGCGCGAGGGCGAGACCCTGTCGCAGCGGGACATCATCCGGCGCCTCATCGAGATGCAATACACCAGGAACGACCTGGATTTCCACCGCGGCACCTTCCGCGTGCGGGGCGACGTGATTGACGTCTTCCCGGCGGAGAACGCGGAACACGCCCTGCGCATCGCCCTCTTCGACGAGGAGATCGAGGCCCTGACCCTGTTCGATCCTCTCACGGGCCACCTGAAGCAGAAACTCGGGCGCTTCACCATCTACCCGTCCAGCCACTACGTCACGCCCCGGGCAACCGTGCTCAGGGCACTGGAGGCCATCAAGGAGGAACTGCGGCAACGGAGCGCCCAGTTCGTGGCCGAAGGCAAGCTGGTGGAGGCCCAGCGCATCGAGCAGCGCACCCGTTTTGATCTGGAGATGCTGGACCAGCTCGGCTTCTGCAAGGGCATCGAGAACTACTCGCGCCATCTCTCCGGCCGGAAGCCGGGCGAGCCGCCGCCCACCCTGATTGACTACCTGCCGCCGGACGCCCTCATGTTCATAGACGAGAGCCACGTCACCATCGGCCAGGTGGGCGGCATGTACAAGGGCGACAGATCGAGGAAGGAGAACCTGGTGGATTACGGTTTCCGCCTGCCCTCGGCCCTGGACAATCGGCCGCTTAAATTCGATGAATTCGAGCGCCTCATGCCTCAGACCGTCTTCGTCTCGGCCACCCCGGCGGCCTATGAACAGGAACATCAGGACCAGGTGGTGGAACAGGTGGTGCGCCCCACGGGACTGGTGGACCCGGTGCTGGACGTGCGCCCGGCCTCCAGCCAGGTGGATGACCTCCTGGGCGAAATCAAGCTCAGGGTGGCGGTTCAGGAGCGGGTGCTGGTGACGACGCTGACCAAGCGCATGGCCGAAGACCTGACCGACTACCTGGCGGACAACGGCATCAAGGTGCGCTACCTGCACTCGGACGTGGACACGGTGGAGCGGGTGGAGATCATCCGCGACCTGCGCCTGGGGCATTTCGATGTCCTGGTGGGCATCAACCTCCTGCGAGAGGGGCTGGACATCCCGGAGGTGTCGTTGGTGGCCATCCTGGACGCGGACAAGGAAGGCTTCCTGCGCTCGGAGCGCTCGCTCATCCAGACCATAGGCCGGGCGGCGCGCCACCTGCATGGCAGCGCCATCCTCTACGCCGACCGGATCACCGACTCCATGAAGCGGGCCATGGCGGAAACAGAGCGCCGCCGCAACAAGCAGCTCGCCCACAACCTGGCCCAGGGCATCACGCCCAAGGGCGTGGAGAAACGCATCAAGGACATCATAGACGGCATCTACGACGAGGAAAGCGCCGCCGGCCGCAAGGCCGAACTCAAGGCCGCCCAGGCCAAGGCTCGCTACGACGTCATGTCGGAAAAGGAACTCTCCCGGGAAATCAAGCGACTGGAAAAGGAAATGACGGAAGCGGCGCGGAACCTGGAATTCGAGAAGGCCGCAGCCGCACGGGACGAACTTTTCCGGCTGAGGAAGCAGGTGTTCGGGGCGGATGGGATGGAGACCTGACCGACTTCCGGAGCGGTGGGGAGAGCCGAACGGGCCGTGCCAAGCTTGGCGGCTCACAGCCACCAGGCAAGCGTGGATGGCAGTCATTTCCCGGCCGCCACCACCCTCGCAGCGATCAAACCCGCGATCGGCAAGATCGTCCTCGCGCTCAAACCCGGTCAGCCCATCTCGGTGACGTCCGAGGCGCCACCTACCGCCTACCTGCCCACAGCCGCGCCGACCGGCCCGAGCGTCAACATCCCCGGAGGAAGTACCACCCCGCCCGTCGCCCCAGGGGCGATTAACGCCGCCATCGGTTGCCGCGTGGCGCTCACCCGCCCTGGCCCGAAAGCTCGTCCGCAGCGCTCTGGGCCGAGGAGATGATTTCCCCCGGAGAAATCTGAAAAGTCTCGAAGAGGGTGTTGGCCCGGGCGAAGAGGTCAATCAAACAGGATTTCAGCTCGCCCATGTCGAGGAATTCGGTGGCGACGCCGCCGTCCAGGTCCCTCAGAACCTCGACCCGGCAAAGTAGGCTCATGAGCAGCGGCACCGCGCCGATTGAGCGCCGCAGGAACCAGAGCCAGTGGGGCCAATCCTGGGCGAGTTTCTCGAAAAAGCTCCGAATCTCCGGGATCTCCACGATCACCCGAGGATCGTCGTCGTAGCCACTGACCTGGAAAACCAGGCACTCCCGGTAGCGGCGAACGCTCTCCGCCGTCTCCGTCAGCACCTGCAACCGCTCCAGCGCGCCGGAAGTGTCGCCCGCCAGGATTTCCTCCCGGGCAATATCGAAAATGATGATGGCCGGCTCGTCCTGGCTTGCCATCCCGTCCGCATCCACGTAGCGGATGCGCGCGTCCTTGTCGTCGGTCATGAAGAACTGGGGGGGAGTGTATCGGTGCCGGACATGATACGGGAAGTCCCGCCCCCAGGCTCGGGTCACACCGAGTACAGCAGCCGGAACAGGGCAGGAGAGATAACCTGTGCCAGTTTCTCATAGCCCCCCGCGTTGGGATGAATTTCGTTCAGCCAATCCTTGCTGTCGCCCGTCGCTCCGAGTTCGGCGCGAACGAGCGTATCCCGCGTGCTGATGACGTGGAAGTTGCTGATCTTCAGTTCCAACTCGATGAGGGTTTGCCCGAGCCAATCGAAGAGGTAGTCGGTGAGCGACACCCAGAGAGCTTCCGGGATGTCATGGGTCTTGAATGCCGAATAAAGCCACGGCCCGGCGAGCCCGAATCCGACAAACTTGGCCGGCGCATTCCTCGGCGTCGGATAGTCGTAGATGTGAGTCACCATGGGCACGCCTCGCGACAGGCTATGTTCCGAGTCGCGCAAGGCGGCGATGGCCAGGTAGGCCTTCTGGATATCCACCTTGAGCCGGCCGAGTTCCGACAGATTGACGTAATCCAGCATGTGCCCGCCCGCACCGGGCGCCGCGCCACAAAGTATCCTGCCGCAGCGGTCAATGAGGTCATTGCCGCCGCCGCTGAGAAACACCATGTCCCAGCGAACGGCAAAATGCTCCCTGGAGAGCCACTTCGCCAGCTCCGGATTCGACGCCAGGGACGCCATGTTCACGATGGTATCCCCGGGTTTCGCGATGTCGTACAGGCAGGTCGGCTCCACGAACTTGAGGGGAAACAGCAGGTTGCTCGATGGAATCGCCCCCAGGGAAAACCACGAATCCCCCTCGCAGAGGACGCGCTTCTTGTAGAACGGGTCTTCCGGATCCACCGGGCATCCCGGCAGATCCGGCGCCCCCGGAAACAGCACCGTACCTCGAACATTCAGTTCCATTTCCGACTCCTTGATAGGTTGGCAAATCATTGAAAGACCGGCCACCACCATATGCCTACGCGCGAAGTACTACAAGGCTAGTCCCGGTGCCAAACGACCCGAGCGCCCGAACGCCTTGCTCCAAGTGCGGAACCCCTGGGCGCCCTGTTAAAGGACTGAGCCGAGCGCACCGGTATTGGCGATATGCATTACGAGTGCGGCGAGAATGCCGGCCTTGCTTGGGATGCTTATTTCTTGCACATTACCTTTACCGGAGCCTTGTTCGGGCTTCCGTCCTTAATTTTATTTGTCGCAAAAACCGTCACCAGATAGTTGTTATCGACCAAACATCCGGGAATGGCAACTTCTGTTTTAGTGCCATCTACCTTTGCCGCGAGCGACTTCTCGTTCTTTTTTGCCGGATCGGCATTCGCTGCCAATGCGGTGTATCCAGTAATTGGACTCCCACCATCTTTGGCGGCTGAAAACTTTACATTAATGGCGCCACCGACACTAGTCGCACTGACATTGGTGGGCACTCCGGGCTTAGTGGGCGGCGGCAAAGCTTTGCTGCATTTAACAGGGCTTACACTTCTTCCTTCTGAAGTATTTAGACCGAGCGATACGGAGACTGACAGGTCATACACATCACCGTCCGTGCAGTTTTTGATCTCAATTGAATTGTTTAACACTTTCCCAAGCACGTCAGACTTCAATTGCTCTGTTTTTCCGGTGGTTCTATTCATGGCAATTGCTTGATACGCGGTGCCAACTGGCATCTTCGGCAAGGAAAAACTCACTGTTATAACTCCGGAATGGCTGTGCCCCCTGACGTTCTGCGGTTGTGGGACGCCAGTTACTGGCAACACGGATCCCGTGAGCGGCATTTTCACGCTTAGCGCAACGGCACACACCGCCGGAACCGAAGCTTTGACATCTTTAAAAAACTTGCTCACCTCATTCCCGGCAGCGTCCGCAGAGAATTTCTTGCTTTCAATTTGCCCCTGAAGCTCGTTGGAAGCAGCAACAAACTGCGAACGAATCTTGTCCACCTCCATTACAATCATCGAACCCAGACCGCTTTGAACCTTATAGTTCCCAGACAAGGTTATTCGATCTGACTCACTGGTCGCATTGATCAACCTTTCCTGAATTGCTGCCATTTCACGCACTACAGCCATTGCGTTGTCGCTGCAACCGGAAACCCCCGACGAAAATTCGTTCTTTGCCGCCACCACCGCAGTCTGCGCGGGAGTATTTTTTTTGCCCTCGAACATCTCGAGCTTACTTATTAGCTCTGCCGCAGACATTTGAATTGCCAGTTTTGCGCTGTACAACGATTGGGACATATTCACATCCGGCGCGATGGCGTCCTTCACTGAGGAAACCACCAATGGTGTTGCCGCCGGCGTAGCCTGCTTGAGCAACGTAGCCAGTCGTCCCGTATCCTGCAGTTCTTTCAAATTGGGGGCTTGGGCAATCTCGGCCGCCGCCTTGACCGCTGTGAGCATCGCTACTGCATGTCCGAATCCCGGCGTAGTAATTTCTTTGATGGAATCGCCTGCCTCCATCAAGCCAGTTACGGCCGAACAGGTGCCATCGAAATATACAGCGTCCTTTACTGCCGCCTCCATGGTGTATTGCGACACATTGAATTTTTGCCGCTTAGCTACAATTTCCTGTAGTAATTGCGATTGACGAAGTTCGATGCCCTGGATGATCACCTGGGCCGCCAGGTTAGAGAAATAGCTGGCGTTATACTCTGCTTGGACGCCGGAAAACAAACCGGCTGCCCCGGCGAGATTCCTCGACGCTGTCACCCCTGGAAGAACCGCGCCGAGCACACCCGCCGCGGTAGTGGCCGATCCCAGCCAGAAATTTGTACTCACCTGTTGGCGGCGGAGGTAGGTCTTGAAGACATTGCAGCGAGAGGTGGAAACCCCCAGTATCCGGTCCTGCACACTGTCTCTATGCAATTTTTTCGCATCTTCACTCGCCTTGGAGGTGCGAAATCTGGCAAACGCCTGATCGTACTCCTTGCCCCATTCCACCCCAGTGCAATTTCCCTTGTCATCGTGTTTGACGCAAAGACCTTTGGCATAATCTGGATCAAGTAACTCTACCAAATTGACCTGTTCAAAGGTGTCCCGTCGCATCGCTGGAAAGCTGCTGTGCTTGTCGACTCCGGAAAGCTGCTCCATCGCCTCGTCTTGGTTACGACGATCAGGAGTTATCTGTGCGCAGCCTGATAACGCGAGCATGACCGCCGACGCAAGAGCAAACCCGGCCGGGAGGTTTGATATGGATATTCTGCACAGCGTCATCGTTAGCTCCTAGCAATTTGTTGTCAATCAGAAACACCGGGATAGGGGCCCGGGGGTCGGGCCGGGTCTTGCATTAACACATCAGTTTCCCGTCGGCGGGCCCGCCCCCGCGCCTCATCGCTTGCCCGATCCCTCCCAATGGTCCTGCCACCCTATCACCCCCCTTCCACCCCACTTTTCTCCCCGTCTCTCAAAACTTGCCTCCCGGTCTCATTTTGACTTTTCGCATATCGGCGCGCCGAGGACATGATGCCGTTGCGCTCCGGAGAATATTCCGACAGAATTGTCGAACCGCAAAAGGGTTGGTTTCTCCAACGGGGAGGGAGAAATGAAAACAGGATCGGAAGCGGGTCGGGTCGGGGGGGAGGTACTGGTGGAGCCTTATTGGGATCATCCGACCGGGCCGGCCGGCGCTTTTCTCTGGGATGAGGATTTCGGGACGGGTGAGGCGTCCGGAACGACGCCCTCCGCGAATTCGCCCAACGAATCCGCCGGCATCGAGCGCTTGCATGTCTTTGCCCAGCACCAGGGTCGAGGTCGGGTGCTGCGGGGTGCATGGCAGGCCAGTCTTGAGCCCGGCGATTTGGGACTGTGCGTAGACGATCTGCTGCCGGCGGCGCGGGAGGGGCCAGGGCACCAGACCCTCATGAATTTCCCGCTCATCGGCGTCACTGCGGCGCAACGGGAGGTGATCCGCCTGCTGCCCACGGTCTTGCCCGGTACTCATCCGGGCACCTGTCTCTTGCTCAAGGTCGCCACCGACCTGCACCAGGCGACGCACCAGCTTTCCCGCCGCCTGCCGTCCCATTTCCTGGGCGGTTTTTTGTCCATGCTGGCCGGCGTCCTGGAGAGCGAGATCCAGCCGAAGCCCGACAGCCTGCCCCGTCTTGCCCGCTTTCATCTGGAGCGCATCAAGAGCTACCTGCGCCGCAATCTCCCGGATGCCGATCTGTCGGCCAAAACCGTGGCGGACGCCCTGGGGCTATCGGTATCCCACGTACACCGGGTGTTCGCCTTCGAGGGCTGCACGGTGAGCGAATGGTTATGGCGGGAGCGCCTGAAAGGCTGCGCCGACGATCTGATACAGGCTTCGGAAGCCCATCGCAGCGTGGGCGAGATCGCCCTGGCCTGGGGCTTCAACAACCTGTCCCACTTCTCCCGCTCGTTCAAGAAGCGCTTCGGCCTGTGCCCCAAGGATTGGCGCGCGCGGGCGCCCTGGCGCAAGCCCCTGGCGGCATCGGCCTTGCCGGGCTGAAGCCCGACCTACGAAACCGGTCTTTTCCGGGTCGTCGGTGCCTGCGCCGCGCAGGCGATGGACAGCAGCAGGTAGCCCAGGGCGGCGGCATGCGGGCCAGGCCTGCGCGGCCAAAAATCGCTCGTACATTGTCTGGTGCGGCGCAGAACTTTCAGCCATAATTATCACATTATTCGATTAGCCTCCAACTTCGGCTAATCGGGCAAGGGCAGCGGCATCGGACCCGTTGCCGGGATACAGGGTTCAGGCAGCCGCCGCATGGGCGGCGATTCGGTTACTACAGACAAGGGAGTGACAATGAGCGCGAGTTC
>JAQTNA010000075.1 GCA_028714035.1 Rhodocyclaceae bacterium
CCATAGGTGTAATGCGCCGCGCAGGCGCCTTCCGAGGAGACCATGCAGGAACCGATGGGGTTCTCGGGGGTGCAGACGGTGCCGAAGAGCTTGCAGTCCTGGGGGCGCTTGACGCCCCGGAGGATGGCGCCGCACTCGCAAGCCTTGTGGTCGGCCACCGACCGGTAGGCCAGAGGGAAGCGTCCCTCGGCGTCGAACTCCGCGTACTCCTTCCTGATCTTGAGCGCCGAATAGGGCAGGATGCCCAGACCCCGCCACTCGAACTCCCGGCGCAGCTCGAAGATTTCCGCCACCAGGTTTTGTGCCTTGAGGTTGCCCTCCCGGTTCACGGCCCGGGAAAATTCGTTTTCCACCAGGGCCTGGCCGGCATTCACCTGGCGCACCAGCATGAGGATGGCCTGCATCACGTCCAGGGGCTCGAAGCCGGCGATGACCACGGGCTTCCGGTATTCCTCGGCGAAGAATTCGTAGGGTCGGCTGCCGATCACCGTGGACACGTGGGCAGGACCGATGAAGCCGTCCAGGGGCACCGTGCCCAACTGGCGCACTTCCGGCGATTCCAGGATGTTGCCGATGGCCGAAGGGGTCAGCACGTGGCAGCAGAGCACGCTGAAATTGGCAAGGCCGAGAGCCCGGGCCTGCCGGATGGCCACCGCCGTGGGCGGCGTCGTCGTCTCGAAGCCGATGGCGAAGAAGACCACCTCCTTGCCGGGATTCTCCTGCGCGATCCTCAGCGCGTCGGCGCTGGAGTAGATCATGCGGATGTCGCCTCCGGCCGCCTTGGCCCTCATGAGAGAGCGCCCTTTCGATGCGGGCACGCGCAGACAGTCGCCGTAGGTGCACAAGGTGGCGCCATGGTCCAGAGCCAGTTCGATGGCCATGTCCACCCGGCCTATGGGCAGCACGCACACCGGGCAACCGGGGCCATGCACCATGCGCACGTTCGCAGGCAGGAGATCGGTGACGCCGTAGCGGGAGATGGCGTGGGTGTGGCCGCCGCAGAACTCCATGAAGCTGTAGCGGCGCCCGGGATCGGCCTCCGCCGCGATGGCGGCAGCCAGCCCGGTGGCCAGATGGCCGTCGCGGAATTCGTCGACGTATTTCATCCTGGAAAAAGACGAACGAACCGCAGAGGCGCAGAGACGCAGAGAAATGCAAAGCTTGCCGGGGATGGTTGCCTTGCCGAAAAAGCGCAGCAAGGGCCGCGCATACGTCCTTGGTTTTCCTCTGCGCCTCCGCGCCTCTGCGGTGAATACATGGTCGTTCGGGCTTTCGTTCAGCCTGCCGCCTGGGCGAGGCGCTGTTCCAGTTCGGCGATGCGGCGTTTCAGGCTGGCCACGGTCTCGATCCGCTGTCCCTTCGCCTCGGCCGCGCCCCGGGCTATCCAGGCGAGCCAGGCGTCCATGCCTTCGCCGGTGGTGGAGGACATCTGGATCACCTCGATGCCGGGATTCACGCGCCGGGCGTACTCGATGGCCCGCGGCACGCTGAAGGAAAGATAGGGCAGGAGGTCGCACTTGTTGAGCAGCATGAGCCGGGCGGCCCGGAACATGTCCGGATACTTGATGGGCTTGTCCTCGCCCTCGGTCACGGACAGGATCACGACCTTGTGGGCCTCGCCCAGATCGAAGGCCGCGGGGCAGACCAGGTTGCCCACGTTCTCGATCATCAGGAGGCCGTCGTCGGCGAGTTCGAGCTTTTCCAGGGCGTGGCCCACCATGTGGGCATCCAGGTGGCAGCCCTTGCCGGTATTGATCTGGACCGCGGGGGCACCCGTGGCGCGGATGCGCTCCGCATCCTGGCTGGTCTGCTGGTCGCCCTCGATGACCGCGACGCGGGCCGTGCCGTGCAAGGCCTCGATGGTCTTCACCAGGAGGCTGGTCTTGCCCGAGCCGGGGCTGGAAACCAGGTTCAGGGCGAAGATGCCGCGCTCGGCGAACAGCTTGCGGTTCTCTTCCGCGTAGGCGTTGTTCTTCGCCAGGATGTCCTGCTCGATCTGCACCATGCGCCGCTTGGGCACGCCCGGGGCGTGGCTGTGGGCCGGCATATAGGCGTGTCCGTGGTCGTGGGCCTGGCCGCGATCATGGGCATGATCATGGGGATGGTGATGCGTCGTTCCGTCCGCATGGGTGTGGCCATGCTCGTGAAGTTCGTCGCCCTCGATCCGGGTTTCGCCGTCGCCGCAACCGCAAGTGCCGCACATATCCGCCTCCTGCACGGGCGACCTGGGTCACCCTTGAGTTCAACCTAACCTAGAAAATGCACTTGATTCACCGCAGAGGCGCAGAGACGCTGAGAAAACCAGGGCCTGGAGAAACTTTCAGCCTCACCCAAGGGAGATTCTGGCGCCACCATAACTCATTGTTTTTCCTCTGCGCCTCCGCGCCTCTGCGGTTCAAATTGCGGTTCTTAGGTTCAATCCACTTCCAGTTCCTTCACCCTCATCTCGGTGCCGCCGGTCACCTGCACCGGCACGGCGCCGCAATGGGAACAGGAATCGTACACCGCCTCGAGTTCCGTGTCGCGGCCGCATTCCAGGCAATGCCCCGTGCCTGGGACAGAAATGATTTCCAGGCGCGCCCCCTCGGCGATGCTGCCACGGGTCACGGCATCGAAACAGAAGGCCATGGCCTCGGGCTCGACCCCGGAGAGTCGCCCGATCTCGATCCAGACGGTGGTGACGCGCCGGAAGTTCTCCCTCCCGGCCGCGTCCTCAAGCAGTTGCAACACGCCTTCGGCCAGAGACATCTCGTGCATGATTATTTCTTCGGCCCGAGGCCGAACAGGCGGCGGCGGGACAGGGAGGGTTCGTCGGCGGATTTCTTGTCTTCTTCCGTGGTGGCCGGGGCGGCAGACGCCTGGAACAGGGCGGCGAGGGCGGCACGGGCGGTTAGCATTGCCTCGGACTGGCTGGAAAACTGGCCCATGGAGGAAAACAGGCCGCAACTGTGAAATTCCCCGAGTTCCGGCTCCACGTTGCCCAGGAAGGCGAAATCGCCGGCGGGAAATTTGACGAAGCGGCGCTGGTTGTCGCCGGGCGTTTCCCAGCCATCTTCCCGGCCCGGCACCAGCAGCAGGCTCATGCACCAAGGCGTGAGCACGATGCCCAGCCAGTGGCCCTGCCATTTCTGGAAATCCACGGCCGCCACGGACAGGGCCTCGTTGTGGATGGGCACGTCGCTCATGCGCTCCCGGTAGATGCGGTAGTAGGCTTCCTCGACCGCGTCGCCCGGGTTTTCTGTGTGAATGCGGAACATCAGATCAAACCGAGGGGACGTGCCGCCGCTTCCGGGTCCAGGGCCAGCAGTTCCTGCATGACGGCCAGCGCCTCCTCGGCCCGTTCCGCCTCCACGCGCTCGAAGGCGAAGCCCCCGGCCTGGATCAGGAGGTAGTCGCCCACGGTCACCTCTTCGAGCATCAGCATCAGGCTGACTTCGCGGATCTGACCGAAACATTCGGTCACCGCCATGCCGTCGCGGACTTCGATCACCTTCGAGGGGGCGGCGAGACACATGTCAGACGACGGCTCCCAGGGGTTCGAGGGCGCAGCCGCGCGCCGAAAACTCGGCCGCGGCCAGTGCCACCAGTTGCGGCACCTGGGCCGCCACCGTCGGTGTGAGATCCAGGCCCAGTTCCAGGGTCACGGGCTGCACGCCGATGACCACGACTTCCTTCGGCAGATGGCCGATCAGTTCCAGGCTGGCCAGCACGTCGGCCAGGCTGATCTGGTGCGGCGAGAGCTTCCGGCGGAAGAATACCGGCACTTCCTCGCCCGTCAGCCGGATGATTGTCCCCGGCGGCTTGCCGGCCATGATGGTGTCGAGCACGACGAGCAGATCCAGGTCGGACAGGTCGTCCAGGAGCTCCATGCTGGAAGTGCCGCCGTCAATCGCCGCCACGCCCTCGGGCAGCCGGTAGGCCTTCTCCAGCGCCTCCACGGCGCGCACCCCGACCCCTTCGTCACTGAGGATGATGTTGCCGATGCCGAGGATGACTGCGTGCATGAAACTGGCCCGTGAGTGGCGAAAAAAATGGCCGGCGCCAGAGCCGGCCATCGGATGATACCCGCTTTCAGAACGCCTTCACGCTGATGGTCGTGTCGTTTTCCTTGTCCGTCAGGTGAATGGCGCAGGCGATGCACGGATCGAAGGAATGGATGGTGCGCAATACTTCGAGGGGCTTCTCGGTTTCGGCGATGGGCGTGTTCATCAGCGATGCCTCGTAGGGCCCCGGTTCGTCCTTTTCGTTCCTCGGGCAGGCGTTCCAGGTGGAGGGCACGACACACTGGTAGTTCTTGATCTTGCCGTCGGCGATGACCACCCAGTGGGACAGGGCGCCGCGCGGCGCCTCGTGGAAGCCCACGCCCATCTGCTCGCCCTTGGGGAAGGTGGGCTTGTTGAAAGTCTTGGTGTCGCCCTTGCCGATGTTGGAGAGGAGCAGCGACCATTGATCGGCCAGCATGTCCACCTGCACGGCGCAGGAGATGGCGCGCGCCGCGTGCCGGCCGATGGTGGAGTGCATGGCGTCCAGGCCGACCTTGGTCTTGGCCAGGGTCGAAACGGTGTCGAGGGTGGCGGTGGCGTACTTCTTGGTGGGTTCGTGCCCGGCGGCGAGCATGTTGAGCACGCGCGCCAGCGGTCCCACCTGGGCCACCTTGCCGTAGAAGGTGGGCGACTTCAGCCAGGAATACTTGGCATCCTCCTTGAAGTCGGTGTAGTTGGGCTTGGTTTCCCCCTGGTAGGGGTGCAGCGGGCCCTTGGCGTCATAGTTGTACCAGGAGTGCTTGACCGACTCCTCGACGCCCTTGGTCCAGTATTCGTCGCCGAACTTGGTGATGGGTTTGTAGCTGCCGAGGTTGCCGGCCTCGATGAAGCCGCCGGGCATGGCGAACTGGGTGCCCTTGGTGTCCAGCGGGATGTCGGGCACCGCCAGGTAATTGGTGACACCGGCGCCGATCTTGGTCCAGTCGGCGTAAAAGGCGCCCACCGCGGCGACGTCCACCAGGTACACGTTCTTGACGAAGTCGTTCAGGCCGTCAATGAAGGTCTTGATGGCCAACAGGCGCTCGACGGTCAGCACCGCCTGGGAATCCGTGGCGATGGGGTTGGCGACGCCGCCCACGGCCACGTTCTGGATGTGGGGTGTCTTGCCGCCCAGGATGGAGACGATCTTGTTGGCGTGGCGCTGGATTTCCAGGGCCTGCAAATAGTGGGCTACCGCCATGAGATTCACTTCCGGCGACAGCTTCATGGCCGGGTGGCCCCAGTAGCCGTTGCTGAAGATGCCGAGCTGGCCGCCGTTCACGAAATTCTTCAGCCGCTCGTGGGTCTTCCTCATCTCGTGCTTGTTGTTGAGGCTCCAGGAAGAGAGGCTTTCCCCCAGGATCGCCGCCTTGTCCGGATCGGCCTTCAACGCCGAGGTCACGTCCACCCAGTCCAGCGCCGAGAGGTGGTAGAAGTGCACGATGTGATCGTGCACCGAGTGGGCCAGGATGATCAGGTTGCGGATGAACTGGGCGTTCAGCGGCACCTCCATCTGGAGCGCATTCTCCACCGCCCGCACCGAGGTGATGGCATGCACCGTGGTGCATACGCCGCAGATGCGCTGGGTGATGGCCCAGGCATCCCGCGGGTCGCGCCCGAGCAGGATCAGTTCCACGCCGCGCCACATCTGGCCGGAGGACCATGCTTTCTTGACCCGGCCGCCGTCCACGTCCACGTCTACGCGCAGATGGCCTTCGATACGGGTGATGGGATCAATGGTTATGCGAGTCATGTTCTGTCTCCATCGTTTAACGTGAAAGTCGCAAGGCGACTCACGAAGCTCCCCTCGCCCCTTGAGGGAGAGGGGCTGGGGGTGAGGGGGTGGCGCGGCACAGCTTTCATTGATTGACGACGTTTCTGGTCAGGCAACATCAGTGAGTGGCGGCTTCGCGCGGCAGGACCGGGAAGCGGCGGGTGATGACGATGTAGGCGAGTACCTCGAGCGAGAACATGCCGAGGGTCACCAAGATCTCGGACAGGGACGGGAAGTAATGGAAACCGTCCCCGGTCTCGTAGCCGATAAGGAAACCGTTGATGCGCAGCATGGCGCCGCCCAGCATGAGCAGGATGCCGGCCACGAACAGCCGGGCCGGGTTGCGCCGGTCGTTCTCCTTACCGATCAGGAACAAGGGGGCCACGAAACAGGCCATCTCGAACCAGAACACCACGGCTTCCAGTGACAGGGCGAAGGCCCGCGGCAGGGCGCCGCGCACCACCACGTCGCCGATGCGTACGGCGAGATAGGCGACGAGGAAGCCGAGCATCACCTTCGACAAGGGCGTCAGCATGTTCATCTCTATCTTCCGGCGGTAGGCGGTGGAGGCGACGCAGGACTCGAACAGCACCACCGCGTAGCCCATGGTGATGGCGGTCAGCAGATAGAGCAAGGGCTCGATCGGCGTGCGCCAGAGCGGATGGATCTGGGTACCCAGCACCACCAGGAGCGTGCCCAGGGAGGACTGGTGCATCATGGGCAGCACCGTGCCCAGGGCGATGATGGCGAACATCACCTTGTTCAGTTTCTGCTTGCGCGCCGTCATGCCGAACTTTTCCAGCACGACGGGAGCGAACTCCAGCCACATGACGAAGATGTAGGCCGTGATGCACACCGCCACCTCGAACATCACCGAGTGGGGGTTTGCCGATCCCGGCCAGAACATGTTCCAGACGTTCCACCAGCGGCCCAGATCGAAGATGACGCCGGCGCCGGCCAGGGTATAGCCGAAGAGGGAAGCCAGGAGCGCCGGCCGGACCAGCGGGTGGTATTCGCCCCGGTTGAAGATATAGACCAGCATGGCGACGGAGAAGCCGCCGCAGGCGAAGGCCGAGCCGATGACCACATCCACCACGATCCAGATGCCCCAGGGATAGCCGTCGTTTAGGTTCGTGACCGCGCCGAGGCCCAGGAAGAAGCGCACGGCCAGGATCGCCAGCAGGATCGCCGCAAAGACGCCGCAGACGAAGGTCGCGGCATTGAGCAGCTTGCCGCCGACGGGCGCGGGGGCGGCGTGTTGATGGTTGGCCATGGTCAGCCCTCCTCTTTGTCGGTGGGCGCGTCGTCAAGCTTGACGTTGCGCTTGGCGACGTAGGTCATCGCCCCCAGCACGGCGAACGGCATGATGAGGTTGCCGTAGAGCGTGTGCTGGATGGTTTCCGAGAGCGCTGCGGCGGAGTCCTCGGGCAGGTCCGGCAGGCCGACCTTCTCGAAACTCACGCCCGATAGCTTCAAGACCTGGGTGCCGCCGTACTCCTTTTCCCCATAGACATGCTGGAGATACTTGCCGGCCGGGGTTTCCCAGCTTTGGTCCGGGCCGCCGATCTTGCCCCGGGGGAAGCGGTTCAACTCGCCCGGTTTCATGGCCAGGCGCCGCTTGGCCTCGATCAGCAGATCGGAAGTCTTGCCGTAGAGCGTGGCCCCCGTGGGGCAGACCTCGGCGCAGGCAGAATAGTGGCCGTCCTTGTAGCGGTGGCGGCACAACTCGCACTTGCCGATGCGTCCGGTGGGCGAGTCGTACTGGTACTTCGGGATGCCGAAGGGGCAGGCGGCGACGCAGTAGCGGCAGCCGATGCACTTGTCCGGGTTGTAGCCGACGACGCCGGTCACCGGGTCTTTCGTCATGGCCGACACCGGGCAGGCGGAGACGCAGGAGGGATCGGCGCAGTGCATGCAGGAGATCTTCATGAACGAGTAGCCGTTCGTCTCCTGGTCCTTCGCATCCATGGTGCCGTTGCGGTACATCTTGATGATGTTGAAGGTGTAGCCGGAGGTGTCCAGCGGCGTGTCCCACAGGTGATCTTCGGTGGAGAACTCCGGCGGATTGTTGTTGGCCACCTTGCAGGCGGCGACGCAGGCCTTGCAGCCCACGCACAGGGTGGCGTCATAGAGCAGACCCAGTCCCTCGGCCGGGCGCTTTTTGGTTTCCCGGGCGATGGCCGGCTCGGCGACGGCGGCAGCCGTCACGACCGCGCCCCCTGCCAGGACTCCCTTGAGGAAATCGCGACGGGTGTTCATCTCAGTCTCCCGTCTTGCCCTGTTCGGGCTTGGATGCTGGCTTGGCAACGGCCTTGGCCCGCTCGGCTTCCTCGGCGGCGTGGGACAGGCCCAGGTTGCGCGTCAGCATCACCGCCCCGCCCGCGGCGGCGCCGGCGATGGCGGCCACGGCGGCGGCCGAGGCGAAGGCGGCGCCCTTGCCCTGTTCCTCGACGATGCGTGGGTATTGCAGCGGTGGCGTCACGTTCAGCATCTTCGCCACCTGGTGGATGGGCTTCTGGAAGCCGACCCCCTTCTCCGAGCAGCCGATGCAGGGATGGCCGCAGCCCACCGGCCAGTTGTTCTCGCCGGCATCGCCGAAGCCTATGGTGGAGCAGTTGGCATAGGTCTCGGGGCCCTTGCAGCCCAACTTGTACAGGCAGTAGCCCTTCCTGTGACCGTCGTCGCCGAATTCCATGGCAAAGCGGCCGGCGTCGAAGTGGGCGCGGCGCTCGCAGTTCTCATGGATCAGTCGCCCGTAGGCAAACAGCGGCCGGCCCTTGGCATCCACCGCGGGCAACTTGCCGAAGGTCAGGAAATGCACGCAGGTGGCGAGGAAGTTGTAGGGATTGGGCGGGCAGCCGGGGATGGTCACCACCGGCTTGCCCAGCACTTCCGCGACGCCGGAGGAACCCGTCGGGCTCGAATCGGACAGGGGCGAGATGGTGGAGGGCATGCCGCCCCAGGAGGCGCAGGAGCCGATGGCGATCACCGCGGCGGCATCGGCGGCACAGGACTTGAGCAGATCAATGGCGGTATGGCCGCCGATCTTGCAGTAGATGCCGTTCTCCTTCGTCGGGATGGCGCCCTCGACCACCAGGATGTATTTGCCCTTGTAGGTCGCCATGGCGTCTAGCCGGCACTTTTCGGCCTGGTGCCCGGCGGCGGCCATCAGGGTCTCGTGATATTCGAGGGAGATGATGTCCAGGATCAGCTTTTCCAGGGTCGGATGCTCGGCCCGCAACAGGGATTCGGAGCAGCCCGTGCATTCCTGGAAGTGCAGCCAGATCACCGGCGGCCGCTTCGCGGTTTCAATGGCTTTCGCCACGGCTGCCTCGGCACCGGCGGGCAGGCCCATGGTTGCCGCCACCGTGGCGCAGAACTGGAGAAAATCCCGCCGCGACATGTCGAGTCGCCGCTCGACCTCTTCGAGTGTCTTCCGGCTCAGGTCGAAGATTTCGGTCATCTGTCCCATTTTGCTCCTCCTCCGTTTTGCCAGGTCGCCCGGGGACCCGATGGGGTGGGGGTTGCAAATACCGTGCCCCATTGGATGAATGGAGAAAAATCATTGAAAAACATAGGCTTGTTATGGGTATGGAAATTCTGCCTGGTCAGGGTGTGGAAATAAACTATCCGATATAGTGTGTTTCAGGAAAACAAGTATTCCATTGCCGGGCGCGCCGCGCCGGAAGTTTCCTGGCGCGGAACGCTTTTCTTGGATGCCAGGGCAATCGCATGAATGCCGGCATCGTAAACCCATGACATAAGCCGTTTACGATCAACAGGTTACAAGGGATCTGTTCACAGTGCTTTGATTTGTATATATTTCTGTCTTTTTGGGTGGGCCAT
>JAQTNA010000076.1 GCA_028714035.1 Rhodocyclaceae bacterium
CTGCTGCTCGGCGTCTTCTGGAAGGTTTCGGTCTCCGGCGCGGTGGAATGGCTGCACCTCTTCCTGGTGATGGGCACCTATTTCGTCTGGTACTGGCGCCGGAACGGCCAGACCCTCTCGATGCAGACCTGGCACGTGCGCCTGGTACGGTCCGGTGACAACGGAACGCCCAGCCTGAAGCAGTGCCTGGTGCGCTACGTCCTGTCCTGGCCCAGCGTCTGCTTCTTCGGCGCCGGCCTCGTCTGGGCCCTATGCGATCGGGAGCGACAATTCCTGCACGACCGGCTCTCAGGCACCAGGCTGGTGTATTTTGAACAAGAGACTGGGGACTAGAGGCTGGGGTAAAGTCGGGCTGTAGGTCGGGCTTCAGCCCGACAATCGTATCTCCAGTCGCCCATGTCGGGCTGAAGCCCGACCTACGGAATCCGGTCGTAGGTCAGGTTTTTGCGAAGCCCGACCAGCCTGCTCCCACATCGTTTGAATCGCACCCTGATTCAGGGGTTGGAGGCCAGGGAGTCAGAGAGGCTAGTAAAATATGCGCGCCGTAGGCGCGGTGGCTTTCCCTAGCCTCTAGTCCCTGGCCCCTGCTTCAACCCTGCTTCAAGAATGTGCTCCACCAGGCCCACCCAGTAACTGGCGCCGATGGGGATGAGGTCGTCGTTGAAGTCGTAATGGGGATTGTGCAGCATGCAGCCGCCTTCCCCCGGACCATTGCCCAGCCAGACGTAGCAGCCGGGCTTTTCCCGCAACATGAAGGAGAAATCCTCCGCCCCCATGGTCGGCTTCATGTCCGTGCGCACCTGATCCTGCCCCAGCACGATGGCGGCGACCCGTCGGCAGGTCTCGGCCTCGGCCAGCGTGTTGATCGTGGGCGGATAGCCGCGCTTGTAATGCAGGGCGACGCCGGCGTTGAAGGCGGCCGCCACGCCGTTGCACAGGCGCTGCATGGTGGCCTCCAGGGTGTCCTGAACCTCCGGACGGAAGGCGCGGGCCGTGCCGCGCAGGATCGCCTCGTCGGGAATGACATTGGTGGCGTGGCCGGCGTGGAACTGGGTGACGCTCACCACCGCCGCTTCCAGGGGGTCCACGCTACGGCTGACCACCGTTTGCAGGGCCTGGACCAGGGCCGCGCCGACCACCACCGGGTCCACGCCCTGATGGGGCATGGCGCCATGGGCGCCGTGGCCGGTGATGACGATCTCGAACTCGTCCGAGCCCGCCATGACCGGCCCGGCATGCACCGCCAGGGTTCCCGCCGGCAGGCCGGGCCAGTTGTGCAAGCCGAATACCGCCTCCATGGGGAACCGCCGGAACAGCCCCTCCTCCACCATGACCCGGCCGCCACCCAGGCTCTCCTCCGCCGGCTGAAAGATGAAATACGCCGTGCCGTCAAAGTTCTTCGTCTCGGCCAGGTATTCCGCCGCCGCCAGCAGCATGGTGGTGTGGCCGTCGTGACCGCAGGCGTGCATCTTGCCGGGATGGCGCGAGTGATGGGGAAAGCTGTTCCGCTCGTCCATGGGCAGGGCGTCCATGTCCGCCCTGAGACCGATGGCCCGACTACCGCTGCCCGCCTTCAACACCCCCACCACCCCGGTGCGGGCGAGCCCCCGATGCACCTCGATGCCGCGCTGCTCCAGGTAGTCCGCCACCACGTCCGAGGTGCGCTGCTCCTCGAAGGCCGTTTCCGGGTGGGCATGAAGGTCGCGCCGCAGGCCGGCGAGGCTCTGTTGGCGTGCGCGCAGGATTTCCAGTATGGGCATGGCGGCTACCGCGAATCTACGGGCAGCCATTCTCGCCCGCCTTGCCCCATCTAATCAAGGTGGCAACCCTCATGGCAGCGCGCTGCCCGCCCTCATTCAGGAGTACCATTTCGCATGCTCAGGTTTCCGACAAAGCCTCCCATGAAACGTCCATTGCCTCTTGCCCTGCTCGTGCTCGGCCTGTTCTCCGTCATCACCCAGGCCGCAGAGACCAGAGCTTCCGCCACGGGCATGGAGGCCACTCAAGCCAGCCTGAAAGCAGCCCAGGCCGAAACCGCGAAACTGGAGAGCCTGCGCCGGTCCCTGTCCGACTGGCAAATCAATGCGGGCGCCGCGGCCAAGGCACTGCGGGGCCTGAACCTGTCCGCCAGAGCGCTGGCCATGGCAGCCATGGAGAACGAGGGCCGCTGGCAACAGGCCCGAAACGACTGGAGGCGCTCCGCCGCCGACCCGCTTCTGGCGCAGCAGGAAACCAGGTTCCGGCCCGCGACGCCCGATGCCGGCGACAAGCTCCTGGCGTCGGCGGTATCCGATCTGAGGGAGCGACTGGCCGGGGCTCGCGCCGCGGTTGCAAATTTCGACAACGCGGACCTGACCGGCAAGCTGGAGCAAAAGAGACTCATGTTGGACCAATGCCAGGCCCTGCTCACCACCCTGTCTTCCGCCGCCCAGGCTACCGATACGCTCCGGGCACTCCTGGATGCCAGGCTGACGAATCTGGATACGCAACTCCTGCTCTTGCGCAGCCAGTCGACCGCATTGACCCAGCCGACCCTTCCCTCGCCGCGGGGGCAGAAGCCATGAGGCGCCTTCGCCTGGTGTGGCCGGCCCTGCTCTTCGCCTTTCTCTTCGGCGCCCTGCCGGTTCTCGCGCAAGGCTATGATCCGGATGCGGAAATCCAGCGCCTCATCGCCCGCGCCACCGAGGAGAGGACCAAGGCCAGCCAGGACGTGGAAAAGCTCAAGGCCGCCTCGGAACGTTCCAAGCAGGATTTCCTGACCCTGAACGACACGGCCTACCAGCTCGGACAGACCCTGAAAAAAGTGCGCATGGTGGATGCGCGCAACAAGGCCATCATGCTGGTCAAGAGCGGCCTCAACATCACCGCCGTCAATGCGCCGGAGAAGCTCCTGGAAGTGGGCGTGAACATCGCCGTGGACACCGGCTCGGAGACCCTGAAGAACAACTTTCCGGGCCTCTTCGATACCTCGGTCACGGTGGAACTGCCCCGGCTCGCGGCCGAATCCGTGGAGGCCGTGAAGCGTTTCAACGAGGTGCTGGCCTACAGCGACGAGGATGTCTCCGACCGCTTGAAGAAGGAGGTGCCGGAACTCGCCCGGAGCCGGGGCGCCCTGTACGAACTGGTGGCCGGCGGCAAGCTCAACGACGACCTGATCGCCCTGAAGCGGGCCGAATACATCATCAACGAGGGAAAAAAGGCCGAGGCCGCGCTCAATGCCCTGAAGGCAGTCCTCGGCCCCAAACGGCAGGAACTGATCAACGCCATCAAGGCCCTGGAGGATCAGATCAAGTACCTGACCGAAGACATCCGCTCCTGGGAACGCCAGCGTGGCCTGGCGGGGAACATCCGGGAGTTGTCCAGGCTCAAGGAGCCGGAAAAGGTCACTTGGGAACCCAATCCGAGATACGACTTTGGAACCGCGGCGCAGAAGATGCGCGCGGCCCTGGACGGCCTCAAGGCCGGACGCCTGGACTGCGCAGGCTACTATACCCAGGTCCAGAATGCCTATTTCGGCGCATGGACCGTGTTCAGCGAATTGCACCGGCAAGCGTGGGACGCAAACGCCCTGGATCAGTTCAATGCCACGGTCAGGAAGGACTTCGACACCCAGGTTACCGGCACCCAGGGCCAGCTCAACCAGCAGATGGCGGACACCGCCAACGGCCCGGCCGGTGCGTTCATGCGGCGCTATCAACAATGGCAGGAGACCGCACTGCTCGTTCCCGGCGACTGGTGGGACACCCATGGCCGGGAGCTCAAGATCGGCAGCAGCGAAGGCGGCGAACTGGCCGGCGCCCTTTATGGCTATGCCCTGTCCATCGGTCCGGAGCCCATCAAGGAATGGTTTCCACCGGCCATCGGCGGACTCAACCTGGAAGGCCTGCGCTGGCCCAACTACACGCTGCGTTTCAACGTGGAGCCCTCTATCGAGAACGCCCAGAGCATGCTGAAGAACTTCGATGCCATGCTCGCCTACGTGCGCAAATCCGTCGCCACCGCCCAGCAGGCGGCGGCGGAAGCGGAAACCCTGGCGCGGGAACTGGAGCCTCATCGCCACTTCTGGGGCTGCGCCCTGGCGGGGGGTGACCTGAGCGGGGTTTATCTCCAACTCAAGCGCTTCTCTCCCACCTTTGCACCCGTGGCCGCCGACGGCGACCGGCGCGCGCAGCAAGTGCATGAAGCCTTCCAGCGCGGGGCAAATGCCACCATGGCGCTTTACACCGCCCTGGCACCCGAGCGGGACGTCCTGGAAGCCTGGGCCAAGGGCTCAGACCTCATGATCAGGGTGGACGAATCCGCGTCCAGGTCCGGTGCCCAGATGTTCCGCAACCTGAACCCCTATCCCCTCTGGTCGGAACTGAAGTCGCTCGGCATCACGGAAGCCGGCATAAGGGAAATCAGCGACGTCCTGCCCAAACTGGCGATCCCGGAAGAGGCGATCAAGGATTTCAACGCCCGGGCAATCGGCGGCGCCGGTGCCCGCCCCGTGCTGAATTCAGCGGAAATCGCCACGCTGACCACACGCCTGAAGAAAGAAGGCAGTGTTGCCATCGCCAACCAGAACGAGTACCGCGACCTCTACCACCAGCTGGCAAGCCGGCAGACGAGCCTGAACAGCCAGGTAGCCGCCCTGAAGAGCGCCGTCGAAAGTGCCAGCGACAAGCCCAACGGCATATCAGCCCCGCTGCTGCTGGACGAAAGCCTATACATGGTGCCCAACGACCTGCCCGATCCGACCGCGGGCGTATTCGAGCTCCTGGAAAAGTATGCCAAGGTGGCGGCCGAGTACCATGGGAAGCTCGATGCCCTGGAACCGTGGACCTTCCCCTACTATCCGGCCATGGAGAAATTGCTGAAACGGGTGGAACAGGAGGGCGGCGGCAAGGCAGCCGGCGACGAGGGCCAATTCCGGGAATGGTGGAACGTCGCCTCCCAGGAATGGACCCAGCTTCAGCGCCAGGCCGCGAGCGGCAACCACCAGGTCTCCCACACCTCGCCCTTCGGCAAGCTGGGGGTTCAGGTCATATCCAGGCTCATGGATCTGGCGGGACAGGTGGCGCAAAGGGAGCGGATCGCCCGAATCAGCGAGAGCCTGAACACGCTCTTGCAGCGCGGCAACGACTTCCTCGCCCAACCGGAACCCCAGGGAGGAAAGGCGTCGGCACGGGACTGGATCAATGCCCTGGACGCTACCGTCAAACCGGGCAGCGACGCCTATGACCTGCGCGGCAATGGCGCCATTGCCGCCCTTCTGACCCAGATCGGAGCCTTGCGCACCCGGCTTGAGACCTACCTGGCGAGCGGCGCGGAGGAGATGGTGAAGAAGTTCTACCAGGACTTCGCCAGCGCCTACCAGAGCCGAAATCTCCCGCTTCTGCTGCGCTTCCTGGCATCCGACTGGCAGGCGGAGGACGGCAGCGATCTGCGGGATCTGGAGAACACCCTGGGCAACAGCTTCCGCATCTTTGACAGCATCCAGGTCAGCATCTCGGGCTTGGGCGTCCGTGTATCCGGCACCGGCTATCAGGCAAGCTACACCATAAAGCTGACGGGACACATGCCGCGCCTGAAGAAGAACCACGAGGAAAGCTCCCAGGTCGAGGATACCCTGGTGGCGACCCCCGACGGGCTGAAGATACGACGCACCCGGGGCAGCCTGAACTGGACGCCCAGATGAACGCAGCCAAGGGCCTGGAGGAAAGTCGGGAACCGTCCTGTCCTATACTCTCGGCCATCTTCCAGGCCTGAACCGCCATGCGCTCACTGATCCGACTCCTCCTCGCCCTCCTGCCCGCCCTCGCCTGCGCCGGCCAGGCGGTGCATATCACCCTGCTGCACGTGAATGACGTGTACCAGATCAGCCCCGTGGACAACGGCACCCGGGGAGGACTGGCGCGCCTCGCGGCGCTGAAGAAACAGGTCCAGGCGGAATCCCCCCACACCCTGCTGCTGTTCGGCGGCGACACCCTCTCCCCTTCGGTCGCCTCGAACACCTTCCGCGGGGAACAGATGATCGCCGCCTGGAATGCCACGGGGCTGGACATGGCGGTGTTCGGCAATCACGAATTCGATTTCGGTCCGGATATCCTCCAGGCGCGCATGGCGGAATCCCACTTTCCCTGGTTGGGCGCCAACGTGCATGACAAGACGGGAAACGCCCTCTTCGCCAATGCCCGGGCCAGCGAAATCCGCACTTTCGACGGCATCAAGATCGGCTTCCTGGGCGTGGTCACGCCCAGCACCGCCCAGTCCTCCCGCCCCGGCCCGCAACTGCGCTTCGATGACGCCAATATCGAGGCCCGGCGCGAGGCGGGGCGGCTGCGGGCCAAGGGGGCCATGGCGGTGGTCGCCCTCACCCATCAGGACCTGGCCCAGGACCGCAAACTGGCCGAGACCGGGGCGGTGGACCTCATCCTGGGCGGGCACGACCACGTACTCATGCAGACCCTGGCCGGCCGCACCCCCATATTCAAGGCCGGCTCCGACGCCCGGCTC
Source organism: Rhodocyclaceae bacterium (assembly GCA_028714035.1). Classification (GTDB taxonomy): domain Bacteria; phylum Pseudomonadota; class Gammaproteobacteria; order Burkholderiales; family Rhodocyclaceae; genus JAQTNA01. The sequence goes on from JAQTNA010000076.1 coordinate 6,499, forward strand.
GTGGCCCGACTGGACCTGTACCTGGATCGGGACAGCCGCCGCCTGACCCACCTGGACTGGGAAATGCTGCCCCTGGACGCCCGCACTCCCGAAGACGCGGACGCCGCCCGGGTGGTGGCGGGATTCGAGAACCGCCTCTCGGCCCTGCTGGATCAACCGGTGGGCGAAACCTCGGTCGCGCTGGATGCCCGGCAGGAACCCAGCCGGTCGCGGGAGACCAACGTCGGCGACTGGCTGGCGGATATCTACCGCAACCGCACCGGCGCCGAGGCCGCGATCGTAAATGGCGGCACCATCCGCTCCAACGCCGGCTACGGCCCGGGCAAGCTCTCCCGGCGGGACATCCTGTCCATCCTGCCCTTCGAGAACCTCATCGTGAAGCTGGACGTGAGCGGCCGGATTCTGCGCGCGGCCCTGGAACACGGGCTGTCCGAGATCCATGAATCGAGGGAAAGCGGCCGCTTCCCCCAGGTCTCGGGCATACGCTACGTCTATGATCCCCGCCTGCCGGTCGGAAATCGGCTGACCCAGGTCACGGTAAACGGCGCCCCCCTGGAAGACGACCGCCGCTACGCCCTGGCGGTCAATACCTACCTCGCCGGGGGTGGCGACGGCTACAAGATGTTCAAGGGCCAGACCTTCCTCATCACCCCGGAGAATGCCCTTTCGGAGACCGCCGAGGTCATCGAGGCGCTGACCGCCGGATCCCCCGTGGCCCCCAGGCTGGATGGGCGCATCAAGAGCTTGCCCTGAAATACGAGGCTTGGAATACCTGGCCGCGCACCCTCATCTGAGCCACTTGAGCAGGGTGGCATAGAGGGCGGCGGGATCAACAGGCTTGGCCACGAAGTCGTTCATGCCGGCCGCGAGGCAGGCGCGGCGGTCGTCTTCGTAGGCATTGGCGGTCATGGCCAGGATGGGCACGTCACCCATGTCCGACAGGCCACGTATCGCCCGGGTGGCCTCCAGCCCATCCATCCTGGGCATCTGCACATCCATCAGGATCAGGCGATAGGCGTTGTTGCTGGCCTTGCTCACGGCCTCCTCGCCATCCTTTGCCGTATCCACCTCCAGGCCGGCACCACGGAGCAGGTCCAGGGCCACTTCCACGTTCACTTCGTTGTCGTCCGCCAGCAACACCCGCGCCCCCACATATCGGTGCAGGTCTTCCTGCGTGACCCGGGACAGCACCGACGATGTGCCGTTGCTCTTGCGCAGGCGTGCCGTGAACCAGAAGGTGCTGCCGCGCCCGGGCTCGCTCGTGACGCCCGCATCACCACCCATCAGGTGCGCCAGCTTCTGGGTGATGGCCAGGCCCAGGCCGGTGCCGCCAAACTTGCGCGTGGTCGAGGCATCTACCTGCTCGAAGGCCTGGAAAAGCTTGTCCTGCTTGTCGGCGGGAATACCTATGCCCGTATCCTCCACCTCGAAGCGCAGCAGAACCTGCCCGTCCCGTTCCTCCGCGATCCGTGTGCGCAGCACGATGCTGCCGGCCTCGGTGAACTTCAGGGCGTTGCCGGTGTAGTTGAGCAGTGCCTGGCGCAACCGGGTGGCATCGCCCCGAAGCCGGAGCGGCTGACCAACCCCTTCCAGGCAGAGTACCAGCCCCTTGGCGCGAACCTGCTCGGAAATCATCCCGCTCACCTGTTCCAGCACGGATTCCAGGGCAAAATCCGTTTCCTCCAGTTCCAGCTTTCCGGCCTCGATCTTGGACAGTTCCAGCACGTCGTTGAGCAATGCCAGCAGATGGTGGGCGGCCGCGTCTATCTTGGCCAGGCGTTCGACCTGGGCGGCCGTGGCGCCGGAGCGCTGGAGCAGGTAGCTCATGCCGACGATGGCATTCATGGGCGTGCGGATCTCGTGGCTCATATTGGCCAGGAAGGCGCTCTTGGCCCGGTTGGCCGTCTCCGCAGCCTGCTTGGCGGCGGCCAGCTCCGCCGTGCGTGACGCCACCATGTCCTCCAGGTGCAGCCGATGCCGCTCCAGTTCGCCGGATA
>JAQTNA010000077.1 GCA_028714035.1 Rhodocyclaceae bacterium
TACGCGCTCCTTCCGCCGAGTCCGGCGCAACCCCTTCCGCTGATAACCCATTTCGCATCACAAAGCTCCTTTTCCCAAACACGATTTAACCCCAAATTCGTGTCCAGAAAAACCGGGGCCGGTTCACCGCATCATCCCAGAATCACCCCATCATGTATGTCCCGCATTTAGGGGACAAGACCCCCGGCGTCGCGGAACGACGTTCCTGCGTGGCGCCGCTACGGGGCATTCCCGGGCTTGAATGGAAGATTCAACTCAAGCAGGGTACCGCCCTCCGGGCGGGTTTCGATGCGCAACTCGGCCCCCAGCTTGCGGGCCCGTTCCCGCATGTTCTTGAGGCCGCGTCCTCCCCTTACGGAATCAGGGGCGAAGCCCACGCCGTTGTCGGTGAGCGTGACGGTAATGCCCGGCGTACCGGCGCCATCCCCCCTGCGCGCGCTGATGCGGATTTCGCCGGCGTGGGCGTGCTTGAGCATATTGGTCAGGGCTTCCTGCAGGATGCGCAGCACTTGCAGGGCCTGGGGCGGCTCCAGCCAGGGCAGGGGCGGCAGGTCTTCCATCTGCCAATCAATGGTGATACCGGCCGCCTCCAGGCGGCTTCCGAGGCGAAAGCGCAAGGCGGCGAGCAAGGTCACCAAGTCGTGGCCGATGGGTTCGAGGGAATCAATGACCAGCTTGAGTTCGTCTACGCATTCCCGCAGGACTTCGGCCAGCCGCTCCGCCGGCAAGCCGCCGTGTTCCACGAGGGCCAATGAGGACATCAGGGCCGAGCCGATGCCGTCGTGCATGTCCCGCATGAGGCGCTGGCGTTCGTTGAGCAACGATTGCCGCTGTTCCGCCCGGCGGAGTTGCTGGTGCTGAATATCCAGCTCCGCCTCCCGCGCCCGCAGGCGTTGATCCAGGGAGGCGTTGACTTGCTCTATCCCCGCCATGGCGAGGAGGTAACGGCGCTGGATGGAGAACAGGAACGCCCCAAAGACAAAAAAAGCAGCATAGGGAAAAAGATGAATGCTATCCGGGTCACGCTGGCCGGTAAGCAGGAACAGGTCATGGGCTGCAAAAAACACCATGGGCCAAAGGGAGAGTGCCACCAGACGAAATTCCAGCCCTCCGCCACGAATCGCCAGCCAGGAGATGAACAGCGTCGTCCCAAGTCCCCAGGCAAGATTCACGTCGTGCTGAAATATCAAGCCATATACGCCCCAGCTCCAAACCGGCAGGGTCACCAGGGTAATCCCTGTCGCATAGGCCAGAAATGCCAGTTCCAAACGGGGAAAGCGGCGATTGTGAAAGCGGAAAGCGAACAGGTAAATAAAGACCAGCACCCAGGAGATGGAGGCGTCCACAATGGCACCAAACCAGACCGCGGCAGTCTCGTCAGCAGAAAAATCGGTGAAATATTGCAAATGCCATATAAGCCAGGCGACGGCGGTGAGTGCCAGCAGCAGATGGGGGGTTTCCGAACGCCGGGCCAGCCAGAACAAAAATGAGATGCCGCCCAGCAGGAGCACGACCAGGATGGCCGCCCGCGGCAGGGATTCCTGCCAGAAGACGCGCTCATCGTAGAGGGGCTTGAGCGCGTCCTCAGACCCAACATAGAGTGATCCGACGGCATAGCCCAGCGCTTCCCGGAATGGCACGGCCAGGAAGATTTCCATGGGGCGGCCCGGCCGTATGCTTGCGTAAGGTAGTTTGACCAGCAAGGGCCGGTTCCATTGCATGCGCCAGTCTTCAAGGTTGTGTGCGTACAAGCGCCCATCCACCCAGACCGACCAGGGGCCGCCCATGATGCGCGTGCCATAGAGCACGATGGTCTCACCCGCTTTCAGCGAAGGCGGCGGGGTATAGCGCAGCTTGAACCAGACTCGATCCATGGCCACGCCATTCGGCACGGAGGCCGCCGCAGGTAGGGGCCGGACATCCGGGAGCGACGCGGCTTGCCATTGGGCCGTGGCGAACTCCGGGGCTTTCTGCGCCAGAAGCGCGAAGCCTTGCCGGTCAAAGGCATAGCCGCTGACGGGTTCTATCCAGCGCTCGACCTGGGAAATGGGCGCAGGCGGTTGAATGGCTGCCGGCCGCAGGTACAGAAACAGCACATAGAGACAAGCGGGAATGGCGATCAGCCACACGCTCAGAATGAGCGCGGATTCGCTGCCGCCCTTAATCCTGGAGCAGACCCAAGCGACGAGCTTCATACAGCGCCTCTGTTTTGCCATGGACTTGCAGCTTGCGATAACTGCGTTTGACGTAGGTCATCACGGTATGCCGTGAAACTTCCATCAGCCGCGCTACCTCGTCATAGGTGTAGCCCTTGGATGCCAGATTCAGTACCGTGCGCTCCTGGGCCGTCAGGTTTGAGGCATTGTCGGCAAACGGAGACACGACCGGGGCAGGCGACAGCCGCAACAACAGTTGGCGGGCAATCACCGGGCTGACCGGGCTTCCGCCCGCATGCAGTTCACGAATCTGGTTCGCCAGGTCGCCGGGGGAGGCGTCTTTCAGCAAATAGCCGGTCGCTCCGGCCTCGATGGCCGCCATGACGTGGTGTTCATCGGCGAAGACGGAGACGACCATGACATCGCAGGTATCCGGCCACCGCCGAGCTGCCTCACGAATCAGGGTGAGCCCGCTGCCGTCCGGCAAGCCCAGATCCACCAGCAGCACGTCCACCGGCCCCCGCTCCAGCAGTGCCATGCCTTCGGCCAGATTCTCGGCGCTGCCGGCAAGCCGCATATCGGGTGCATCCAGCACCGTCTGTGCAAACTTGGCGCGGAATTCCGGGATATCCTCGACGATATAAACGGAGAGAGACATGGCGTTGATGGGATGGGATGCTATCGACAAAACGGGCCGCATGCAGCGGCCCGTTTTGTTGATGCAGGACTACTCGGATCAGTGGATCAGCGGCACGATCATCAGCGCCACGATGTTGATGATCTTGATCAGCGGATTCACGGCGGGGCCGGCGGTGTCCTTGTAGGGATCGCCCACGGTGTCACCGGTCACGGCGGCCTTGTGGGTGTCGGAACCCTTGCCGCCGAAGTTGCCTTCTTCGATGTACTTCTTGGCGTTGTCCCATGCGCCACCGCCGGTGGTCATGGAGATGGCCACGAAGATACCCGTGACGATGGCGCCCACCAGCACGCCGCCCAGGGCCTGAGCACCCAGGGTCAGGCCGACGATCAGGGGAATGGCCACCGGCAGCAGGGACGGCAGGATCATTTCCTTGATGGCGGCCTTGGTCAGCATGTCCACGCAGGTGCCGTATTCCGGCTTGCCCGTGCCTTCCATGATGCCGGGGATTTCCTTGAACTGGCGACGCACTTCCACCACCACGGAACCCGCGGCGCGACCGACGGCTTCCATGCCCATGGCGGCGAACAGGTAGGGCACCATGCCGCCGATGAACAGGCCGATGATCACCATGTGGTTGGACAGGTCAAACGTCAAACCTGCGTGAGTGGCGGACAGCGCATGGGTGTAGTCGGCGAACAGCACCAGGGCGGCGAGGCCCGCGGAGCCGATGGCGTAACCCTTGGTGACGGCCTTGGTGGTGTTGCCCACGGCGTCCAGGGGATCGGTGATGTTGCGGATGCTCTCGTCCAGACCCGCCATTTCGGCGATGCCGCCGGCGTTGTCCGTGATCGGGCCATAGGCGTCCAGCGCCACGATGATGCCCGCCATGGACAGCATGGAGGTGGCGGCGATGGCGATGCCGTAGAGGCCGGCCAGGGCGTAGGCGCCGTAGATGGCGGCACAGACGGCCAGCACGGGCGCCGCGGTGGACTTCATGGAAACGCCCAGACCGGCGATCACGTTGGTGCCGTGGCCGGTGGTGGAGGCTTGAGCGATGTGACGCACCGGGCTGTATTCCGTGGCCGTGTAGTACTCGGTGATGACCACCATGGCGGCGGTCAGCGCCAGCCCGATCAGGGTCGCCAGATACAGGTTCATGGAGCTGACCATGTGACCGTCAATCATCACGCCCTGGCCCATCATGCTGGTGGTGATGGGATAGAAGGCGATGGCGGCGAGTCCACCGGAGACCATCAGGCCGCGATACAGGGCGTTCATGATCTTGCCGCCTTCACGGGCCTTCACGAAGAAGGTACCGACGATGGAAGCGAGGATGGAGAAGCCGCCCAGCACCAGGGGATAGGTCACCGCCGCCAGGGGATCGGCGCGCAGCGTCAAGGCACCCAGCAGCATGGTGGCGACGATGGTCACCGCGTAGGTCTCGAACAGGTCGGCGGCCATGCCGGCGCAGTCGCCCACGTTGTCGCCCACGTTGTCGGCGATCACGGCGGGGTTCCTGGGGTCATCCTCGGGGATGCCGGCTTCCACCTTGCCCACCAGGTCCGCGCCCACGTCGGCGCCCTTGGTGAAGATGCCACCGCCCAGACGGGCGAAGATGGAGATCAGGGAGGAGCCGAAGGCCAGGCCCACGAGCGGATGGATGATGTCTTCCATCCGGGCATCCACGCCGCTGGTGGCCTGGAGGTAGACGAAGTAGCCCGCCACGCCCAGAAGGCCCAGTCCCACCACCAGGAGGCCGGTGATGGCGCCGCCCTTGAAGGCGATGTTCAGCGCGGCGTTCAGGCCGTTCTTGGCGGCCTCGGCCGTACGCACGTTGGCGCGCACCGAGACGTTCATGCCGATGTAGCCGGTCAGGCCGGACAGAACGGCACCGAGGGCGAAGCCGATGGCGGTCTTGGCACCGAGCGCCGCAAAGATGGCGACCAGCAGAATCACACCCACGATACCGATGGTGGTGTATTGCCGGTTGAGATAAGCCTTGGCGCCTTCCTGCACTGCGGCGGCGATCTCTTGCATCCGGGCGTTGCCGGCCGGTTGCGAAAGAATCCATTTACTCGAAATAAGGCCGTACAGAATTGCCAGTACCGCACACACGAGCGCGAACATGAGCCCTGCTGACATACTTTCTCCCTCCATGATAAACACAGCAAATTGCGCGAAAACCGCGCTTCTTTTCAACCGGCGGTCCCGAGCTTTCGCCCGTGGGGCCGGTTATTTCTTCTGCGTGCTGATCGGGGGGGCGGCGGGCAGACCCCGCAGTCCCCCCGCCTTTTACCCTTATAGTTCGAAGTTGCCGGGAAGCTTCTTCGCCACTGGGTTATTTTTAAGTACTACGTAGTCGGGCATGCCGTTCTTGTAGGGCGGATAGTCCTCGCCCTGAATCAGGCCGGACAGATAGGCCTTGCACTTCTCGGTGATGCCGAAGCCGTCTTCGGTGATGAAGTCGCGGGGCATGAACTTCTCGACGTTGGCCACGTCCTTCAGTTCCGCCGCACCGATTTCCCACTTGTAGGGCGTATCGGACAAGCGTACCACCGTCGGCATGACGGAATTGCGGCCGGCCAGGGCCAGATTCACGGCGGCCTCGCCCAGGGCGTAGGCCTGCTCCACGTCGGTCTTGGAGGCGATGTGGCGGGCGGCCCGTTGCAGGTAGTCGGCCACGGCCCAGTGGAACTTGTGTCCCAGGGCGTCCTTGATCATGTTGGCCACGACCGGCGCGGCGCCACCCAGCTGGGCATGGCCGAAGGCGTCGCGGGTACCCTGCTCGGCCAGGAACTTGCCGTCGGGGTAATGGCAGCCCTCGGAGACGACGATGGTGCAGAAGCCGTGCTGCTTGACCTTGGCATCCACCTCCGCCAGGAACTTCTCCTGGTTGAACTCGATCTCCGGGAACAGGATGACCACCGGGATGCCGTGGTCGGCCACCAGGCCGCCGGCGGCGGCGATCCAGCCGGCGTGCCGGCCCATGACTTCCACCACGAAGATCTTGGTGGAGGTCTTGGCCATGGAGCGCACATCGAAGGACGCTTCCAGGGTGCTGACCGCGATGTACTTGGCCACGGAGCCGAAGCCCGGGCAACAGTCGGTGATGGGCAGGTCGTTATCCACGGTCTTGGGCACGTGGATGGCCTGGATCGGATAGCCCATGGCTTCGGACAACTGGGACACCTTGAAGCAGGTATCGGCGGAATCGCCGCCGCCGTTGTAGAAGAAGTAGCCGATGTCGTGGGCCTTGAACACCTCGATCAGGCGCTCGTATTCGCGCTTGTTCTTCTCCAGGCTCTTGAGCTTGAAGCGGCAGGAGCCGAAGCCGCCGGAAGGCGTGTGGCGCAGGGCGGCGATGTCCTCGGCGGATTCCAGGGAGGTGTCAATCAGGTCTTCGGTCAGGGCGCCGATGATGCCGTTGCGGCCGGCGTAGACCTTGCCGATTCCATCCGGATGCTTGCGGGCGGTCTCGATGACGCCGCAGGCGGAGGCGTTGATGACGGCGGTCACGCCGCCGGATTGTGCGTAGAAAGCGTTCTTTGCCATGTTTCCTTACCTTACTTCAGGGCGCCGAGGGCGCGGTCACGAATGTCGTCCACCTTGCCCATGCCGTCAATCTTGCGGTATTGGGGGGCACCGGCGGCGCCGGCGGCAGCCCAGTCGCCGTAGTACTTGACCAGGGCCTCGGTCTGTTCGTGATACACGTCCAGACGCTTCTTCACGGTTTCTTCCGCGTCGTCGGCACGCTGGATCAGGTCTTCGCCGGTCTCGTCGTCCTTGCCGGCAACCTTGGGCGGATTGAACTTGACATGATAGGTGCGGCCCGAAGCCACGTGCACCCGGCGGCCGCTCATGCGACCGATGATCTCGCTATCGGGAACGTCAATTTCCAGAACGAAATCAATGGCGACGCCCGCATCCTTCATGGCGTCGGCCTGGGGGATGGTGCGCGGGAAACCATCAAACATGTAGCCGCTCTGGCAATCGGCCTGTTTCAGGCGTTCCTTGACCAGACCGATGATGATGTCGTCGGACACCAGGCCGCCGGCATCCATGATCTTCTTGGCGGCCAGACCCATTTCGGTGCCGGCCTTGACGGCGGCACGCAGCATGTCGCCGGTGGAAATCTGGGGAATGCCGTACTTTTCCCGGATGAAATTAGCCTGCGTGCCCTTGCCCGCGCCGGGCGCTCCCAACAGAATAAGCCTCAATTGTGTCTCCTTTAATGTGAAATGGTCCTGGATTGATCCAGTTGTTTTGTTTGCCGCGCCACGTTACCGTTAAACGTTCCGTGGGTCAAACTAGCACAATTGGTCATAGCATTCATTTTCCAAATACCCGGCGCACCCTTTCCAGATCTTCCGGGGTATCCACACCCGCCTCGGGGGCATGCCCGACCACGGACACTCGTATGACATAGCCGTGCCACAGGGCGCGCAACTGCTCCAGAGCCTCGAAATTCTCCAGCGGAGCCGGCTCCAGGGACACATAGCGCGCAAGAAATGCCGCGCGATAGGCGTAGAGCCCGATGTGCCGCAGGGCCGGCAGGCCGTCCGGCAGACTGTCGCGGGAGCGGGCGAAGGCGTCCCGGGCATAGGGAATCGGCGCCCGGCTGAAATAGTGCGCCCGCCCTCGTCCGTCCAGGACCACCTTGACCACGTTGGGATTGAAGAACTCGGACGCTTCGCGCAGGGGATGGGCCGCGGTGGCGATGGCGGCCTCGGCATCGCCTTCCAGGTCCCGGGCCACCCGGTCTATCAGGGCCGGCTCGATCAGCGGCTCGTCCCCCTGCACATTGACCAGTATCTCGTCGTCCGCGCAGTCCAGTTGCCGGGCCACCTCGGCCAGGCGGTCGGTGCCGCTCTCGTGGTCGGAACGGGTCATGAGGCAGGGGATGCCGTGGGTCGCGCAGGCGGCCCGGATCTCCTCGTGGTCGGTGGCCACCCAGACGGCGGCAGCCGTGGAAAGTCGGGCGCGCTCGGCGACCCGCACCACCATGGGCTTGCCGCCGATGTCCAGAAGCGGCTTGCCCGGAAGCCGTGTGGAGGCGTGGCGGGCCGGAATGACGACGGTAAAGGTCATAGGGTTGGAGAAAACAATTCGAACCGCAGAGGCGCAGAGGCGCAGAGAAAAGCAGACAATCCGGCCGTTCCAAACCGACGGCGAAATCCGGGCGACGAAACAGTTATCCCTGGCAGGGCATGGGCAACAGGGGCGTACGCAATATCAATATTCACGACGACTTGCCAACATCATGACGCATCAGCTCATCGTTCCTCTGCGCCTCTGCGCCTTGTATGTTCTGTTTTTGAAAAATACATAAAAATGATGATTGGTCTGTGGAGCTTGTGGGCAAAGGGGGGCGCGGTGGGAAACGCGCAGCGTTTTCCACGGCAAGCCGCC
>JAQTNA010000078.1 GCA_028714035.1 Rhodocyclaceae bacterium
ATGCCCAGTTCCCGGGCGGAACACAGCATGCCGAAGGACTCGATTGAGCGCACCTTGGCGGCCTTGATCTTGAAGTCGCCCGGAAGAATGGCACCGACCCGGGCGCAGGGCACCCTGAGGCCCACGGCGGCATTCGGCGCCCCGCAGACAATCTGCAATGGCTCGGCCTCGCCCACGTCCACCGTGCACAGGCGCAGTTTGTCGGCATCGGGATGCTTCTCGGCCGTGAGGATCCGGGCCACGACGACCTGGCTGAAAGCCGGCGCCACCGGCTCCAGGGCCTCCACTTCCAGGCCCGCCATGGTCAGCAGATGAGCCAACTCGCCGCTATCCAGCGGCGGATTGACCAGGGTTCTCAACCAGGATTCAGAGAATTGCATGATGTGTCTCGAACGATTAATACTGCTTTGGTCGCGGAGGTGCTTTGCTCCGTAGGTCGGGATTCATCCCGACATGCATCCGGGCGTCGGGTTAAAACCCGACCTACAGGCTTGTTACTTGAACTGGCTCAGGAAACGCAGGTCGCCGTCGTAGAACAGGCGCAGGTCGTTGATGCCGTAGCGCAACATGGTCAGGCGGTCGGGGCCGACGCCAAAGGCGAAACCCAGGTATTTCTCGCTGTCAATGCCCACGTGCTTCAACACGTTGGGATGAACCATGCCGCAGCCGGCGATTTCCAGCCAGCCGGTGTGGGAGCAGACGCGACAGCCGTCGCTACAGAATACGCAGCCCATGTCCACTTCCGCGGAGGGCTCGGTGAAGGGGAAGAAGGAGGGACGGAAGCGCACCTTCAGATCTTCCCGTTCGAAGAAGCGGCGCAGGAAGTCGGTGAACACGCCCTTCAGATTGGCGAAGCTCACGTCCTCGCCCACCCACAGGCCTTCCACCTGGTGGAACATGGGGGAGTGGGTGGCGTCCGAATCCACGCGGTAGACCCGGCCTGGCGCGATCACCTTGATGGGGGGCATGGGCTCAACGCCCTTGTGGCGCGCCAGGTGTTCTTCCATGTAGCGCACCTGGATCGGGCTGGTGTGGGTGCGCAGCAGCAGGCCCGGCGCATTTTCCAGGTAGAAGGTGTCGTGCATGGAGCGCGCCGGATGGTTTTCCGGGGTGTTGAGCGCCGTGAAATTGTGGAAATCGTCCTCGATCTCCGGACCGTCTGCGACCTCGAAGCCGATGGAGCGGAACAGCTCCTCGATGCGCTCCAGGGTGCGGGTGGCGGGGTGCAGGCCACCCAGACCCATGCCGCGGCCGGGCAGGGTGATGTCCAGGGCTTCTGCCTGCAACTGGGCTGCCAGGGCGGCGCGGCGGATGTGCTCGCGCCGCTCTTCCAGGGCGGCTTCTATCGCCTGCTTGCCCTGATTGATGGCGGCGCCGACGCTCTTTCTCTCCTCTGGCGGGAGCTTGCCCAGCCCCTTCAGGAGTTCCGTGAGGCTGCCGCTCTTGCCCAGGTAGAGTGCCTTGGCCTGTTCCAGTTGAGCCGCGTCGGAAATGGCCGAGAATTCAGCGGTGGCGCGGGAAACCAGTTGTTCGAGTTCTTGCATTTCAGTTGTCAGATGTCGGTTGTCAGTTGCCAGTATGCGGCTGGTGCCACACCCGGTGGCTCACTACCGAAAAATGGAAAAAAGGAGGCTGGGCCTCCTTTTTTCTGCCTCGCTGATCGCGTTGTTTCGACGCTGGATCAGGCGGCGAGCTGGGCCTTGGCCTGGTTCGCAATCGCCGCAAAAGCGGGCTTGTCGAACACGGCGAGGTCGGCCAGGACCTTGCGGTCCACCTCGATGGCAGCCTTCTTCAGGCCGTTCATCAGGGTGCTGTACTTCATGCCCAGTTCACGGGCACCGGCGTTGATACGGGCGATCCACAGGGCGCGGAACTGACGCTTCCTCTGGCGACGGTCGCGGTAGGCGTACTGACCCGCCTTCATCACCGCTTCCTTGGCGATACGATATACGGTACTGCGGCGGCCGCGGTAACCCTTGGCTGCTACGAGAACTTTCTTGTGGCGCGCGCGCGCCGTTACACCACGTTTGACTCTTGGCATTCTGAACCTCCTTTAAGCGTAGGGCAGCATCGCGCGGATGGACTTCACGTCCGCGGCAACGATGGCTTGGACGCCGCGCAGTTGGCGCTTCGTCTTGGTGGTTTTCTTGGTCAGAATGTGGCGCTTGAACGCGGAAGCGCGCTTGATGGTGCCACCGGCGCGAACCGAGAACCGCTTCTTGGCCCCGCTTTTGGTCTTCATCTTCGGCATCGAAGAATACTCCTGTTATGACATGGCCTCGGGTGGCTCCCATCGGGAACGCTTTAACAACCCGCAACCACTTCTATATCAACCCTTCCGGGTTGTATTTCCCGGAACCCCTCCTGCGAGGCGTCCCGAAAATTCTTTACTGCCTCACTCGGCGCCCTTGGGCAGCTGCTTCTTGATGGGCGTGATCACCATGATCAACTGGCGGCCTTCCATCTTGGGGAACTGCTCCACAGTGCCGTACTCTTCCAGATCCTTCTTCACCCGCTCCAGGAGGCGGAAGCCGAATTCCTGGTGGGCCATTTCCCGACCGCGGAAGCGCAGGGTGATCTTGGTCTTGTCGCCTTCCTGCAGGAACTTGATCAGGTTGCGCAACTTGATCTGGTAGTCGCCCTCGTCCGTGCCGGGGCGGAACTTGATCTCCTTGACCTGGATCTGCTTCTGCTTGAGCTTGGCTTCGTGCTGCTTCTTGGCTTCCTGGTACTTGAACTTGCCGAAGTCCATGATGCGGCACACGGGCGGGCTCGCCAGTGGCGCTATCTCGACCAGATCCACTCCCGCTTCTTCGGCCATCTTCAGCGCGGCCTGAATGGAAACGATGCCTACTTGCTCGCCATCCTCCCCGATGAGACGCAGTTCGGGGGTGGTGATCTCCTCATTCAGGCGCTGAGTCCTGGTGGTCTGCTGCTGAGCGATGGTTCAAATCTCCAGTAAGAAAAAAATCAAGCCGTGCCTGTCCGTTCAATGCGTTCGCGTGTGACACGCTCCAAAAACGCTTCGAGGGACATCTGCCCGAGGTCTTGATTGCCCCGGGCACGCACGGCTACCAGTCCTGCTTCCTTCTCCTTGTCACCCACGACCAGGAGATAGGGTCGTTTCTGCATGCTATGTTCGCGTATTTTATAAGTAATTTTTTCGTTACGCAAATCGGCTTCAACGCGCAGGCCTTCGGTGCGCAGTCGGTTGGCCAATTCCTCTGCGTAGGCGGCCTGATTTTCCGAGATATTGAGCACCACCGCCTGTACCGGGGCGAGCCACAGGGGCAGGTTGCCGGAGTGGTTCTCGATCAGGATGCCGATGAAGCGCTCCAGCGATCCGAGGATGGCCCGGTGCAGCATCACCGGCGTATGGCGGGCGTTGTCCTCGCCCACGTACTCGGCGCCCAGGCGACCGGGCATGGAGAAATCCACCTGCACCGTGCCGCACTGCCAGGAACGGCCGATGGCGTCCTTGATGTGGAACTCGATCTTGGGGCCGTAGAAGGCGCCTTCGCCCGGCAGTTCGATCCATTCCATGCCGGAGGCGGTCAGCGCCTCGCGCAGGGCCACTTCCGCCTTGTCCCACACCTCGTCGGAACCGACGCGCTTGTCGGGGCGGAGCGCCAGCTTGACCGCGACATCGTTGAAACCGAAATCCTTGTAGACCTTCAGTACCAGGGCGTTGAAAGCGGTGACTTCGGACTGGATCTGGTCCTCGGTGCAGAAGATGTGGCCGTCGTCCTGCACGAAGCCGCGCACGCGCATCAGGCCGTGCAGGGCGCCGGAAGGTTCGTTCCGGTGGCAGGAGCCGAACTCGCCGTAACGCAGGGGCAGTTCCCGGTAGGAGCGCAGGTCGGCATTGAACACCTGCACATGGCCCGGGCAGTTCATGGGCTTGATGGCGAAGTCGCGCTTTTCCGACTCCGTGGTGAACATGTTGTCCTTGTAGTTGTCCCAATGCCCCGATTTTTCCCAGAGCGATCGGTCAATGATCTGGGGACAGCGCACTTCCTGGTAGCCGTTGTCCCGGTACACCTGGCGCATGTACTGCTCGATCTCCTGCCATACGGACCAGCCCTTGGGGTGCCAGAACACCATGCCCGGCGCCTCGTCCTGCATGTGAAACAGGTCCAGTTGGCGGCCGATGCGGCGGTGATCGCGTTTTTCGGCCTCTTCCAGCATGTGCAGGTAGGCTTCCTGGTCTTCCTTCTTCGTCCACGCCGTCCCGTAGATGCGCTGGAGCATCTCGTTCTTCGAGTCGCCGCGCCAGTAGGCGCCGGCCAGCTTCATCAGCTTGAAGACCTTGAGCTTGCCGGTGGAGGGCACGTGGGGGCCGCGGCACAGGTCGGTGAATTCGCCCTCGCAGTAGAGCGATACGTCTTCCCCGGCCGGAATGGCCGCTATCAGTTCCGCCTTGTAGTGTTCGCCGATGTTCTTGAAGAAGGCGATGGCCTCGTCCCGGGGCTTCACGTCCCGCACCATCGGGAAATCCTTCTTCGCCAGTTCCACCATGCGCTTCTCGATGGCCACCAGGTCTTCCGGCGTGAAGGGGCGCTTGTAGGAGAAGTCGTAATAGAAGCCGTTTTCGATCACCGGGCCTATGGTCACCTGGGCTTCGGGGAAGAGTTCCTTCACGGCGTAGGCCATGAGGTGGGAGGTGGAATGGCGGATGATCTCCAGGCCTTCCGGGTCCTTGTCGGTGATGATGGCCAAGTCGGCGTCGTTCTCGATCAGGTGGGAGGTGTCCACCAGACGGCCATCCACCTTCCCGGCCAGGGCGGCCTTGGCCAGGCCCGTGCCGATGGAGGCGGCGACCTGCGCCACCGTGAGGGCTTCCGCGTATTCCCGTTTCGATCCGTCAGGTAGTGTAATGACCGGCATTTCTATCCGCCTAAAATGAATGCGCAGAACCCGTCGGGGCCTGCAAAGCCCCGGATTTTCTCACAAGGCGGGCGCGGGAGTCGAGGAGATGGGGGCGGAAATTCAATTTGGGCGCGGAATCCGTCCCCGGCGTGCTTCCGGCTCTGTCCTCTCGGGAGCCGCTTATGTGATAATCCACAGTTCTCGAAATTTTCTGACCGGGAATTGCCCAATGCCGCAAACGCTCTACGAAAAGCTCTGGAACAGCCACGTGGTCCTCACGGAAGAGGACGGCACGGCGCTGCTCTATATTGACCGCCACCTGGTGCATGAAGTGACCAGTCCGCAGGCCTTCGAGGGTCTGCGTCTGGCCGGGCGCAAGCCCTGGCGCACCAGTTCCATCGTCGCCACCGCCGACCACAATACCCCCACCGATCACTGGGAACTGGGTATCCAGGACCCGGTGTCCCGTTTGCAGGTGGAGACCCTGGATTCCAACATCCGGGAAACGGGTGCGCTGGCCTATTTCCCCTTCAAGGACCCGCGCCAGGGCGTGGTGCATGTGGTCGGGCCGGAGAACGGCGTGACCCTGCCGGGCATGACTGTGGTCTGCGGCGATTCCCATACCTCCACCCATGGCGCCTTCGGCTGCCTGGCCCACGGCATCGGCACTTCCGAAGTGGAACACGTGCTGGCAACCCAGTGCCTGTTGCAGAAGAAGTCCAAGACCATGCTGGTGCGGGTGGAAGGGTCGCTTGCCAAGCGGGTCACGGCCAAGGACATTGCCCTGGCGGTGATCGGCAAGATCGGCACGGCCGGCGGCACGGGCTATGCGGTGGAATTCGGCGGCAGCGCCATCCGCGCCCTCTCCATGGAAGGGCGCATGACCCTGTGCAACATGGCCATCGAGGCCGGTGCGCGGGCGGGCATGATCGCGGTGGACGAGACCACCATCGAATACCTGAAGGGCCGGGCCTTCGCACCCAAGGCGGATCAGTTCGACAAGGCCGCCGCCTATTGGCGTACCCTGAAGAGCGACGAGGGCGCGGTGTTCGACGCCCTGGTGGAACTGGACGCGGGCAAGCTGGCGCCCCAGGTGACCTGGGGCACTTCCCCGGAAATGGTGCTGTCCATCAAGGACGTGGTGCCGGCTCCCGAAGACTTCAGCGACCAATCCAGGCGCGAGGGCGTGGCCAGGGCGCTGCAATACATGGGCCTCACGCCGCGCACGCCCATCAACCAGATCAAGGTGGACAAGGTGTTCATCGGTTCCTGCACCAACTCCCGCATCGAGGATCTGCGTGCGGCGGCGAGCGTGGCCAAGGGCCGGCACAAGGCGGACAGCGTCAAGCTGGTCCTGGTCGTGCCCGGCTCGGGTCTGGTGAAGCGCCAGGCCGAGGCGGAAGGACTGGACAAGGTGTTCCGCGCCGCCGGTTTCGAGTGGCGCGAGCCGGGCTGCTCCATGTGTCTGGCCATGAACGCCGACCGGCTGGAGCCGGGTGAGCGTTGCGCGTCCACCTCCAACCGCAATTTCGAGGGGCGCCAGGGCGCCGGCGGACGTACCCACCTGGTGAGTCCTGAAATGGCCGTGGCTGCCGCCATCGCCGGGCACTTCGCCGATGTGCGCGAACTGGCTTGATTCGGAATCGAGATAACTATGCGTAAATTTACTCTACTGGATGGTCTGGTCGCGCCCCTGGATCGGGCCAACGTGGACACGGACGCCATCATCCCCAAGCAGTTCCTCAAGTCCATCCAGCGCAGCGGCTTCGGCCCCAACGCCTTCGACGAATGGCGCTACATGG
>JAQTNA010000079.1 GCA_028714035.1 Rhodocyclaceae bacterium
AGCGTGGGGCGTGTTTGTCGCCCTGGTCCTGTTCATCGGCTTCCTTGCGACGTGGGCACTCATACCAAGCACGGCGCTTGAGGCAACCTGGCGGACAGAGCAGGAACAGATGGCCGCTATGGCCGGTGCGGAAGCCAACCAATGGGTACTACTCGAATCAGCCAATGTTCGAGCGGACACCGCCGCCTCGGCAAGAACGTCAGCGGCCAGCCTGACGAATTCCCGGTTTGATCAGTGGTTGCTGGATCGTATCTACGCCACCCTGCTCTGGGTGGCCGTAATTACCTACCGCGCCCAGGCCTTGCTGATGTGGAGCTTGATCGGCATTCCGCTGATACTCGCGGCGTCGGTGGATGGTTTCTATGTGCGGGAAATCCGCAAAATGGCCTTCACGTCCCAAAGCCCGATCCGCCACAAGATCGGCATTCACGCGTTCAAGGTGGTCAGCCTCGCCATGGTCGCCTGGCTCTGCCTGCCCATTCCCATGCCCATCGTCGTGGCCCCCGCCGTGGTGTGCTTTGTGGCGGTATCGCTCTGGCTGTGGGTGGCGAACTTGCAGAAGCGGCTGTAGATTTCAGGATGTGCGAGAGTGATCCTCTTGCCCTACGTCTTGCGATTGTATATCCTGTATATACTTTGGCTTTCAAGGAGTGAATCATGCTTACCCGAGTCTTCAAAAGCGGCAATTCCTTGGCTGTGCGTATCCCGAAAGAGTTGGGCTTCGTCGATTCGGCGCAAGACCTTGAAGTCGAGCGCGTTGGCAACACGCTGGTGCTGCGGCGGGTGGAGCAAGACACCCTTGCCGACATCGGCGAGATCTTTGCCATGTTCAGTCCCAGCTTCATGGCCGATGGCCGTGAATTTCATGAAGAGCAAGAACGCGATTGGAGTGGGTTCGGCGGTTCGGACAAGGCGCAAGGGTGAGCCATGCATTACATGCTGGACACCAATATTTGCATCTACCTCATCAAGCGTCACCCACCCCAGGTGCTGAGCCGCCTGGGAGCCTTGAAGCAAGGCAGCGCAGTGATGTCGGTGGTGACCTACGCCGAACTGCGCGCCGGGCTGGAGATTCAAAACGCCCATCGAGAGCAGGATGAACGGGTGCTCGCCCTGCTGATCAGCCGCATTCCGGTACTGCCATTTACGGAAGCCGACGCCGAAAGTTATGGCGTCGTGCGGGCCGCCGTGCGTGATCGTAGCCGCGACACCATGGATCGCCTCATTGCGGCCCACGCGCTGAGCGCCGGCGTGACCCTCGTTACCAACAACGAGGCCGATTTCAAGGATTACCCAGGCCTCAAAGTCGAGAACTGGGCGCTCAGCCCATGATGGCCAGCCACTTGGCCGGCTTTCCTGAGGGGATGATTTGATGCACTCGTTGAAATTTCTGCCGGGACCACGGCTGATGGTCCGCTGGTATCCGATGCCGGACTGGGCCGAGGTGAGTGAGCGCGCGCACCAGTTCCTTTTCGAAGACATCGAAATGGATGCCGCCGCGACGCTGGCCGATGTCTTCGGGCTGATGCGGGTGTGCCCGCCACTACGCGACGTGTTCGGTGTGAACTTTGCCCACGAACTTTTCGCCGAAGCCGAAAAAGGGCCGCTTCCTGCCAGGGACGAGGAGCGTAAGGACGCCATCGAATACCTGGAGCTTTATTCACAATGGCACTTCAATTCGGCCACGAAAACCTACGGATCGGTTCACAAACTGAGTTTGCATGGCGTCGGCCCCCTGCTCGTGGAAGATGCCCCGGACTACGGGAAAAAGGCCGGAGAGCGCATTCAGTGGAGTGTATCCACCACGCCGCTCCGCAAACTGTTGGCGCTTCCGGTGCGGGTAAACCCATCGGTATCGGTGTACGAAGATGACCTGGACGCCCGTGCATACGGTGCCGAGTTGTACCAGGTGGCGCTGGAAGCCGTGACCCTGGGCCAAATCCTCCACGGCCTTGTCGGGGAGTTGTCTTTCCACGGCGCACCAAGCGAGGTCGAGGAGTTCGTCGCATCCTTGAAGAAGGAGATGGAGGAAATTGACGCCGGCACCGCCCCCCTGATTTCAGGAGACGACCTGTTCGATGGGATGAACCGTCCCGCTTGTGAGGCGCTGTTCGATAACATCGGTTCGTACCCGGTGGCCGAGATAAGTCGAGCCGTGCGAGAGATCGAAGACAACGACAATGTCGTAGAAGCCCTTGCAAGGGCACTCGGAGAAGGCGTTGTGGTGAAACCGCCCTACCGGGACTTGACCGGTCGAAGTTTCAGGACAGCCTTCCGGGACGCAAGTGGTGATCTTCTTGACCAGGCAATCCCTCCGGCGTGAGGGCAGTGCTCCACTTCTCCTGGTCTGGAACTGGGTAGCGCTTGACCGGTACAATGCCGGCCATGACTTGTTCCAGACTCACCGTCGCCGTCATCCCTTATTGCCTGGGAATTGAGGTTCATCGGCCCGCTGGCGCTTGCCTTCTGACGGAGGCCGCGCAATGGTGACGCGTCCCGCCTTCGGCAAGACTTGGTGGGGCGAGCAGTGGCTCGCGGCGCTGACCCACATTGATTACGACAACCGCCTGCCGCGCGGGCGCAGCTACGCCAACAAGGGTGCGGTGGGCCAACTGACGGTCAAGGCGGGCACGATCCAGGCCAAGGTCAAGGGCTCACGCCCCCGTCCCTACCAGGTCACCATCACGGTGCCACCGATCACGGCCAAGGATGCGGCGCGGCTCCTGGATCGGATTGCCGCCGATCCGGCCCTGATCGCCCGTATGCTCAACCGGGAACTGGACCCGGCCTTGCTGAAACTGGCTGCCGAGCTGGGCATTGCCGTCTTCCCCACCCGCTGGAAAGACCTGGCTATGCAGTGTTCCTGCCCGGACTGGGCGGTGCCGTGCAAACACCTAGCGGCGGTTATCTACCTGCTCAGCCGGGAAATTGACGGTAATCCCTTCCTGGTCTTTTCCCTGCGCGGACTCGATCTGGCCGCCGCGCTCAAGTCCCGAGACATCCTCATCGAGAACCGGGCCGACGCCACGCTGCCCACCCTGGGCGAACTGTTGCCCACGGTTATTGAAGCGGAAACGACCGAGATCGGGCCACTGGATACGCTCGACTTCTCGCTCCTGCCGGATCTGGCCGAGCCTCTGCTGCATGTCCTGCCGGCCCGGCCCCTGTTCTTCCCCAACGGAGATTTCCGCGAAACCCTGGGGCGCCTTCTGGCCCGAGTCGCCAAATCGGCACGCCAGGCCCTGGATGCCGAAGCGGACGACGAGGTGTGCCTACTTTCGCCAGAAGACCGGCCTGTCCCCATACTCGAAGCCGACTACGCCGTGGCGCTCACCGGCATGGCAGCAGTTTCCGAGTGGCCGGCCCTGGTGGAAGCTTTGACCAGCTTGGCACCTTCCCGCCTGCCTGATTTCCAGCCGGAACTGGCTGCCCTCCATGCCTTGCGGCTCCTGGCCCTGCATCTGCTTGCCCGCGGTGCCGTCGTGCCCCAGATTTTCTCGCTGAAGGATAGCACGGTCGGTCTGCGCTGGCTGCCAGCCACCCTCGATCCCGTCGTGAGCGACCTGATGGCGCGGGTTCGCGACGGCCTGCCCGCCGGCCGGGTGCTGCTGCGCCAAGGCAAGAAGACCCTGCCCCTGGCACCGGAAGCCCAGGCCACGGCCCTATGTTCCCTGTTCCTGGATCATTTCATCCGGGCCTGGAACAGCGGCGCCAAGGAAAAACTCGTCGGCGACAAGACCCTCGCGCTGTTTTTCGAGACGGGACAGGCGAATTATGACGGCCCGGGAGAAGGGGCTGTCGCCGCCGGTATCCACATATGGCTCGCGCGCTTTCACCTCGCCCGACGCGAGCATTCGCCGGTTCTGCTGCTGGACGAAGGTACAACTCAAGGACTCAATCAATTCCACCTGGCGCTGGCCGCGGAAAACAAGCTCGCCGCTCTGGAACAGCCGGTACCCTTGGCCGCCGTGCTGACCGACCCCGCATGGTCCCAGGCACGCTACGGCATCCTGCAAACCGTTTCCCTGCTGGCGGAGTTCTTCCCGCCCCTGAACACCTACGTCAGTGCCGGCGCCCGCGTGCCGCTCACGATTGCTGCGGATAAGTTGCCCGGCTTCCTGTTCGACACCCTTCCTGTGGTGCGCCTCCTGGGCATCCGTGCGCTCCTGCCCAAGGCGCTGGATCGCCTGCTGCGGCCCGGGCTTTCCATGCAGATCAAGGGCACGGCGCCCGACAGCGGCGGATTCCTCAACGCGAGCGACATTTTCGACTTCGACTGGCGGGTAGCGGTGGGCGAGCATCTGCTGAGCCGGGCCGAGTTCGAGCGCCTGGTGTCGGATGCCACCGGCGTGATTCGCTTCAAGGGCGGCTACGTCTACCTGGACCCCAACGAGATCGAGCGGCTGCGCGCCCAACTTGCCCGGCCCCCGGAACTCTCCGGCGCGGAACTGATGCGCGTCGCCCTGGCCGGCGACTACGCCGGGGCACCGGTAGGTCTGGACGAAGCAGCCCGGCGCATCCTCGCCGAATTGCTCGAATCTGGCGACGTGCCACTGCCCCTTGCCCTTCAGGCCACGCTGCGGCCTTATCAACAACGAGGCTACGCCTGGCTCTACCGCAATGCCCGTCTCGGCCTGGGCAGCGTCATCGCCGACGACATGGGCCTGGGCAAGACCCTGCAAGTCATCACCACTCTCCAGAAACTCAAGGAGGACGGGAATCTGGCAGAGGCCCGCGCCCTGGTGATCGTGCCCACCAGCCTCCTGACGAACTGGCAGAAGGAAATCGCCCGCTTCGCCCCGGATTTGAGCGTCGCCGTATTCCATGGCGCCAAGCGGGAACTGGCCCAACATGCGGGAGAGAGTGGCGTCGGGGCCAGACCCGACGTGCTGCTGACGACCTACGGCATCGCCCGCTCGGAAGCTGCCGCGCTCAAGCGCCTGTCCTGGCGCGTGGTGGTGGTGGACGAAGCCCAAAACATCAAGAACCCGGCCACCGCCCAGACCAAGGCAGTGAAGGCTATTCCCGCAACGACCTTCATCGCCATGAGCGGCACGCCGGTGGAAAACCGCCTGTCGGAATACTGGAGCATCATGGATTTTGCGAACCGCGGCTTTCTGGGCAAACTGACCCAGTTTGTTCGCGAATACGCCGTGCCCATCCAGACCCATCACGACCAGCAGGTGGTGCAGCGCTTCCGGCGCGTGACCGCCCCTTTTCTGTTGCGAAGGTTGAAGTCGGACAAGACCATCATCAGCGACCTGCCGGACAAGATCGAGCAGAACCAGTACTGCACCCTGTCCAAGGCGCAAACCGCTCTCTACGAATCCGTGGTGCAGGAAGGCTTGCGCACCATTTCCGGTGAGTCGGACACCTTCAAGCGTCAGGGGCTGGTGTTGCAGATGATCCTGGCCCTGAAGCAGATATGTAATCACCCGGCCCAGTACCTCAAGCAGGGCCAGGGCGATGCGTCCCTGTCCGGCAAGGCCGAACGCTTCCTCGAACTGGTCGAGGATATTCACGCCAGTCATGGCAAGGTGCTGGTGTTCACCCAGTTCCGGGAAATGGGCGAGTTGCTGTGCGGCTGGCTGCGGCAAGAACATGGCCGAGAGCCGCTGTTCCTTCATGGCGGCCTCACCCGTGCCAAGCGGGATGCCATGGTCGAGCGCTTCCAGAATGATCGCACGGAGCGGGTTTTCATCCTGTCGCTGAAGGCCGGCGGCACCGGCCTGAACCTGACGGCCGCCGCCAACGTGATTCACTACGATCTGTGGTGGAATCCGGCCGTGGAGGCCCAGGCTACTGACCGGGCCTATCGCATCGGCCAGCAGCAGAACGTGCAGGTGCACCGTCTGATTACCCGGGCGACCTTCGAGGAACGCATCAACGACATGATCCAGTCCAAGCGCGCCCTGGCCGACCTGACGGTTGGAGTGGGCGAGCAGTGGATCGGCAACCTCGGCGGCAAGGAACTGGAAGACCTGTTTACCTTGCGTTGAGCAGGCGCCCTGGCTTCCTGTCGGGCGTTTCCTGCCGATGCCGATATGGAATAATGGCGGCCGCCCCCTATGTCAGGATAGTTGTCCCACCTGCCTGATTTAGACTTCAGGCTTGGAAGGTAGGGGGCGAGGAAGAGGACGACGTGGGCTATCCAAAGGAATTGAAGCAGAAAGTGCTGTCGCGGATGA
>JAQTNA010000080.1 GCA_028714035.1 Rhodocyclaceae bacterium
CTGTGGATGAAGGCCCAAGGCTATGCCTGACATCGAGGTGTGCTCCCTGTTCATGAACCGCCCGGTGCGGACCCGCACGCCGGGTGGTGTGGGGAGGGCCGGTTAGAAGCCGGCCCTTACCCGATTATGCGGCTTGGCTCAACCATTGCCTGAAACTGGCGACATGAGTTGGACTACGGCCCCCATTGGGTCAGCGACCATGCACACGCGCCCAACACCCGGAACCTCATGCGGAGGCTCGATTATCGAGCCTCCGAGCTCAAC
Source organism: Rhodocyclaceae bacterium (assembly GCA_028714035.1). GTDB lineage: Bacteria > Pseudomonadota > Gammaproteobacteria > Burkholderiales > Rhodocyclaceae > JAQTNA01. The sequence goes on from JAQTNA010000080.1 coordinate 265, forward strand.
AACGCGAGAGGCGCAAGCGTCAACATCCGCAACAGCGATGAATGCCTGCCACCAAGGAGGGCGGGAACGAGAGAAGTCGGTTGTGGGGTTCATCATGCCGCCGACATCTGCGCCGTCCCGGCTGAAAATTGTGTAGGTGCCGAACGGGCCAGCATTTACTTCACGCTTGCTCCAGCCCAACAACTCGCAATAAAAAGCGCCGCTCTTCTTTTGGTCAGACGTCACCAACTGGTTCCACATAAATGTTCCGGGCTCAGGCATGGTGGTTCCTTTCTTAGCTCAGCAGGCGGATGAGAGCGACTCTGTAGCCGCATAACGTTTAGGGTAAGGGGCGCCCGCGCGCGGACGCAACCACGAAGTGAAGCCGGCTTCTCGGGCGTCCCGCTTGACCCGATTGTTAGGCCTGATGACCAAGACACTCCTTCGTTGAATTGGCCACACCCTTGCTCATGAACTGCCAAATGCTGTGATCAAAATAGGCTCGATCAATTGCAAGTATGTCAGCAGCCACGTTAATGATCTTTTGGGCATCGATATAACCACAGGGTGATAGACCAGCCAACGCGAGGAAGTTGAGAAGATGACGGTCAATAGCACTGGTTGATACACCGACCAGGATTTTGAAATAATCGATCGTTTTGGGGCCGATTCCTTTGATAGACCGAAGTTTCAGTAAGTTAGGCTTATTTTCCAACCACTCTTTTAGGTCTGCTTCTACTTCTATGCCTTCTGCAGCAAACAGTTCAAGAACCTGCCTGAAGCGCTCGGCGCGGTCTTCTCCGCGCCAGTCAAGGAATTCTGTTGCGGGAACCAATTCCAATAGATGCAATAAAGAACTTGTTGTACGTGCATCTGAATACTTGGCAAGGATTCGATTAATTCTTGGCTTTACGTGTGTTGAATACTTATTGTTAGCCTGAAGAACAGCGTCTGCTGCCGTTGCACCTATGTGGTCGTAGTTTCCGTCAATAGTTTCGTAGAACACGAAACCTGGCAGCGACTTTACGTAGTGGACTAGCTTTTCAGGATCGGACAACGTCATATCGGTTCCCCACTTGGCCTAACGTGTAGTGGACAGCAGTGCCAGATAAGCGGGTGGACATGGCACCGCCTGGTATGCGGAAATGCGCGGCAGTGCCGTGAATGCCGATCGTGTATGCCGTATAATACCAAAGGCGTGGTTGCAACCCATTGATATTTCACGATGCTGGAGTTTTAGCATGTCACCTCTTCCTGTATACGAGGCACCTCATGTCCCTAAGCTTCTGGAGGTGGTGAGGGGGCACATCCGGGCGAAGCATTACAGCCGGCGAACGGAGCAATCATACACCGGCTGGATTCATCGGTACGTCGTATTTCATGGCAATCGGCATCCCCGTGACATGGGGGCGACGGAGGTTGAGACCTTTCTTTCTGAGCTTGCTGTAAACGGCAAGGTGTCTGGGGCGACGCAGACCCAGGCGCTCTCGGCGCTTCTGTTTCTCTACCGAGATGTCCTCGGTTTGGATCTTCCATGGCTGGATAATCTGGTGCGTGCCAAGCCCTCCCGGCGTATCCCGGTCGTTCTTTCCTTGGCTGAGGTACAGCGCCTGTTCGGTTGCATGGACGGCTTGTACGGCCTGATGGCGCGGCTGATTTACGGGACGGGCATGCGGCTTATGGAATGTGTGCGCTTGCGGGTCAAGGACGTGGATTTTGATCGCCATGAGATCACCATCCGGCAGGGCAAAGGTGGCAAGGACAGAATGACCACCTTACCTGTCGCCTTGGTCGCGCCCCTGAAATCCCACCTGGTCGAGACTCGCGCCTTGTTCGATCAGGATCGCAAACTTGGCGTTCCGGGGGTTGAGATGCCGGACGCGCTGGACAGGAAATACCCCAAGGCCGGTGAAACCTGGGCCTGGTTCTGGTTCTTCCCCGCCCCGGACCTGTCAGACGACCCGGAAACCGGCATCCACCGACGCCATCACATTTACGAGCAAAATCTTCAGCGGGCCATCAAGGCGGCAGTCAGGAAGGCCGGCATCGCCAAGCCCGCCACCACCCATACGCTAAGACATTCTTTTGCGACGCATTTATTGGAGTCGGGTTACGATATTCGCACCGTGCAAGAGTTATTGGGACATGCCGACGTTTCCACCACCATGATCTATACGCACGTGCTGAACCTTGGCGGCCGCGGCGTGGTCAGCCCGCTGGATAAGCTTGTGTAAAGGCGGAAGGCAAGCTGGCGCGGGAACGGCCGCTTTCGGGAGGTTTGCCGGACGGCCGCTCCTGGCCGTCTCCGGCCGGACGACGGTAAAACGAGGGCCGCGAAGGAGGGGGTTTCCTTTGCGGCCCTTCGCGCCTTGGCGCCTGTGCGTCGGGTATTGAATCGGCGTTTACAGCAGCCGCATCTGCCGGGCGTCTTCCTTCAGCTTGTCCCGGAAGTCCGGGTGGGCGATGCCGATCAGGGCTTCGGCGCGCTGCTTGGCGGTCTTGCCGCGCAACTGGGCCACGCCGAATTCCGTCACCACGTAATTCACGTCGTTCTTGCTGGTGGTGACGTGGGTGCCGGGGGTGAGGGTGGGCACGATGCGGGAGATGCTGTCGCTCTTGGCGGTGGACGGCAGGACGATGAAGGACTTGCCGCCTTCGGAGCGGTTGGCCGCGCGCACGAAATCGGCCTGGCCGCCGGTGCCGGAATAGGGAATGAAGCCCAGGCTCTCGGAGCCGCACTGGCCGATGAGATCCACTTGCAGGCTGGCGTTGATGGTGATCAGGCCGTTGTTGTGGCCGGCGAGGCAGGGATCGTTGGTGAAATTCACCGGGTGCATCTCCAGCATGGGGTTGCGATCCATGAAGCGGTAGAGCTTGGCGGAACCCAGGGCGAAGGTGGCGACCATCTTGTTCGGCAGGTAGTTCTTCTTCTTGTTGGTCACGGCCCCCGCTTCCACCAGGCTCATGATGCCGTCGCCGATCATCTCCGTGTGGATGCCCAGGTCATGCTTGTGGGTGAGCTGCATGACCACGGCGTCGGGGATGCCGCCATAGCCGATCTGCAGGGTCGCGCCGTCCTGGATGTGCTCCGCCACGTGTTCGCCGATGGCCTTCTGCACCGGGCCGATGGCCGGCAGGCCGACTTCCAGGATCGGATCCTCGCTTTCCACCAGGGCGGTGACCTGGGAAACGTGCACGTGGCAGGCGCCGTAGGCGAAAGGCACGTGGGGATTGACTTCCAGCACCACGACCCGCGCCTTGGCCAGGGCGGCCATGGTGTAGTCCGTGCCCAGGGAGAGGGAGAAGTAGCCATGGTTGTCCATGGGGGAGGCCATGGAGAACACCACGTCGGCCGGGATCTGCTCCTTGGCGATCATGGAGGGAATCTCGGAGAAGTAGCCGGGCACGAAGTCAATCCAGCCGGCCTGTCCGCCGGGACGGGAGGCGCCGCCGTAGAAATAGGCCGTATGGCGCACATGGTCCCGGGTCTCCGGGTCGAAGTAGCCGTACTTGCGCAGGGGCAGGATCTGGGCCACCGAAACGTCCCGGAAATCACGCCGGTGGTCGGAGAGGGCGGAGAGCAGGGTGGGCGGTTCGCCCACGCCCGTGGGGACCACCACGGCGTCCCCGTCCCGCAGCAGGTGCACCGCTTCCGCGGCAGTCATGCGTTTCTGGCTGTAAAGCTCTTGCACTCCCACTTTCCGTCTCCTCGTGATTGATCGAATCCGACCGCCGGGGCTTCTTTTGTCAGTCCTCGCCCCGAGCGGCCTGAAGCCTGCGACTTTGCCGCCTGGCGCCCCGGAGGGCTTTAATCCATGTCAAAAGATGCTTATGGGGCTTATGAATTTTTGAATTGTGCCGGGCGTTTCGCCAGGAAGGCGGCCATGCCTTCCTTCTGGTCGTTCAGGCCGAAGGCGGTATGGAAGGCGCGGCGCTCGAACAGCAGGCCTTCGGCGAGGCTGCTCTCGAACGCCCGGTTCACCGCCTCCTTGGCCATCATCACCACGGGCAGGGAGAAGCCGGCGATGGTCTGGGCCGCGGCCATGGTTTCCGCGAGCAGCTTGTCCGCCGGAATGATGCGGGCCACGAGGCCGGCGCGCTCCGCCTCCTCGGCGCCCATCAGGCGCGCGGTGAGGCACAGGTCCATGGCCTTGGCCTTGCCCACGGCCCGGGGCAGGCGCTGGGTGCCGCCGGCGCCGGGCAGCACCCCCAGCTTGATTTCCGGCTGGCCGAACTTGGCCGTGTCGGCGGCGAAGATCATGTCGCACATCATGGCCAGTTCGCAGCCCCCGCCCAGGGCGAAGCCGGCGACGGCGGCGATGAGGGGCTTCCTGAACAGTTTGGCCGCCGCCCAGCCGGGGCCGCAGAAGTCGCTCTTATACACGTCCAGGTAGGAGTAGTTGGCCATGCCGCTGATGTCGGCACCGGCGGCGAAGGCCTTTTCCGAGCCGGTGATGATCACCGCGCCGATGCCGTCGTCCCGATCGAAGGCTTCCAGCGCGGCGGTGACTTCGCCCATGAGGGCGTCGTTCAGGGCGTTCAGGGCCTTGGGGCGGTTCAGGGTGATGAGGCCGACCCGGCCCTCGGTGCTGACGATGATGTTTTGGTAGTCCATGGTTTCTCCTCGGGGTGGGTAGGTCGGGCTTCAGCCCGACAAAGCGCGTAGGGATGCCAGCATTTCTCCATCCAGCCCCCATTCGGCGAGCAGGCTTTCATCGGCCATTTCGGGCCTCCGGGGTGCGGCATTGGGAGTATGGCTGAAACGGGGCGCGGGGGCGGCCTGGGGTACGCCATCCACCTCGATGAAGGTCTGGCGCGCCCGGTTGTGGGGATGAAGCGGCGCCTCGACGATGTCCAGGACCGGGGCGACGCAGGCTTCCGTTCCTTCCAGGAGCGCGCACCACTCGTCCCGGCTCCGGGTCAGGAGATGGGCCGCCAGCTTCTCCTTCAGGCTCGGCCAGGCGTCCCGGTTCCATTGCTCCCGGAATTCCGGTTCGCTGATGCCGGCGAGATCCAGGAAGCGGCGGTAGAAAGGGGCTTCGATGGGGCCGATGGCCAGGTGCTTGCCGTCGGCGCAGGCATAGGTGCCGTAGAAATGGGCGCCGCCGTCCAGGAGGTTGGCTCCGCGTTGGAGCGACCACTCCCCCATGGCCTTAAGGGTGTGCATCATGCTCATGAGCAGGGCCGAACCGTCGGTCATGGCGGCGTCCACCACCTGGCCCCGCCCGGTGCGGCCGGCGGAGAACACGGCGCTCATGACGCCGAAGGCCAGCAGCAGGGCGCCGCCGCCGTCCGCCACCAGGTTGAGCGGCACCACGGGTTTGCCGCCCACCTCGCCGATGGCGGACAGGGCGCCGGAGAGGGCCAGGTAGTTGATGTCGTGGCCGGCGGCCTGGGACAGCGGCCCCTCCTGGCCCCAGCCGGTCATGCGGCCATAGACCAGGCGCGGGTTGGCGGCGAGGCAGGCTTCCGGCCCCAGGCCCAGGCGCTCCATGACCCCGGGCCGGAAGCCCTCGATCAGGATGTCGGCCTTTTCCACCAGCTTCAAGGCCGCGGCCCGGTCGTCCGGCCGCTTGAGGTCCAGGTTGAGAATCTTGCGGTTGCGCCGCAGGATGTCCATCTCGGGATCGAAGAGTGGCCGGGCACCGGGCGGCGCCAGCCGTTCGATGGACAGCACCTCCGCGCCCAGGTCGGCCAGGAACATGGCGGCAAAAGGCGCCGGCCCCAGGGCGGCGAATTCCAGTACCTTCAGGCCGGCGAGCG
>JAQTNA010000081.1 GCA_028714035.1 Rhodocyclaceae bacterium
GATTAAAGAACAGGGTCTTGGCCTCGCCCGTTTCCTTGCAGCGCAGAGCCTCGTCCATGCAGGCGCGGATGGCGTGGTTGGATTCTGGCGCCGGGATGATGCCCTCGGCCTGGGCGAAGGCCACGCCGGCCTCGAAGGTGGCGATCTGCTGCACCGATACCGCCTCGATCAGCTTCTCGTGGTAAAGCTGGGACACGAGCGGCGAATCGCCGTGATAACGCAGGCCGCCCGCGTGAATGCCCGGCGGCACGAAGTCGTGGCCCAGGGTGTACATGAGCATCATCGGCGTGTAGCCCGAGGCGTCGCCGAAGTCGTAGGCGTAGTGGCCGCGGGTCAGCGTCGGGCAGGAGGCCGGCTCCACCGCCACGAAGCGCGTCTTCTTGGGCGCCGAGGCCGCCGCCTGGTCCGCCAAGAAGGGGAAGGCGACGCCGGCGAAGTTGGAGCCGCCGCCGCAGGGAGCGAAGATCATGTCCGGATAATCGCCGACCCGGGCGAACTGCTTCTTCGCTTCCAGGCCGATGATGGTCTGGTGCAGCAGCACGTGGTTCAACACCGAACCCAGGGCGTAATTGGTATCCGCCCGGCCTGCGGCTTCCTCGACCGCCTCGGAAATGGCGATGCCGAGCGATCCGGGGCTGTTCGGATCTTTGGCCAGGGCATCGCGCCCGGCCTGGGTCATGTCGGTCGGGCTGGCGAACACCTCGGCGCCCCAGGTCTGCATCATGGAGCGGCGGAAGGGCTTCTGGTCGTAGCTCACCTTCACCATGTAGATGCGCACATCAATGCCGAACATCTGGCCGGCAAACGCCAGAGAGGAACCCCACTGGCCGGCGCCGGTCTCGGTGGTCAGGCGCTTCACACCCGCCTGGGCGTTGTACCAGGCCTGGGGCACGGAGGAATTGGGCTTGTGCGAGCCCGTGGGCGAGACGCCCTCGTACTTGTAGTAAATCTTGGCCGGCGTGCCCAGGGCCTGCTCCAGGCGCAAGGCACGCACCAGGGGGCTGGGACGCCACAGGCGGTAGATCTCCCGCACCGGCTGCGGGATCGGAATCCAGCGTTCCCCCGACATCTCCTGCTCCAGGATGTTGCCGGGGAAGATGGCCAACATGCGCTCGGGCGTCACCGGATTGCCGTCCGGTCCCAGGGGCGGTGCCGGCGGATTGGGCATGTCCGCGACCACGTTGTACCAGTGGGTCGGGATATCGTCCGCTTCGAGATTGATGCGCAGGCTGTCCATCAGGAAATCTCCGTGGGTCAAAAGGCAAGAAAATACGCGCCATCTTGCACTCAGGCGCTGACATAGATCAAAAGGAAAGAGGAGAGCGAGTCTGCCGAAAATGCCGGGGCAAACGTGACGCGCTTATACCCCCGCCTGGTCGCCACCCAGTTCCCGCTCGATCTGTTCGATGCTGGGCAAGCTGGACTCCAGTTCCGTGGGCAAGGCACGGGTCAGGTCGAAGGTGGAGACGCCAATGGGCTTGTCCACGCCGCGCAATGCGTATTCGGCGATGACTGCGTTTTGCTGCTGGCAGAGGATCAGCCCGATGGTTGGTGCGTCGCTTTCGTGCCGGAGCATGTCATCCACCACGCTGCAATAGAAGTTCATCTTGCCCGCATACTCCGGCTTGAATTTCCCGCGCTTGAGTTCGATGACGATGTAGCAGCGTAGGTGCAGATGATAGAAAAGCAGGTCAATGTAGAAGTCCTGATCACCGATGTCGACGTGATACTGCCGCCCCACGAAGGCAAAGCCCTGCCCCAGTTCCAGCAGGAATTTCTCCAGGTGCGCGATCAGGCCGGTTTCCAGTTCCCGTTCGCGGAAAGGCTCCTCCAGTGTCAGGAAATCGAACAGATAAGGGTCTTTCAGCGCCTGCTGTACCAGATCGGACTGGGGCGGAGGCAGGCGCAGGGCGAAATTGCTGGTTGCCTTGCCCTGGCGGGTGTGGGCAGCGGTCTCGATCTGCATCTGTAAGACGTTGCGGCTCCAGCCATTGGCCAGCGTTGCCTCCGCATACCATAGCCGGACACCTCGATCCTTCACCCGCTGCATGAGCAGAACGTTATGCGCCCACGGGATTTGGGCAAGCACTGGTTGCCCTTTTTCGGGTGGAGAAACCGAGTCGGGCAATTGGGCAACCGCCGGTTGCCCAATTGTTTCAGACACAAAAAGTGTCGGGTACTCCCGATAAAACTGCACCATCAGCTTGATGTTGCGCTCGGAGAAGCCTTTCTCTTCGGGTAGCTCGTTGTGCAAGTCCTTCGCCAGACGAGGAATCACCGCAGCACCCCAGCCTTCGCTTTTCTGCCGGGCATCAATCAGGCAACCGATATCCCAGTACAAGGCCAGCAATTCCTGGTTAACCGCCAGAATGGCGCGAGCCTGACCCTGCCGAATACGCCGCCGGATCTCGGCCAGCAGGCCAGGATAGTGGCTGGGTGTCGTGTCCATATTATTCATACCTGCCCCTCTACGCCGCGCACTACATCCACGGCTTGCTGCTCACCCGCCACAATGGACTGCCCACCCGACACGACCCATTCCTCGTAATCCGCCATCACCAACTCGGCGCGCTTCAAGAGCGGCGGAAGGAGCGCCTTGCGGTCGGGGTGGGCGAAGATTTTCAGGTTGAGGGCACTGAAATCCAGCAATTCCTTGAACTTCGAATAGCGATCCTCCCAGGGAAAATCAGCCCCCACGTTCGCCATCGCCAACGCCATTTTGCGATGAATGTCCTTGTTCCGCTTCTTGCCTTCGCCATCAATGACCTGGAACAGGGCCACCAGAAACGCCTTCAGCTTCTCGATGAGCAGCAACTTCTGCTGTTCAGTAAGTTGCAAGGCCGCAAGCAGTTCGATGGCGTCCAGGCTGGACATCAGGCCGGCAATGGAATGGGGCAAGCCTGGCTCGCCCTTCGGTTTCTTCTTCTTTTCGGGGGCGTCGGGCAACTCATCCAGACCCCAGCCGACCGCATCCTCCACCAGGTCAATGTCAAAGACCGCCCCGACCCGGTCATCCTCGTCGCGCAACTTGGCGGCCAGATGCTTGACCACTTGCTCCGTGAACGCCGCACGCTTCTCGTCGGCATGCTTGGCCAGTTCCTGCTTCTTGAAGTCGAGAATGCCCCACAGGCGTTGCCGGCTTCCCAGCCTTGATGCCCGCGCCGCGCAAGGTGTCGGCGGTCTCCCCAATTTTGTCCGCGCAGGACAGCAGCCCCGCTCCGATTTTTTGCGCCATTGATTCCCGATCTTCTATTGCCGATGCGTACCAAGTTGCATTGTACTGATTAGCGGGAACAAACCCATGGGATGGCTCATTCAGTGCTTGAAATGCGGCGCTAACTCGGTGATCCAGGCGTCCCTCGGGGTCGCGATGGCGATGGGGCCGGAGAACTTCCAGCCCAGAACACGCTTGTCACCAGTCACGAACGGGTCGGTTCCGGCGGCCAGGGCGGCGGCCACGAGGCGGACGTCGTTGTCGTCGGCGAACTCGGCTACATCCGAGACCAGTTAAACGGCCTGGAACATCCCTCTGGCAAGAGCAATTTCGTCCTTGGAAATTGTGTCACAACGTAATACAAAGCTTGGCGCGATTTCAAAGCCGGGATGGATCGTAGCCGACAGCTTCCTGCCCGATCCTGGCCAGGCCTTCCAGCACCAGGTTTTCCACGGGTCGGACGGGTATCCGCAGGAGCGGCAGGAGGCGTGATGCGGCGCCGCCCCCGAGGAGGCACAGGGCATCCGGCTCGTGGGCGATGCGCTGGAACAGGCGCTCCACGGCGCCGGCCTGGGCCTGGAGGCAGCCGGAGAGGATGGCGTCGGCGGTGTTGGTGGGCAGTTCGCGGAATTCTCCCGGCAGCAGATCCAGTTGGGCGGTGTTCTTGGCGAGCGAGGCCCGCATGAGATCCAGGCCGGGCAGGATCAGCCCGCCGCGGAATACTCCGTCCGCACCCAGCAGGTCCACCGTGGTGGCGGTGCCGGCCATGACCACCAGTGCCGGGCCCGGGTGCAGGGCGCGGGCGCCGATCAGGGCCGCCCAGCGGTCGGCGCCCAACTGTTCAGGTTTGTCGTAGCCGTTCCTGACCCCGCATTGTGCGGTCCGGGATAAAACGCGTTGCACCGGCAGGCCCTCGAGCGCCCGCTCCAGCCACGCCTCAACCTCGCCCCCCGCGACGTTGGCATACACGGCCATGTCGGCTCCGGGCAGGGTCAAATCATCCAGCCGGGAGAGCGGCAGGGCGCCGCTCGCCTGCCATCCGGAGACGGGATCATATAGGCCCCATTTGAGCCGGGTGTTGCCGGCATCCAGGCAGAGGATCATTCCCAGCCAATTCCAGCCGCGACGCGGCTCTCAAAGTTCCCCTCGCCCCGCGAGGGAGAGGGGTTAGGGGTGAGGGGGCATCCTGCCGAGGCCATCAGGCCGGATCATCGGCATCCCGCGCCGATTCCGAAGGACGCAGGGATACTTCACCTGCCAGTATGCGGCAAACGCCCGCCTCGGTCTCCAGCAGCAGGGCACCGTCCTCGTCCACGCCCCGGCAGACGCCTTCCAGGGCCGGAGCATGCTCATCCAGGAGCCGCACCGCCCGATCCTGATGGGCGTGGCGCGCCAGCCAGTCGCCGCGCAGGGCCGCGAAACCGCCGGACTGAAAGGCATCCAGCGCCCGCACCAGTTCCCGGAGCAGGGCTGCCAGTACCTCGGGACGGGAAGGCGTTGCCGACAGGACGGAGGCCAGATCGCAGGCGCGCATGTCGGGCCCGTCGGGAAAACCCTCCGGCAGCAAGAGGTTGATGCCTATGCCGATGACCACGGCCATGGAGCGGTTACGGAGAGGCGCCAGTTCCACCAGGATGCCGGCCAGTTTCCGGCCCCCGATCAACACATCGTTGGGCCATTTCAGGGCGGCGCCTGTCACGCCCAGTTTTTCGAGGGCACGCGCCACCGCGACGCCCACCGCGAGCGACAGGCCCATGGGCGGCTTCGAACCGGGGGCAAAACGCCACAACAGGGAGAAGGCCAGGCTGCCGCCAGCCGGTGCAATCCAGCTTCGGCCCCGCCGGCCTCGCCCCGCGGTCTGGCGCTCGCAGACCAGCACGCTGCCGGAAGGTGCTCCAGCCTCGGCCCTGGCCATGAGCACGGAACTGGTGGAATCACAGACCGGCAGCGCATCCACGTCCAGGCGCGGCGCCACGTCCCCCAGCAGGGATTTCAGGCGGGGCAGATCCAGGGGAGCGGGAAGATCGGTCACGGGCTATTGGCCTCAGGGGAACTACAAAATGCAGCGGGGTCAGGTCGGGGTCAGCACGGGGTCAGG
>JAQTNA010000082.1 GCA_028714035.1 Rhodocyclaceae bacterium
GAACGCCAAAGCCCACGCGCGAGCCATCTGGTGCGCGCCAGACAGGGGCAGGGCATGGCAGGCGTTCATGGTGAGTGGAAAGCTTCCGTCTGGCGCTGCCACCTGCGAGACCCCCATCGAACGAATCCTGGCACTCGGCGAGCGGATGGGGATCAACGGCACCCCCACCATCATCTTTGGAAACGGCCAGATCGCCGCAGGCGCACTGCCGGCCGTCGACATCGAGCGCAGGTTCGCGGGCGGCCCAACCGGGGCGGGCGTGGTTCAACGGGCAAAGACGGCGGCAGGGAACTGACATGCGAAACCTACCACTATTGGCAATCGCCATTCTCGGAGTCGGCGGACTCAACGGCTGCGCCGGTACGATGTCCGGCATGACAGGGAGCGACAGCAAGTTCGCCTGCAAGGCGCCGGATGGTGTGACCTGCTCCTCCTTGTCCGGCGTCTATGCGAATGCAGTCGCAAACAACTTGCCGGCGCTACGGAAGGACGATAAAGGCGACGCCTCCGGAAAGGCGGCAATGCCGCCATCGCCGGGTGAGGTCGTCGGCCACGCGCCGTCGTCAGGCGACCCCATCAGGAGCCAACCCAAGATTTTGCGCGTCTGGATAGCGCCCTGGGAAGACACGGACGGTGATCTGCACGATCAGTCTTACGTCTATGTCGTGGCCGACCCTGGGCGATGGATGCTGGAACATAACCAGAAACAAATCATTGACCGCTACCGGCCAACCTTCTTGTCGGTGGGGCGGCCACAAAAGCAGGCTCCCGCATCGCAGAAACCGGCAGCGCCAAGTGGGGGCACGGTGGTGCCGGGAAACCCGTCGGCGCAGCCCCAGGTAACGGGCGGAAGCGAAGAACAATGAGTGCGCTGGCCCATGTCCTGAAGACGGTTTTCTACGGAGAGCGTTTTGCGCCTGCGGATGCGGTGCCCATGGCGCTACTGCGTCAGATCGCCAGCATTCCACGTCTCACCGGGATTTTGCCCTATCTGGGATGGCTGCCCAACGAGAGGCTATTCGTCCTTGATCCCGGTGCGTTCGGCGCAAAGGCGGAGCTCAACATCGGCTTCTGCATCGAAACCATGCCTCAGACCGGCTCCAGCGAGGAAATGGAACGCGTGCTGGCCAGCCTGTTCATGTCCTGTCCGCCAGGGACGGGCATTCAGATCTCCCTATATGCGTCACCGCACATCCTTCCCATGCTGCGGGAACAGGCGAACAGGCTGCCAGCCGACAGCAGTAAATCCGGTGCGGAGGAGTCCGGGAACAAGCGTAACCGAAATATCTTTCGTGTCCTGGCGCGCCGACGCATTGATCATTACCTCAAGGGCACTCGGAAGTCGCTGTTTTCCAATCACGTGTACCTGCTACGCAACTACCGGTGCGTGATTTCCATCACCACGTCGCTCGACCCGAATAGCCCGGCGGACGTGGATGAGGCCATCCAGATCCGCGAGAGCGCCCATGCAACCCTGCGCTCGGCCCATTTGCCAGGGACGGACTGGCAGCCCGATGACCTGCTCGGCTTTGTCTCTGATTTCTTCGACCATGATCGCGTCTTGGGGAGAGATGGGGGCAAGCCCATCGAATATGACGGGCAAAGGCCGCTTCGCGCCCATATCTCGAATCCCGAGGTTGCGTCTGCCGTAGCGGACAGTTTCATCAAGTTCCACAAGGTGGGTGCAAACGAGACGGCCTTGCAGTGCTTCTCCGTGAAGCAATATCCCAAATACTTCCGCCTCGGCAACATGGGATCGCTGATAGGCGACTACTACCAGATGGCGCTCTCGATTCCGTGCCCATTCCTCATCACCATGGGCGCGATCATCCTCGATTACGAGTCGGCCAGGTCGAAGGCGCAAATGAAGGCCGCCAGGGCTACCCAGGTGGCCGATAGCTACATGGCGCATTTCCAGACTGACCTCAAAGACCGCAAGCACGATTGGGACATGGTGCTGCGCGCCTTCGAGAACGGCCGCAATGTCGTCAAAATGTACCATCAGATCGTGCTGATCTCCCGCCTGGAAGACGTGTCCCGTAGCGAGCACGCCGTGCGTGCCGTCTGGCAGGCGCGCGGCTTTGACCTGGCGAAGGATGTTTACCTCATGCACCAGGCCTTGCTGGGCGCCATGCCCGGCACGCTCACGCCTGCCCTGCAAAAGGACTTGCAAACCTTCGGCCGTGTCGGCACCAAGACGGCGGACAACGCCGTCATGACCTCGCCTTTGATCGCCGAGTGGAAGGGGACGCAAACACCGGTGCTGACCTTGTTCGGACGACGGGGCCAGATCATGTCCTTCGATCTCTTCGACAACAAGGGTGGCAACTTCAATTTCGCGGTGGCAGCGCTATCGGGTTCCGGCAAGTCGGTGCTGGTCAACGAAATCGCGTTTCGCTACCTTGGTATCGGCACCAAGGTGTGGATCATTGACGTGGGCCGATCCTACCGCAACGTGTGTGAGCTTCTGGGCGGGGAATTCATCGAGTTCTCCGATGAGCGCAGCAACACCATCTGCCTCAACCCCTTTTCCATGGTGGTGGACATCAACAACGACATGGAAATGCTGCTGCCCTTGGTGGCACAGATGGCCAGCCCGCGAGGTGCCCTGGATAACTATGAGTATTCGGCCCTGGGGTCGGCGATCAAGCGCGTCTGGGAACAGAAGGGGAAGCGCGCCACGATCACTGATGTCTATGAGCTGCTCAAGTCCGGCAGGTTGTCAGACAGCGGTGAGATCGAACATGACCTGTCGCGTATGGCCATCGCCCTGGAGCCCTATACCCGGCATGGGGTGTACGCCAGCTACTTCGAGGGCGAGGCCAACATCCAGTTCCACAAGGAACTGGTGGTCCTGGAACTGGAGGAACTGAAGTCCAAGAAGGATCTTCAAGCGGTGGTCATGCAGTTGATGATGTACCGCATCACCCAGGAAATGTACCTGGACCGCTCGAAGCGCAAGCTGGTCATCATAGATGAGGCCTGGGACTTGATGGGCAGCGGCGCCAGTGCCGGCTTCATCGAAGCCGGCTATCGCCGGGCGAGAAAGTATGGCGGCGCCTTTGGCACCATCACGCAATCCGTTGAGGACTACTACAAGACCGAAGCCACCAAGGCGGCCATTACCAATGCCGACTGGCTGTTTCTGCTGCGCCAGAAACCTGAATCCATCGATCGGCTTGGCAAGGAGGGCAAGCTCAACGTCGACGAGGGCATGAAGCGGCAGCTATCCAGCGTGGCGACCGAGCACGGCCTCTACTCGGAAATCTTCGTGCACGGGCCGATGGGGTCCGGCGTGGGGCGTCTCATCCTCGATCCCTTCTCCATGCTCCTGTATTCCACCCGGGCGGAGGACTTCCAGGCCATCAAGGCACTCTCCGCGCAGGGGGTACCGGTGGCCGAGGCGATTGAAACCATCTTGAGCCAGAGGGGCGCGCTTTGAAGACCTGCATCATCACTTGGGCAGTCTCGGTCCTCTCCGCCTGCGTCATCGCTGCGGCGTGGATTCATACCCATCCGCCGGTCAGGCTGGCGCGGGTCGACATCAAGACCCTGCTCGACGAGTACAGCAAGACCCTGACGGACAAGGCGAAGCCGGGCATGCCGGAAGCCGAGCAAGTCGCATTGCTGAAGGCGGCGGCAGACTACGGGGCGGCCGTCGAGGGCGCCGTCAGCCGGGTAGCCGGGGAATGCGGCTGTGCGGTGCTGAATTCGGCTGCCATCCTGAAGCTGCCCGAGGGCGAGGCTGGTATCCCGGACCTGACGGGGCGCGTCAGGGTGTTGCTGCAAACTGCTCAGAATCCGGCCGATGGGAATGCGGGTAAGAAATAAAGTGCTTGGCGGGCTGGTCGCCGCCCTCGGTGCGATGCTTCTGCTCGTGGGCCAGGACGCGGGCGCCGGTGCCGCGATGGACTACCCCTCGGCCTGGGCGTGCAACCAGGCCAAATTCAATTGGTACTGTGACCTCGAAGCGGAGGAAGCCCCGCAGGAACCCAAGACCGCGCCGAAACCCAGGACCGAACAGCAGCAGGCGCTCGATGAACTGGAACGCCTGGCCAAGGACCTCAAGGAAAAACGGGCTCTGGCGATTGTGGAGCCGACACCGGTGCATGTTCATGCCTACATCGCCGCACAAGAGGCCGTGATGGAGAAGGGATCGGTGTTTTCCGACGTGTGGCGGCGCGTCGTCTGGCAGAACCCGGACATCAATTATCAACTGAAGAATCCGGTGAACAACGCCGCGGTACAGGTCAGGGATTCGGAACGGCGAAAGCTGGAGGCGCAGACGCTGGCGGACCTGGGCAAGGAATGGGGCCTGTTCTTTTTCTTCCGGTCGGACTGCCCCTACTGCCACTCCATGTCGCAAATCATGAAGCTCATGAGCGACCTGTACGGGATCACGGTCTTCCCCATCAGCCTCGATGGCGGCGGCCTGCCGGAATTCCCGCAACCACAGAAGGATAACGGCATGGCGACCTTGCTCAATGTGGAGAAGGTGCCGATGGTGGTGCTGGGCAACGTCAAGGACAGGCGGATGGTTCCCATTGGCTCGGGTGTGCTGTCGGCCCAGGAAATCATCGAGCGGATTTACGTCCTCACCCGCACGAAGCCGGGCGATTTGTACTGAGGGAGGGCAAGTATGTTCAAGAGGTGGGGCATCGTAGCGGCGATGGCACTGGGGGCGCCCATGGCGTCGCAGGCCGGCATCCAGGCGGACATGCAATCCTGGTTCAACGATGTAGGCGCCTACGGCAATGTCACCGGCGCGAACGTCTACAAAGGCCAGACGACGACGGTCTATTCAGGCGGCAGCCTTTACATGCGGACTCCCGTCAGAAATTACCAACTGGCGACCGTGACACCGCCCAGCATCAAGGGGGGCTGCGGCGGCATTGATCTGTTCGCTGGATCGTTTTCGTTCATCAACAAGGAACAACTGACCGCGCTTCTCAGAAACGTCGCCAACAACGCCGTGAGCTATGCGTTCATGACGGCGGTGGATTCGATTGATCCGATGCTTGGCGGCCTCCTGAAATGGCTACAGGACCAGGCCGCAAAAATCAATTCCCATAACCTCAATAGCTGTTGAACCGGCCCCGGTTTTTCTGGACACGAATTTGGGGTTAAATCGTGTTTGGGAAAAGGAGCTTTGTGATGCGAAATGGGTTATCAGCGGAAGGGGTTGCGCCGGACTCGGCGGAAGGAGCGCGTA
>JAQTNA010000083.1 GCA_028714035.1 Rhodocyclaceae bacterium
CTTGAGCCTCACTCTGTTCGAGAAAACATCATTACTTCAACTGGTTGGAGATGCTGAGAATATGACAGACTCCATGACAAACACCAACCAACTGAATCTATTCGATTAAATCACCGGACAGTAGTGACCATAAATACAAAAACCGCAACCTCGTCGAGCGCTTCTTCTGTCGTATCAAACAGTTCCGGCGTATCGCCACCCGCTACGACAAACTCGCCGAACGCTTCTCCGCCTTCGTTGCCCTCACCGCAGCCGTCATATGGCTCACTTGATTGTCAACAGACCCTAGCGAGGCCGGAACGGCTGGCCGGCCCGGCGCCTGGACCTTCGAGTGCACCGCCGACAAGCCGGTCGACTGAAAAAGTGGCAAAAGACGAAACCTGACCTCATAATCTCGTGCGATGAAAATAGCAGTCAGCGAACTGATCGTCAGGTTCATGGAGCGATTGAGCATCGCCCATATCTTCGGCATGCCGGGAGCGCACATCCTTCCCGTCTATGACCGCCTGTACGACTCCAAGATTGAAACCATCCTGGTCAAGCACGAGCAGGGCGCGGCGTTCATGGCCTGCGGTTATGCCCGCGCCTCCGGCGGGATTTCCGCGTGCATCGCCACCGCCGGCCCCGGCGCCACCAACATGGTGACGGGCATCGCCAACGCCTATGCGGACAAGTTGCCCATCCTGGTCATCACGGGCGAAACGGCAACCTACATCTTCGGCAAGGGCGGCCTGCAGGAAAGCTCGGGCGAGGGGGGCACCCTGGATCAAGCCGCCCTGTTCCGGGATATCACCCGCTACCACCGGGTCATCGAGCGCACCGACTACCTGGGCCAGGTGCTGAGGCAGGCGGCCAACATCCTGCTCTCGCGCCATTCCGGTCCGGTCCTGCTCAGCCTGCCCTATAACGTCCAGAATGAACTGGTGGACGAAGACATCCTGGACGACATCAATTTCTCCGCCGCGGGCCGCGCCCCGTGCAGTTGTCCGGCGCCGGTGCAGGAACTGGCCCAGGCCATCCTGGCCGCCAGCTACCCGGTCATCGTGGCCGGACATGGCTGCCTGACCTCCGGCGCGGGAGAAGCGGTCGGCGAACTGAGCGAAATGATGGGCATACCGATCGCCACCAGCCTCAAGGGCAAGGGCGTCATAGGCGAGGGCGACGGCCTGTCTCTCGGCTGCCTGGGGGTGACCTCGGACGGCCGCGCCTATCGCTATATCGTGGAGGCCTGCGACCTGGTGATATTCCTGGGCGCGGGCTTCAACGAACGCACCAGCTATCTGTGGGACGCCCAATTGCTGGGTGGCAGGAAGCTGGTCCAGGTGGACCACGACGCCGAACAACTGGAAAAGGTATTCAAGGCCGACGTCAGCATTCACGGCGACATCCACGATGTCGTGGCGGCCACCCTGACGGCGCTCAAGGACCGTGGGGCGCCGAGAAAGGCCCTGGACCGGTTTTCCAGCCACAGTGCCCTGGGCAAGGGCAGCTCCCAGCCCGGTTTTCCCGTGATCGAGCACTTCTTCTCCCGGCTCACGGCGCGCTTCCCCGAGAACGCGCTCATCGTGGACGACAACATGGTCTTCGCCCAGAGTTTCCTCAAGGTCTCCCCGGGCAACCGCTATTTCCCGAATTCCGGCATTTCCTCCCTGGGCCACGCCATACCCGCCGCACTCGGCGCGCGCCTGGCCGTGGCCGGCCCCACCTTCGCCATCCTGGGCGACGGGGGGTTCCAGATGTGCTGCATGGAGCTCATGACCGCGGTGAATCACGGCGTACCGCTGAACGCCGTCGTCCTGAACAACTCCACCATGGGGCTGATCCGCAAGAACCAGTTCCAGCTCTACAAGCAGCGCTACATCGGCTGCGACTTCGTGAACCCGGACTACGGCCTCCTCGCCAGATCTTTCGGCATCCGGCACTACCGGATAGAATCCGCCGCCGACGTGGATGCGCTGTTCGCCGACGCGGACCTGGTCCACGCCCTCAATCTCATCGAAATCATGTTGGACAAGAATGACTTCCCCAGCTACCTGTCGGGTCGCTAGGCCCGCCACGGAGGCAGGCCTGGCGGCAGCCATCGCGGCGCAAAAGCGGGCCATTCTCGAAATCGAAAGGGAGCTCTGGCGCGACGGCCTCGCCGAATCCCGGCTTGACGCCTACCAGGCGGCATTCCGGCAACTGGAGCGGCTCCTCGACCAGCAAGGCGCGGATGACCGGCACGAATTTGTGGTCGTCATCCCCGTGGCGGATCGGCCGCAACACCTGAGGGGGTGCCTGGACAGTCTGTTGGAGCTGTGCCGGGCCTTCGGCTACGGCGGCCAGGACCAGGGCCGCTACCGGAAGATTTCGGTGGTGGTCGCCGATGACAGCAACGAGGCCGGGCACGTCGCTCAGAACCGGGAGATGGCCCGCCATTACAGCCGGCTGGGCCTCGCCACCACCTGTTTCGGCCCGGACGAACAGATCGTCCTGGTGGACTCCCTGGGGCAAGCCGGGCAAAACGCCCTCTCCCGCATCCTGGGCAACGCCCCGCCCGCATCCTTCGGCCACAAGGGCCAGGGCGTCATGCGCAACATCGCCTACCTGGAGCTGAACGAGCAGGCCCGGGGCGAGCGACGCGTCCTCTTCTATTCCATAGACAGCGACCAGGAGTTCAAGGTCAAGGTCGCGACGAAGCACGGCGACCGTGATGTCTGCGCCGTAAACTTCTTTTTCCATCTGGACGAGATCTTCTCCACCACGGATGCCCTGGTGCTGACGGGAAAAGTGGTCGGCGACCCGCCGGTATCGCCCGCGGTCATGACCAGCAATTTCCTCGATGACGTGATCGCCTTCCTGCGCCAGATGGCGGCGGGCGGCGCCGGGCCCTGCCGACACCACCGGGCCGACCCTCATCGTCAGGGCGAGGCGGCCTACCACGACATGGCCGACCTGTTCGGCTTCAAGTCCGAGGGGGAAGCCTACCGCTACCGCTGCCCGCTGCGCGGAATCCATGGCGACGCGGACTGCTTCGATCATTTCGGGAGCAGGGTAAACAGCTTCTTCTACGGCGAACACCCCACGCGCGCCTCCTACTACCTGCACGACGCCGTCCTGGGCACGGTGCAGCCCGCCCGCACTGTCTATGCGGGAAACTACGTCTTCCGGCCGGAAGGCCTCAAGTATTTCATTCCCTTCGCCTCCCTCCGCTTGCGCATGTCCGGGCCGACCCTGGGACGGCTGATCAAGTCCGAGATCGGCCCCCGCTTCGTTTCCGCCAACCTGCCCATGCTGCACAAGCGCACGGTGTCCGGCACCGGCCAGTCCGAATTCCGTCCCGGCCTCTCCTCCGGCGCCCGCGCCATAGATTTCGGCGGCGAATTCGAGCGCCAGTTCTACGGCGACGTCATGCTGTTCTCCATCGAACGCCTGACGGCCATGGGTTTCCCCCGACTGCCCGAGACGGTAATCGGGGAAACCCTGGCAACCGTGCGGCAGGAAATGCTGGAAAAATACAACGGGCGGCGGCAGGCGATCATGGAAAAGCTGGAGCAGCTCCAGGCCATCCTTCAGGATGACCAGGCCTGGTGGAACCGATCGAGCGCCCACGGGGCAGCACTCCGAGACTTCGAGGCCTTCGCCGACAACGTGGCGCGCAATTTCGGCGATACGTCCACGAGCCATTTGCGCATCAACTCCGAGGCAAGCTGGGACGCATGGCGCGGTGAACTGCTGAGCGCCCTGTGCAGCTACCCGGAAGACCGCAGGCTCTGGGAAGAGACCCTGGCCGCTAGGCGGCGCGCCCCATGATTCACCGCCTGCGGCACTGGCTGCATCGCGCCCGGCGGCCCCTGCGCTACCAATTGCTCGACGCCCTCCTGCCCCACCAGGCGCAGACCCGGGAGCAGGTTCTGGAGAAGCAGAGGGCGGATCTGGACCGGATCATCCGCTTCGCCGTGACCCATACCGACTACTACCGCGACCGCTTCGGCCCGGACTGGGGGCCGGAAGCCCCCATCGGCGACCTGCCCATCCTGAGGAAGGACGACGTGATCCGGAACCTGGACCGCCTGTTGGCCCGGCATGCCGACCGCGGCCAGGCCAGGATCGGCCATACCGGCGGCTCCACCGGCAAGCCGCTCGCATTCTGGTACGACGAGGCCAAGCACGAACTGATGCGCGCCGGCATGTGCCGCAGCTACATGGGATCAGGCTGGCGCCCCGGGCAGAAGATACTGAATTTCTGGGGCGCGCGGCAGGACACCCAGATGGGTGGCGTATTCGGCGCGGGTTGGGGCGACTTCATCGCCGCCGAACAGACCATTCCCGCCCACGAGTTCTCGGAAGGCAGGCTGGCCGAGTGGGCCGCCTTCATCCGCGCCTACCGCCCGGTCCTGCTCCAGGGTTATGCCTCGATCCTGGCAGAACTTGCAAGGTTCGTCGTCGAAAACAGGCTTGAAATGCCGCGAAGTCTCGTGGGCGTCTATTCCACGGCGGAGGTCCTGAACGGCTGGCAGCGCGACCTGATGGAGCGGGCCTTCGGCTGCAAGGTGTTCAACCAGTATGGCAGCCGGGAGATTCCCAACATCGCCTGTGAATGCCGCCACGGCAAGCTGCACGTTTTCACCGACATGGTCTACCTGGAATCCTTGCCCGCTGGCGACGAGAACAGGCTCATCGTCACCTCCCTCACCAACCGCCTCATGCCCATGATCCGCTACGACATCGGCGACTCGGGGCAACTCCTGGAGGGGGACTGCGATTGCGGCTGGCCCTTCCCGCTCATGGCAATGGGCATGTGCCGGCAGAATGACCTGATCCGCACGAGCGCGGGCAAGAGCGTCCACCCCTCGTACTTCAACCGCCTGCTCTACGGCCAGACCCGGATTCGCCAATACCAGTTTCATCAGACGGACCCCGACCGGATCGTCCTCAACCTGGTTTCCTCTTCCCGGCTGAGCCCGGAGACGGTCACCGCCATGACGGCGGCCATCCGGCGGGATGTGGCCGAGCAAATGGTGTTCGAGATCGCTTACCTGGAAGAAATCCCGCGCACCGTCTCCGGCAAACACCGGTTCGTGATCGGTTATTCCGCCCCCC
>JAQTNA010000084.1 GCA_028714035.1 Rhodocyclaceae bacterium
CCAGTTGCACCTTGTCGTCCTCGTCCAGGCCGATGGTGACCCTGCCGCCGCCCACCAGGCGACCGAAGAGCAGTTCGTCGGCCAGGGCGGAACGGATGGTGTCCTGGATCAGGCGCGCCATGGGGCGAGCGCCCATGAGCGGATCGAAGCCCTTCTCCGCCAGCCAGTCCTTGAGGCGGTCGGTGAATACCGCCTCCACCTTCTTCTCGTGCAACTGGGCCTCCAACTGCATGAGGAACTTGTCCACCACCCGCAGGATGACGTCCTTGTCCAGCGAGGCGAAGGAGATGGTGGAGTCCAGGCGGTTCCTGAATTCCGGCGAGAACAGGCGCTTGATCTCGGCCATCTCGTCGCCGGCCTTGGCCGCCGGCAGGGAGAAACCGATGGAGACCTTCTGCAGGGCCTCGGCGCCGGCGTTGGTGGTCATGATGATGATGGTGTTCCTGAAGTCGGCCTGGCGCCCGTTGTTGTCCGTGAGAGTGCCGTGGTCCATGACCTGGAGCAGGATGTTGAAGATGTCCGGGTGTGCCTTCTCGATCTCGTCCAGGAGCAGCACCGCGTGGGGCTTCTTGGTGATGGCTTCCGTCAATTGGCCGCCCTGATCGAAGCCGACGTAGCCGGGCGGGGCGCCGATGAGCCGGGAGACGGCGTGGCGTTCCATGTACTCGGACATGTCGAAGCGCACGAGTTCGATGCCCATGCAATAGGCGAGCTGGCGCGCCACCTCGGTCTTGCCCACGCCGGTGGGGCCGGAGAACAGGAAGGAGCCGATGGGCTTGCCCGGGTTGCCCAGGCCCGAACGGGACATCTTGATGGCGCGCACCAGGGCCTCGATGGCCTTGTCCTGGCCGAAGACCACGGCCTTCAGGTCGCGCCCCAGGTTCTTGAGCGTGGCCCGGTCGTCGCTTGAGACATGCTGGGAGGGGATGCGGGCGATCTTGGCCACGATCTCCTCCACCTCGGTCTTGCCGATGACCTTCTTCTGCTTTGACTTGGGCAGGATGCGCTGGGCCGCCCCGGCCTCATCTATCACGTCTATCGCCTTGTCCGGCAGGTGGCGATCAGAGATGTAGCGGGCCGACAGTTCGGCCGCGCTGGTCAGTGCGGTGGCGGAATACTTGATGCCGTGGTGTTCCTCGAAGCGGGACTTCAGCCCCTTCAGGATGGCGATGGTTTCCTCCACCGAGGGTTCATTCACATCAATCTTCTGGAAGCGTCGGGACAGGGCATGATCCTTCTCGAACACGCCACGGTACTCGTTGTAGGTCGTGGCGCCGATGCACTTCAATTGGCCGGCGGACAGGGCGGGCTTCAGGAGATTGGAGGCGTCGAGCGTTCCGCCGGAGGCGGCGCCCGCGCCGATCAGGGTGTGGATCTCGTCTATGAACAGGATGGCGTTCTGGTTTTCCAGCAGTTGCTTGAGCACGGCCTTGAGCCGCTGTTCGAAGTCGCCCCGGTACTTGGTCCCGGCCAAGAGCGCGCCCATGTCCAGGGCGTAGACTTGGGCCTTGGCCAGGATATCCGGCACCCGGCCCTCCACGATGCGCAGCGCCAGACCCTCGGCGATGGCCGTCTTGCCCACGCCCGCCTCGCCTACCAGCAGGGGATTGTTCTTGCGGCGCCGGCACAGGGTCTGGATGACGCGCTCCAGTTCCTTTTCCCGGCCGATGAGGGGATCAATCTTGCCCACCAGGGCCTGGGCGTTGAGGTTCTGGGTGAAATTCTCCAGGGCGCCGGCGGCGGCCTTTTCTTCCTGCTCCTGTTCCCCGTGCTCGCCTTCCTGCCGGGCATGGGCGGGCTGGGGCGGGGTCTTGGCCACGCCGTGGGAAATGTAGTTCACCACGTCCAGGCGGCTGATGCCCTGGCGTTGCAGGAAGTATACGGCGTGGGAATCCTTCTCGCCGAAGATGGCCACCAGCACGTTGGCGCCGTTGACCTCCTTCTTGCCGGAAGACTGCACATGCAGGATGGCGCGCTGGATGACCCGCTGGAAGCCCAGGGTGGGTTGGGTGTCAATTTCCTCGGTGCCGTCCACCCGTGGGGTGTGTTCGTCAATGAAGGCCGTGAGTTCCTTGCGCAGATCGTCAATGCGGGCGGCGCAGGCGCGCAGCACGTCCGCCGCGGAGGGGTTGTCCAGGAGAGCCAGCAACAGGTGCTCCACGGTGATGAACTCGTGCCGCTTCTGGCGCGCCTCGACGAACGCCAGGTGCAGACTGACTTCCAGTTCCTGCGCAATCATGTCACTTCCTCCATCACGCATGCCAGCGGGTGTTGGTGTTCCCGGGCGAAGGCGCTGACCTGGTCCACCTTGCTCGCGGCAATATCCTTCGGATAGACGCCGCACACTCCCACACCCTTCTGGTGCACTTGGAGCATCACCCGCGTCGCCTGTTCCCGGTTCATGGCAAAGAATTTCTGCAGCACCATGACAACGAAGTCCATGGGCGTGAAATCGTCATTCAGAAGCAATACCTTGTAGAGGGGCGGGGGCTTTCCCGTCGTCCGCTCGGCCTCCAGCAGGGCTTCCTGTTTCCTACGCGTAACCATGGGCTGATTCTAATCGGAACTGTGGAATCTGCAAGGGCGGAAATAAGGGGTAAACCGGGGCTGTCACTCGTTGTGCGACCGCCTGGGGCCGGTGTGGCCTGGTTCGACCGAAAACGATGGACCCGGAATCGCGGCGCAAAGCGCTTTCCGGATGCTGTGCCGCAGCATCGAAAGTCGCCAAAATTCCTTGACTATGGCGGGGAGATTGGCGTAAAAATACGCTCGTGTTTGGTTCAAGCTTCTTGCAGGCACCGCAGGTCGTTGCGTTTCGGTCCTTACCGTCCTGAAATTTGCGTCGTTCCCAGGGTTTGGCAAACCTTGAAGGCAAACATGAGCTGGGTCGTTCTTGGCCCGGGACGTACGTTCAATTTGAGGAAATAGCATTATGGCAACTGGTACCGTGAAGTGGTTCAATGATTCCAAAGGTTACGGCTTCATCACCCCCGATGACGGCAGCGAAGATCTTTTCGCGCATTTCTCGGCGATCCAGATGGGTGGCTTCAAGACCCTGAAGGAAGGCCAGAAGGTCTCCTTCGAAGTGACCCAAGGTCCGAAGGGCAAGCAGGCGTCGAACATTCAGAACGCCTAATGTAGTTCCGAATTCGAAAAGCCCGGCGAGCCATCGCCGGGCTTTTTTTCGCCTGAAATTCAGGCAAAAAAGCCCCGATCGCATCCGGGCTTTTTTTACCTGAAAACGAGTCAAAGAAAAAGCCCCGGACGCGGCCGGGGCTTTTCATGGGGCACGCGGGAATTACATGCGCGCGATCATGGCGTCGCCGAAGGCGGAGCAGGAAACCTCGGTGGCACCTTCCATCAGGCGGGCGAAGTCATAGGTCACGACCTTGTCGCCGATGGCCGCTTCCATGGACTTGATGATCAAGTCCGCCGCCGCCGTCCAGCCCATGTGGCGCAGCATCATCTCCGCGGAGAGGATGAGTGAACCGGGGTTGACGTAGTCCTTGCCCGCATACTTGGGCGCCGTACCGTGGGTCGCCTCGAAACAGGCGTACTGGTCGGAGATGTTGGCGCCGGGCGCGATGCCGATGCCGCCTACCTGGGCCGCCAGGGCGTCGGAGATGTAGTCGCCATTCAGGTTGAGGGTGGCGATCACATCGTATTCGGCCGGGCGCAGCAGGATCTGCTGCAGGAAGGCGTCGGCGATGGCGTCCTTGATCACGATGTCCCGGCCCGTCTTCGGATTCTTGAACGAACACCAGGGACCACCGGCGATCAATTCGGCGCCGAACTCATCCTTGGCGAGCTGGTAGCCGGCATCGCGGAACAGGCCCTCGGTGAACTTCATGATGTTGCCCTTGTGCACCAGGGTCACGGAGCGGCGGTCGTTGTCAATGGCGTACTTGATGGCGGCGCGCACCAGGCGCTGGGTGCCCTCGATGGAAACGGGCTTGATGCCGATGCCGGAGGACTCGGGGAAGCGAATCTTCTTCACGCCCATCTCATCCTGCAGGAATTTGATGATTTTCTTGGCGTTGTCGGACTGGGCGGCCCACTCGATGCCGGCGTAGATGTCTTCCGTGTTTTCCCGGTAGATCACCATGTTGGTCTTGGTGGGGTCCTTGAGCGGGGAGGGCACGCCCTTGAAATAGCGCACCGGGCGCACGCACTGGTACAGGTCCAGTTCCTGGCGCAGGGCCACGTTCAGGGAGCGGATGCCGCCGCCCACCGGGGTGGTCATGGGGCCCTTGATGGAGACGGAGTATTCCTTGAGCGCGTCGAAGGTTTCCTTGGGCAGCCATTCGTCCGGGCCGTACAGGTTCACGGACTTCTCGCCGGCATAGACTTCCATCCAGTGGATCTTCTTCTGGCCGCCGTAGGCCTTGGCCACCGCCGCATCCACCACCTTCATCATCACCGGCGTGATATCCACGCCGATGCCGTCGCCTTCGATGAAGGGGATGATGGGATTGTCGGGAACTGCCTGACCAACCACGATCTTGCTGCCGCCCTGGGGAACCTTGATGAAGGAACTCGCGCTCATTGTCACTCCCTTGTCTGTAGTAACCGAATCGCCGCCCATGCGGCGGCTGCCTGAACCCTGTATCCCGGCAACGGGTCCGATGCCGCTGCCCTTGCCCGATTAGCCGAAGTTGG
>JAQTNA010000085.1 GCA_028714035.1 Rhodocyclaceae bacterium
AACCGCCCAAGGTCGTCATCGTCGCCTGCATGCGCAAACTCCTCACCATCATGAACGCCATGGTCAAATACAACTCCCCATGGAACCCCAAAATCGCTTGACACCAAACACGGTTGCTCTGCGGTGAATGCTTTTTTCACTTTTGCACCTGCTTCACCGAGTCGCCATCCTTCAGGCCCGGGGGCGGGTTGAGGATGATCCTGTCGCCGGCCTTGACGCCGGAGACGGCCACCAGGTCGCCCAGTTTGGCACCGACCTGAACCGGCATCTGCCTCGCCCGGCCCTCCATCATCAGGAACACGACCTTGCCGCCGTTGCGATCGGCGACCGCCACGGGGTCCAGGGCGAGGGAAGGCTTCTCCTCGCCCGCCGCCACCGGGCGGGACAGGAAGGCCACCTTGGCGCTCATCTCCGGCAGGATGCGGGCGTCCTTGCGAACAAAGCGCACCTTGGCCATGACCGTGGCCTTGCTCCGGTCCACCGTCGGCACCAAGCGGCTCACCTCGCCGGCGAAACGCTGATCCGGCAGGGCATCCAGCTGTATCTCGCAAGGCTGCCCGGGGCGCACCTTCTCCAGGTTGGATTCCGACACGTCCGCCTCAACTTCCAGGGTAGCCATGTCCGCCATGGTCACCACGGCCCCGCGGGTATCCATGGCCGCCGAGAAGGGCGTCACGGTATCGCCCACGTTGGCCGCCTTGGTCAGTACCACGCCATCGAAGGGCGCCCGGATGAGGGTCTGGTCGGCGGCCACTTCCGCCGTGCGCGCCGCGGCCTGCGCCGCCTGAAGCGCGGCCCGGGTACTGGCGAGGGCCGCCCGGGACTTGGCCAGCCGGGCTTCCGCCTGGTCCAGGGCCGACTGGGCGAGGAACTTCTTCGCCACCAGGTCACGGGCGCGCCGGGCGGCCGAGTCGGCGTCCTTCAGTTCGGCTTCCGCCTGCAAAATACCGGCCCGGGCCACGGCCACGTTGGCATTGGCCTGGTCCGCCTGGGCGCGCACATCCTTGCTTTCCAGGCGCGCGATGATTTCCCCCGCCTTGACGGCGCTGCCTTCCGCCACGCCCAGCCATTCCAGGCGCCCCGTGGCCTTGGAGGCGACGGCGGCCTTACGCTGGGCCACCACGTATCCCGCGGCGTTGAGCAGGGTCACGGCCTGATACGGGTAGGCGGTGGATACGCTGGCGGTCTGCACTTCCAACGGGCCGGCGAGCCGGCCGGAAAGCAGCGCCGCCAGGGCGAGGCCGGCCAGCGCCAGGACTATCCAGAGGGCACGCCGCTTCGGCCGCGGCGCGCCGGCCGCCGACCGCTCAATGCGCAAGCGCGAAAGGTCCAACTCGGGCATCGGAAAACTCCGCAAGGGAAAGCCGGATTATAGCCGCGCCATACTCCCCGCTCTCCATTCCCTGTCGTTTTGCATGAACCATGAACTACTTCACGGAAGGAAAAACCGGGAATACCTAGAATCGGCTCCATGAGGTGGTGAGGCGAGTGCCCACGCCCATTCCATTCGAGGAGAGCCCTGAAATGCATAAGTCACTGTTTACCGCGGCCTGTTGCGCCGCAGTCCTGATGGCCGGCCCGGCGAGTGCCGTCACCATTTCGGAATCCAGCCTGGCGGCGGGCTCGCCGGCTATTACCGGAACGGGGCTTAACGGGGCTTACTGGAACACCAACACCAGCATGGCAAACAACGCCGCGGCGGATAACGTGACCAAGGGCAACTCAAGCGCCACTTTCCTCGCCACGACGGTGGACTATACGAACACCCATACGGTGACGGGCACGTCCGTGCCGGACACCAATACCCTCGCCAGTTTCCTGGGCACCAACGCCAGCGGCCTGAGCGGCGCCAACAACAACACCCTGGATACCTCGGTCTATCTGTTCACCGGCTGGATCAACGTCACGACGGGCATGGATACCGTGCCGGGCGGCAATATTGACGTGAACTTCCGGGTCGGCTCGGATGACGGCATGCGCCTGAACATAGGTGGCGCCACCGTGACCCAGTACGACGCCCCCCGGCCTTACGGTTATTCCACGGGCACCGCTTCCTTCACGCAGGCCGGCCTCTACCCGGTCTCCCTGCTGTTCTGGGAAAACGGCGGCAACACGGGCGTGGATCTGGCCTGGCAGGTAGGCGCCAGCACCACCTGGCAGGACATACCGACCGCCGATCTTTATGCCTCCGTGCCGACCGGGCACGTTCCCGAGCCGGGCTCTGCCGCCCTGATAGGACTGGGAATGCTGGCGGTGGCCGGTGGCCGTGGCCGCAGGCAGCGCCTTTGATTCCCCCCGACCCTCCCTTTCCGAATCCCCCTTCGGAAATCTTCAGAACCGCCGCGGCGGTTCTTTTTTTTGCCGCCCCGAATATTTGACATTTTTCGTCAATTGATTGGAGTCAAGGAACCGGCATGCCCCCCACCGATACAGTGCCAACCGCGCTGCATGGGGCAGCACGACCATTTATACGACAAGGGGAGCCATATGAGCGGAGCATTCACCAAGTCAATGGCGAGAAATATTTTCTACGGGGGGACGACTTTCTTCTTCCTCCTGTTTCTCGCGCTGACTTTCGATACACATTCCGAGTTGCCAAAGCGGGATAACCGGGGTGCCATCACCCCCGCGGTAGCCCACGGCAAGCATCTCTGGGAGGTCAACGATTGCATCGGTTGCCATACCCTGCTGGGCGAGGGCGCCTACTTCGCGCCGGAGCTGGGCAATGTGTACAAGCGCCGCGGCCCCGAGTTCATCAAGGCCTGGATCCAGGCTCAGCCCACCGGCACGCCGGGTCGGCGCCAGATGCCTCACTTCCAGTTCTCCGACAAGGATCTGGACGATCTGGTGGCCTTCTTCAAGTACGCCTCCGAGATCAACACCAACAACTGGCCGCCGAATATCCAGGGCTGATGCGTGAAACGTGATCGGCGAGGCGCCCGGTATTCAGGCGTTTCAGGCCTCACTGCACACATTGAGCAAACTGGAAATTCAAGGAGATAAGAGAATGCAATACTCATCCCAAGCGGTGGCGAAGCCATATTTCATCGCCGCAATTGGCCTCTTCACGGGCCAGATCCTGTTCGGCCTCATCATGGGCCTACAGTACGTGGTGGGGGACTTCCTGTTCCCGGCCATTCCCTTCAACGTGGCACGCATGGTGCACACCAACCTGCTCATCGTCTGGCTGCTGTTCGGCTTCATGGGCGCCGCCTATTACATGGTTCCGGAGGAATCGGAAACGGAGTTGCACAGTCCAAAGCTGGCGCTGCTCATGTTCTGGATCTTCCTGGTGGCCGGTGCGGCGACCATCGTCGGCTACCTCCTGGTGCCTTACGCTACCCTGGCGGCCATGACCGGCAACGACATCCTGGAAACCATGGGCCGGGAGTTCCTTGAGCAACCCCTGCCGACCAAGGCCGGCATCGTGGTGGTGGCCCTGGCCTTCCTGTTCAACATCTCCATGACGGTGCTGAAGGGCCGGAAGACCTCCATCTCCCTGGTCCTGCTCATGGGCCTGTGGGGCCTGGCCATCTTCTTCCTGTTCTCCTTCTTCAACTCCAGCAATCTGGTGGTGGACAAGTACTTCTGGTGGTGGACGGTGCACCTCTGGGTGGAAGGCGTGTGGGAACTGATCCTGGGCGCGCTGCTGGCCTTCGTGCTGATCAAGGTGACGGGTGTAGACCGGGAAGTGATCGAGAAGTGGCTGTATGTCATCATCACCTTGACCCTCATCACCGGCATCATCGGCACGGGCCACCACTACTTCTGGATCGGCACGCCGGAATACTGGCAATGGTGGGGTTCCATCTTCTCCGCCCTGGAGCCCATCCCCTTCTTCGCCATGACCGTGTTTGCCTTCAACATGGTGAA
>JAQTNA010000086.1 GCA_028714035.1 Rhodocyclaceae bacterium
TGTCATTGACCGGCATTATGGAGCCAGCGATGATCGGCGTAATGGAGCCAGTTTGTGGAGGTAAAAACGGGCGAAATCGGGGGTCAAGAATTGGTGGATTTTAGCTGTTTTTCGGGGACGGATTTCGGGGCTGTTGGGGCCTGTTTCGGCGAGCGGTAGGAAACGCCGTCGAGGGTCAGGCAGTAGGCGTTGTGGCGCAGGCGATCGAGGGTGGCGGCGGCCAGCAGGCGGTTGCCGGGGAAGGCCTGATCCCATTCGGTGAAGTCGAGGTTGCTGGTGACGATGGTAGCGGCCTGCTCGTAGCGTTCGGCGATGAGGTCGTGGAAGTCCTCATCAATGGGTGTGCGCATGGGTTTGAGTCCGAAGTCGTCAATGACCAGAAGCGGTACGCGGGCCAGGGTCTGAAGCTTGCGCTCGAAGGTGCCGACAGCGCGGGCGGCGGTGAGGCTGGCCGAGAGTTGGGCCTGGGTGGTGAACAGCACGTCCACGCCCTGACGCACGGCACAGTGGCCGAGCGCCTGGGCGAGATGGCTCTTGCCGGTGCCGCAGGGGCCGACGATCAGGACCGGGGCCTTCTCGGCGAGATAACGGCCGGTGGCCAGATCGTGGATAAGCGCCCGATTCAGATTGGGCAATCGCGCGAAATCGAAGCCCTCCAGGGACTTGCCGGCGCGGAAGGCGGCCCGGCGTAGTCGTAGCTCGAATTTCTTCTGCTCACGGCGGGCGACCTCATCGTGGATCAACAGGGACAGGAACTCCGTATAGGCGAGTTTGCCCTCGATGGCCTGCCGGTTGCGGGCTTCCAGCGAATCGAGGATGCCGGACAGGCGTAGCTGTTTCAGGTTGGGGGCGAGTTCAGGAACGGGATTCATCAACAACTCCTTCAGGTAAAAGGCGGTCGGCTGACCGCGACGGAAAGGCCCAAATCTGGGGGTCAAGGTCGGGCAAAGCCCGGCGCAGCGAAACCTTGACGCCCGGATTTGGGTAGTACGCTGGTCCATGGCTGATGTCGGCGCTTTACCGGCATCAGCCATGGAAGCCAAAGCGGCGCTCATTGCACGGTAGCTGGGGCCGCAAAGAGGCTGGCGGCATCGCGGGCGAAGCGGCCCGAATGGGGCCGACTGGTGGCGGGCACCGAGGAGACTTCCTGTAGATCGTGGCCGCCGGCCAGGATGGTCTTCACCGTGCGGTAGAAAGGCGAGTCATGGGCCAGCGCACGGGCGCAGGCCGCTTCCAGACGAGCGGCGGGATAGGACTTGGCCAGACGCAGCACGTTCTGGGCGGCGCGTAGCCGTTCAACGATGCGATCCTCAAGCAGGCGCTCGATCAGCGTCAGGCAGGCCGGGCCGATCCGCGCTGCCTGGGTCTGGCACCAGTCCCGGTCGTGAGCGAAGAAGGCCTGGGCGTTGGGCGGTAGATGGTCGCGCACGGTGCGCCGCTCGCCGGGCCGGCGGGCCCGGCCGTGTGCGGCCACGGGAAGGAACTCGTGGTAGATGGTCACCATGCCATCACTGGCCTTGAACCACAGGCGCTGCCCCACCAAGGTGTATGGCACGGAGTAGTAGGACCGATCGAACTGGATATGGCAATCCCGATGTACGGTTGCCTGGGACCAGACGCCCAGGTCCGGCGCCACGCCCGGCAAGGGCAGGAGCACGGCCCGCTCCACCTGGAAGCGGGACAGCGGCGCCTCGCCGGTGGTGCCGTGGCGACGGACGCCGGCTTCTTCCATCACCCAGCGCCGCGCCTGGCCGTTGAGATCGACCAGGTCGCGGAACGTCCTCAGCGGCAGGAAATTGCCCTTCACGTATTTGACGCCGGACTCGACGATGCCCTTCTTCTGCGGATCATGTGGTGGGCAGGCATCAATCTTGAAACCATAGCCTTCCGCGCAGTCGGCGTAGGAGCGCTGCACCTCGGGATCATTCTGGCAGGCCTTGGTGATGGCGCACTTAGCGTTGTCAATGATCACGCGCGCCGGCACGCCGACGAACCACTCGAAGGCGCGCCGGTGGCAGCCGAGCCAGGTGGCCACGGTCTGGTCGAAGACAAACTCGACGTACTGGTGCCGGGAGAAGCAGAGCGTCATGACGAAGGCCCAGGTGCGGCGCATGGTGCCGGCAGCATCGGCCAGCATGGGGCCGGCGCCGAAGTCCACCTGGGCCGCTTCGCCCGGCGCGAAGCTCAGGCGGACGGTGGCTTCCGGGGGCGTGTCCCGTTTCAGCGAGGCCAGCATCCGGCGCACCGCCGAATAGCTGCCGGTGTAGCCGTGTTCGCGCTTCAGGGCGGTGTGGATGACCACGCCGGACACGCCCTGGGCGAACCAGGCGGCAATCTGTTGCCGTTGTGGTTCCAGGCTGGAAACGGTCGTGGCCGCCCGCTTCGGGGCAGCCAACGCGCGAGCGATCAGCGTGTCCTCGGGCAGTGTGCCGCCCGTCGCCAGCCAACCCTGCTCGTTCGCCAAGGCACGCAGCGATGCCGCCGTGCGCCGCCCCATGAGACCGCTCTTGCCGATGTCGCGGTCGGAATCCCCCTGACGCATCCGCATCAGGGCCTGTCGGTAGTGGTGCATTTCGATCTTCCTCCTGCTCATCGAACCTCCGGCAAAAAAGCCGCCGAGGGTACCGATGAAACACTGAAAAATCCGAAATGCCCGTTGCTTACTTCTCCGTCGCCGCTGGCGCCATTACGCCGATCCGCAAGTGGCGCCTATACGCCGATCACAGACTGGCTCCATAACGCCGATCCGGCTCTGGCTCCTATACGCCGATCCTGGAATGGATCCTATATGCCGGTCGCTGACAC
>JAQTNA010000087.1 GCA_028714035.1 Rhodocyclaceae bacterium
GCGCCACTTCGTCATCTTCCACACCGCGAATGTTTCGCCAGTGCTCAAAGAGCCCCTTGAACTTCTGGGTGAAGTCGTCTTCTGTCCTGACGTTCGAGTAGGCGTACAGCTCGACGACAGCATGGTCGTGGTTGGCAAACAGCGGCCAGAAAAAGAAGCGCGAGGTATGGCGGCGGAAATCCGGTGAGACGTAACCTATCCGCAGGCGTCGTCCCGGCGTGCGGTCGCGGGCGCTGAAGTCCGTCGCCGGTTCGGGAAAACGATCGCCCCAGCGAACAAATTCCCCATAAATCTCCTCGGCAGTGAGGTCGGGGTGGTAGGAGAATGCGTATAGGCGCTGCTCCCAACCAACGGCATCATCTGGATTGAGATGCAAGGCAGCATCACTCTCCGCAACCACTTGGTCATAGTCCGAGAGATATGCCAATATGGCGGCCAGATTTTGGTGGGCAGGTGCATATTCCGGGATGATCGCCAGCACCCGTCGACAACCGGCTTCGGCTTCGGCGAACCGGCCAAGATCCTTGAGAGTGGCACTCAGATTGTAGTGTGCCGTAGCCAAATCCGGCTTGATCTGTAGCGCCCGCCGGTAGCTGGCCTCGGCTTCATCTAACCGGTTCTGCGCTTGCAGAATGACGCCCAAGTTGCCGTGCGCCTCGGCGAAATGCGGGTTGATTTCCAACGCCCGTCGAAGACTCACTTCGGCCTCATCCAACTGATCCTGATCATGAAGGATGTTACCTAAAATGTAATGCGCGTCAGCGTAATCCGGCTTGATCTGCAGCGCCCGCCGACAACTTGCTTCGGCCTCGATTAGGCGACCCAGTTCCTTGAGAGTATTACTCAAATTGTAATGTGCCTCGGCAAAATCCGGCTTGACCTGCAACGCCCTTCGATAGCTGGCTTCAGCCTCGTTCATCCTCCCCATATCCTGAAGGATGACTCCCAGATTGCAATGCGCCTGAGCATCGCCCGGCGACATGGCTACCGCTTTTTGCATGGGCGCCAGCGCCTCAGCGCTCCGCCTCATTTGTTTGAACACCACACCCAGCATCTTCCAGCCAAATTCGTGCAGCGGAAAACGCAACGTCATATTCTGTGCGAGGCTTGCCGCTTCCGCATAGCGCCCCGCAGTGAACAGCGACACCAGCGTATCGATCTCCTGAGGACTGGGTTGGCTGGGTCGATTTGCCTGGTGCGTGGCAGATTTTCCGGCCGATTCATCCGGCCTGGCGGGCTGCGTTCCCTCGGGGACATGCTGAGATTCGGCCTTGACTTGCACTGCTGCCTGCGCACCACCTTCCATGCGTGCCGCCAACGCATCTACCGCATCCCCTTCCAGTCCCTGCCGCCGGGCAAGCTCCAGCACTTCCCTTGCCGCCTCCAACTGGCCGGCCTGGAACAGCGCGTCGATGTAGCTCAACCAGTATTGCCCGCGCGCCGGATCGGCATCCAGTGCCGCCATCAGATAGGACAGCCCCGCTTCCGGCTGCTCCATCTGCACCGCCAGCATCCCCATGCGGTGGTTCGCCTCCGGGTGACCCGGATCGGTTTGCAGGATGGCGCGGTAAAGTTCTCCAGCCTCCTGTAGTTGGCCTGCCTGATGGTGTGCGACCGCTTGCCGGAGAGATTGATCTACCGCCAGAGTCTCACTCATGCCCGCATTTGTCCCCTGGTCCATTCCCATCTCATCCTCTCGCCCACTTCTCATACATTTCCCGGTAGGCTGCCTCCATCCCGCGGGCAAACCCGGCCCCATCCATTATCGGTGAGTTCTGCATCCGTTCGCGCATCCCCGCGCGCAGTTGCGCCAGCGCCAGGGTGTCTTGCGCCAGCACCGATGCCTTGCCGATGTATTCCTCCTGGCTTTCCGCCACCCATTCCGGCAATCCCAGGTTGATCATCAGGCTGGTGCCTATCCGTCCTACCGGTGGCCGGCTGGACAGCGTCAATATCGGTACGCCCATCCACAGCGCATCGAATAGCATGGTGCCACCGCTGTGCGGAAAGCTGTCCAGCAGGATGTCTATGTCATTCAGTCCCGCAAAGATGTTCTCGCTCTTGCGCATGAGGACGCGGCTGGGATCCATTCCGTGCCGGGTCATGAACTGCCGGTAATGCTCCTGGGTGGGCGGGTCGGCAAATGCCCGAAAGTCGAGGATCAGTCGCGCCGTGGGGTTTTGCCTGAGAATTTCTCCCCATACCCGGAAGGTGTGGTGGTTCAGCCGTTCGGTGCGCCCCGAGTAGCCAAAGGTGATATAGCCGTTCTTCAGGCACGGGGGCGGGGCAACCTCCGCCGTTTCTTCCGGGGGGCGGAAGGCCACGAAGCAATGCGGCAGCCGCACGATGGTTTCTCTGGTCAAGGTTCCTTCGGGGGCCATGTAGGGGTCGATCAGTGCGTAGTCGATCATCTTCAGGCCGGTCGTCCACGCGGCTCCCAGCCAGGTGGCCTGGATCGGCGCAGGTTTCAGCGTAAACACGCCCAGACGGTCATCGCGCATGTGGCTGCAGCCGTCAACCAGGATGTCGATCTTGTCCTCGCGGATCATCCGCGCCACTTCGTCATCTTCCACACCGCGAATGTTTCGCCAGTGCTCAAAGAGCCCCTTGAACTTCTGGGTGAAGTCGTCTTCTGTCCTGACGTTCGAGTAGGCGTACAGCTCGACGA